>NZ_JAWIRS010000003.1:272152-332232 GCF_036320005.1 Stenotrophomonas sp. SMYL11
CCGTTCGGCGGGATGTTGTAGAGACGAGCCGATGCTCGGCTTGCTCTTTGTAGAGTCGAGCTTGCTCGACTGCTCTGCGCTTCAGTCGAGCAAGCTCGACTCTACGAAACGGCAGCCAAGCATCGGCTCGGCCCTACAGAAAAGCGGTCGAGCAAGCTCGACCCCTACCGCCGCTTCGCCCACTTATAGAACCGCTTCCAGCCCTGGCGCACGGCGGCGACCCAACCCGGGTCGGCCACCAGTGCGGCCTGCGCGGCACTCGGGGCCTGGCCGGTCACGCGCTGGCGGATCTTCAGCAGGTTCTTCATGTCGCTGCGGCGCAACTGCCGGCTCAGCGGGTTGCGGCGTAGCCAGCGCGGGGCGCGCCAGGCGGAGGTGAAGTCCAGCAGTACCGGCACGCCGCCACTGACCACCACGTTGGTGCCATGCAGGTCGTTGTGGGTGATGCCAGCGGCATGCAGACGGCTGAGCGCGTGCTGCAGCTGCTCGAACACTTCAGTGCCGACCACCTGCGCGGTGCTGAGCGTCTGGCCGGGAATGAACTCCATGCCCAGTGCCAGGCCACCCAGGGTGCCGAGCAGCGCGGGAGCATGCTTCCAGCCGCCCAGGCGCTGCAGAATGCGTGCTTCACGGCGCACCATCAGCCGCGCGATCAGCGAAACGGGAGTGCCGCGATAGCGGGAATAGTCCTTGATGACCGCCTCGCGCCCGTCCAGGCAGGTGCGGTAGACGTCGGGGGCCAGGAAGCGTTCGCCGCGCTTGAGCAGCAGCGGGGTGGCGGCGTCTTCGCCGCAGGAGGAGGGGGGCAGGGCAGGAAGATGCATGTCGGGGTCTCGGACGACCCGGTGGGTGGCGCAAAGCGTCAAGCGAACCGGTGTTACAGGGAGTTACTAAGTTTTCGTTAATTTTAGTACTCGCCAGTTCGCTATTCCACGATTTGTCGGAGAAATGTCGGGGCCGTGGCTGGAACAGTTCGTCGCGCCCAATCGGACAATTCCGTCTCACTTTGTCGTAGGTTCTTTCAGAATCAATAGGTTGGGCGTTGCATCGCGTCGTTCATCCGCGCCCCGCTGAACGTCACGCACGTCCGGCTTGACCCCGACGCACGGCCTGCCGACCATAAGCTGTTAATTCGCGACATCGGCGGCCGCCCCTTCCTGGCACGTCCCCGTCCCCTGCCGCGGTCCCCACCGGTGCTGGCCGCCTGGCCGTGCGTCGCCCCGTTTCCCGTTCCGGCCGCGGCTGGAGGAAAGTGCTTTGATCATCAAAATCGTCATTGCAGCGCTGTTCGTGGCCTGCGTGCTGTACATCCACTTCCGTGGCAAGGTGCGCGCGCGCTGGTCGCGCCAGCTGCTGGACCACTCCAGTTTCATGGCCCCGATCAACGTGGTCATGTACATGTTCTCGAAGGTGCCGACCACGCCGTTCCTGGACCCGGCCAAGGAGTTCCCGCAGCTGGAGCCGCTGCGCCAGAACTGGCAGATGATCCGCGACGAGGCGCTGGCGCTGCGCGATGCGCAGAAGATCGCGGCCTCCAGCACGTTCAACGATGCCGGCTTCAATTCGTTCTTCCGCCGTGGCTGGAAGCGCTTCTACCTGAAGTGGTATGGCCCGTCGCACCCGTCGGCGAAGGCGATGTGCCCCAAGACCACGGCGCTGCTGGAGTCGCTGCCGGATGTGCGCGCGGCGATGTTCGCGCAGCTGCCGTCGGGCAGTGAACTGCGCCCGCACCGCGACCCGTTCGCCGGTTCGCTGCGCCTGCACCTGGGCCTGGCCACGCCCAACAACGACGGCTGCTACATCGAAGTGGACGGCATCAAGAAGAGCTGGCGCGACGGCGAGTGGATGATGTTCGACGAGACCTACATCCACCACGCGCACAACGAGACGCCCGATGACCGCGTGATCCTGTTCTGCGACATCGCCCGCCCGCTGCGCTTCGGCCTGCCGGGGCTGTTCAACCGCGCGGTGGCGGCCACGCTGCTGGCCGGTGGTGCATCGCCGAACCTGCCGGGTGACCCGACCGGTGGCGTCAACAAGGCGTTCGGCAGTGTCTACAAGGTGCGCCTGAAGGCCAAGGCACTGCGCGAGCGCAGCGTGGTGGCCTACCAGCTGATCAAGTGGGGCCTGGTGGTGGCGGTGATCGCCGGTATCTGGGCGCTTTGATCGTTACATGCGGTTGCCGGCCAGCGGCCGGCACTACCGGAACATGAAAAAACCCGCGCTGTCGCCAGCGCGGGTTTTTGCTTTGGTAGGTGCCAACCTTGGTTGGCACGCTTTCCGATCAACCCTTCAGCGCCGCCTGCACGAACGGCGGGGTCACCAGCACGCCGGTGTGCAGCGCGGCGGTGTAGTACAGGGTGTTGAAGGTCTTGGCGGCCGAGTCGGCCTGGCGGAAGTCGAAGCTGCTGTCGCCCTTGCGCGCCATGGTCACGCTCCACCAGCCGGTGGGGTAGCACGGCTGCGGGAACGGCAGGGTCTTGAACGAACCGAAGCCGGCCTTGCCCATCTCGGTGCGCATTTCGTTGATCAGGTCCAGCTGCATCAGCGGCGACTCGGACTGCTGCACCAGGATGCCGTCGTCCTTCAGGGCCTTGAAGCAGCTCTCGTAGAAGGCCTTGTTGAACAGGCCTTCGCCCGGGCCGACCGGGTCGGTCGAATCGACGATCACCACGTCCACGCTGCCGGCCGGGCAGTTGGCCATGTAGGCCACGCCGTCGTCGAACAGCAGTTCGGCGCGGGCGTCGTCGTTGGAATCGCACAGTTCCGGGAAGTGCTTGCGCGCCATCACGGTGACCTGCTCGTCGATATCGCACTGGGTCACGCTCTCCACGCCGGTGTGCTTGAGCACTTCGCGCAGGGTGCCGCAGTCGCCGCCGCCGATGATCACCACGCGCTTGGGCGCGGCGTGGGTGAACAGCACCGGGTGGCTGATCATCTCGTGGTAGAAGAAGTTGTCCTTGCTGGTCAGCATGATGGCCCCGTCGATGGTCATCAGGTTGCCCCAGTCGGTGGTCTGGAAGATCTCGATCTTCTGGAACGGCGACTGCACCTCGTCCAGCTTGCCGGTGATGCGGTAGCCGATGGCCGAGCCGGTGCGCTCGAAGTGTTCGATGTACCAGTTGTTGCTGTCAGTCATGGGAAAACAGTCCTGTTCGGAGGGGTGGAGCCGGGCTGGCGGGCGGGGCCGCGTGGCACAGATGCCACATCCGGACGGATCGGCCCGTTCAGGTTGAAACCTGTCACGGGCGCGGGCGCGCATGATAACGAACCTGTGGGCATATAGGCGTTATCATGCCCCCCCTTTTATTGCCAACAAGGCCGACTGAAATGACCGATTGGTCCCTCGACCAAGCCCGCAAGACCTACTCGATCCCGCATTGGGCGGACGGTTACTTCGACGTGGATCAGGCCGGGCACATGGTGGTGAGACCGACCGGGGCGGACGGCCCGGTGGTGTCGCTGCCCAAGGTGGTCGACGCGGCGCGCGCGGCCGGTGCCAAGCTGCCGCTGCTGGTGCGCTTCCCGGACATCCTCGGCCAGCGCCTGGGCAAGCTGCAGGCGGCCTTCGGCCAGGCCCAGCAGGACTGGGAATACAGTGGCGGCTACACCGCCGTGTACCCGATCAAGGTCAACCAGACCCGCGGCGTGGCCGGCACCCTGGCCAGTCACCACGGCGAGGGCTTCGGCCTGGAAGCGGGCAGCAAGCCCGAGCTGATGGCCGTGCTGGCGCTGTCGCGCCCGGGTGGCCTGATCGTGTGCAACGGTTACAAGGACCGCGAGTACATCCGCCTGGCCCTGATCGGCCGCAAGCTGGGCCTGCAGACCTTCATCGTCATCGAGAAGCCGTCCGAGCTGAAGCTGGTGCTGGAAGAGTCCAAGGCGCTGGACGTGAAGCCGGGCCTGGGCGTGCGCATGCGCCTGGCCTCGCTGGGCGCCGGCAAGTGGCAGAACAGCGGTGGCGACAAGGCCAAGTTCGGCCTGTCGCCGCGCCAGCTGCTGGACCTGTGGAAGTCGCTGCGTGACACCGAGTACGCCGACTGCCTGAACCTGCTGCACTTCCACATGGGCTCGCAGATCTCCAACGTGCGCGACATCGCCAATGGCATGCGCGAAGCCACCCGCTACTTCGTGGAGCTGTCGCGCCTGGGCGCGAAGATCACCCACGTCGACGTGGGCGGTGGTCTGGGCGTGGACTATGAAGGCACCCGTTCGCGCAGCTTCTGCTCGATCAACTACGGCCTGCATTCCTATGCCAGCAACATCGTGCAGCCGCTGGCCAATGCCTGCGAAGAGTTCGGCCTGACCCCGCCGCGCATCGTCACCGAGTGCGGCCGCGCGATGACCGCGCACCACGCGGTGCTGATCGCCAATGTCTCGGAAGTGGAAGAAGCGCAGGAAGGCCGCGTGCCGGACCAGCACGACGACGAGCCGGCGGCGATCCGCCACCTGCGCGAGATCCACGACGAGCTGGACGTGCGCCCGGCGGTGGAGCTGTTCCAGGAAGCACAGCACTTCCACGCCGAAGGCCTGGCCAGCTATGCGCTGGGCCAGATCGACCTGCCGCAGCGTGCGCGCATCGACGATCTGTTCTACGCCATCGCCCACGGCGTGCGTGCGCGCCTGAGCTATGACGAGAAGAGCCATCGCCCGGTGCTGGACGAACTGAACGAGCGCCTGGTCGACAAGTATTTCGTCAACTTCAGCGTGTTCGAATCGATCCCGGACGTGTGGGCGATCGACCAGGTGTTCCCGATCGTGCCGATCGAGCGCCTGGACGAAACCCCGGACCGCCGCGGCATCATCGCCGACATGACCTGCGACTCGGACGGCATGGTGGAAACCTATGTCGAGAACGAGAGCCTGGACAGCTCGCTGCCGCTGCACAAGATGAAGCCGGGCGAGAGCTATCGCATCGGCTTCTTCATGGTCGGCGCCTACCAGGAGATCCTGGGCGACATCCACAACCTGTTCGGCGATACCGATGCGGTGGAAGTGCTGGCCGATGCCGATGGCTACGCCATCACCCAGCAGCGCCGTGGTGACACCACCGACGTGATGCTGGATTACGTGGGTTACCGCCTGGACGAACTGCGCGCCACCTATGCGCAGCGCGTGGCCGAGGCGCAGCTGTCGCCGGAACGTGCGCAGGAGCTGTCCGAAGCGCTGGAAGCCGGCCTGACCGGTTACACCTACCTGTCCGACGAACCGCTGGTCTGAGGTCAACGGGAACGCCGGGCATGGCCCGGCGCTACCGGCCCCGATGAGCGCCCGCGCGATCTTCCACCTGTTCCTGCATGCCGCCGTGCCAGCCCTGCTGGCATGGCTGTTCTGGCGCAAGCGCTTCGCCTCGGCATGGTTGCTGATGCTGCTGGGCTGGATCATCGACCTGGACCATCTGCTGGCCGATCCGATCTACGCACCGAACCGCTGCAGCATCGGGTTCCACCCGCTGCACACCGCACCGGCCATCGCGGTCTATGCCGGGCTGTGCGTGCCGAAGAAAACGCGGTTGTTCGGTATCGGTTTGATCATCCACATCGTGCTGGACGCGATTGATTGCTGGTGGATGCATCACCGTTGATGCTGGGTGCGTGTCGACCAAGGGCGACACCTACCGGGTGCACGTGAACCGGTAGCGTTGCTTTACCCCACCGGCAACCACAACGTTGCACGCAGGCCGGGCTGCGCATTCTCCAGCGCCACGCGTCCGCCATAACTGGCGGCGATATCACCTACGATCGCCAACCCCAGCCCACTGCTGCCCTCGCGCTCATCCAGGCGCACGCCACGGTGGGTGACCTGTTCCAGCGCGTCTGCAGCCAGCCCGGGGCCGTCGTCGCGTACCTCAATGCGCAACTGCCCTTCGCTGGTGTCTGCAGTGACGTCCACCTGCTGCTTGGCCCACTTGCCGGCGTTGTCCAGCAGATTGCCCAGCATCTCCTCCAGGTCCGCACTGGCACCGGCGAACTGCAGCGCCGGATCGATACCAGCCGCCGTGAACGTGATGCCACGTTCGCCATGCACGCGTGCCATCAGCCGGCACATTGCCTGTGCGACCGCCGCCACGTCGGTGCGCTGGCGATGGTCGGCGGCCAACCCTGCGGCCAGGTAACGGTCGACACTGGCCTGCATACGCGCACTCTGCTCGCGCACGGTGGCACGCCAGTCCGCGCCGTCGCCGTCGGCCTCAGTGGCCAGCACGCTCAGCGGGGTTTTCAGCGCATGCGCCAGATCCTGTGCACTGGTGCGTGCGCGCGCGACCATGCGCTGCTGATGCTCCAGCAGTGCGTTGAGCTCCTCGCCCAGCGGTGCGACCTCCGCACCCAGCCCCTGTGTATCGATGCGCTGCGCGTCGCCGCGCCGCACCCGTTCCAGCTGTGCACCGAGGCGATGCAATGGACGCAATCCGAAGTGCACCTGGCTGGCCAGCACCGCCAGCCACGCCGCGACCAACACACCCAGCGCGATGGCAGTACGCTGGCGGAACGCGGCCACATCCGCATCCAGCGCGCTGCGATCGGTGGCAACCACAGCCACGAACGGTTCGTTGGCGCGTGGCAGGCGCACCTGCTGCATGCGTGCGCGCAGCGATTGCTGCAGGGGGCCGGTCAGGTTGCGCGTGGCCGGGCCAATGGCCGTGACGGGAAGCGTTTCATCCCACAACGAGCGTGACTGCAGCAGCACCTCGCCGTCGGCACCGGCGATCTGCCAGTACGCACCGGAGAACACCCGCTGGAAGCGCGCATCGTTAGGTTCCTGGCGCAGCTGCAGCTGGTGGTCGGGGGTGACTTCCATCTGCGCGACCAGGGTCAGCATGTCCTGCTGCAGTTCGTGGTCCAGCCGATCACGCGCGCTGCGCTTGAACAGTTCGCCCAGCAGCGCGCTGGCCAGCAGCGAGACCAGCAGCAGGCCGGCACCGCCAGCCAGCAGCAGGCGTCGTCGCAGCGAGGGTTGCCGGCTCACGGCGCGGCCAGCCGCCAGCCCTGGCCGCGCACGGTCTGGATCAGATCGATGCCAAGCTTGCGGCGCACCCGCCCGAGCAGCACGTCCAGTGCGTTCGAGTCCGGATCGTGGCCGCCATCGAACACCTGTTCGCCCAGGCGGTCGCGGCCGATCACCTGGCCGCTGTGGTGGATGAAGTAACTGAGCAGGCGGAACTCCTGCGGGCTCAGCGACAGCGCCTGCCCATCCAGTTCAAAGCGGCCGGCGTTGACGTCCAGCTGCAGCGGGCCGCAGTGCAGGCGCGGGCTGGCGTGGCCGTGGCTGCGACGGATCAGGGCGCGCAGGCGCAGCACCAGTTCGTCGGCCTGGAACGGTTTGGTGAGATAGTCATCGGCACCGGCATCGAACCCAGCCAGCTTGTCGTGCCAGCGCCCGCGTGCGGTCAGTACCAGCACCGGAAAGCCGCGGCCGTTGCCGCGCCAGCGCTCGATCACGCTCAGTCCGTCCAGCCCGGGCAGGCCCAGATCGACGATGGCGGCCTGCAGATCTTCGATCTGGCCGATCTCCTCGGCCTGGCGGCCGTCGGCGACCACGTGCACCACGTAGCCGGCCTGCTCCAGCAGGGGCACCAGGCGCTGTGCCAGCGCGGCATCGTCTTCGGCCAACAGGATGCGCATCAGTCGTCGAGCTCCGTCTTCAGCAGCTTTCCGCTGCGCGCATCATAGTCCAGCTCCACTACCACGCCGTCGCCGCGCAGGATCTCCACTTCGTAGACGCCGTCGTCCAGCTCCACTTCCAGCAGCTGGCCCGGAAAGCGCTTGAGTGCATCGCGCACCACGCTTTCCAACGGCACGTAGCGGCCCTGCTGCACGGCTCGGCGCGCGACCTGCTGCGCCGGGTCCTGTGCCGGCGCGGCGGCGGTCGGGGCGCTGGCCAGGGCCAGCAGCAGGGGCAGGGTGGAGAGCATCGGGGCGCAGGGCGGGCTGTAGGAACAGGGGTGAGTGTGCCGGGGCTGACTAACAGTTGGCTAACAGTGCCGGCTAAGGAGCTGTTAACCACGGGGTGCATTGTGGCGTTGCCGGGATGGTCCGGCCACGAACACGAACAGGAGAACCCCCATGTTGAAGTCGCTCACCCTCGCCACTGTTGCTCTACTGGCCATCGCACCGGCCGTACAGGCTGCGCCGCTGGGCATGGCCCAGGTCGAACAGACCCTGCGCAAGGCCGGCTACACCCAGATCCACGAGATCGAACGCGATGATGGCCTGTGGGAGGCCGACGTGAGCCGCGCCGATGGCCGCTTCAGCGAGGTCTACGTAGACCCCAAGACCGGCGAGATCTTCGACGAGCACAGCGGCCGCGCGCTGTTGACCACCGAGCAGGTGCTGGCACGGGCGCAGGCGCATGGCCTGCGCGAGATCCATTCGCTGGAACGCGATGGCGCGACCTGGTCGCTGGAAGCCCGGAATGCCCGCAACCAGAAAGTGGACGTGCGCCTGAGCGGTTATGACGGCCGCATCCTGCACAGCGAGCGCGATGGCTGGCTGGATTGATTCGCGTGCCGGTAAGTGCCGGCCGCTGGCCGGCACACGAGGAGAAAGCGTGTCGACCAAGGTCGACACCTACCAAGCGTACGCAGCGGTAGCGGCCGACCTTGGTGGCCCAGGCCCGACGCGGCGCTTACCAGCCAAACGGCGGCGGGTAATCCCAGTAGCCCGGGCCGCGGCCGTAGTAGCCGCCGTACGGACCGAAGAAGCCCGGGCCCTTGCCTTCGCTCACGTGGATGTTGACGTTGACCCCGTGGGTCTTGCCCTCATCGGTGGTGTAGTTCTTGCTCAGGTTCAGCGTGGCGGCGTTGTAGTGGCTGTTGCCACCGTTCTTGGAGTAGCCGATGCCGGTTGTGAAGCTGCCGGACACCTTGACCTTGTCGTCGGTGACGTCGGCGATCTTCGCGTCGTCGTGCACGCGCGGGCCGCTCTTGTCACCGTAATACGTGCCCGGCGGGTCCTGCTGCAGGGCCGGGTCGTTGAGGTAGCGCATCGGCGCCTGCGGCAGCGTCAGGTCCAGGCCGGCGGCCTGCGGCGCGGTGGCGCCGGCGGCGGACTGGGCCAGTACGGTTCCCGGCAGGGCCAGGCACAGCAGCAGGGTCAGGGGGCGGATCATGACGGCGCTCCAGCGGACAGGTGACCACGCAACACGCGGCAGTACAGGCCGACGCTAGCAGGGGTTGCTTGAATGATGCCTGTCGGCGCCGGATTGGGGTAGAGCCAGGCCATGCCTGGCTGCAGGTCACAGCCGCCCGAACCCGAACAGCCCCGTGAGCGGATGCCTGCGCCGCTCGATCCCGGCCCGCAGCAGCTGCGCGCCGATCATTGAATAGGTGATGCCGTTGCCGCCGTAGGCCATGGCGAAATGCACCCGCGGGCCCCACTGATCGTGCGGGCCGAAGAACGGCAGGCCGTCGGCGGTCTCGGCGAAGGTCCCGGCCCAGGAAAACGCTGGTACCGGGTCCAGCCGTGGGAACCAGTGCTGCAGCTGTTTCATCAGCTTGTCGGCCTTGCGCTCTAGGCGCCTGTCGCGGCGGGCGGGAATGTCGATGGCGTCGTCCAGCCCGCCGACCAGCAGGCGACAGTCGCCGGTGGCGCGCAGGTACAGGTAGGGGCGGGCGCTCTCCCAGACCATCGTGGTGCGCAGCCGGCCGAGCACGTCCGCATCGATGGGATCGGTGATGAAGGCGTAGCTGCTGCGGTTGCGTGCGACCCGTTGCTTGAGCCAGCGTTGGTTGGCATAGCCCATGGCCAGCACCACGTGGCGTGCGCGGATGGTGGCACCGGCTTCGGTACGGGCGGCCACCCCGCGCGCGGTAGCATCGAGGCTGTGCAGTACGGTGCGGTCATGCACATGGCCGCCGCGCCGACGCAGGCGCTGCAGTAGCGCATAGGTCAGCCGATACGGATCAACCCGGGCCGCCTGCCGGGTCAGCAGGGCGCCGCCGGTCTCAACGTCGAAACGTTCCCGCAGTGCCTCCGGGCCCAGCCAGCGGGCATCCAGGCCGATGCCGCGACGGGCATCGCCCTCGGCCATCAGGCGCGGCACGTCGCGGTGGCGGCTGGCCAGATAGAGGCTGTCCATGCGCTGGAAATCAACGTCTTTCAGGCCGCGAGCGACCTCGCCCAGCGCCGGAATGGCCTCGGCACAGGCGCGGTAGGCCAGCGCGGCGGCGTCCTGGCCATAGCGTTGGGCCAGTTCCAGCAGATGGGTATCGATCTCGTACTGCAGCAGGGCGGTGCTGGCAGCGGTGCTGCCCCAGCCGATGTCGCGCTGTTCGATCACTGCCACGTCGTGGCCATGCCGGGACAGTTCGTCGGCGATCAGCGCACCGGTGATGCCGCCGCCGACCACCAGCACATCGCAGCGCAGGTCCTTTTCCATTGGCGGAAACGCCTGGATCAATCCATTGCGTACCGCCCACCACGGGTAGCCACTCTTGAGGTCCATGGGTCAATTCGCCGGATCGATTTCATGCTCGTCCGCAGGCTGATCTACAAGCAATCGAGCGAACAGGTCGGGAAGGTCACTCGCTACAGGGATGGCGTACTGACGTTCCATGCCAATGAATGGAATCCGCACTACCGGCATTGCTGTGTCCAGTGTGTCGAATCCATAGCCCTCCCCGCCGCCGTCCGAAGCGAACAGGAATATGCCCGGCGCGTATGATTCAACCTCATACTCACGATTGAAGTCGATGACTTCTTCTGCTTCCCAGAAGACAATGTAGTTGTCGCCAACAAATCCTTCGCCACCGTTGTGCGCCCTAAGGAATTCAAGGTAACTCTCGGGAAGTGCCACTCCCACGCGGGCTGACAGACCAGCAATGGCCGACATTTCAGCCGGGCCATTGAGCTGTCCCTCTGTCAAATGATATTCCATGGCTGCTCTTCCATGTCTCTCGGGGACTGGTTAAACCAGAAGTTTGCCTGCTGCTGATGAATGTCGCGATGGGGGATAACGGCATTGGCGGAGTCGGTTGGCGTCCACCATTGCCCGTAGATCAGGCCGTGGGCTGGCCGGTATGCGGGGTCTGGATCAGTTCGGACAGATCGAAGCCCTGCAGGCGCGCTGCGGCCAGATAATGGTCCTGCACGGTGGCGTCCAGCTGTGGCTCGCGGGCCAGCAGCCACAGGTACTTGCGGTCCGGGCTGCCGACCAGCGACACGCTGTAGTCCGGTGCGACCTGGATCACCCAGTAGTCGCCCTTGGCGAACGGCAACCAGCGCAGGCCCTTGGGCAGGAAGCTCACCTCCAGGCGCGCGCTGTCGTTGTCGACGGCGCAGGCCTCGCCGGTGGCTTCCTCGACCTCGCCGTCCATACGGCAGCGGTTGGTGACGCCGACGTTGCCGTTGTCGAGCAGGGTGTAGTGCGCCGACACGTCGGTGCAGCCTTCCGGTTCATGGCGCATCGGCAGGCGCGCGATCTCGTACCAGGTGCCCAGGTAGCGGGGCAGCTTGAGGTCGGCGACGGTCTTCAGCGGCGGGTGGTCAGTCATCGGCGGTCGTGGCAGGGGAGGGACTCCACGATGCCGATGGCCTTGCCATGGGCGGGTGAAGCCGGGGCGATGACCGTGTCCAGAACGTTCCGTCGCCGCTGCGATGTGCCTGTTGTCACCGGTGCGGCGGTATCCTGCCACCAGCGCCGTGTTCTCCTGATCCAACCGAAGTGGAGGTGCCGATGTACCAGGTGATTCTGTTGAAGAGTGAATCCGCGTTCGCGCGCGAACAGTGGCCGCAGGTCGATGACCTGGTCGACTACGAAGGCGTGGCCTACAGCCTGCGTGCCGGCCCGCGCCAGCCGCTGCCCACCGACCACGACTGGCACCCGGTGGCGGTGTATGCGCCCGATGAGATCACCGAGGAAGAGTTCCAGGACTGGTACGCGCTGCAGCAGCCCACGGTGGAAGAGCTGCGCCTGAAGTACTGATGCTCGACGCTGCCGGGGCCGTCCATCCGCCCTTGACCGGCTCTGCCGTATAGTCGCGCGCAGGCGCGGTGGTCCGCGCGAACCGGTGTGGCTGGCTTGTCTTCTTTCCTGCGATCGATCCGTGCACGGGGCCCTTGGCTGGTCCTGCTGCTGTGCAGCGTCTTCCTGCTGTCCGCGCCGGTGCTGGCACAGGATGAGGACCCCACGCCCAAGCAGCAGCTGGCGGATATCGATGCGAAGCTGAAGGAGGTCGACCGCAAGCGGGGTGATGCGGCCGCCATCGAGACGCTGGCGATGCTGTCCGAGAATGCCTCGCAGGCACGGCGCGATGCCGAGGCGCTGGAAAAGGCGCTGCAGCCGCAGCTGGATCGACTCAACGAACAGCTGGCGCAGCTGGGCACGCCTGCCGAGGGCACCACCGAGCCGCCCGAACTGGCGGCACAACGGCGCACCATCAACAAGCAGCGCGACGGCCTGGCCGCGTCCGTAGCGCAGGCCAAGACCAGTGCCGTGCGTGCCCAGCAGCTGGCAGCCGACATCGACCAGCAGCGCACTGCGCAACGCGCCGAAGACATGGGGAAGAAGGTCGCCTCGCCGTTGTCTCCGGCACTGTGGAGCAAGGTTGCCGAACGCCTGCCGATCGATATCGCACGCGTCGCGCCGTTGGCCGAGCAGGGGCGCGATACGTTTGTCGCTGGCGTCCGGGCCAATGGCTGGGGCACGCCGTTGCTGGGCCTGGTGGCCGCGCTGGTGATGATGTTCCCGCTGCGGCTGTGGCTGCGCAGGCTGGGCCGGCGCTTTGCGGAGTCCGAGCGCGCGCCGGACGGTCGCCTGCGCCGTTCCGGCCTGGCCATGTGGCTGCTGCTGGTGGGCACGCTGCTGCCCGGCTATGCGGTGGTGGTGTTCATTGCCTCGCTCAACGCCGTCGATGCGATCGCCCCGCGCCTGCAGAACGTGGCCGACGGCGTGCAGCAGGCGACCTTCGCCGCTGCGTTCATCGCCGCGCTCAGCGCCTGCCTGCTGGTGCCCAATCGCCCGTCGTGGCGGTTGTTGAACCTGGATGACACCGCCGCGCTGAAGCTGCGCAAATATGCGTGGGGCGCCGCAGCGCTGGCCTGGTTGAGTACGGTGCTGGTCGCCCTCGATCAGGCCACGCGCACCAGCGATGTGACCACCGTGGCGCTGGACGGAGTGATCGCGCTGACCTACCTGGGTCTGATCATGGCGATGCTGGTGACGCTGGCGCGCCTGCACCGACGGCAGACCGCCGAGGCCGAGGCCAAGCTGGAGGCACAGGCCGACGGGCTGACGGCGAGCACGCCGGTGCGGCGCAGCAGCTGGCTGGTGCTGGCGCGCGTGGCGGGCAACATCGCGGTGGTGGCTGCGATCATCGCCACCCTGCTGGGCTACGTGAATTTCGCCAAGTTCGTGAACCAGCAGCTGATCGGCGGCAGCATTGTGGTGATGGCCGCGATGCTGTTGTTCAAGTTCGTCGATGACTTCAGCACGTGGCTGCTCAACGCGGACAGCAAGGTCGGCCAGACCATCCTGCTCAGCACTGGCCTGAGCGTGTCGAGGCTGGAGCAGGCGGGTGTTCTGCTGTCTGCGATGTTGCGTACGCTGGTGGTGCTGGTCGCGCTGCTGGCCCTGGCCGCACCGTTCGGCAACGTCGGCACGATCGTCGAACGCATAGCCTCGCTGGCCAACGGCATCGAGATCAACAAGGACCTGACGCTACAACCCGGCCGTATCGTCACCGGCGTGCTGGTGCTGCTGGTGGGTATGGGGCTGACCCAGCTGTTGCAGCGCTGGCTGACCGACACCTATCTGCCCAAGACCGAGCTGGATCTCGGCGCCCGCAACTCGATCAGCACGATTGCCGGCTACGTCGGCATCATCCTGGTGGGACTGTGGGCGCTGACCGCGATGGGCCTGAACCTGAAGAACCTTGCGCTGCTGGTCAGTGCATTGTCAGTGGGTATCGGTTTCGGCCTGCAGGCGATCATCCAGAACTTCGTATCGGGCCTGATCCTGCTGGCCGAGCGTCCGGTGAAGATCGGCGACTGGGTGAAGCTGGGTGACCAGGAAGGCGACATCCGCCGCATCAACGTGCGTTCGACCGAGATCCAGGTCGGCGACAAGTCGACCCTGATCGTGCCCAACTCCGAGCTGATCACCAAGACCATCCGCAACATGACGATGGGCAACAACCAGGGCCGCATCCAGATCCAGTTCGCGGTGCCGCCCAGCACCGATGTCGGCAACCTGCGCCAGGCGCTGCTGGATGCGTACACCGCACACACCAACGTGCTGAAGCAGCCGGAGCCAACGGTCTACATCGACAGCATTGCCGGCGGCCAGATCACCATCAACAGTTTCGCGTACGTGGCCAGCCCGCGGCAGGTGTACGGAACCCGCAGCGATCTGTACTTCAGCCTGTTGCAGATCCTGGCGGAGCGGAACATCCCGCTGTCGACCCCGACCGACATCCACATCACCCGCGATCCGCAGGAGTAGGGGGTAATTTGCAGGGCTGCGCCCTGCACCCGCTACGAGCCGGAGCAAAGGCAACAGCAACGGCAACGGCAAAAGCTGGTTTCCTGTGGGATGGCGGGGTGGGGGGGGGGGGGGGGGGGGGGGGGGGGGGGGGGGGGCGGGGGGGGGGGGGGGGGGGGGGGGGGCGCGGCCCCCCCCCCCCCCCCCCCCCCCCCCCCCCCCCCCCCCCGCCTTCGACAGATTTCCGCGATCTGTCGGAATGGCATGGCGTGCTCTTGGTGGGTGTCGACCTTGGTCGACACGTAGATCCACGCCATGCGTGGATGTTCTTCGATCAACTGTCGAAATATTCGATTTCGATGGAGATTCATCCACGCATGGCGTGGATCTACCAGACGCTAGGAATCTGTCAGAAGTGGGGCGGTGTGGGGTGGCAGGACCGTTGGCGCCATGGATGGCGCCATCGAGCCCCCATGGATGGGTTTACGGCGTGTCCTGCCACCCCACACCGCCCCACCAAACCACGGAATGCACGCCGTTGCCGTTGCTGTTGCCTTTGCTCCGGCTCGTAGCGGGTGCAGGGCGCAGCCCTGCAAAGAACCCTATCCTCGTGGTCGGCTGCGGGATGGCACCAGTGCGAACGTGTCCACCGCCAGCTTCTCCGCGTGGTTCAACCACGCGCGGATCTCCAGATCGTCCACTTCGTGGTCCAGCCCGAACGACACGTTGATCTTGCCGTTGGCATCGGGCTGCACCCACTGCTGCGCCAGTACCACCTTGCGTTGCGAGGACACCGCCTCGATCCAGAAGCCGCGGTCCGGGCGCGTGCTCGCCACCAGCTGCAGCATGTACTGGCCGGCACGGGTACGGCGACCCTTCTGGGTGATCATGTGCGCCTGGCGCACGCTCGGGCGCGGGCCCTGGAACGCATCCAGCGGTGCATCCACCGCGATGCCACCGCGCAGGTCGTTGTCGCGGTACAGCTTGATGCCGTTGTCACGGTTGACCAGCAGGGCGCACCAGTCGCCGTCGGCCGAGCCATCCTCGAACGCGGTGCAGCGGTCGACGTAGGCCAGGGTGTTGTCCGGGTCGGCATCATCGAACTGGCGCGAGGTGTTCTCCAGATACACCGACTTCAAACCCCAGTCCTTGTCGTACTCCAGCAACACCGGTGGCTGCACGTGCTGCAGGCCGACCACCACCTGGTCATCGCCATCGATCTTCAGTTCGCGGGTCGGTTCGCCCAGCCACAGCGACCGCGCGAAGGCGAGGTACTGCGGATAGTCACGACCACCATCGCGCTGGGTGGCTGCGCTCGCGCTCGGCGCGCGCTGGCTGTCGATCAGCGAACGGCCAAAGCCCATCGTCTTCAGGTTCGGGTCCAGCAGGCTGAGCAGGGTCGCACCCGAATCCAGGGTGGTGCCGGCGTCGGCGCTGAGCTGCTGCGGGGCAATGCCATCTCCCAGGAACAGCAGCAGGTTCTCGCGCTTCTGCCGGGTCAGAATGTGGGTCAGATCGTTGGGCATCGCCAGGTGGTCGGAGGCGATGACGATCAGCGTGTCCTTGCCGTACGGGCTGGCCTGGATGCGCTGCACCAGCTGCGAGATCAGCCGGTCGCTGCACTTGAGCGCGTTGAGCATGTTGATGTTGCCGTACTGGCTCTGGTAGCGCTCACCCTTGCACGCCACCGGCAGGTGGCCCGCCGGGTGATGGGTATCCATGGTCAACGTGGTCAGCATGAACGGCGAACCGGCGCGCGAGAGCTGCTCGAAGCGCTGGTAGGCGGTATCCAGCAGCACGTCATCGTGCACGCCCCACGCCGAGTAGTGGATGCGGCCGATCTTCTTCTGCTGCTTGAACCACGCCAGGTCATGCACTTCGTCGAAGCCGTGGCTGGCCAGGAACTGGCCCTTGCCGGCGAACTGGCCGTTGGCGCCACCCAGGTAATGGTTGGTGTAGCCCTGCTGCTTCAGGTAATCGCCCAGGCACACGGCCTTGGGCAGGAAGCTGCCCATGCGGTCCATGCTGTTCTCATCGCCCTGCGAAGTGGTCAGCGGCACACCGCACATCGACGACACCAGGCCGGCGATGGTCCAGCCGCTGCCCTCGGCCGAGGCCAGGTTGCGCACGTCCAGTGACTCGGACGCCAGACGGTTGAGGTTGGGCATCAGACCGGGAAACACGGCCTCGTCCAGGTAGGTACGCTCCAGGCTCTCGCCGTAGATCCAGACGATGTTGCGCGGGCGTTGCAGCGGCTGTGTCGGCACCTGGTACTCGGGGGCGATGCGGGCGAAGTCGACCGGGCGCAGCTGCTGGTAGAGACGCTGGCCGTCGCGGGCCAGCGGGCTGATCATGATCGTTACTACCCATACGGCCGCGAAACCGGCAAACAATGCGCCACCGTGGCCGGGCCGGCGCCAACGCTTCACCCGCGTGGCGAACAGGGGTAGCAGCGAGACCAGCGCCAGTACGATGAAGCCGGCGATATAGCCCTTGAAATCGGAGACACCGGCGCCTTCCATGTCGGCGCCCAGGTGGTACAGGGTGGCGGCATTAAGCCCATCACCGGACAGCTTGTCGATCAGCCACCACGCGCTGAGCATGAGTAGCAGCAGCGAGAATGCACCAGCCTTCCACCACACCCATTTGTCGGACGCGAGGAACAACCAGCACAGCAGCAACAACGACAGCAGCAGTATCCAGAGCATAGGCAGCTTCGGCAGTGACGGGGTGGTGGTGATGGACGTCGTACCGACGCGTGTCCATCCGACCAGCGCTGCCACAAGCACATGCATATGACAGGCCGATGACCCGATAGTGCATGCACGAACCTGACTGAAATGTTTGTTGAAAGTACACGCGCGCAATCGCGCTCAGAAGGTAAAACGAGCGTGAAGGGCTTCGTTGGATTGCATTAAAAACCGCATGAATACGGTGGTTTTCGCTGATGCGCTAGCGATGCCCGCGTTCTTCGCGTGCCCGAGCACGACGGTCGAACAGCAATGCACTGGTCACGATGCAAAGGCCGAGCACTACGCCGATGAACAGCAGAATCAGCGCAATGAGCGGGTAGCCGAACAGGTGCCAGCCGGTGTCGATCTTCATCATCATCGCCGCAGCCATGATCAATGCCGCGCTGATGATGCCGGCCGCCACGCGGTTGGCGATCTTCTGCAGGTTCTCCATCAACCGCGACTCTTCCAGTCCGGTTACCTTCATCTGCAGGCGGTTCTCGGCCAGCAGCGCCATGATGTCCGACAGCTTGCGCGGCCCATCGCGCAGCAGCTGCTGCAGCTCCATCGCCTCGCTGGCGAGGTTGGCGGCAGACAGCGATTTCTTCAGGCGTGCACGCATCACGTGCTGCAGCTGGCGCTCGACGATGCGGCGGGTTTCCAGCTCGGGTGCAAGCAACCGGCACACGGTTTCCAGGTTGAGCAGCGCTTTGCCGAGCAGGCTCAGCTCCGGTGGTGTGCGCAGGCCGCAAGCGGTGGCGATGCGCACCATGTCCAGCACCACGCGGCCTTCGGAGAAACTGCCGCTGGCCGCATAGCGCGCAATCAACTGGCCGGTCTCGCGCAGGTAGCGCTCTTCATCGAACGCCTCCAGCCGCGTGCTGATGCTGATCAGGTCGTCGGCCACTTCTTCGCCGCGGCCATCGACCGCAGCGAACAGGATCTTCAGCAAGCGCTCGCGCAGGCGCGGCGGCATGTGCGCGACCATGCCCAGGTCGAAGATCGCCAGCCGGCCATCGGGCATCACCCGCAGGTTGCCGGGGTGCGGGTCGGCATGGATCTCGCCATGCACGAAGATCTGGTCCAGGTAGCCGCGGATCAGCGCCGCTGCCAGTGGATCCATCGACTGCTCGGTGCGGCGCACATCGGGAATCGCATCCACGCGCACGCCGGTGGCCAGTTCCATGGTCAGCACGCGCTGGCTGCTGTAGTCCCACAGCGGCTGCGGAATCCACAGGCGGCGGAACGGCTTCAGGTGCCGGCCGAAACGGGCCAGGTTCTCCGCCTCGGCGTGGTAGTCCAGCTCCTGCATCAGGGTCTTGGCGAACTCGTTGAGCCAGTCGCGCAGGCGCACCCGACGGCCGACCTGGGTCAGATGGTCCGCGGCCAGCGCGAAGCTGCGCAGTGCCTCCAGGTCCGAGCGCAACTGCGCGGCGACCTCGGGTTTCTGCACCTTCACCGCCACCTGGCGGCCATCGTGCAGCACCGCGCGATGTACCTGCGCGATTGAGGCACAGCCCAGCGGCTCAGGATCGAACGCGGCGAACAGCTTGTTCACCGGCGCGCCCAGTTCCTGCTCGACGATGGCATGGATGCGCTCGACCGGGATCTCGGCCACCTTTTCCTGCATGCGCTCCAGCGCGGTGGCGAACTCCACCGGAACCATGTCCGGGCGGGTGGACAGCATCTGGCCCAGTTTGACGAAGGTCGGTCCCAGCGCTTCCAGGTCGCTGACGAACTGTTCCGGGTTGCCATCGGCAGGGACGTCGGCCTGGTGGCTGGCGGCGTCCAGGTTCATGCCCGAGAACACGCCCGAATGGCGGTAGCGCATGAGCAGGCGCAGGATCTGGCTGCGCCGGTTCATGCCTTTGACCAGCGGGGGATTGCCATTGGCGGTGGGCGGATTGCTCAAGCGGAACTCCCATGCGGCAAAGACGGTAGTGCCGGCCGCTGGCCGGCAATGTCCGGATTCCGCAGTGTCGCCGGGGGGCGGTAGGCACGCGGTGAATCCGACTGCTTCCGCAGCGGCCCCGGGATCGGTCAGAATCCGCTCATTCCCTCTCTGGACTTCCCATGGCCGGTGCCAGCCTGTTTGCCCTGCTCGACGATATCGCCTCCCTGCTCGACGACGTCTCGGTGCTGACCAAGGTCGCGGCGAAGAAAACCGCCGGCGTGCTGGGCGACGACCTGGCGCTGAACGCGCAGCAGGTGACCGGGGTCAACGCCAACCGCGAACTGCCGGTGGTGTGGGCGGTGGCCAAGGGCTCGCTGGTCAACAAGGTGATCCTGGTGCCAGCGGCACTGGCGATCAGCGCGCTGGAGGCCTGGCTGCACAGCCGTGGCTGGAACGTGCCGCTGATCGTGCCGCTGATGATGATCGGCGGCGCCTTCCTCTGCTTCGAGGGTGTGGAGAAGCTGGCGCATCGCTTCCTGCACTCGGCCGAGGACGACGCCGAGCATCAGGCCGAGCGGCGCAAGGCGCTGGCGGATGCCGAGGTGGATATGGTGGCGTGGGAGAAGGACAAGGTGAAGGGCGCGGTCCGCACCGACTTCATCCTCTCGGCCGAGATCATCGTGCTGACCCTGGGCGTGGTCGCCACCGCACCGTTCACCAACCAGGTGGCCACGCTGGCCGTGGTTGCACTGGCGATGACGGTCTTCGTCTATGGGCTGGTCGCGGGCATCGTGAAGCTTGATGACGTTGGCCTGTACCTGTCGCGCAAGGGCGGCGCCATTGCCGCCTTTGGTCGCGGCCTGGTGGCCTCGGCGCCGTGGCTGATGAAGTTTCTGTCGGTGGCCGGCACCATTGCCATGTTCCTGGTGGGCGGCGGCATCCTGGTGCACAACGTGCCGGCGCTGCACCACGCGGTGCAGGCGCTGGGCGGTGAGGGGCAGTGGGGTTGGCTGATCAGCGCCGTGGCCAACATGGTGGTGGGCATCATCGCCGGCGCCATCGTGCTGGCAGCGGTGACCGGGTTCCAGAAGCTGCGCGGGAAGTAAGCGGCGGCCCATTGCCCGGTAGAGGCCGACCTTGGTCGGCGCTTTGTTCCGGCGTGTGCCAACCAAGGTTGGCACCTACCGAAGCGTTGTCCTTTGCATTGGTAGAGGCCGACCTTGGCCGGCGCTTTGTATCCACGTGTGCCAACCAAGGTTGGCACCTACCGAAGCGCTGTCCTTTGCGCTGGTAGAGGCCGACCTTGGTCGGCGCTTTGTATCCACGCGTGCCAACCAAGGTTGGCACCTACCGAAGCGTTGTCCTTTGCATTGGTAGAGGCCGACCTTGGTCGGCGCTTTGTATCCACGTGTGCCAACCAAGGTTGGCACCTACCGAAGCGCTGTTCTTTGCATTGGTAGAGGCCGACCTTGGTCGGCGCTTTGTTCCGGCGTGTGCCAACCAAGGTTGGCACCTACCGAAGCGCTGTCCTTTGCATTGGTAGAGGCCGACCTTGGTCGGCGCTTTGTATCCACGTGTGCCAACCAAGGTTGGCACCTGCCGAAGCGGTTTCCGGTGTACCGGAGAACTACCCCGCCTGTACCCGGTTCTTGCCCTGGCGCTTGGCTGCATACAGCGCGTCATCGGCACGGCGCAGCAGGGTTTCGGTATCGTCGCCAGGCTGCCATTGCGCCAGCCCGGCGCTGAAATGCACCGGCACGCGCTGGTCCTGCACGGTCAGCACGCGGTGCGCCAGTGAACGCTGCAGGCGTTGCACGGTGGCCATGCTGTCGGCACCCTGGGTCTCCGGCAGCACCAGCACGAACTCGTCGCCGCCCAGCCGTGCGATGCCGTCGGTGGCGCGCAGCAGCAGCTTGCACACGGCCACCAGGTGCTGCAGCAGCGCATCGCCACCCGCATGCCCGTGCGCATCGTTGGTCAGGTGGAAATCATCCAGGTCGATCACCGCCACACCCAGCGGTGAGTTGTTGCGTGCTGCGCGGGCCAGCTCGCGTTGCAGCAGTTCGTCCAGGCCGCGTCGGTTCAGCGCCTGGGTCAGCGGATCGATACGCGCCAGGTCACCAGCGGCACGCAGTTCCTGCTCCAGCTCGGCAATGCGTTGCTCGGCGCGTTCCACTTCCTGCCGTGCGTTGGCCAGGTGATCGCGCGCCTGCGCGGCCTGCTGCTGCACCTTGCCGGTATCGCGCATCACGTCCTGCAGCAGCTGGTTGAGGTCGGCGATGCTGCGTGCCTCGCGCAGTTGCAATGCGTAGCTGCCGATGCGGTCGTGGTACTCACCGGTGCTGGTGGCCATGCCGTCCATGCGCTCGATGAACTCGCCCATCAACCCGCGCATCGCCGCCTTCGAATCGTCGATGCCCTGGCGCAGCAGTCCCTGCTTGTAGATCACTTCGCGCAGCTCGGCGCGGGTGCGCTCGACCGCCTCAGCTTCCAGCGGACCATCCAGCAACTGGCGCACCGCGGCGATCTGGCCCTGCAGCCAGCTGCGGTCATCCAGCAGCTCGCTCACGTTTTCCAGCAGCAGCGCGAACAGCTCCAACAGCAGCGCCTGCTGCTCCTGCCAGCTCTCGGCGCGCACGCCGACCTGGTGGCCGAGTTCGCGCACGCCCTGTTCGATCGGTTCCAACGCGGTACCCGGCTGCCACTGGCGCAGGCGCGTGGCCAGCGCTTGTGCCTGCTCGCGCAGATCCGGGTCGTGCTGCAGCAGGGCCACCACGGCGCCGCCCAGCAGCAGGCGCAGCTGCTCGGACAGGCGCAGGCTTTCCGGCTGCCCGTCCGGCGAATGCTGCTCGATGGTGCGGATGTACTTGTCGATCAGCTGCCGCATCGCGCGCCCGTAGCGCGGCCAATCAGCGCTGGCCTGTGCCGACTGCAGGCGGTCGCCCATATCGCCCAGTTCGCCGGGCAGGGTGGACATGCCGTTGGCGAACGCAGCCAGCAGTGGTTCCGGCGCGTCGGCGCCGGCAAACAGCTGCTGCAGGGCCACGCCACCGCCACCCTGCAGCACCACGCGGTCGCCCAGCCCGTCATCCACCACCGCGCGCACGCGTGCCGGCGGCCCAAGGGCGGTACCGGGGGCAGGGCGGTGGTCGGGCTGGTCGGTCATCGAGCAAATCCTGAGGCTGGCAGGGACTGGTTCCAGCATATCGGCGCGGCCGCCGACGGCTTGAACGGCTAGGATGGGCGACAGGATGCCGCAGTGGAGGTGGAGATGCGCGTGATGTTGCTGGGGGCGACCGGGCTGGTCGGTGGGCTGACCCTGTCCAGGCTGCTGGACGACCCGCGCTGCAGCGCCGTGATCGCGCCGACCCGCCGCCCGTTGGCTGTGGCCCACGCCAAGCTGGAGAATCCGGTGCTGGCCTTCGATGCGTTGCCTGCCGCGCCCGAGTGGGCACGCGTGGATGCGGTCATCTGTGCGCTCGGCAGCACCATCGCCCAGGCCGGCAGCCGCGAGGCCTTCCATCGCATCGACCATGACTATCCGCTGGCGTTCGCCCGGCTCGCGCAGGCGCAGGGTGCGCAGACCTATGTGCTGAATTCCGCAGCCGGTGCCAACTCGCAATCGTCGATCTTCTACAGCCGGGTGAAGGGCGAGCTGGAGCGTGACCTGCGCGCGCTGGGCTTCGCCTCCTTGACCCTGGTCCGCCCCGGGTTGATTGGTGGCGAGCGCAACGAGGTGCGCCGCGGAGAGCACTTCGCATTGACGGTGCTGGGCGCTCTGGGGCCGGTGTTGCCACGGGCGTGGCGGATCAATCCGGCCAGCGAGATCGCCAAGGCACTGGTCGAGGTCGCGCTGGCTCCGCAACCGGGCGAGCACGTGGTGGCATCCAGCGAACTGGTCGGCTGATGTCGCGTGCGCTGCGCCTGACCCAGCTGCTGCAGCTGCTGCGCCGCCATCGACGGCCGGTGCCCGGGCAGGTGCTGGCCGAATCGCTCGGCATCAGCCTGCGCACGCTGTACCGCGATATCGAGACCCTGCGCGAGCAGGGCGCCGATCTGCGTGGTGAGGCCGGCGTCGGCTACCAGCTGGCACCGAGCGATACCCTGCCGCCGATGACCCTGCCGCCCGCCGAGATTGACGCGTTGGTGCTGGGCCTGCGTTGGGTTGCGGCCCGAACCGAACCCGCGTTGGCCGAGGCCGCGCGTGATGCCCTGGCGCGCATCGCGCATGTATTGCCTGCCGCGCGTCGCGAAGCGCTGCGTGACAGCGGCCTGCGCGTGGGTCCTTCGCGTGCTGCGGCCAAGGTGCCGGCCGCACGCCTGCAGGCCGTGCGTGAGGCTGTGGGGTCGCAGCAGCGCCTCAAGTTCGGTTATGAAGATGCGCACGGCCAGCGCAGCGAGCGCATTGTCTGGCCGTTCGCGCTGGGCTACTTCGATGAAGTGCCGATGCTGGCGGCGTGGTGCGAAAGCCGCGAGGATTTCCGTCATTTCCGCCTGGACCGCATCCGTCAGGTGCGTGCGCTGGAGGATCACTACCTCGTGCCGCGCGCCACCCTGCTGCGGCGCTGGCAGAAGGCGCAGGGCATCGCCTCGGACTGGCTGGATCGCTCATAACCACAGCAACAGCGGGGATCGGGGGGTAGAGTCGACTGTTAGTCGACTATCGCGCGCAGCGCGGGATTTTTCGCCGTCGGAACGAAGAGCAGTCGACTAACAGTCGACTCTACCAATAGTCGACTCTACCAACAGTCGATGCTACTGACAGAATCCGTCAGTAGGCGTGTCCCACCATGATCGCTCCCAACAACGGAGCTTCCCCATGTTCACGCCCAGCACCCTGCTGCAGTACGTGCGCGACGTCGCCACCAGCGCCACGTTCTACAGCGGCATTCTCGGCAAGCCACCGGTCGAGCAGTCGCCCGGTTTCGCCCTGTTCCTGCTCGGCGATGGCGCGGCACTGGGCCTGTGGCAACGCGACGACGTGCAGCCGCCGGCGTTCGCACCGGCCGGTGCCGCCGAACTGGCGATGGTGGTCGCAGACCCGGAGGCGGTGCAGCAGATGCACGATGCGTGGCGCGCGCTCGGCGTGCAGATTCTGCAGGCACCGGTGACACTGGAGTTCGGCCACACCTTCGTCGGTGCCGACCCTGATGGCCACCGCCTGCGTGTCTACAGCCGTGCCGAGGGCATGGTCGCGCGCGATTGATTCAGGGAGGGAGCCGGCATTTGCCGGCTCCTGGACCTACCCTTGCTTCTGTGCTGCTTCGATGACGATTGAAAATGTCTCGTCGTCTTCCGAATCCCACTCAATGGCCAGCTGGGCCAGCTCTCCGACCACATCGCGACCGGGATTGCACCGCCTGAGTTCCCTGATGAACTGCCGTATCTGACGGGGCGTCAGTTCACAACCTGGATAATCGAACAGATTGAGTGCTGCATCTGAAGAACGGTCCAGCAGTTCAGGTGCGAGGATGGAGTAGGCTTTGATGTAGCGGGAGAACGGAATATCCGATAGGAAGGTGTCCGTTGCAGTCATGATCGACGCATCATGTGGTGGGTCGCGAAGAAATTCCCTCATGACTGCCAGGACGACCTCTACTGACGGTGGTTTCGTCAGAGGCCGGTAGAAGTGGTCGGCGTATGCACAGCAGCCTTCGTGGATGACCGCAGCATCCGATAGCGTTGCCAGCGTTGAGATCCAGACGTCAGCGTCCAGCGGCGTAACCGGTTCGGCGTCTCCTTGGCGATCGGTCTTGGCGATGAGCGCCCGGACGATGGGCTCGCCATTGCGCCATGACTGCAGACGAGAATCGATAATCGCGTACACCTGCTCCTGCTTGTCCCACATGGAGTCCGGTGAAGGCATGTCGCTTTGCGGAAAAAGGGAGAAGAAATCCGAGGAATAGGGCGCGCGTTTGCAGAAGTAGCGAACGGTAAACTCCAGCAATTCCGGGTCGAACGCCGCGCCAGGGATTTCGTCCTGGAAAGCAGCTTCGATGCATGCCAAGGCATCTGCCGGCGAGGGAGCGGCTGCCACCGTAGAGCCGACCGATGCGTCAAGGAACGCGCTATTTCGGGAGAGCCAACGCAGGAAGATGATGTCCAGAACCCAACTCGTGTTCGATGGATTCTCATCCCTCGGCAGCAGTGTGCTGAACGGGGAGGCGCGGAAAAAATCATCAACCTTGTTCCGGATTTCTTCGAGTGTGGGTGGTGTCTCGAACATGGAAATTCGACGTCTGCAGAGAGGCTCAATGCTATCGAGCTACTCTTGGGAATCCATGCAACTATTCTCAAAATGCTCCCTTGCGCTCTCGCCCGACCGTCGGAGAGCCCAGTAGATCCACGTCCATGCGTGGATGGGGCACGACGGAGCAGGCACAAAAAAACGCCGGGCAGTGCCCGGCGTTTCTCCACTTCATGTGCCAACCAAGGTTGGCACCCACCAGTCAGTTCCACGTGCCAACCAAGGTTGGCACCTACCGATCAGGTGGCCGATCAGCTGGCCAGCGCCAGGTCATCCATCATCGCGCGCAGGAAGCGGGCCGCTTCACCGCCCGTGGCCGCGCGGTGGTCGAAGGTGACCGACAGCGGGATCACCTTGTGCGCTTCCACGCCGCCCATCACCGGGGTCATCTGGTGGCGGGCACGGCCGGCACCGACGATGGCCACGCACGGCGGCACCACGACCGGGGTCGCGTAGCGGCCGGCGAACATGCCGAAGTTGGACAGCGAGATGGTGTAGCCGCTCAGTTCCGAGGCGGCGATCGAACGCGATTCCACCTGCTCGCGCAGGCGGTTGACGCCTTCACGGATGCCGCGTGCATCGAGCATGTCGGCATTGCGCAGCGCCGGCACGAACAGGCCGTCGTCGGTGTCCACGGCAATGCCGATGTCCACCTGCGCGTGCAGGGTGCGGGTCAGCGCTTCGCCGTCAAACCAGGCGTTCATCGCCGGCACCTTCTGCGCGGCAACCACGATCGAACGCACCAGGCGCGCGGTGACGTCGTTGCCCGGCAGCCAGGCGTGGATGTCGGCGTCGTCGTTCAGCGTGGTCGGCACGACCTTGCTGTGCGCATCGGCCATCACGCGCGCCATGTTGCGGCGCACGCCCTTCAGCGGTTCCGGCTGGCCCTTGGCGACCACGCCCGGCGGCTGGGTACGCATCGGCTTGCCGGCAGCAGACAGCGGGGTGCGCGCTTCGCTCTGCACCGGGGCAGACACCTGCGCCGGGGCCGGCGCGGCATAGGCAGCAGCGGCCGGGGCCGGAGCGGCACCGATCTTTGCGCTGCCATCCGCAGCTGCCTGCTTGACGTCGGCCATGGTCACCGCGCCATCGGCGCCGGTGGCGCGCACGCGGGACAGGTCCACGCCCAGCTTGCGCGCGGTGGCACGCACGGCCGGCACGGCCTTGACGCCACCGACGGCCAGCGCCTGTTCGGCGTGCACGGCATTGGAGCTCTGCATCGCGCCGACCACGGTACCGGCGTCATCACGCTCGGCGGCGGCGGGCTTGGCGGCTTCGGCGGCCACCGGTGCGGCAGCAGCGGGAAGCGGCGGCGGGGTCGGTGCCGCGGCCGGTGCCGCATGGCCGTGGCTGTGGCCGGTGTCCTGGCCATCGGCGCGCTGCGGCAGGTTCGGGTCCAGCTCGAAGCTGGCCAGCACCGAACCGGTCGGGATGATGTCGCCGGCAGCGCCGGACAGCTTCAGCACCTTGCCGGAGAACGGCGAGGGCACTTCCACCACGGCCTTGGCGGTCTCCATCGACACCAGCGGCTCGTCCAGCTTGATCACATCGCCTTCCTTGACGAACCACTCGACGATGGTCGCGTCCGGCAGGCCTTCGCCCAGATCGGGCAGGTTGAAGTTCTTGGTCTGGCTCATTTGCAGTTCTCTTCCAGCAGTTCCAGTTCGCGGGCCGGCAGCCAACCCGTCGCGCCATTGGCGCGCTCGGACCACCACCACCCGCCGTGTTCGTGATGAAGCTTCACCATCTCGCCGCTTTCCACATCCAGCTCGCGGGCGTCGTAGTCGCACAGCGCTTCGGCGCGACCCTCGTCCAGCAGCTGCAACCAGGCGATGGGCGCCCATCCAGCGCGCCCATCGTTGGTGCGTACCCAGGCAAACGCCGGCCATTCCTCGTCACGTACACCTACTTCGACGATCTGGCCGGTGTGGAACCGGAGCGGATTGGGATACTGGCTGCGGTAAGCCCCCAGAAGGCGGGCCCGCATGTCAGCCGGCCGCCACCGCGCGTTTGGCCGCAGCCACGATCCGCTCAACGCTCGGCAGGTATTTCATCTCCAGGCGGAACAGCGGAATGTGGGTGTCGTAGCCAGTGACGCGCTCGACCGGGGCCAGCAGGTCGTAGATCGATTCCTCGGCCAGGCGCGCGGCGATCTCGGCCCCGAAGCCCGCGGTCTTCGGGGCCTCCTGCACGATCACGCAGCGGCCAGTCTTGGCCACCGATTCGGCGATGGTGGCGAAGTCCAGCGGACGCAGCGTGGCCACGTCGATGACTTCGGCACTGATGCCTTCACCGGCCAGCTTGTCGGCCGCTTCCAGCGCTTCCTTCACCTGCGCGCCCCAGGTCACCAGGGTCACGTCGGTGCCGTCGCGCAGCACGAAGCAGACGTCCAGCGGCAAGGCCTCGCCGTCGTTGACGACCACTTCCTTGTACTGGCGGTAGATGCGCTTGGGCTCCATGTAGATGACCGGATCCGGCTCGCGGATCGCGGCCAGCAACAGGCCGTAGGCACGCTGCGGCGAGGACGGCAGGACCACGCGCAGGCCCGGCACGTTGGTGAAGATCGCTTCGTTGGCTTCGCTGTGGTGTTCCGGTGCGCGGATGCCACCGCCCCACGGCACGCGCAGCACCATCGGGCAGTGCAGGCGGCCACGCGTGCGGTAACGCAGGCGGGCGGCGTGGCAGACGATATGGTCGACCATCGGGTACATGAAACCGTCGAACTGGGCCTCGGCCACCGGCTTCATGCCCTGCGCCGCCAGACCGATGGTCAGGCCGGCGATGGTGGTTTCATCCAGCGGGGTGTCGAGGATGCGTTCGGAGCCGAAGCGCTGCTGCAGGCCGGCGGTGGCGCGGAACACGCCGCCGTTGACGCCCACGTCCTCGCCCAGCACCAGCACCGACGGGTCGTGCTCCAGCTCCCAGGCCAGTGCCTGGGTGATGGCTTCGATCAGGGTGATGGGGGTGGTGGTCATGCTCTGTTCTCCGCGCGCGACGGCGGCGCTGTCGGCGGCGTTGGTGTGCGCGCCGGGCGCGCCGTTCTTGATCTCATCCATGGCGCTGCTCCAGGGCGATCGCCTGGGCACGCTGGGCCAGCAGGTCCTGCGGCGGATCGGCATACAGGAAATCGAACATCGCCTCGACCGGCTGCACCGGCGTGTTGAGGTACAGGTTCACTTCCTCGTCCACGCGCGTGCCGCACTCGGCGACCCACGCGGTTTCTTCTTCCTCGCTCCAGACGCCGGCGTTGATCAGGTACTTGCGCAGGCGCAGCATCGGCTCGCGCTGCCAGGCATCCTTCACTTCGGCGTCGTCGCGGTAGCGGCGCGCGTCATCGGCGGTGGTGTGGTCGGACAAGCGGTAGGTCATCAGTTCCAGCACGGTGCCGCCGTCGCCGGCCAGCGCACGTTCGCGTGCCTGTTCCATTGCCGCCAGTACCGCGATCAGGTCGTTGCCGTCCACCTGCAGGCAATGCAGGCCGCCGGCCAGGCCCTTCTGTGCCAGCGTTTCGGCACCGGTCTGGGCCGAACGCGGGACCGAGATGGCCCAGCCGTTGTTGACGATGCACAGGATCAGCGGCAGCTTGTAGGCGCCGGCCGAATTCAGTGCCGCGTAGAAGTCGGTCTTGGAGCTGCCGCCGTCGCCGCACACGGCCACCGCGATCTGCGGTTCCTTGTTGAGCTTGAACTTCAGCGCCGCGCCTGCGGCGTGCAGGCACTGGGTGGAAATCGGCACGCAGAACGGGAAGTCCTTGGCCGCGTTGCCGCCGTAATCGTTGCCGCGTTCGTCGCCGCCCCAGTACATCAGCACGTCGTGCGGGCGCACGCCACGCATGAACATCGCGCCATACTCGCGGTACGAAGGCGCGAACACGTCGTCCTTCTGCATCGCAGCGCCGATACCCACGTGCGCGGCTTCATGGCCCAGGCAGGCGGCGTAGGTGCCGAGCTTGCCGGTGCGCTGCAGCGCGATGGATTTGCTGTCGAACGTACGTACGAACAGCATCTGCTTGAACAGCGGTACCAGGACCTTGGGGTCGCGCAGCGACGCGGGCAGGTCATCGCGGACGAGTTTGCCGTCCGTGTCCAGGTACTGCAGGTATTCGATCTTGAATTCAGCGGCAACCGTCATTGCGTACTGCACCTTCGACAGAGAAGTTACAAATGATATGAATCGCCATGTTAAGGAACGCGTACGGAATAGCCTTCCTGCGCCGCAACACGGCGATTCCCCGTTTTACCCCTGCCGGCGGGTGGGGGGCCAATAACAACAACGTATTCAGTCGTTGCTGCAAAGCATCAGAATACGCCTCTGGCTGACCGCCAGTACAACGGCGCGGACGGTTCCACGCGCAGGCCCGGCATCGGCCGATGCTCCACGGCCAACCGCACGCCCCGGTATGGACCCGGCGGCTGCCAGCGCGGCGGCAACGCGCTACCCTTGCCGCCCCCGATCTGGTCCCGCCCATGTCCGTCGACAACAACCAACGCGATCTCGAAGCCGGCATCCACACCGACCTGCAGGGACGCCTGACCTATGGCGGCTACCTGCGGCTGGACCAGCTGCTCAGCGCGCAGCAGCCGTTGTCCAACCCGCCGCACCACGACGAGATGCTCTTCATCATCCAGCACCAGACCTCGGAGCTGTGGCTGAAGCTGCTTGGCCACGAACTGCGTGCCGCAATCGGCTTCCTGCAGCGTGATGAAGTCTGGCAGTGCCGCAAGGTGCTGGCGCGCAGCAAGCAGGTGCTGCGCCAGCTGACCGAGCAGTGGTCGGTTCTGGAAACGCTGACCCCGTCCGAGTACATGGGCTTCCGTGACGTGCTGGGCCCGTCGTCGGGCTTCCAGTCGCTGCAGTACCGCTACATCGAGTTCCTGCTGGGCAACAAGAACGCGCAGATGCTGCAGGTGTTCGAGCACGACCCGGCCGGGCAGGCGCAGCTGCGCATCGTGCTGGAGGCGCCCAGCCTGTACGAGGAATTCCTGAAGTACCTGGCCCGCTTCGGCCATGCCGTGCCGGCGGTGTACGAATCCCACGACTGGACCCAGCCGCATGTGGCCGACGACGCACTGCAGCCGGTGTTCGAGCGCATCTACCAGGACACCGACCGCTACTGGCGCGAGTATTCGCTGTGCGAGGACCTGGTAGACCTGGAGACCGCCTTCCAGCTGTGGCGATTCCGACACATGCGCACGGTGATGCGCGTGATCGGCTTCAAGCGCGGCACCGGCGGCTCGTCCGGCGTCGGCTTCCTGGCCAAGGCGCTGGAACTGACCTTCTTCCCCGAACTGTTCCAAGTGCGCACCAGCCTGCAGGCCGGGCCCCCGGTAGAACAGGGCTGATCCGTATTCAGCTTGGATCCCGTCCGACGGCTGGATCGTTTCAGATGCAAGTTCAGGGAGCAGGCTGCGACCTGCCTCAAACGGCGTGTATTTGACGTGAACGCCAGAAGTCGGTGATCCTCGCGCGTTGCTCCAACTGCACACCGGACGTGCTCGTCATCCACCGAACCAGGAAATCCGCATGAGCCTAAACGCCACTGCGAACACCCCAGAGCCGGCGCTGCCGGACTTCAAGACCACGCTGGGCCACCCGCGCCCGTTGTGGATGCTGTTCATGACCGAGTTCTGGGAGCGCTTTGCGTTCTATGGCATCCGCTGGGCCTTGGTGCTGTACATCGTCGCCCAGTTCTACAACGGCAGCGCTGCCGGTGAAGGCGACGCCAGCCGCATCTACGGCGCCTACCTGGCCCTGGTGTATGCCGCGGCGATCTTCGGTGGCTACGTGGCCGACCGGGTACTGGGCTACCAGCGATCGATCCTGACTGGCGCGATCATCATGGCCGCCGGCCTGTTCATGATCTCGCTGCCGCAGGAACACATCTTCAAGCTCGGCCTTGCGACCATCATCGTCGGCAACGGCCTGTTCAAGCCCAACATCTCGACCATGGTCGGCAAGCTGTACGGCCTGAAGGACGAGCGCCGCGATTCGGGCTTCACCATCTTCTACATGGGCATCAACATCGGCGCGATGATCGCCCCGGTGCTGACCGAGTACCTGGCCCGCAAGGTCTTCGGTACCGACGCGATGCCGTCCTACAAGGTCGTGTTCATCGCCTCGGGCGTGGGCATGCTGATCTCGCTGGTGTGGTTCTACATCGGTCGCGCCGGCCTGAAGGGCATCGGTGCACCGCCGGCCGGCGCTGAAGGTTTCGGCCGCATCATCATGGTGCTGGCCGGTGCCGTGGTTGCCATCCCGGTTGCGTACTTCCTGCTGGCCACCGGCGCCACCGCGCTGGCCTGGATCCTGGGCGCGATGTTCACCGCGCTGGCCATCCTGCTGCTGGTCGAGGGCATCCGCGAAGGCAAGGTGCAGCGCGACCGCGTGATCGCGATGCTGATCATCTTCGCCTTCAACGTGATGTTCTGGATGTTCTTCGAACAGGCCGGCAGCTCATTCACCTTCCTGGCCGAGAACATCGTCAACCGCCAGTTCGGTGACTGGACCTTCCCGACTGCGTGGTTCCAGTCGGTCAACTCGGTGGCCATCATTACCCTGGCGCCGATCATCGCCTGGATCTGGGTGGCCATGGGCCGCGCCAACCCGTCCATTCCGCGCAAGTTCGGCCTGGGCCTGCTGTTCAACGGCGCCGCCTTTGCCCTGCTGATGTACGCGCTGTCGCAGATGGTCGTGGACGGCAAGATCCCGTTCTGGACCCTGTTCATGGTCTACGTCATCCAGTCGGTGGGTGAGCTGTGCCTGTCGCCGATCGGCCTGTCGATGGTGACCAAGCTGGCCCCGGTGCGCCTGGTCGGCTTCGGCATGGGTGGCTGGTTCCTGTCCACCGGCATCGGCAACAACCTGTCGGGCATCTTCGCCGGTGTGGTCAGTGGTGAAGGCGGCATGACGGTCGAGTCGGCCCTGAAGGGGTATACCTTCGGGTTCTGGGCCCTGATCGGCTCCGGCGTGGTGCTGTTCCTGGTCGCCCCGCTGATCAACAAGCTGATGCACGGCGTCAAGTAATGATGAGAGGGTAGAAGGCATGCGCAGCAAGCTCGGTGGTGCAATGGTGGTTGTCTGTGCGGCGCTGATCGGCGCCTGTTCCCAACCGCAACCGCCTGCTACCGCCGAGCCCACGCAGCCTCTGGATACCCGACCCACCGAGCCACCGGTCGCTGACCCCAGCGAACCGGTGGCCTCGGGCAACACCCCGGTGGCGGCGGACATCGCCGCCATCGCCGGGCTAGGCGCGCAGTTCGACCCGGCCCGCGACCCCGTCGACGATCTGGCCACCGCCAAGGTGGAAGCCCAGCGCGGCAAGAAGCGCATCCTGCTCGAGGTCGGCAACGCCGCCTGCGATCGCTGCCAGGCGCTGGACGAGGTGGTGGAAGGCAACGGCGACCTGCGCCGCTTCCGCGATGCCCACTACGTGTGGGTGAAGGTCAACGCCAGCGACGAACAGCCCAACGCGGCTTTCTTCGCGCAGTTCCCGATGATGGAACGCGACTACCCGTACCTGCTGGTACTCGATGCCGATGGCGGACTGCTGGTGTCGCAGGCGACCGGCGAGCTGCGCAAGGGCGAAGCCTTCCAGCCCGCGCGGGTGACCGCGTTCCTCAAGCAGTGGGCACCTGACAAACCGGAATAGGGTAGTGCCAGCCGCTGGCCGGCAGCTTCGGTGGATGCCGACCGCTGACCGCCACCCCGGGGGGGCCGACCGTTGGTCGGCACTGAGGCACATCCACGCATGGCGTGGCTCTACTGCGCGCGCCGTCACACTCTCTGAATCGGCGTCTCAACTTCACCGTACGTACGCCGTTACCGGCAAGGACCTCAGTCGACATCCCGTCGATGCAACCTTCCGGAACGCCCATGCACAGCGACCACGCCGAACGACTGCCCGAACCTGCCAGTGACCTGGGCGAGGGTGGGGCCGGCGAGGGCGTGACCCTGCCGCCGCAGGAGGCGCTGCTGGATGACGCCGGTATCGGCGAGGACACCGTTGAACTGGCACCGCCGCGCCACCGCCTGCCGCAGATCGCGCTGCCCGACAACGTGGTGCTGAAGGGGGCGGTGCAGAAACTGGTCGAGCAGAAATCACGGCTCGATGCATTGGCCGCCGACGGCCAGCTGGCCGGGCTGCTGCCGCCGGAATGGCAGGGCCATGGCGTGCGCGCAATCGAACTGTCCACGTTCATCCAGGGCGTACTGCCGTTCCTGCAGCCGGGCGAACGCGGCGAAACCGCGCCCGCACGCCTGCCGGTGCGCCATGTGCTGGGGGACGACAGCCGCTGGGGCCTGGACGATGTCTCCGAACCGAAATCGCTGGCCTGGTACCTGGCCAGCGACGAGCGCGCTACCGCCGGCAGCAAGGACGTGGCCGAGGCCTATCTGGTGGGTGCACTCGGCCTGGCGTGGATGCAGGAAGGGCGCAGCCGTCCTGGCTTCCTGCGCGCGATGGGCCAGGACAGCCTGGCCGCGCGGGTGACCATGCTCGGCTATCCACCGGCCAACGAACTGGCGCTGTACAGCGTCACCGCGCACGGCCAGCCGCAGATCTGGTGCATGCATGGCCGCCGCCGCATGCGCCCGCTGGTGGCGCCGTGGCTGAGCGTGCCGCTGCTGACCGCCTATGGCGTGCCGGCGCCGATTGCCTGGCCGTCCAGTTTTCCGCCGGTGGAGGCGGTGGCCGAGCTGCTGGCGACCGCACGGCAGGGGCGCGCGCTGCCGGAAGTGGACCTCGCCAAGGCGGTGGCGAAGATCGCTGAAGATGCCGCATCCGACGCCTGGCAGCCGGTCAGCCTGCTGCAGCTCAACACCTGGTCACCGCGTTGGCACTTCTTCCTGGGCACCTTCGTCGGCCTGCCGTCGCTGTTGCTGGTGGCTGCCGCGCTGGCGCTGCCGGGTGCGGTCGAAGCGGCCACGGTTGCCGCCTCGCTCGGCTTTGCCGGCGGTGCCATCGCTGCGCTGGCGGTGCCGTGGATCCATGCGCGGCGCAAGCATCTGAGCTGAAAAAAGGGGACGGAGGGGATTAAGCCGCAATCAGCACATGTGTGCGTGACGCGACTTAATCCCCTCCGTCCCCTTTTTCTTTCAGACCCCTTCGCCCATCCGCTCCAGGCCTTCGCCGGCCAGGCGCAGGATCAGTTTTTCCAGCACCTGCTCTTCCTCTTCGCTCAGCACCGACATCAGTTTGCGGGTGATCTCGATCACCATCGGCGCGATGGTCTCGTAGACCTCGAAGCCGGCTGCCGACAGCGCCAGCACCGAGCGGCGGCGGTCGTCGCCGTGGGTCTCGCGCTTGATGAAGCCACGCTCCAGCAGGCGGGCCACGGCGCGGCTGACCGCCACCTTGTCCATGGCCGTGCGGTCGGAGACCTCGCTGGCCGAGGAGCCCGGGTACAGCGCCAGGATGGTGATCACCCGCCACTCGGGGATCGCCAGACCGTAACGATCGCCGTATAGCTTGGCGATGTTGCCGCTGACCCGGTTGGACAGCACGCTCAGCCGGTACGGCAGGAACTGTTCCAGGTCGAGCAGGACGTGCGAGGAACGCAGGCGGGTCGAAACGGGATCGGCGGGGCTCATGTTGCGGTGCACCTTGCTGGTGGTTTCAAGTGTAACTATAAGGGGTAGGTCCAGACCCTGCATTCTCGCCGGGTCCCTACCTGCCCGCACCTGGTTTGTACCGATGCGGTACCGATTCGGAGCCACGCCATGAATACCGCAGTCCCGACCGCCTCGCACCCCAACCCCGGCATGCAGGTCACCACCTTCGAGAACCCGATGGGCATCGACGGCTTCGAGTTCGTCGAATTCGCCGCCCCGGCCGGCCGTGGCCAGGAGCTGCACGAGTACTTCCGGAAGATGGGCTTCAGCGCGGTGCTCAAGCACAAGCAGCGTCCGATTACCGTCTATCGCCAGGGTGACGTCAACTTCCTGGTCAATGAAGACCCCGATTCGTTCGCCTCGGACTTTGCCGAAAAGCACGGCCCGTGCGCCTGCGGCTTCGCCATCCGCTTCAAGAAGCCGGGCCAGGAGGTCTACCAGACCGCGCTGGGCAACGGCGCCGAAGCGGTCGCCTTCAAGCCGGACAGCAAGGCGGTCAACGCCCCGGTCATCAAGGGCATCGGCGACTGCATGCTGTACCTGGTGGACCGCTACGGTGCGGCCGGCAGCATCTTCGACGGCGACTACGAGCCGATCGCCGGTGCCGACCTGCACCCGGTGGGCTTCGGCCTGACCTTCATCGACCACCTGACCCACAACCTGTACTTCGGCAACATGCAGCAGTGGTCGGACTACTACGAGCGTCTGTTCAACTTCCGCGAGATCCGCTACTTCGACATCAAGGGCCTGAAGACCGGCCTGGTGTCCAAGGCGATGACCGCACCGGACGGCATCGTGCGCATCCCGCTGAACGAATCGTCCGACCCGAAGAGCCAGATCAACGAGTACCTGGACGCGTACAAGGGCGAGGGCATCCAGCACATCGCCTGCTTCACCGAGAACATCTACGAGACCGTCGAAGCGATGCGCGCGCAGGGCGTGGACTTCCTCGACACGCCGGAGACCTACTTCGACGTGATCGACCAGCGCGTGCCGAACCACGGTGAAGACGTGGCGCGCCTGGCCAAGAACAAGATCCTGATCGATGCCGATCCGGAAACCCACCAGCGCAAGCTGCTGCAGATCTTCACCCAGAACTGCATCGGCCCGATCTTCTTCGAGATCATCCAGCGCAAGGGCAACGAAGGCTTCGGCGAAGGCAACTTCACCGCGCTGTTCGAAAGCATCGAGCGCGACCAGATCCGCCGCGGCGTGCTGTAACGTTCTTCGGCAGCGCCGGGCCACGCCCGGCGGCTGCTCACCTGTAGAGCCGAGCCATGCTCGGCTGCTTTCCGTTCCGGCATCGCGTTCCAGGAGCCACCATGTCCACCGCCCTCACCGCCCGCGGCTACCAGTCCGGTTTCGGCAACGAATTCGCCACCGAGGCCGTCGCCGGCGCGCTGCCGGTCGGGCAGAACTCGCCGCAGAAGGTGGCCCACGGCCTGTACGCCGAACAACTGACCGGCACCGCCTTCACCGCGCCGCGTGGCAGCAACCGCCGCAGCTGGCTGTACCGGATCCGCCCGGCGGTGACCCATGGCGAATTCACTCCGTTCGCGCAGTCGCAGCTGCAGTGTGATTTCGGCGCACAGCCGGCCTCGCCGAACCAGCTGCGCTGGAGCCCGTTGCCGCTGCCGGAGCTGCCGACCGACTTCGTCGAAGGCCTGTACACGATGGGTGGCAACGGCTCGCCCGATGCGCATGCCGGCGTGGGCATCCACCTCTATGCTGCCAACCGCGACATGGCCGGCCGCTACTTCTACGATGCCGATGGTGAACTGCTGATCGTGCCGCAGCTGGGCGCGCTGCGCCTGCTGACCGAGCTGGGCGTGATCGAGATCGAGCCGCAGCAGATTGCGGTGATCCCGCGCGGCGTGCGCTTCCGCGTCGAGCTGCCCGATGGCCCGAGCCGCGGCTACATCTGCGAGAACTACGGCGCGCTGCTGAAACTGCCGGACCTCGGTCCGATCGGCTCCAACGGCCTGGCCAACCCGCGCGACTTCGAAACCCCGCACGCGGCGTTTGAGGATGTGGACGGTGATTTCGAGCTGATCGCCAAGTTCGAGGGCCGCCTGTGGCGCGCGCCGATCGACCATTCGCCACTGGACGTGGTGGCCTGGCACGGCAACTACGCGCCGTACCGCTATGACCTGCGCCGCTTCAACACCATCGGGTCGATCAGCTACGACCATCCGGACCCGTCGATCTTCCTGGTGCTGCACTCGCCCAGCGACACGCCGGGCACCAGCAACATGGATTTCGCCATCTTCCCGCCGCGCTGGCTGGTGGCGCAGAACACGTTCCGCCCGCCGTGGTTCCATCGCAACATCGCCAGCGAGTTCATGGGCCTGGTCCATGGCGCCTACGACGCGAAGGCCGAAGGCTTCGTGCCGGGTGGCGCGTCGCTGCATAACTGCATGAGCGGGCACGGCCCGGATGCGCCCACCTTCGACAAGGCCTCCAATGCAGATCTGTCCAAGGCCGATGTGATCAAGGACACGATGGCTTTCATGTTCGAGACCCGCGCGGTGATCCGCCCGACCGCACAGGCGCTGGCCGCCGGCCATCGCCAGGGCGATTACCAGCAGTGCTGGAACGGCCTGCGCAACAACTTCCGGTCGTCCCGATAGCGTGGTGGGTGCCGACCTTGGTCGGCACGCGCCTCTGTGCTTGAAACGACTTAATCCCCTCCGTCCCCTTTTTCTTCAGGCCACTTCGGCGAAGGCGTCGCAATGCTCCAGCGGCAGCGCCTCCAGCAGGCGTTGCCGCACGCGCTGGCAATAGCCATCCGAGGTCAGCGCGGGCAGCATCTGCATCGCCGATTGCAGCCGCTGCAGCACCTCGTCTTCCGCACGCGCCTGCTGCAGGTCGCGGAACAGTGCTGCCGCCTGCGGGTGGCGCTGCATCTCCAGGATGCCCAGCACATAGATGCGCGCGGCCACCAGCGAGCGGCGGCGTTCGACCGCGGGTGCAGCAAGCGCTGCAGGTGCGGCTGCCGGTGGTGTGGGCACCGGCGCTGCTGCGGCTGCGGGTGACGGTGTTGAGGTGCCAGTGCTCAGGTACCCCGCCTGCATAAGCTGGATGACCATCGCCGGTGCGTCCTGGCCGAGCAGGCCGGTCAGGTCGGCAATGGTGCGCTGGCCGTCGCACAGGATCAACAGCCGGCGCTGGCGCATGTCCAGCGGCGCGCGGTGGGCCTGCAGCGCGGTTCGGGCGAGATCGGTCTTGCGCGGTTGCATGGAAGGGACGGCCAGGTCGGTGCTCGCCGAGCCTGAACGAAGGCGATGAAACCGCGATGACAATGCAGCGCCTGCACACGGGATGGGCTAGCGTGCAGCCACCTTCGTGCCAGGGAACCGCACCGATGAAGCACCTTCCGCTTGCTGGTCTGTTGCTCCTTTCGCTCACCGCCTGCAGTGCTGGCTCCGACAAGCAGGGGGCGGCCGGCAGCGGCAGCGATACCCCGGCGGAAACCGCCTCGGCGACCGGGCCCGCGCAGTCGACGGATCCTGATCTGGCAGCCCGTCCAGCCAATGACCGCCGCGAAGACAGTCCCGCGCGCCTGGACGGCTTCGGCGGCGCGAAGCTGGGCGCCGGCATCGCCGAAGTCCGCAGCGGTTTCGGGGAGCCCCTGCAGGGGCTGGGCACCGATGCCAGTGGCAAACCGCTGCCGGCCGACGACAGCAACGACGGCTGCTATTTCCTGCGACCGCAGAATGCCGAAGACCCGCGCCTGATGATCGAAGGCCGCAAGCTGGTGCGCTACGACGTGCGCAGCGCCGCCATCATTGCGCCGGGCGGCGGCAAGGTCGGCATGACCCTGGGCGAGCTGCAGGTGCTGTATCCCGAGCGCGGTGATGTCGTCCCCGACAAGTACGACGAGAAGGCCCAGCACCTGCGCGTGCGGCCGGCGCAGGAGGGTGGCGCGGTGATCGATTTCGCGCTCGGCGCCGACGGCCGGGTCGGCGCGTGGCGGGTCGGGCAGACCCCGCAGGTCGATTATGTGGAAGGCTGTGGCTGATCCTTGATCCACGGCCCAGCCATGCGCGCTGGGCCAGCGTAGAATCGCGCCACGACCGCTGGGGGAGTGCTCGATGATCGCCATTGCAATTGCCTGGTTCCTGCTCGGCCTGCTGCTGCTGGCGCTGGGCGGGGACTCCATCGTCAAGGCCGTGTCCGGCCTGGCGCAACGCTTCGGGGCCAGTCCGTTCACGGCTGGCCTGTTGCTGCTCGGCGTGACCACTTCGCTGCCGGAACTGGCGGTCAACGCGCGCGCGCTGGCGGTCGGTCAGCCGGAGCTGGCGCTGGGAAACGCGATGGGCAGCAGCATCGTCAACCTGGGCCTGACCCTAGCCGTGGCGGCCATGGCTGCGCCACTGCTGCTGCGCGCGCGCCTGCAGACGGTGCTGTGGTGGTCGCTGCTGGCGGCCGGGGTGCTGCTGATCCTGTTCGGTCTTGATGGTGGCCTGGCGCGCTGGGAGGGCGGCGTGCTGCTGGCCGGCTTCATCGTGGTGCAGGTGCTGCTGCTGCGCCGTGGTCGCAGCGAGAGTGCGGAGGTGCAGGCGGCCATCGCCGAGTCCGCACTGAGCCGCACCAGCCTGCCGTTGAATGTACTGCGGGTGCTGATCGCCGCGCTGGCCCTGTACTGGGGCGCACGCCTGGTGGTGGGGGCCGCAGCGGACTTCGGTACTGCACTGGGTTGGACGCCGCTGCTGGTCGGTCTGCTGCCGGTCGCGATTGGTACCGCGTTGCCGGAGGTGGCAACCGCGATTGCTGCCGCACGCCGTGGTCATGGCGACATGGTGCTGGGCCACGTGCTGGGTTCCAGCGTGGTCAACCTGTTGCTGGTGATTGGTGCGATGGCGGTGCTGCAGCCGTTGGCGCTGCCTGCGTCGTTCGTGCGCCTGGAACTGCCCGTGCTGCTGGCCTTCGCACTGGTGCTGTACCCCATGCTGCGCGGAGACCTGAAGATCAGCCGCGGCGAAGGCGCGATCCTGCTGGTCGCGTTCGCGGGCTGGTTCGTGCTGGAGCTGCTGCTGGTGGGTGCCCCGGCGTTGTAGATCCACGCCATGCGTGGATGCGGTTGGCTTCGTGCCGACCAACGGTCGGCACCCACCGGTCAACCCGCCGATGATGCGGTAGCTGCCAACCTCGGTTGGCACTCGGGCAAACAAAGCGCCGACCAAGGTCGGCCTCTACCGGACATTCCGGTCGGTAGATCCACGCCCCGCGTGGATGCGGTTGGTTCCGTGCCGACCAAGGTCGGCACCTACCGGTCAACCCGCCGATGATGCGGTAGCTGCCAACCTCGGTTGGCACTCGGGGAAACAAAGCGCCGACCAAGGTCGGCCTCTACCGGATTCACCGGTTCTGCGTGGTTTCTTCTTCCCGCACGGGTTCCGGCGGCGGCAGCTGCTCTTCGGCAACCGGCTCGTTGCCGGGCAGGCTGGGGCGGGTTTCCATCAGCAGCGACAGCGCGGCCTTGGCCATCATGTGCGCGCTGATCGGTGCGGTGATGAACAGGAACACGGTGATCAGCAGCTCGCGCGGCTGCGGGTCCTGGCCGAGGAAGATGTGGTAGCACACCGAGCACACCAGCACGCAGCCCACGCCCAGCGTGCTGGCCTTGGTCGGTGCGTGCAGACGTTTGAAGAACGTGGACAGCTTCACCAGGCCCAGCGCGCCGACCAGGATGAAGAAGCAACCGAACAGCAGCAGGATCGACAGGCCGATCTGGATCGCGGTGATCATTCGACGATATCCCGGCGCAGCACGAACTTGCTCAGCACCACGGTGCTGCCGAAGCCGAGCATGGCGATGATCAGCGCCGCCTCGAAGTAGATCGGCGAGTTGAGGTACATGCCGAACAGCATCAGCTCGGCGATCGCGGTCACCGACAGGGTGTCCAGCGCGAGGATGCGGTCGGGCACGGTCGGCCCGCGCAGCAGGCGCCAGGTGGCCAGCAGCATGGCCAGGCCGACCACGTGCATGCACACCACCAGGGTGGTCTGGATGACTTCAAAACCGGTCATGGGAAGATCTCCATCAACGGCGCCTCGTAACGGCGCTTGATCGTATCGATCAGGTCCTGTGGGTCCTCCAGGTGCAGCACGTGCACCAGCAGGAACTTGCGGTCGTCACTGAGCGCGGCCGAGACCGTGCCCGGGGTCAGCGTGATCATGCTGGTCAGCGCGGCGATGCCGTGGATGTTGGCGATGTCCAGCGGCAACCAGATGAAACCGGGGTGGATGTTCTTCTCCGGACCCAGCACCTGCACGGCGACGCGGATGTTGGACATCAGGATGTCCCACAGGGTGACGCACAGCAGCTTGGGCAGCGGGCGCAAGGTACCGATGCGGGCGAACTCGCGGTCCAGGCGCGCGGCGAACAGTGGCACCACCACGCCCAGCACCAGCCCCAGCAAGAACTGGCCGAGGGTGAAGCTGTCGGACATCAGCAGCCAGAACGCCACCACCATGATGCTGAGCATCGGCGAGGGAATGACGCGGCGGAACAGGGAGCGCTGGGCGGTCATGGCTGGCGGATCTCCGGCGTGGTCGCGCGCAACTGCTGCACGTACTCGCTGGGGTGCAGCAGCTGTGCGGCGGTGGCGTCGGTGTAGCGCATCAGCGGTGCAGCGGCCAGGGTCATGCCGATGCCGTAGGCCAGCAGGATGCAGGCCGCGTACAGCTCGACCCGGCGCAGGCGTGCCTTGCGCGGCTTCGGTGCATCGGCCTCGACCGGCGGCACGCGCCAGAACAGGCGAATGCCGCCACGGGTCAGGCCCATGATCACCAGCAGGCTGCTCACCAGCACCGCCGTCCACACCGGCGCGGTGTACTGCGCCGGCATGCCGGCCAGCAGCGCGGCCTTGGCCAGGAAGCCGGACAGCGGCGGCAGGCCGGCCACGGACACCGCGCCGATCAGGAACAGCACCGCCGGCGTTTCCTTGCCCGGCATCGGCGCGACCACTTCCTTGCGGTCGCTGGCACCACCGCGGCGGCGGCGGATCAGGTCGGCAATCAGGAACAGTGCGGCGGCGACGAAGCTGCTGTGTGGCAGGTAGTACAGGCCGGCGGACAGCACCTGCGGCGTGCCTATCGAGAAGGCGATGAACAGCGTGGCTGCCGAGACGATCACCAGATACGAGATCAGCACGCGCAGGCGGGTCGCGGCCAGCGCACCGAGGCCGCCAAGTACCAGCGTTGCCACGCCGGCCCACAGCAGCCAGTCGCGGCCGTAGCCGGCCATCGCGCCCGCGTCGTCGCCGAACCACAGCATCTGGATGCGCAGCACCGAATACAGGCCGACCTTGGTCATGATCGCGAACAGGGCGGCCACGGCGGCCGGCGCGCGCGAATAGGCTTCCGGCAACCACAGGTGCAGCGGCATCAGGGCGGCCTTGGCGCAGAACACCAGCAGCAACAGGCCCATCGTGGCCTTCACCAGGGTCAGCTGCGCCGGCGGCACCTCGGCAATGCGCTGCGACAGCTCGGCCATGTTCAGCGAGCCCAGCGAGGCGTACAGCAGGCCCAGTGCGATCAGGAACAACGTCGAGGCGGTGACGTTGAACACCACGTAGTGCAGGCCGATGCGCATGCGCAGGCCGCGGCCGCCACTGAGCAGCAGGCCGTAGGAGGCGATCAGCATCACCTCGAAGAACACGAACAGGTTGAAGATATCGCCGGTCAGGAACGCGCCATTGAGGCCGGCCAGCTGGAACTGGAACAGTGCATGGAAGTGCGGTGCGCGCCGGTCCCAGCCCGAGCAGGCATGCAGCAGGCAGGGAATGGCCAGTAGCAGGGTGGTCAGCAGCATCCACGCCGACAGCCGGTCGGCCACCAGCGCGATGCCCAGACGCGACGGCCAGTCGCCGAGCAGGTAGACGTTGATCTCACCAGTGGCGGTGGCGGCAAACAGCAGGCCCACCGCCAGCGCCAGCGCCGACAGCGCAGTCCAGGCCACCGCGCGCTGCACCCTGGGGCCATAGCGGCGGTGTTCGACGAACAGCGACAGTGCAGCACCCAGCAGCGGAATCAGGATGGGCAGGATCACCAGGTGGTTCATGCGCGGTCCTCGCCCTGGCGCGGCAGCACGCTCTCATCCTGCAGGTCGTCCTCCGGCTCGTGGGCGTCCACATGGTCGCTGTGGTTATCGCTGCGGCTGCGCATGGCCAGCACGATGCTGACCGCGGTCATCGCGAAGGCGATCACGATCGCGGTCAGCACCAGCGCCTGTGGCAGGGGATCGGTGTAGTTGCCGAGGTGGCTGTCCACGCCTTCCTGCAGCACTGGCGCCTTGCCCAGCACCACGCGGCCACCGGCGAAGATCAGCAGGTTGGTGGCGTAGGACAGGAAGGTCATGCCGAGGATCACATCGAAGCTGCGCGCACGCAGCAGCAGGTAGATGCCGATGGCGGTCAGCACGCCGATCGCGGTAGCCAGGGCCAGTTCCATCAGTGCATCTCCCCGGTGCGTGCCGAGCGGCGTTGCAGGTCGATCTCACCCTTGCGGGCAGTGCGGGTACGCGACGGCTTGATCGTGCCCATCATCGACAGCATCAGCATGGCACCGCCGAACACCACAAGATAGACGCCGATGTCGAAGCCGATCGCACTCGCCAGCGGCACGTCGCCGATCAGCGGCAGGTGCAGGTCGAGGTGGCCGCTGGTCAGGAACGGCACGCCGAACAGCATCGACGCGCTGCCGCTGAGCAGGGCGATCAGCAGGCCCATGCCGATGCAGCGGATGTAGTCGAAGCCGAAGCGCGATTCCACCGACGCGGTGCCCTGGATCACGTACTGGATCAGCAGCGGCACCGCCAGCACCAGGCCGGCGATGAAGCCACCGCCCGGCGCGTTGTGGCCGCGCAGGAACAGGAAGATCGATACGGTCAGGGTCAGCGGGAACATGATCTGCGCCAGGTCGGCCGGCACCGGCAGCTTGATCGGCGGGCCGGGCATGATCTGCTCCGGCGCCATCCGCGTGCGACGCAGTAGCGCATGCACCACCAGTGCGGCGATGCCGAACACGGTGATCTCGCCGAAGGTATCGAAGCCGCGGAAGTCGACCAGGATCACGTTGACCACGTTCTGGCCATAGGCCTCGGGCAGGGCACGGGCGAGCAGCTCGCCGGCCATGGTGTTCGGCGGCAGGGTCATGGCGGAATAAGCCAGCGCGCCCAGGCCGGCGCCGGCGATGATCGCGATCACCGCATCGCGGCGCTTGCGCCAGCGCGGCCGCTCCGGCCCGGACTGCGCGGGCAGGTAGTTCATGCCCAGCAGCATCAGCACCAGGGTCACCATCTCCACCAGCAGCTGGGTCAGGGCCAGGTCCGGCGCGGACAGGAACACGAAGGTCAGCGCCACCATCAGGCCGACGCCACCGACCAGCAGCACCGCCAGCAGGCGCTGCTTGTAGACGCGCAGGGTGGCCACCGCGCAGGACATCATCACCAGCCACAGTGCCCAGCCCAGCAGCGGAATCGGCTGCGGCGCGGTCCAGTTCGGCGAGGCCGGGTTAGCCACGAACGGCGCTGCGGCGACCGCGATCGCCACCAGCACCAGGCCCAGCAGCATGCGCTGCAGGCTGCCATTGGCGATGCCGTTGGTCAGGCGCATGGCCAGCGCGGAAACCGCATCCAGCTGCGCATGGAATACGTTGCGACCGGTGCTGACGTTGGTTACGCCGTGCAGGTTGATCAGCTTGCGCAGCCCGAAGTACAGCGCCACGCCCCCGACCACGCCCATCGCGCTCATCGCCAGCGGCAGGTTGAAGCCGTGCCATACCGCCAGGCTGTACTCGGGCATGGCCGGGCCGAGGATCGACGCGGCGGCGGCATGCAGCACCGGCGCCACGGTCAGTGCCGGAGCCACACCCACCGCGATGCAGATCACCACCAGCAACTCCACCGGCACCTTCATCCAGCGCGGCGGCTCATGCGGCACGCGGTCGAGGTCGTGCGGGCCGGGGCCGAAGAAGGTGTCGTGCACGAAGCGCAGGCTGTAGGCCACGCCGAACACACCGGCCAGCAGCGCGGCGATCGACACGGCCGCGCGCATGATGCCCGGCCCGCCCGCGGTAATCGCTTCGGCGAACAGCATTTCCTTGGACAGGAAACCGTTGAGCAGCGGGATGCCGGCCATCGCCAGCGAGGCGATGATCGCCAGCGCGCTGGTGAACGGCATCAGCCTGCGCAGGCCACCCAGCTTGCGCATGTCACGGGTGCCGGTCTCGTGGTCGATGATGCCAGCGGCCATGAACAGCGAGGCCTTGAAGGTGGCGTGGTTGAGGATGTGGAACACGCCGGCCACCACTGCCATCGGCGTGGACAGGCCGAACAGCAGGGTGATCAGGCCCAGGTGGGAAATGGTCGAGTACGCCAGCAGGCCTTTCAGGTCGTGCTGGAAGATCGCGTTCCAGGCGCCGATCAGCAGGGTCAGCGCGCCGATGCCGCTGACCGTATAGAAGAACAGGTCACTGCCGGCCAGCGCCGGGTGCAGGCGCGCCAGCAGGAACACGCCGGCCTTCACCATGGTGGCCGAGTGCAGGTAGGCCGAGACCGGGGTCGGCGCCGCCATCGCGTGCGGCAGCCAGAAGTGGAACGGGAACTGCGCGCTCTTGGTGAAGATGCCGGCCAGCACCAGGAACAGGGCGTACGGGTACAGCGCGCTGGCGCGGATCTGCTCGCCGGCGGCCAGCACCACGTCCAGGTCGAAGCTGCCGACGATGCGGCCGATCAGCAGCACGCCACCGAGCAGGGCCAGACCGCCGCCGCCGGTGATCACCAGCGCCATCCGCGCGCCCTCGCGGGCGTCCTGGCGGTGCGACCAGAAGCCGATCAGCAGGAACGAGCTGATGCTGGTCATTTCCCAGAAGATCATCAGCAACAGCAGGTTGCCCGACAGGACCATGCCCAGCATGGCGCCCATGAACAGCAGCAGGTAGCAGTAGAAGCGGTGGGCGTTGTCCTGCTGGCTCAGGTAGTAGCGCGCATACAGCACCACCAGCGCGCCGATGCCGAGCACCAGCCCGGCGAACATCCAGGCCAGCCCGTCCAGACGCAGGGTGAAGTCCAGGCCGATCTGCGGCAGCCAAGGGACCATCGTCCGCACCAGCTGGCCGTCGAGCACCGACGGGGTCAGCCAGCCGAGGATGGCCAGCCCGCCCAACGGCGCCAGCGCCGCCAGCCAGGCAGCAGTCGAGCGCGAACTACGGGGGAAGGCCGCAACAGCCGCTGCCATCAGGAACGGCAGGGCCAGCAGCAGGGGCAGGCTGGGGAGCATGCAGGGAATCCATGATTCACGAGCAGGTCAGGGAGAATAACAGGCTGCGAAATGTCGCCGAAACCCATCGAACAGCGATCAATTGCATGTAACGTTCGCTGATTCATTTTTTCTGCGGTGCAGCATCGCGTTCCTGCAGTCACTCCCCGGTTGCCCTAGAGGGACACCCTACGCCCACGCAGGGAGACCGCAGGCCCTGTCGCACAGGGGCTGCCGTCGACGGGCGGGAGGTAGGGAATGGATCACCGGCGCAGGCTGGCAGGGCCGTCGTGGAGTGTGGGTGACGGAATCCGCCCGTTCAGGAAACGAGGGGCGCCGTCGGCCATGGGCAGGTCAGTAGCGCCAGTCGAGCTTGCGGTAGAACTTGGCCATCACCCAGGCCGGGCCGATCAGCAGGTAGGTCAGGTCGGTCAGGAAGCTGGGTTTGCGACCCTCGAACTTGTGACCGATGAACTGCGCGATCCAGGCCACCACGAACACGCCCACCGCCAGCCAGAACAGGTTGTGCAGGCCGATCTCGGCCTCCAGCAGGCGGCACAGGCAGCCGAACACGAAGAACTGGATGAGCATGCCGATGCCCAGCGGGCGCGACAGCTTGTTGTAGAAGCACCAGGCGCTGAACATCGCGAACGCCGACCAGATGCCGTACTGGAACCAGGTGATCAGCGGCGGCAGGCACCACAGCAAGGCCACCACCGACCACAGGATCGCCGGGACCGCCACCACGTGGATGCGCTGGTTGATGACATTGCGGTGGTCGTCGGAGTAGCTGGCGAAATAGCGGTCGATCGGCCGCGCAAGCTGGGTGGTGGTCTGCATGCTGCGTTGCTTCCTCGGACAACGGTAGTGGGGGGGGGGGGGGGGGGCCCCCCCCCCGGGGGGGGGGCGGGGGCGGGGGGGGGCCGCGCGGGGCGCGCCCCCGGGCCGGCAATCCAGAGCATAGCCGAGTTCGCGAGGTTGCCGGCCAGCGGCCGGCACTACCGCATTCAGAACGCCCCCGGCGACCGGCCGGGGGCACAGGGGATCAGTCGACGCTGATCCCGGCCAGGCGCTGCAGCGCCTCGGCGTACTTGGCGCGGGTGCGCTCGATGATCTCGGCCGGGATGGTCGGGCCCGGGGCGGTCTTGCCCCAGTCCAGCGTCTCCAGGTAATCGCGCACGAACTGCTTGTCGTAGCTCGGCGGGCTGGTACCCACTTCGTACTCGTCGGCCGGCCAGTAACGCGAGGAATCCGGCGTCAGCATCTCGTCCATGATGTACAGGCGGCCATCGGCGTCGGTACCGAACTCGAACTTGGTATCGGCCAGGATGATGCCGCGCTCGCGGGCGTAATCGGCGGCGAACTTGTAGATGCGCAGAGTGGCGTCGCGCACGCGCTCGGCCAGGTCCGCACCGACCTGCTTCACCATCGCATCGAAATCGATGTTCTCGTCATGGTCGCCAACAGCGGCCTTGGTCGAGGGGGTGAAGATCGGCTCGGGCAGCTGCTCGGCCTGGCGCAGGCCGTCGGGCAGGTCGATGCCGCTGACCTTGCCGGTGCGCTGGTAGTCCTTCCAGCCGCTGCCGATCAGGTAGCCGCGGGCGATCGCTTCCACCGGCACCGGCTTCAGCTTGCGGGTGACCACCGCGCGCTTGGCGTACAGGACCGGGTCCACGCCTTCGGGCAGCACGCTGGCCACGTCGATGCCGGTCAGGTGGTTGGGCATCAGGTGCGCGGTCTTGGCGAACCAGAAGTTGGAGACCTGGCAGAGCATCTCGCCCTTGCCCGGGATCGGGTCGGGCAGGACCACGTCGAACGCCGACAGGCGATCGGTGGCCACCATCAGCAGGTAGTCGCCCGGCGGGGTCCCTGCAGGAAGCCGCTCGCGCGGGATATCGAACACATCACGCACCTTGCCGCGGTGGCGCAAGGGCAGGCCGGGGAGATCGGATTGCAACAGCGTGGTTGGCACGGGCACTCCTGGGGCGTTGTCGATACGGCTGCCCAGCGGACCCGGCGGGCCCGCTGACCAGCGGGCGGCCTAGTGTAAAGCCGTCCGGGCCCGCTGTGACGTAAAATGAGCGTCCATTTCGTCGGTCGACCCCGGAGCGCCATGCGCTGGTACGGAAAACTGCTCGGATTCATCGCCGGCGCCCTGCTGTTCCGGCCCAATCCGCTGTTCGGCGCGGTGGTCGGCCTGTTGATCGGCCACGCCTTCGATTCGGACTGGTTCCGCCTGAACAAGGAGAACCCGTACCGGGAGCTGGGGCTGACCTCCGAGGCCACCGATGCCGAGGTCGAGCGCGCCTACCGCAGGCTTATCTCGCAGTACCACCCCGACAAGCTCGGCGGCGCCGCCCCCGAGCTGCAGCAGCAGGCCGAGCAGAAGTCGCGGCGGATCAACGCCGCCTACGACCGCATCAAGACCCTGCGCAAGCGCTGACCCACTTTCCCCTCGTTGCAAGGCCCGGCCATGTCCAACTGCCTCATCGCCCCCTCCATCCTGTCCGCCAACTTCGCCCGCCTCGGCGAGGAAGTCGACAACGTCCTCGCCGCCGGCGCGGACTGGGTCCACTTCGACGTGATGGACAACCACTACGTGCCGAACCTGACCATCGGCCCGATGGTCTGCCAGGCGCTGCGCAAGCACGGCGTGACCGCGCCGATCGACGTGCACCTGATGGTCGAGCCGGTGGACCGCATCATCCCGGACTTTGCCGAAGCCGGTGCCACCTACATCAGCTTCCATCCGGAAGCGAGCCGCCACGTGCACCGCACCATCCAGCTGATCCGCTCACTGGGCTGCAAGCCGGGCATCGTGCTCAATCCGGCCACCCCGGTGGACATCCTCGACTGGGTGCTGGACGACCTGGATCTGGTGCTGCTGATGTCGGTCAACCCGGGCTTCGGCGGCCAGGCCTTCATTCCCTCGGCGCTGGACAAGCTGCGCGTGGTGCGCAAGATGATCGATGCCAGCGGCAAGGACATCCGCCTGGAGATCGACGGCGGCGTGAAGGCCGACAACATCGGCGAGATCGCTGCGGCCGGTGCCGACACCTTCGTCGCCGGCTCGGCCATCTTCAACGCCAAGGCCAGCTACCAGGACGTGATCGCGCAGATGCGCGCGAATGTCGCTGCGGCACGCTGACAAAAAAGGGGCAGAGGGGATTAAGCTCGCCTGATTCCCTCCGTCCCCCTTTTCCGCCCATGGCTCTGTTGAACATCCGTCCGGCCACTGTGGCCGATGCCGGCCTGATCCTGCAGTTCATCCGCGAACTGGCCATCTACGAGAAGGCCGAGCATTCGGTGCAGACCGATGAGATCGGCATTGCCGAAAGCCTGTTCGGCGCCGACGCTACGGCGCGTGCGCTGATCTGCGAAGCCGACGGCGAGGCCATCGGCTATGCGGTGTACTTCTACAACTACTCCACCTGGCTGGGCCGCAAGGGCATCTACCTGGAAGACCTGTACGTCAGCCAGGAAAAGCGTGGCGTCGGCGCCGGCAAGGCGCTGCTGAAGTACATCGCACGCCAGGCCGTGGCCGAAGGCTGCGGCCGTTTCGAATGGTCGGTGCTGGACTGGAATACCCCGGCCATCGAGTTCTACACCGCCGCTGGCGCCACGCCGCAGGACGAGTGGACCGTGTACCGGCTGCAGGGCCAGGCATTGCACGATTTCGCCAACGGTTGAGGCGAAGTGCATCCACGCATGGCGTGGATCTACTGCCGGCAAAAAAAAAAGCCACGCCAATCACTGGCGTGGCCTCGCTGCATGCGTGGGAGGCTGATCCTGCCTCCATCCGTCGTCCCTGCTATGGCCTTCCATTCTCCGGTTGCTGAATGACATCTGCGTGACATTCACCGCGGACAAACAGCGCATTGCTAGCCTGTGCGCCCCCGTCCTGGAAGCACCAAATGGCCGCACCGCGCTGGCGCCTGATCCTCAATGGCAAATCCGCTGGCAACGATGAGTTGCGCGACGCCGTCGGCCACTGGCGCGGGCAGGGCGTGCAGCTGGAAGTGCGGGTGACCTGGGAAGACGGTGACGCCGAACGCTACGTGGCCGAGGCGATCGATCATGGCGTGGACGTGATCGTGGCCGCCGGTGGCGACGGCACGCTCAGCGCGGTGGCCGAGACACTGGCGCATCGTGAGGAGCCGGCAGATGCGTTGCCCTCGCTGGCGCTGATCCCGATGGGGACCGCCAACGACTTCGCGACTGCGGCCGGCATCCCGACCGAGCCGAAGGCGGCCTTCGCCTTGATCGGGCAGGCCACGCCGCATGCCATCGATCTGCTGCGCGTGGACGCCGATGGCACCCAATGGTGGTGCGCCAACCTTGCCAGCGGTGGTTTCGGCACGCAGGTGACGGTGGAGACCGATGCCGGCTTGAAGAAGATGCTGGGCGGGCTGGCCTACGTGATTACCGGCATCGCCAAGCTGGGGCGGATCGAGCCGATCCATGCGCGCCTGTCGGGCCCGGATTTCGCGTGGGAAGGCGACTTCATCGCGCTCGGCATCGGCAATGGCCGCCAGGCCGGTGGTGGCCAGCAATTGTGCCCGCAGGCACTGATCGACGATGGGCTGCTGGATGTAACCGTACTTCCGGAGCTGGAAGGTGAAGTCACCGCCACGCTTGGCCAGATGCTGAAGTCCGGCACCCAGGCTGCACTCGAACAGCTGGCCACGCGCGCGCGGCTGCCATGGCTGCAGGTGGAATCCGAGCGCCCGCTGACGCTCAACCTGGACGGCGAACCGGTACAGGCGCGCCAGTTCCGCATCGCGTGCGTACCGGGCAGGGTGCGGATGCACCTGCCGGCCGGCTGCCCGTTGCTGGGCGGGCAGGGCTAGCGCCGTTGGGTAGAGTCGACTGTTAGTCGACTTGCGCGCGAAGCGCGGGGTTTTTACGCCGTCGGGACGAAGAGCAGTCGACTAACAGTCGACTCTACCGGTTCCCGTGCCGATCGCCGCCGCGGTCCCCATCACTGGTCCCGCCGCTGGCCCCGTGCTTGCCGTGGTTCAGGTTCACAGGGTTTCCCTCCCGCCAATCCTGCGATACAGTCAAGGGGTGTCCAGCCTGACGACCCCGCATACCCTTTCTTCCGCACGCCGTTGGTGGCGATGGTGGCCCGTTGCCGTCGTCCGCCCCCATAACGCTGTGTCCCGGAAGGAAAGTCGTCTTGAACTCGCACGCTCAGTTTCAGCTGCAGGCCGCTGAAGGCCACACCCATATTCCCGTCGTCCGTGAAGTGCTGTCCGACCTGGACACGCCGCTTTCGGTCTATCTGAAGCTCGCCGACGGCCCCAATACCTACCTGTTTGAATCCGTCGAAGGCGGCGAGCGCTTTGGTCGTTACTCGATCATCGGCCTGCCGGCGCGCCGGGTGTACGCCTTCCACGGCCATACGCTGACCGTGCGCGAAGACGGCCAGGTGGTGGAAACCCGCGAGGTGGCCGACCCGTTCGCCGAGGTCGAGGCGCTGCGCAGCGCCCACTCGGTGCCGAAGCTGGAAGGCCTGCCGGGCTTCACCGGTGGCCTGGTCGGCTGGTTCGGTTTCGAGTGCATCGGCTACATCGAGCCGCGCCTGGCGCCGCCGGCCGGCCGCGATGAGCTGGGTACGCCGGACATCCTGCTGCTGGATTCCAACGAGCTGGCGGTGTTCGACAATCTCAAGGGCCGCCTGTACCTGATCGTGCACGCCGACCCGCGGGCCGAGGGCGCCTTCGAGCAGGCGCAGGCGCGCCTGGATGCACTGACCGCCAAGCTGCGCGCGCCGGGCGCTGGTTATCCCGCACCGCTCAACAGCGACGTGCTGGACGAGTCCGATTTTGTTTCCGGTTTCACCCGCGAAGGCTTCGTCGATGCGGTGCAGCGCAGCAAGGAGTACATCCGTGCCGGCGACATCTTCCAGGTGGTGCTCAGCCAGCGCCTGAGCGTGCCGTTCAAGGCGCGCCCGGTGGATGTGTACCGCGCGCTGCGCGCTCTGAATCCCTCGCCGTACATGTATTTCCTGGATGTCGGCGACCTGCAGGTGGTCGGTTCGTCGCCGGAAATCCTGGTGCGCCTGCAGGATGGAGAAGTGACCGTGCGCCCGATCGCCGGCACCCGCCCACGCGGCGCCACGCCCGAGCTGGACCAGGCACTGGAAGCCGAACTGCTGGCCGATCCGAAAGAGCGCGCCGAGCACCTGATGCTGATCGACCTGGGCCGCAACGATGCCGGCCGCGTGTCCAAGGCCGGCACCGTGGAAGTGGGCGAGCAGTTCGTGATCGAGCGCTACAGCCACGTCATGCACATCGTCAGCGAAGTGACCGGCCAGCTGCAGCCGGGCCTGAGCTATGCCGACGTGCTGCGCGCCACCTTCCCGGCCGGTACGGTCAGCGGCGCGCCGAAGATCCGCGCGCTGGAAGTGATCCGCGAACTGGAACCGATCAAGCGCAACGTCTACGCCGGCAGCATCGGTTACATCGGCTGGCATGGTGATGCCGATACCGCGATCGCGATCCGCACTGCGGTCATCAAGGATGGCCGCCTGTACGTGCAGGCTGGCGCTGGCATCGTCTACGACTCGGACCCGGACAAGGAATGGGACGAGACGATGAACAAGGGCCGCGCGTTGTTCCGTGCCGTCGCCCAGGCTGCCAAGGGCCTGTAAGCCTTCCCGTGCCGTGGCCCGCGCCGCGGCACCTTCCGCTGTTCCCACTGAAGACAAGGAGTACCGCATGAAGCTGTTGAGCGCATTGCTGTGGTCGTCGCTGCTGGCCACGATGGCTCCGTCTGCGTGGGCGCAGGCCAATACCATTCCCTCGCAGCCGCATCTGCTGGTGAAAGGGCAGGGTACCCGCACGGTGATGCCCGACCGCTTCGGCCTGCAGTTGAACATCGAAGAGACCGACATGGATGCCGATGCGGCGCGCCGCCGCGTGCAGGACAACGTGGCGCGCGCGCTGGCGCTGTTCAGGCAGCACAAGGCGGTGGACGGCAGCGTGCGCGCGGACAACCTGCGCATCGGCCCCGCCACGCGCTATGAGCAGAACCGGCAGGTCTTCGTCGGCACCCGCGTGGCGCGCCAGCTGCGCGCCAGCTTCGCCAGCGTGAAGCAGATGCAGGACGTGCTGGGTGCACTGAAGGCCAACGAGAACGTACAGGTCAGCAGCATGGCACCGACGTACTCCGGTGAAGTGGCGCTGCGACGCGAACTCAAGGGCGAGGCGGCGGCCAAGACCCGGGAGTCCGCGGAGGGGCTGGCCAAGGCCTATGGAACAAAGGTGCGCGGCCTGTACAGCATCTCCGACGTGGCGCCGAACTTCGCCTATGGCATCCAGGCCGGGCAATGGCCGCAGCTGGGCGAGGATGGTGAGTATCTGGACAGGATCTCGGTGACCGGCAGCTACGCACCGGCCTCGGCGCCGGCACCCGCTGAACGCGAATCCATTGAAGCCGGCCCCATCACCTACACCGAAAACGTGTACGCCATTTTCCTGATAAGCGACGGAACCTGACCATGTTGTGGATGATCGACAACTACGACAGCTTCACCTACAACCTCGTGCAGTACCTGCAGACGCTGGGCGCCGAGGTGAAGGTGGTGCGCAACGATGCGATGAGCGTGGACGAGATCGCCGCGCAGAAGCCCGAGCGCATCGTCATCTCGCCCGGCCCGTGCACGCCGAACGAGGCGGGCGTGTCGCTGGAGCTGATCCAGCGCCTGGGCCCGACCACGCCGATCCTCGGCGTGTGCCTGGGCCACCAGGGCATCGGCCAGGTCTACGGCGGCACGGTCATCCGTGCCGGCAACATCATGCATGGCAAGACTTCGCCGATCCGCCATCAAGGCAAGGGCGTGTTCGCCGGCCTGCCGGACGGTTACCAGGCCACCCGCTACCACTCGCTGGTGGTGGACAAGAACAGCCTGCCCGACGCGCTGGAAGTGACCGCGTGGACCGAGAACGAGGATGGCTCGATCGAAGAGATCATGGGCCTGCGCCACCGCCAGTTCCCGGTGGAAGGCGTGCAGTTCCACCCCGAATCCATCCTCACCGAACACGGCCACGCCCTGCTGCGCAATTTCCTGCAGCGTCCGGCGGCCTGATCCTAGGAGCATTCCCATGAGCTTCTCCCCCCAGGAAGCCCTGCAACGCACCATCGAGCACCGCGAAATCTTCTTCGACGAAATGGTCGACCTGATGCGGCAGATCATGCGCGGCGATGTGTCGCCGATGATGACCGCCGCCATCCTCACCGGACTGCGGGTGAAGAAGGAAACCATCGACGAGATCGCTGCGGCCGCCACGGTCATGCGCGAATTCGCGCTGGCGGTGCCGGTGGCCGATACCACCCACCTGGTCGACATCGTCGGCACCGGTGGCGATGGCTCGCACACCTTCAACATCTCCACCTGCGCGATGTTCGTCGCCGCCGCGGCCGGTGCGCGCGTGGCCAAGCATGGCAACCGCAGCGTGTCGTCCAAGTCCGGCAGCGCCGATGCGGTGGAAGCATTGGGCGCGGCCATCGAGCTGCAGCCGGCCCAGGTGGCCGCTGCGATCGACCGGACCGGCATCGGCTTCATGTTCGCGCCGATCCATCATCCGTCGATGAAGGTCGTCGCGCCGGTACGCCGTGAGATGGGCGTGCGCACCATCTTCAACATCCTCGGCCCGCTGACCAACCCGGCCAGCGCGCCGTCGGTGCTGATGGGCGTGTTCCATCCCGATCTGGTGGGTATCCAGGCGCGCGTGCTGCGCGAGCTGGGCACCGAACGCGCCATGGTGGTCTGGGGCCGCGACAACATGGACGAGATCTCGCTGGGTGCCGGTACCCTGGTGGGCGAGCTGCGCGACGGCAAGGTGCGCGAGTACGAAATCCACCCGGAAGACTTCGGCATCGCCATGTCGGCCAGCCGCAACCTGCGCGTGGACGGCCCGGAGCAGTCCATCGCGATGCTGCGCGCGGTGCTGGACAACGAGCCCGGCCCGGCGCTGGACATCGTGGCCCTGAACGCAGGCGCCGCGCTGTACGTGGCCGGCGTGGCCAGCGACATCGGCGATGGCCTGGCCCGCGCGCGTGCCGCCATCGCCAACGGCAGCGCCCGCCAGCGCCTGCAGCAGTATGTAGAAACCACCCGCGCGCTGGTTGCCTGAGCGCGCGGTTCAGCCTGACCCTCTTGATGGCCGATAATGGCCGTCCTCACCGCCCCCGCATTGAACCGACGACGATGAGCGACATCCTGCAGACGATCCTGGCCCGCAAGGCCGAAGAAGTGGCCCAGCGCCGCGCCCAGCGCCCGCTGGAGGCGCTGCAGGCCGCCCTGGCCAGTGCCCCGCCGGTCCGTGGCTTCGTGAGCGCGCTGCAGGCGGCGGTGGCCAACGGCGACCCGGCGGTGATTGCCGAGGTGAAGAAGGCCAGCCCCTCCAAGGGTGTGATCCGTGCGGATTTCCGCCCGGCCGACATCGCCGTCAGCTACGAGTTCGGCGGCGCCAGCTGCCTGTCGGTGCTGACCGATGTGGACTTCTTCCAGGGGGCCGACGCCTACCTGCAGCAGGCCCGCGAGGCCTGCACGCTGCCGGTGCTGCGCAAGGACTTCGTGATCGACGCCTACCAGGTGTACGAGGCGCGCGTGCTGGGCGCCGACTGCATTCTGCTGATCGTCGCTGCGCTGGACGACACGCAGTTGGCCACGCTGTCCGAACTGGCGATGTCGCTGGGTATGGACGTACTGGTGGAAGTGCACGACATCGACGAGCTGGAGCGTGCGCTGCAGGTACCGGCACCGATGATCGGCATCAACAACCGCAACCTGCGCACCTTCGAGGTGTCGCTGCAGACCACGCTGGACATGCAGAAGGCGGTGCCGCGCGATCGCCTGCTGGTCACCGAGAGCGGCATCCTCGGTCCGCAGGACGTGGCGCTGATGCGCGATGCCGGCATCCACTCGTTCCTGGTGGGCGAGGCCTTCATGCGCGTGGAAGAGCCGGGCGAGGGCCTGCGTCAGCTATTCTTCGCGGCATGAAAACGCACTATCCGACGCCGCGCGACGATGCACCGCTGGTGGTCTTCGACTTCGACCACACCCTCTACGACGGCGATTCGGGCACCCACCTGTTCGCCTCGCTGATCAAGCGCAACCCGTTGCGGATGCTGGCGGCGCTGCTGGTCACACCGATCGCCGGGCCGATGGTGGCGATGCTGCCGACGCGTCGTGCCGGTATTTCGGTCTATGTGTGGATCGGCAGTTTCGGCCTGCACCGGGCGCGCGATTTCAACAAGGTGATCGACACCTATGTGCTGCGCAACGAGGCGCAGATGCGCGCCAAGCTGCTGCCACAGGCGCTGGAGGTGTTCGCCGCGCACCGCGCCAAGGGTGACCGCGTGGTGGTTGCCACGGGCGCGCCACCAGAGCTGGCACGCGCGATCCTGGCCTTCGTGGCCCACCAGGACGTACCGGTGATCGGCACCGAGGTCGGCCCACGGCTGGGTGGCGTCGGCCCGACCCGCCACTGCCACAACGAAGAGAAGATGCGCATGCTGCGCGAGCGCGGCTACGGCGATATCGATATCGCCTACTCCGACAGCACCGCCGACCTGCCGCTGCTGCTGGCCGCCAAGGCGCCGGTGGTGGTGAACCCGAAGCCGGGGCGCGTGGACTTCTTCCGCCGCGTGCTGCCGGCCGGTACCCGCATCCTCAACTGGGGCTGCGTGGACCGCGGTGGCGACAAGGTGTAACGCGCGGAATCCGCCGGGGATGGGATGACGGAGTGCCGGGCTGCGACCCGGTAGTGCCGGCCGGTGGCCGGCAACTTCATGACTGCGGAAGGGCTTGCGGGGTTGCCGGCCAGCGGCCGGCACTACCGAATCCCGTGCAGCTAGCGCCGGGCCATGCCCGGCGAGCGCTCAGCGCGCCAGATACCCGGTCAGCGCATGCCCGATCTGGAACAGGCTGATGCCCAGCACCAGCACGCCCACGGCCACCAGCACCCAGCGTTCCTTCAGGCGCTTCACCAGCAGTGCGGCCACCGGCGCGGCCATCATGCCGCCGATCAGCAGGCCGGCCACGATCTGCAGGTGATGCAGCCCCATCGACAGCAGGAACGTTGCTGAAACCGTCAGGGTGACCACGAACTCGGCCGCGTTCACCGTGCCGATGGTGGTGCGTGCCTGGCCGCCGCGGGCCAGCAGGGTGGAGGTGGCCACCGGCCCCCAGCCGCCCCCGCCGCTGGCGTCGAGCAGGCCGGCGAAGAAGCCCAGCACCGGCACCCGGCGGATCTCGCCCTTGGGCATCCAGCGCCCCGCGGCGCGGGCCAGGATGATGATCGCCAGCACCAGCAGGTACAGGTAGATGAGGGGGCGGATGATGTCGCCGGGGATCTGCGTGAGCACGTAGGCGCCCACGGCGCCGCCCACCGCACCGGGCAGCGCCAGGCGCAGGAACAGGCGCTTATCGACATTGCCGGCGACCAGATGCGACACGCCGGAGGCGCCAGTAGTGAACACCTCGGCGGTGTGGATGGCTGCACTGGCCTGCGCGGGCGGAATGCCCATGGCCAGCATCACCGACGACGACACCAGGCCGAACGCCATGCCCAGCGCGCCGTCCACCAGCTGGGCGCCGAGGCCGATGAGGATGAACCACCAGAATTCGCTGCTCAGTTCCATGCACCGAGCCTAGCGCGCGAAGGAGTGCGGACCAAGGTCCGCACCCACCGGGTGCTCAACGGTCAACGGGTGCCGTACAGCACCACGGTCTTGCCGCGGGCATGCAGCAGGCCGTCGGTCTGCAGCTTCTTCAGCACGCGGCCGGCCATTTCGCGCGAGCAGCCGACCAGGCGTGCCAGCTCCTGGCGCGAGACGCGCAGCTGGCTGCCCTGCGGGTGGCTCATCGCCTCCGGTTCCTGCGCCAGGTCGTGCAGGGTGCGCACGATCCGGTCGGTCACGTCCAGGAATGCCAGTCGGCTGGCCTTGCGGCTGGTGTCGAGCAGGCGCTTGGAGATCTGCTGGCCCAGCGCGTACAGCAGGCGCGGGGCGTCGGCCGACAGCGGGCCGAGGAACAGCTGGTGCAGGCGCTCGTAGCTGATTTCGGCCAGCTCGCAGGCGGTGCGGGTCCTCAGGATCACCTCGCGGCGGTCCGATTCGACGAACAGGCCCATCTCGCCGACGAACTCGCCGGCACCGAAGTAGCCCAGCACCAGCTCGCGATCGTCATCTTCCTCGGCCATGATCGAAACCGAGCCGCTGATGACGTAATACAGGGTTCCCGCCGGGTCACCGGGTCGGAAGACGTCGGTACGGGTGGGGTATCGCCGCCTGTGGCTGTGCGCCAGGAAACGATCGATTGTGGCGATATCCAGGGCCAGTGGACTGCTAGCTAGGCGCACGGTTGACACGATAGGAGCGCTCCCTCTGCGCATGAACGGATTCACGGGGTCGATAGCGGAGCTTAACCAGCGCAATTGTTAAGGGCAAACAGTGTGCCAGATGTGAGCGGTCTTCACGTTCCCCCCGGGGACAGTTTGCCCCATAATTCCCCCTTTCCCTTCTTACACAGGAATCGACCGCCGTGGTCAAGCCGTTGCCTCGCCTGAGGCTGCAGGGTTTCAACAACCTCACCAAGGCGCTGAGCTTCAACATCTATGACGTGTGTTACGCGCGCACCGAAGAGGAGCGTCAGCGTTACATTGAATACATCGATGAAGAGTACAACGCCGACAGGCTGACTCAAATCTTGACCGATGTCGCCGAGATCATCGGCGCCAACATCCTGAACGTGGCCCGCCAGGACTACGACCCGCAGGGTGCCTCGGTGACCATCCTGATCTCCGAAGAGCCGGTGATCGACAAGAAGCAGGCCGGCAAGGAGCTGATTCCCGATGCCGTGGTCGCGCACATGGACAAGAGCCACATCACTGTCCACACCTACCCGGAGACCCATCCGCAGGAAGGCATCGCGACGTTCCGCGCCGACATCGACGTGGCCACCTGTGGCGTCATTTCGCCGCTGAAGGCCCTGAACTACCTGATCGAAAGCCTCGAGTCGGACATCGTGATCATGGACTACCGCGTCCGTGGCTTCACCCGCGATGTGAAGGGCAAGAAGCACTACATCGATCACAAGATCAACTCGATCCAGAACTTCCTGGCCAAGAACATCAAGTCGCGTTACGAGATGTTCGACGTCAACGTCTACCAGGAAAACATCTTCCACACGAAGATGCACCTGAAGGACTTCGACCTGGACCAGTACCTGTTCGAAGAAAAGGCCAAGAACCTGTCGTTCAAGGAACGCATGAAGATCGAAGCGCTGCTCAAGCGCGAGATCGAAGAGCTGTTCCACGGCCGGAACCTGTCCGAGTAAGTCCCATGTGCGATGCCCGCAGGCATCGCCACCCAGGCGGGACGACCCGCCGCGTGGAACCAGTGCCCCGCACAGGTTATAGTTCCACGGTGATGTACCGACCCACGGCCCGGTGTGAAAACACCGGGCCGTTTCGTTTTTCTCAAAAAAGGTAAGGAGCCCCCACCCATGCCCTGGATCTACCTGCTGCTGGCCGGCTTGTTCGAGATCGGTTTCGCCCTCGGAATGAAGTACTCCGAAGGCTTCAGCAAACCCCTTACCACCGCTGCCACGGTCGTGTCCGCACTGATCAGCCTGTACCTGATGAGCCAGGCGATGAAGAGCATCCCGGTCGGCACGGCCTACGCGATCTGGACCGGTATCGGCGCCATGGGCGTGGCAGTGCTGGGCATCTATCTGTTCAACGACAGCGCATCGCCGGCCCGCCTGGCCTGCGTGGGCCTGATCGTGGCCGGTGTGATCGGCCTGAAGCTGGTCTCGCCCAATTAACCGGTAGTGGGGGGGGGGGGGGGGGGGGCACCGGGGGGGGGGGGGGGGGGGGGGGGGGGGCGCCGCGCCGGACGCACGGG
>NZ_JAWIRS010000003.1:332242-426052 GCF_036320005.1 Stenotrophomonas sp. SMYL11
CCCCCCACACCCCCCCACCCCGCGCGCCGCCCCCGCCCCCCCCCCCCCCGCCCCCCCCCCCCCCCCCCCCCCCCCCCCACTACCCGCGACTTACAGCCGGTAGGCGATGGTCTTCATCACCTTGGAAGCCAGCGCCATCGCGCCCGGGATCGGGAATGGCAGGCGGCGTGCGCCGGCCTGCTCGGCGTGGTCCGCATGGCGGGCCTCGTCTTCCTTCATCACGGCGATGACCGCGCGGCTGCGCAGGTCGCCGGCCGGCAGGTCGACCAGGTGCTCGTCCAGGTGTGCCTCCACCTGGCGCTCGGTCTCGACCACGAAGCCCAGGTTCCAGCCGTCGCCACGCAGCCCGGCCAGGGTGCCGATGGTGTAGCTGCCGGCGTACCAGAGCGGGTTGAACAGGCTCGGACGGCTGTCCAGTTCGCCCAGGCGGGTGGCGCACCAGGCCAGGTGGTCGGTCTCTTCCTGGGCCGCTTCCAGCAGGTGTTCACGCGTGGCCGGGTCGCGGGCCACGGCGGCCTGGCCGAAGTACAGGCCCTGCGCGCAGACCTCGCCGACGTGGTTGATCCGCATCAGCCCGGCCGCATGGCGGCGCTCGGCGCGGTCCATGCCGGGCTCGTCGGTCTCCGTGGCCGGGTAGGGACGGGCCGCCGGCGGGTTGCCGAACACCGTGTCCAGGGCGCGCTGCGCCTCGGTCAGCAGGTGGTCCAGCGGGGTGATCTGGCGGAGCACGGTCATGGCGGTACACGGTGGGGCGGAAGACCCCGCGATTCTCGCCCGGCCCCGTCCCCCTGCCAACCCGGTCAAGGGCCGGCTTGCAACGAGGGGCTGACCTGCGTACAATCCCGCCTCTTACGCTTCACCTTTTCACAACGCGTGGCAGAGTTCCGGCGAACCTTTCGCCGCAATGAGCCCGACCTAACCTAGAGTTCTTCATGAGCACTTTCACTGCCAAGAACGAGACCGTCCAGCGCGACTGGTACCTCGTCGACGCCGAGGGCAAGACCCTGGGCCGTCTCGCCACCGAGCTGGCCCGCCGTCTGCGCGGCAAGCACAAGCCGGTCTACACCCCCCACGTTGATACCGGCGACTACCTGGTCGTCATCAATGCAGAAAAGATTGCCGTCACCGGCAAGAAGCTGCAGGACAAGATGTATCACCGTTTCACCGGTTACATCGGCAACCTGAAGACCGAATCCCTGGCCCAGGCGCTGGAGCGCCACCCGGAGCGCGTGATCGAGATCGCCGTGAAGGGCATGCTGCCGAAGGGCCCGCTGGGTCGCCAGATGTACCGCAAGCTCAAGGTCTACGCCGGCACTGAGCATCCGCACGCCGCACAGCAGCCGCAGGTTCTGGATATCTAATCATGGCTATCACTCAAAACTACGGCACTGGCCGCCGCAAGTCCTCCACCGCTCGCGTGTTCCTGCGCAAGGGTTCGGGCAACATCACCGTCAATGGCCGTCCGCTGGACGAGTTCTTCGGTCGTGAGACCGCGCGCATGATCGTGCGCCAGCCGCTCGAGCTGACCAAGAACACCGAAAGCTTCGACATCCTGGTCACCGCCGCTGGCGGCGGCACCACCGGCCAGGCCGGTGCGATCCGTCTGGGCATCGCCCGTGCTCTGGTCGAGTACGACGAAACCCTGAAGTCCGAGCTGCGCAAGGCTGGCTTCATGACCCGTGACGCCCGTGAAGTCGAGCGTAAGAAGGTCGGTCTGCACAAGGCACGCCGCGCCACCCAGTTCTCCAAGCGCTGATCTACCGCGCCTGGTTGGGCTCCTTCGGGAGCCCGCTGGTTGGACAAGCAAAAGCCCGGCTTCGGCCGGGCTTTTGTCGTTCTGGGGAGTGCATTTCGAGGTTGCCGGCCAGCGGCCGGCACTACCCGGGGCGTTGCATGTCAGCAGGGCGGGGTTCTGCAGAAAGGGATCCCACCCCGGACGCCTCTCTGGAGAAGAGCCCCCTTGATGTTCAAGGGGGTGCGTCGGCAGGCGCGGGGATAAGGTGGGATGCGTGACCAAACAAAAAAAAGCCTGATCTTTCGATCAGGCTTTTTTCTTTTTTGTTTGGCTGCCCCGGATGGATTCGAACCACCGAATGCCTGAGTCAGAGTCAGGTGCCTTACCGCTTGGCGACGGGGCAAAACGTGCAACTATTTTCTCACTTTTCACGCTGAAAAACAACTTGATTTTCAGCGTGGTGGCTATGGGTGGACTCGAACCACCGACCCCAGCATTATGAGTGCTGTGCTCTAACCGGCTGAGCTACATAGCCTTGGTGAGCCCGCTATTCTGCGGATGTGTATCGCCCCTGTCAACACTTTTGTATCGTGCTTGTGGGTCGACAGGCGGCATGGGATAGTCCCGACCAGTAGATTTTCTAGGAGTCCGCATCGTGATCGATCCGGACGGCTATCGACCGAACGTCGGCATTGTGCTGATGCGGCAGGACGGCCAGGTGTTCTGGGCACGACGCGTGCGCCGGGACGGCTGGCAGTTCCCGCAGGGTGGCATGAACACCGACGAGACGCCTGTCGAGGCCATGTATCGTGAACTGCAGGAAGAGACCGGCCTGCTGCCTGAGCATGTGGAAGTGCTCGGGGCGACGCCCGGCTGGCTGCGCTACAAGCTGCCGGCGCGGGCCATCCGCCGCCAGGAGCGGCAGGTCTGCATCGGCCAGAAGCAGGTCTGGTTCCTGCTGCGCCTGACCGGCGACGAATCCCACGTGAAGCTGGACCACACCGACTCGCCCGAGTTCGATCACTGGCGCTGGGTGGACTTCTGGTACCCGGTGGAGCATGTGGTGATGTTCAAGCGTGGCGTCTATGCGCGCGCCTTGCGACATCTGGCGCCGTTGGCGCGCGGGGTCGCCGGGCAGGGCGTGACCGCCATGCCCAAGAGTGCCGCCGAGGCCTGGATGCCAGGGCATACCGCCGGGCATGAGCGGCCACGCAAGCGCCCACGGACCCGCGGCTACTGGCCGAAGAAGGCCACCGGGGATGGTCCGGCCACGTGACCGGCTGAACCGTATCGAGAATGGTTCAGGTCTCTGATTGACAACCATTCTCGTTTCCATTGGAATAGCCAACAGGCCACTCTTGGCCTGTCAGCCCGGTTCACGCCTGTGTACGTCTGCATCTGCAACGGAGTCACCGACCACCAGATCCGCGAAGCCGCCAGCCATGGCGTCAGCACGGTGGCCGAACTGACCATGCGTACCGGTTGTGGTGCCACCTGCGGTTCCTGCCTGGACATGGCCGGTGATCTGCTGGCCAAGGCGCGTGCCACCCACGATCTGCCGCTGCCGGTCCTCGGTCTGGCCCAGGTCGCCTGATCGTCTCTTTCGCGGCGCGTTGACGCCGCGCTTTCGCACCCTTCACGTGCGGCCGCACAGGCCAATGCGCACGATTCGCGTTCCTTCACGGCCGCGCGCAAGGCGTTAAAGTGCCTGCGTTTTCAGCGTGCAGGAGCACCCCCATGAAGGGCGACACCAAGGTCATCGAATTCCTCAACAAGGTCCTCTACAACGAGCTGACCGCGATCAACCAGTACTTCCTGCACGCCAAGATGCTGAAGAACTGGGGCATCAAGGAGCTGGCCGAACACGAGTACAAGGAATCGATCGACGAGATGAAGCATGCCGACATGCTCGCCGACCGCATCCTGTTCCTCGAAGGCCTGCCGAACTTCCAGGCGCTGGGCAAGCTGCGCATTGGCGAGAATCCGACCGAGATCCTGCAGTGCGACCTGTCGCTGGAACGCGACGGCGTGGTGACCCTGCGCGAGGCCGTGGCCTACTCCGATTCGGTAGGCGACTACGTCAGCCGCCAGCTGTTCGTGAAGATCCTCGACTCGGAAGAAGAGCACATCGACTGGCTGGAAACCCAGCTGGACCTGATCGAGCGTATCGGCGAGCCGAAGTACCTGCTGAGCAAGCTGGAAGAGTGACGTAGCGTCGAGCTTGCTCGACTGTGATCAGCATGGCGATGGTCGAGCAAGCTCGACGCTACCGATGCTGTGCCAGGTAGCCCGTCAGCGCCACGCGCGCCCGGGCGAATTCGGCAACCAGCAGCGCCACCGCCACTGCGGGGCGCTGCAGGCTGCCACTACGGGCTTCGTGCTCGATCCGCTGCGCGATTGCCGACAGCGACAACGCCCCCACGTTCGCACTCGATGATTTAAGGCTGTGGGCGATTGCCTGCAGTCGCGGCTCGTCGCTGCTCTGCGCGGCCTGCTGCAGCTGCTGCACCATCGCCGGCGCATCCTCCAGGAACACCGAGACGATCTGAAGGGCGGTATCGCCGATCACCGCGTGCAGTTCGTCCAGCACATCACGGTCCAGCACCGTTTGCGTCACCGCTTGGCTTTTCGTCTCTTGTAGAGCCGGGCCATGCTCGGCTGGCGGGATTCCACTGGCCCCGGATGCATCGCCGTCGAGCAAGCTCGACGCTACGATATCGCGTGATCGCTGCCCCCAGCGCTTCAACAGCGCATGCAAGGTGGCGCGTGCGATCGGCTTGGACAGGTAGTCGTCCATGCCGGCCTGCAGGCAGCGTTCGCGGTCACCGGCCATGGCGTTGGCCGTCATCGCGATGATCGGCAACCGCGAGCGCCCGGTTTCCGTTTCTTCCGCACGCCAGCGGCGCGTCGCGGCGTAGCCGTCCAGCACCGGCATCTGGCAATCCATCAGCACCACGTCCACGCCGCCTTCGCGAAGGGCGGCCAGTGCCTGCTCGCCGTCGGCGGCGTTGCGCACCTCGCACTGGAACACGCGCAGCAGATGCTCGGCCACCATCCGGTTGACCGTGTTGTCTTCCACCAGCAGCACGCGCAGGTGCAGTGGCGGCAGCGTCGGTGCGGGCAAGCCGTCTTCGGCATTGGACAGCAGGGCGGCAGGGCGGGCAGGCGTGGCAGGCGCCGCCAGCAGTGCATGCAGGGCTGCATCATCGAAATGCGGGAGCAGCTGGCGTTGGCGCGGGCGTTGTGGCGGCGTGTCTTCCTGCAGCCACAGCACCTGCAGTGCGTCATCGTCGCCGCGCTCGGCCAGCGCCTGCTGCAGCGTGACCTCGCCGTTGCGGCGTGTGCGGGAATCGACAATCAGCCATGCCGGCGCCGGTTGTCCGGGCCGCGCGGGAGCACGCAGGCGCTCGGCCACGGCATCCAGCTGTGCCAGCACCTGCACCTGCAGGCCATGGTGGGCGGCAATGCGCTCGATGCGTGCCTGCAGCGTTGCATCGGCACTGAACAACAGTAGCGCTGTGGGGGCGCGCGCCATCGCAGGCAGGTCGCCGGGTACTTTCAGCAGCGGGATCTCGAACCAGAACGTTGCGCCCTGGCCGGGCGTGGACTGCACGCCGATCTGCCCGTGCATCAGGTCGATGATGCGCTTGCAGATGGCCAGGCCCAGGCCGGTGCCACCGTAGATGCGCGTGGTCGAGGCATCGGCCTGGCTGAAGGACTGGAACAGGCGTGCCTGCAGTGCCTCATCGATGCCGATGCCGGTGTCGATGATCTCGAAGCGCAGCTGGTGCTGCGCGGCACCTTCGCCCAGGCGCTGCACGCGCAGCTGCACCTGGCCGCGGGCGGTGAACTTGATGGCATTGGCCAGCAGGTTGCTCAGCACCTGGCGCAGGCGTACCGGGTCGCCGCGCACGGGCAGGCGCACCGATGGATCCAGTTGCAGGCCCAGGGCCAGGCCCTTGGCGTCGGCGGCCCGCTGCATCAGCTGCACCACGCCATCGAGCAGGTCGCGCAGGTTGAAGCTGGTGATCTCCAGTTCCAGTGCCTGCGCTTCCAGCCGGGAGTAGTCGAGGATGTCGTCGACGATGCGCAGCAGCTGCTGCGAGCTGGCCGAAGCAGTGGCCAGCATCTGCCGCTGGTCTTCACCCAGCGGCCCGCGCGCGATCAGCTCCAGCATCGGCAGGATGCCGTTGAGTGGCGTGCGGATCTCGTGGCTCATCGTGGCCAGGAACTCGCCCTTGGCCAGCACGGCCGCTTCGGCGGCCTGCTTGGCCTGCAGCAGCTGCTGTTCCAGCTGGCCCTGGCGTTCGGTGGTGCGGCGCAGCTGGTCGCGCTCGCTGGCCAGCGCGCTGTGCTCGCGCTGCAGCTGGGCCAGTGCGCGGCTGCGCGTGCGCAGGCGCAGGCCCAACAGCAGCACCACGGCGGCTGCGGCAAGGGCAACCAGCAGCACGCCCCACAGCGGCACGTCAGAGCACCGCGTTGTGGAAGTCGAAGTTCAGGTCACTGCCGGCCGACTGCACCATGTTGCCCTGGATGTAATCGACGCCGCCGACCCACATCGCTGCCGCGGCCTGCGGGTCCTCGATCTGCTGGCCGATGATCTGCAACCCCGCCGCATGTGCCTGTTCGATCGCCTTGCGCAGTTCCTCGCGCGTGGCAGGGTTGGAATGGCTGCTGGAGAAGCGCGCAGCCATGCGCACGAACGACAGCGGCAGCTGGGTCAGCAGTGCATCGGCTTCGCCACTGGGTTCGAACTGGCTCAGGCAGAAACGCACGCCGGCGCCGGCCATGCGCTGGCAGAACTGTTGCAGCGGCACGGTGTGGATCAGCGCGTCGGGCAGGCGCACGTCGATCACCAGCGCACTGCCGGGCAGGTCACGCTGCTGCAGCGATTCCAGCAGCCAGTCGCCAAAGGCATCGCGCTGCAGGGTGCGCAGCGACTGCGAAACGAACAGGTGCAGCGGTTGCGTTGCGTGCCGGTACAGGTCCAGCAGGCCCAGCGCATGGTCCATCACCTGCTGGTCGAGGTCGGCGATGCGGCCTGCCGCTTCGGCGGCGGGAATCACCTGGCCGGCCGCCAGCACCGTGCCGTCGGCCTGGCGCAGGCGCAGCAGCAGCTGGTACTGCGCGGTGTTGCCACCGGCGACGGCGACGATCGGCTGATAGGCCAGCTCCAGCTGGCCCTCCAGCAGTGCCAGGTGTTCCTGTTCGGTGACGGCCTGGCGGTGCACATGGCCTGCCACGCCGGCGCTGAGCAGGCGTGCCTGCAGGGTGGTGCGCTCGACCGCTTCCAGTGCAGCGTTGGCATCGTCGAAGCCCGGCGACAGCGGCGCGTAACCCACCACGCCGCGCAGATGCACCGATTCATCATCGCGGATCACGAAGGCGCGCGCCGAGAGCTGCTCACGCAGGGTCGCGGCGATGCTTTCCAGGCTGTCTTCATCGGTATTGCGGGCCAGCAGCAGGAAGCTGTTGTCGTTCAGGCGTGCCAGCAGGTGCGGCTGGCCGGCCTCTGCCAGGCGCTGCCCGGCCTGCACCATCAGGCGCTCGAAGGCGGCGTAGCCATAGCGTTCGCGCAGGCCCAGCGCGCTGGCCACTTCAATGAAGAACACGCCGCCCCGGTCGCGATGGGTGAGGGTGGCGTTGAGTTGCTGCAGCACGTGGTGACGTGTCGGCAGGCCGGTTTCCGGATTGCTGGTGGCCGGTGCGCCGGTGGCACCGGGCAGGGTCGCGGCCTGCGCACGTGCGCGGCGGATGCGGTTGGCCACGGCGGCGATCAGGTGGCGGGGGCGGATCGGCTTGCTCAGGTAATCGTCGGCGCCGCTGTCGAGCACTTCGAACTGGCGTTCCGGGTCCGGATCGCCGCTCAGGAACACGATCGGCAGCAACTGCAGGCCAGGCTGCTGGCGGATCAGCGCGGTCAGGCGCATGCCGTCCAGGCCGGGCAGGTGCAGGTCCATCAGGATCAGGTCGGGGCGATGCTCCTTGATCGCCTGCAGCGCGCCGTCGGCATCGCTGTGCACGATCGCCTGCATCCCGGCGCCATGCAGAACGCTCTGTGCGAACAGGGCCTGCGCGCGGTCGTCCTCGACGATCAGCACGCGGTACGGCGAATCGGAGGGCGGCGGCGCCTGGTCGTTGTTGCCAGCCTCGGCCAGCACGGCCGGGCCCGGCAGCGGCGGCGGTGCGCTGCCGATCGATGCGGGTGCGTCGGAGGCGGCCAGCGGCGGAGCCGCAGCCGGCGCTGCGGCGACCGCGCTCGCCGGTTCAGCGGTCCAGCGTTGCCAATGATCGGCCGGAGGGGTTTCAGCGCGTCCCGGGCGGGCGCCCGCGGGGGATTCGTTTGCGGCCATCGGTGCTCCTGGTGTTCGCGTCCATTATGCGACAAGCCCGGCGATCAACCGGTACCGGGCTGGCGTGGACTGTCGGGCGACGCACTGCGTGCCAGCCAGCGCACGCCCTTCCACAGGGCGCGCCAGACCAGCCACACCAGCAGCGCGCCGGCCAGGCTGCAGGCCAGCACCACGATCAGCGCGACCCACGGGTGTGCCAGGGCCAGGGCCAGGCCACCGACCACCACGGTGTCCTCGGCGGCGGAGGCCACCCAGTTGCTGGCAGGCTCGGGCGAGGTATTGAGCAGGGCGCGGGTGCCGGCCTTCAGGCCATGGCTGGCCAGCGCGACACCGGCACCGGCAGCAAGTGCGCCGGTGCCCAGCTGCCCATCCGGCGACAGCGTGGCTGCGGCAAGGAAGGCACCTGCGGGTACGCGTGCCAGGGTCTGCACCAGATCCCACGCCGAGTCGACGCCGGGAATCTTGTCGGCGAAGAATTCGGTCACCGCCAGCGCTGCCGAGGTGCCCAGCACCCACCACGATTCGGTGGCCTGCAGGGCCGGCGGCAGGTCGACCCAGCCGAGCAGGCCGGCCAGGCCGACACCGAACACGGTGAGGTAGACGCGGATACCGGCCAGCCAGGCCAGCAGGATGCCGATCACGAACAGGTGGGCTTCGGTCATGGCGATGCTCCGGCGACGGAACTGTGCAGGGGACCACACTATCGACGATGGCATGCCTGAACGCCACAGACGGTGGCTCGCCACTGCGCAGGAAACCCACCCGTCCTGTCATACACTAGCCCGTCGTTTGCCACAGGGGCCGTACCGGTGTCGCCCTCGCGATGCCCCGGAATCCACCCATGACCAACCGTCCTCCCATGCGCGTGCAGGTTCGCCTGCCCGGCGCACCGCAACCACCTGTCGACCGCCGCCGCCTGCTGGTGATCGGCGGCATCTGGCTGCTCAGCCTGGTGCTGGCGGTGCTGGGTGGCTGCTGGATGGCCACGCCGCGCGATGCACAGGGCCAGCGCCTGCAGGCCGCCGAGAAGCGCGCCGAGACGTTGCAGGCGCAGCTGACCGAACTGCGCCAGAAGCAGGCCACGCTGGAAGCCTCCGACCGCATCAGCCGCGCCGCCAACACCGAGGTGCAGTCCTCGCTGGCCGAACGCGATGAGGAAATCGCCGGCCTGCGTGCCGACGTTGCCTTCTATGAGCGCCTGGTGGGTTCGACCAGCCAGCGCAAGGGCCTGAACACCCATTCGATCGAGTTCAGCCCGGAAGCGGCCGGCACCTGGCAGTACACCGCCGTGCTGACACAGAACCTCAACCGCGGCGCCATCAGCCAGGGGCAGATGCGTTTCACCGTGGAAGGCGTCAAGAACGGCAAGCTGGCCACGATCAGCTGGGATGATCTGCACCAGCGCAGCAAGGTACCGGGACAGGATTACTCGTTCCGGTACTTCCAGCAGCTCACCGGCAGCGTGATGCTGCCGGCTGACTTCACCCCGCAACGCGTGCGGGTGACATTGGGGAGTGGTACGGGGGGTACCACCCAGGTATTCGACTGGAAACAGGCCGGTGCGCCGGCCGCCAAAGGGGAGTAGGCAGATGTTCGGAAGCAGCAAATCCAACCGTGAAGGCCAGCTGGTGGTGGATGCCCTGATCGGCAACCAGGTGGTGATCCGCGGTGATGTGGAATTCAGTGGTGGCCTGTACGTGGAAGGCCGCATCCACGGCAAGGTGATCGCCGCTGAAGGCGCCAGTGGCGCGACCCTGACGGTCGCCGAGCATGGCGTGATCGAAGGTGAGATCCGTGCCCAGGTGGTGGTCATCAGTGGCCGCCTGGACGGCGACGTGCATGCCACCGAGAAGGTCGAACTGACCCCGAGCGCGCGGGTCAATGGCAACGTCCATTACCAGGTGGTGGAGATGAATGCGGGTGCCCAGCTGAACGGTCGCCTGATCCATGCCAGCGCCCCGATGGCTGCCCTGCCGGCCCCGGAAGGTGATGAGGCCAATGGCGGCAAGGGTGACACCGCCGCACGCCGCAAGCTGGCCGAGGCGATGGCTTGAAAGCCATCGTCGGCGCCCCCATGCTGGCACCATGAGCACGCTAGTCTCCCTGCCCGGCGCCACCCCGGTTGCCGCGCCCGATTACCAGTCGCTGGAGCGCCCGCTGAACTTCACCGAGTCGGCGGCCGCCAAGGTCAAATCCCTGATCCAGGAAGAGGGCAACCCCGACCTGGCCCTGCGCGTGTACATCGAAGGCGGTGGCTGTTCGGGCTTCCAGTACGGGTTCGAGTTCGACGAGAACCGTGCCGAGGATGACCTGGCGGTACAGACCAGCGGGGTGACCCTGCTGGTCGACCCGCTGAGCCTGCAGTACCTGATGGGCGCCGAGGTGGACTACACCGAGAGCCTGACCGGTGCCCAGTTCGTGATCCGCAACCCGAACGCCAAGACCACCTGCGGCTGCGGCAGCAGCTTCAGCATGTAAGAGCCCTGTGGCCGGGATGTGCCAACCAGGGTTGGCACTTCAGTAGATCCACGCCATGCGTGGATGCTGTGCCTGCACGCCCCACTACGGCAGATTGCGCACAGCGCCGACCTTGCCACCTGCATCGAATGGCGGCACGCTTGCCGGATGCCCAATACTCTTTCGCCGCTTTCCGGTTTCGCCTTCGTTGGCGAACCGCTGGAGCGCGCCGATGCCCTGCGCGACGATGCCGATGCACTGGCGCGCCTGTGGCCGGGCGCGCGCATTCTCGTGCTCGATCAGGACGGCAGCGCCTTCACCGGCGATGACGACCAGCCGCTGGCGCTGACCGGCGCCGACATCGGCGGTGGCCCCGGTGCCGCGATCTTCCTCGGCCTGCGTGGGGAGCAGGCCTGGTTCTCGGTCGAAGCCAGCAACGTCACCGTCACCGCTCCGCGCCGCCTCGACCTGCGCCAGGCCGCACTGCTGTGGTCGATGGCCGATGCGACCGCCTTCAGCTATGCCCGCGGCATGTCCTACTGGCATTCGCGCACCCGTTTCTGCGGCGTGTGCGGCGGCGCCGTGACGTTTGCCCGCGGCGGCTTCGTCGGTCGTTGCGCGCAGTGTTCCACCGAGCACTACCCGCGTGTCGATCCTGCCGTGATCGTGGCGGTGGAGAACCAGGGTCGGCTGCTGCTGGGCCGGCAGTCGAACTGGGCACCGCGGCGTTACTCGGTGCTGGCCGGCTTCGTCGAACCCGGCGAGACCTTCGAGCAGACCGTGGTGCGTGAAGTGCACGAGGAGAGCAAGGTACGGGTGACCGCCTGCCAGTACCTCGGTTCGCAGCCGTGGCCGTTCCCGGGCGCGCTGATGATCGGTTTCCGTGCACAGGCGCAGGATGACCTGCCGACCGTGGATGGCGAGCTGGAAGATGCGCGCTGGTTCAGTGCCGACGAGGTCGGTGCTGCACTGGCACGCGATGTGGAGGACGATGGCCAGGGCATCCGCCTGTCGCCGCCGATCTCGATTTCGCGCGGCCTGATCGAACACTGGTACCGGCAGCAGAAGGGCTGAGCGGGGCTGACGGTGGCGCCTGTATTGCCGCCACCTGAACACGGCCCGGGTTACAGTCCGGTTCACCGCTGAGGGCGACGCTGCGACAGGTAAGGTAGCGACGCCGAGCGTTCTGTTTCGTAGGGAGACCTGCCATGTTCACCACTCTGGCCGCCGTGCTGGTGGCACTGGCCCTGGGCCATGTTGCCCCGGCCGCTGCCGCCTCGCTGCGCCGTTTCGACGGCTTCCGGCGTTGGCTGGGCTGGCTGGACGCGCGGGGTGGCAAGGCCTGGCAGGGACCGGCCGGCGTTGCCCTGGCACTGCTGCCGCCGCTGTTGCTGATGGCGCTGCTGGCGTGGCTGCTGCGCGGGGTGCTGTTCGGCCTGCCGTCGCTGCTGCTGGGCGTGGCGGTGCTGGCGTGGTGCTGGGGCCCGCGCGATCTGGACCGCGATATCGAAGCGATCATCGATGCCGATGACGCGGCGACGCGCCAGGCCGCGGTGCGTAACCTGCAGGCGGCCGGTGGCAGCCTGCGCGAGGACATTCCGTCACTGGTCGAGGCAACCGTGCTCAACGCCTTGCGGCGCTGGTTCGCGGTGCTGTTCTGGTTCCTGCTGCTGGGCCCGGCCGGTGCGCTGGGCTATCGCCTGTTGGCATTGATGGCTGAAAGCCCGATGCGCGCCCGCGTGCCGGTGGAGCCGCTGGCGCTGGCGCAGCGCCTGCTGGGCTGGATCGAGTGGCCGGTGGCACAGCTGATGGCGTTTTCGATGGCGCTGGTGGGCAACTTCGATACGGCGTGGAAGGCCTGGCGCCAGGCCCACGGCGAGCGCCTGGCCGGCAACATCGGCTTCCTGGGCGCGGTGGCGCGGGCCAGCGTCAATGCTGAGCTGCGCGAGGATGCGCATGATTACACCGAGGCGGGGCTGTTGCCGGTGTGGCAGCGGTTGCCGGACCTGCGTGATGCGATGAGCCTGGTGTGGAGGATGCTGCTGCTGTGGCTGGCGATCCTCGCCCTGCTGGTGATTGCAGGCTGGGTGACGTAGTGGCTTTTGCAGGGCTTGCAGCCCTGCACCTGCAGAGGCAACAGCAACAGCAACAGCAACAGCGGCTCTGGATTGCTGATGCTCTGGCGGGGGGGGGGGGGGGGGGGGGGGCCCCCCCCCGACCCCCCCCCCCGGGGGGGGGGGGGGCCCCCCCCCCCCCGCCGGGCCCCCCCCCCGCCCCACCCCCGACAGATTCCGGCGGCTGTTGGTAGGTGTCGACCTTGGTCGACACGGTAGATCCACGCCATGCGTGGTTGCAGAGCGAAGCGATCCGCTTCCGCTTTTGATCTTCTCTTTATTTTCCGTGGTGGACGCACACGGAAACTGTCCGTGGCCGGGTGGGATGGGTTTGCGGGGGTGTCCGCGGCATGGATGCCGCGGCCAAGCCTCCACGGACGGATTCACGGCGTCCCCCGCAAACCCATCCCGCCCGGCCAACCCCATGATCGACAAACGTCGCCCACCACGAGGGGCTGCGCCGTTGGCTGGAAACCTAGATCGGTGCCAGTGCGGTGAACGGCGCCCACGGCAGGTTGCGCAGCAGCGCATACCCGGGCAGCACCCAGAGCCAGAACACGGGATTGGCCAGCACCCGCATCAGCGGGTCGAGCACACGGGGGCGGATGCCTGCGATGTTCAGCAGCATCAGCAACAGGAACGGCAGGCTGATGACCAGCAGCGGGTTCATCGCCATCGCGCCGGGCAGGTCGAAGTGGACCAGGGAGTACAGGCAGCGCGTGCTGCCACAGCCCGGGCAGTACAGGCCGGTCAGCGCGTACAGCGGGCAGCTCGGCAGGGGATTGCCGGCGACATACGGATTGACGTTGCGCAGCACCACCGTGGCACCCACGGCCAGGCCGGCGGAAACCAGCAGCGGTGCCCAGCGGGCGAGTCGGGAACGAGCGGGAAGCGCGGACATGCAACAACGGATCCGGCGCAGGCGCCGGATCCGCCCAGGCGTATCAGTAGCCGCTGTTGCTCATCGCGCCCATGCCGCCGAGCACAACGAAGAACAGCACGTACAGCACGACCAGCACGGCCCAGGCGATGGCCGACCAGATGGCCCACTTCTTGGCCTTGGCAGCGGAGTCCTGGGCACCGGCGATGTCGCCAGCAGCCAGCTTGCCGTTGACCTGTGCGGCGTAGACGATCGACACGATGCCGGCCGGCAGGCAGCAGAACAGGGTGGTCAGGATCGCCCAGACCAGGTTGTTCGGGACCTGCGGAGTCGCAGTATTCATGGGTTCAAGCTCCTTGATGGGTGGTGGTGGTGAATCATTGGTCGGAAAGAGCGCCCAGTACGGCCAAGCCGCCGAACAGCCCGAACCACAACAGCAACAGGACCGGCAGGGCCACGGCCGAAGCCACCGCCCACCAGCCCGCCTTGCGCGACGCACTGTAGGCCCCCGGCAGGTCGCCGGCCGCGCGGCGGCCATCGACCTGGGAGGCGTACACGATCGACACCACGCCCAACGGCAGGCAGCAGAACAGCGTCGTCAGGATCGCCCAGACCAGATGGTTGGGGATGTAGACCGGACGGCTGAGCGGTGGTGGTTGATTCAAAGCGAGACTCCATTCCTTGGTGGCCGGCCATGATGAATCGGCCGGACCTCCCCCCTGTGGGTGCGTAATCTACCGCAACCTGCGTTGCATGTATGCGTTTACAGTCACGACATGCCACGTACGCCAGTGAACGGTGACGCATGCGGGGGAAGTTGCCGGACCCGCTTGGCGGACCGATTCCGTCAGGCGTGATCGCCGCGCAGGGCCCGCACCTGGGCCTCCAGCACCGGTGCGCTGGTGCTGTGGCCATCCACGGCCGCTGCCGCCACCACCTCGACGGTGGCGCGGAAACGGCGCGGTACGCGCATGCGGCCCAGGCGGCTGTCGCGCCGGCTCCACATGCTCGACCACATGCCGCGCAGCGCCATCGGCACCACCGGCACCGGCCGCCGTTCGAGGATCTTCTCGACGCCGGACTTGAACGGTGCCATCGCACCATCCTTGGTCAGCGCGCCTTCCGGGAAGATGCAGACCAGCTCGCCTTCGGCCAGCGCAGCGTCGATGTCATCGAACGCGCGCTGCATCAGCGCCGGGTCTTCGCGCGCACCGGCGATCGGGATCGCCTTGGCGGTCCGGAAGATCCAGCGCATCACCGGGATGTTGAAGATCTTGTAGTACATGACGAAGCGCACCGGGCGCGGAATCGTCGCCGACAGGATCAGTGCGTCCATGTAGCTGACATGATTGCAGACCAGCAGCGCGGCACCCTCGTCCGGCACGTTGGCCTCGATGCCGTGCGGGCGCAGGCGGTACAGGGTGCGCACCATCAGCCAGCTGAGGAAGCGCATCAGGAATTCGGGGACGATGGTGAAGATGTAGATCGCCACCAGTGCGTTGGCGATGGCCAGCGCCAGGAACTGCTGCGGGATGGTCCAGTGCAGCAGCTTGTGCGCGGCCAGCGACAGCAGGGCTGCGCCGACGATGAAGCCGGAGTTCTGGATGTTCAGCGCCGCAAACACGCGCGACATCTGCGCCTTCGGCGTGCGGCTCTGGATCAGCGCGAACAGCGGCACCACGAAGATGCCGGTGAACAGGCCGATGCCGATCAGGTCGATGACGATGCGGATGCTGCCCGGCTGCTGCAGGAACGTCCCGATGGTCAGTCCGTGCACGGTCGCTTCGCCACTGCGGGCGAAATACAGGTCGAGCAGGAACGCGGTCATGCCGAACGCACCCAGCGGCACCAGGCCGATTTCCACCGTGCGTGCCGACAGCTTCTCGCACAGCAGCGAACCGATGCCGGTGCCGACCGAGAACAGGGCCAGCGCAAAGATATACAGGGTCGGCTCACCGCCGAGGTTGGTCACGGCATAGGCCGGCAGCTGCGAGGTCAGCACGGTGCCGACGAACCAGAACCAGGACACGCCCAGGATTGAATTGCGCACCGCCTTCTGCTGGCGCGCCATGCGCAGCACCGCCAGTGATTCGGGCAGCGGGTTCCAGTTGATCTTCAGGTTCGGGTCGCCGGCATCGACCCTGGGAATCAGGCGCGCGGCGATGTTGCCGCAGATCGCCAGGCCGATGATCGCGCAGGCCGCCACCACCGTGCCGTGGCTGCCGGCCACGGTGAACACCAGGCCGCCGACGATCATGCCGGACAGGATCGACATCGAGGTGCCCATTTCAACCAGGCCGTTGCCACCGGTCAGCTCTTCGGGCTTGAGCACCGAGGGCAGCACCGAGTACTTCACCGGGCCGAACAGGGTCGACTGCATGCCGGTGCAGAACAGGGCGACCAGCAGCACCGGCAGGCTCTGGGTGAGGAAGCCGGTGGCCGCCAGCGACATGATCACGATCTCCATGGTGGTGGTGATCACGATCAGCCGCGATTTTTCCAGTTTGTCGGCGATCTGCCCGGCCAGTGCCGAGAACAGGAAGTACGGCAGGATGAAGATGGCAGGTGCCAACGTGGCATACAGCCCCAGCTCTTCCTCCGGCACGGCCATGAACAGCAACATGCTGATGATCGCCTGCCGGTACACGTTGTCGTTGAACGCTCCAAGCGCCTGGACGACGAAGAACGGCAGGAAACGGCGCTGGCGCAGCAGGGCGAACTGGTTGTGACCGGACATGGAGCCTCCTTGACCGGCGCAGCCTAGCATTCCTGCCTATCCGCTGTGGGTGCGGACCTGTGGGTGCGGACCGTTGGTCCGCACACGTTGAAAGGTCTCAGACGATATCGTCGACCACGCCGCCATCCACGCGCAGCGCCGCACCCGAGGTCGCCGAGGCCTGTGGCGAGGCCAGGTACACCACCATGTTGGCCACTTCCTCGACCGTGGCGGTGCGCTGGATCACCGAAGACGGCCGGTGCGTCATCACGAACTCGCGGCCGATCTGCTCCAGTGGCTTGCCGCTGCGCTGGCGTTCATCTTCGAACATCGCCGCGAAGCCGTCGGACAGGGTAGGGCCGGGCAGCACTGCGTTGACGGTGACGCCGCTGCCGGCCACACGCTTGGCCAGGCCGCGCGACAGCGACAGCTGCGCGGTCTTGCTGACACCGTAGTGGATCATGTCGGCCGGAATGTTGCGTGCCGATTCGGACGAGATGAACAGCACGCGACCCCAGCCGGCATCGACCATGGCCGGCAACAATGCCCGCGACAGGCGTACCCCGGACATCACATTGGTCTGCCAGTAACGCTCCCAGGTTGCGTCCTCGGTCTCGAAGAAGTCCTCGGGGCCGAAAATGCCGGCGTTGTTGACCAGGATGTCGACCTTGGGCAGGCCTGCCAGCAGCGTGCCGACGCCGGCCGCATCGGAGAGGTCCGCGGCCACGCCGAGCACGTCGGCACCCGGAACGGCGTCGAGCAGGCGCTGGCGGGCGCGTTCGACGCTGTCGGTGCTGCGGCCGTTGAGAATGATCCGCGCGCCCGCGTTGGCCAGGCCCTGGGCGATGGCCAGGCCGATGCCGGCGGTGGAGGCGGTGACCAGCGCGGTGCGGCCGGAGAGTTCAATCTTCATGGGGAATCCGGGGGGCAGAGGATTACCCAGTATCCGCGCGGGAACGTGATCGGGGCGCATCGCCATACGCAACACACGGTTGCACGCGGTGCAGTAGATCCACGCCATGCGTGGATGGAATGTCCGACCAGCGATGAGGGATCAGGTCAGGCTGGTCACCGCCTCATTCGCCGCTGCCCGCACCTTCGGCAGCAGCCGCAGCACCAGCGCCATCTGCGTGCGGATCAGCTGCAGCTTCGGCGGCATCGCCTCGCCGATCTGCTCCAGTTCGGCGGCCACCGCGCGGTCGGCATCATTGTCCTCTTCCGCGACCGGTTGCCGAGCGGTAAGGGCCGTCGCCAGCTGCTGCAGCGCCTTGCGCACGCGCTCACCGGCAGCCAGCGCCAGCGGATCGCCAGCGTAGCTGTCCACCTGGTCGCGGTGCGCACCCAGGGCCGACAGGTGCCCGAGCAGTGTGTTGGACAGCGCCAGGAAGTGGAAGCCGGCATCCAGGTTGCGGCGCACATGGCCGGGCTCACGCAGCATGTTCGACAACGCGGTGGATAGCGCGGCGTCGGCGTTGTGCATGTCGCGGCGGGCGATGCGGTAGGCCAGATCGTCACGCATGCCACTGCGGTACTGGCCCAGCACCGAATCCAGATAGCGCGCGGCGGTGTCCAGTACCCGCGCCAGTACAAGGTGCAGCTGCCGGCCCTGCCAGTCGGGCAGGATCAGGAACGCGGCCGCGGCGGCGATCGCACAGCCCAGCAGCGTATCGACCATGCGCGGCACGATCAGCACGAAGCCGTCGCCGATCAGGTTGAAGCAGGTCAGGGCCATCACCGTGATCGCCGCCGAGGCCACCAGATAGCGGTCGGTGCGGGTGAAGAAGAACAGCAGCGCCGACAGCAGCGCGATCAGCAGCTGCACGTGCAGTTGCGGGAACAGCTGCAGCAGTGCCCAGGTCAGCACCAGGCCGGCCACGGTGCCGACGATGCGTTGTGCAAGGCGCTGGCGGGTCGCGCCGAAGTTGGGGCGGCACACGAACACGATGGTCAGCAGCACCCACGAGCCGTTCTGTGCATTGAACAAGCGGATAGCCGCGAAGCCGACGATCAGGGCCAATGCCATGCGCAGGCCGTGGCGGAACAGGACCGAGCCGGGCGTGAGCTGCTGGCGCACGCGCACGCCCATCTCGCGAAGGGTGTGCGGGTTGCTGTCGCGCAAGCGGGTATCGACGTTGTCCAGGCTGGCTTCGGAGCGCTCTGCATCCAGCAGGCGGCGCTCGATGCTGCGCAGGTTGTGCACCAGCAGGTCCAGCGAGCCAAGCAGTCGCTGCCACTGCGGCCGCTGCTGGTCGCGCAGATAGGCCAGCGCATCGGCCAGGTCGCGCCCGGCCTGCTGGTTGCTTTCGCCATACACGAACGGACGGCGCAGGCGGATCGCCTCGCCCAGCCGTGCGCAGGCCTGCCCCTGCAGGTCGAGCAGGCGCTGGCAGCGGTACAGCACGTCGCTGTGGAAGAAGGCATCGACCAGCGCACCGTACGGGTAGTGCGAGGAGCTGGCGCGCTCGTGGAAATCCTGTGCCATGTAATAGAGGCGCAGGTACAGGCCGGAGTTCACGCCGGGCCGCCCGGAACGGCCGAAGCGGGCCAGGATCGCGGTCTTGGCTTCATTCAATGCACCGACCACGCGCCGGTTCTGTTCGGCCAGGTCGAGCTGGCGACGTTGCAGGTCGGCCTCGCGCACCGGCTCGAACAGTGTTGCCTTCAACTGCAGGTAGCGGCCCAGTTCAACGTACAGTCGCGCCACGCGTTCGCGTACCGGACGGTTGGCGAACAGTGCGGTCCACAGGATCGACAGCAGGCCGTACCAGATCGCACCGGCCAGCAGGTGGCTGACCGCGTCCAGCGCGCTGTGCAGGTCGCTGGCGCCATGCTGCTCCAGCCCGATCATGGTGTAGATCGCCAGCGTTACCGTGGCCTGGGCGATGGACGCGTAGCGCTCGCCGAGCGCACCCAGCAGGGTCAACCCGAAGGTGGACAGCGCCAGCGCGCCGATGAAGATCCATGGCCATGGGAACAGCCAGATCACCGAAGCGGCGGCAAGGCAGAAGCACAGCAGCGACAGCAGAACCGCCTTGGTACGGCCCCACCAGTTGTCATCGGTCTCGGCGATGGCGCTGGCGATGATGCCGAGGAACACGCCGGGCAGGGCAGTGAGCGCGTCCAGCTGCCAGCACACGGCAAGCGCTGCGGTCAGGGCGATGAACACCCGAAGGCCATAACTGGCCTTTTCGTGGGCCCACAGGCGGCTGAGGCGGGATTCGCGGGCGGGCATGCAGGCTCGGTGGAAGGGTCTCCCACCATTATTGCGGGTGCGGGGTGAAGGGGACAGCCCGCGAAGGAATACCCGGTAGTGCCGGCCGCTGGCCGGCTCTCATGCGCCCGGACGGAGGTGCGAGGAGCCGGCCGCCGGCTGGCACTACCGGTTTGCCGGGCATTACATGTCGAACCGCACGCTCACAGCGAACGTGCGTGGCAGGCCGGCGCCGGCGTTGGACCAGTACTTCCGGTTGGCCAGGTTCTCGACGCTGGCACGCAGGGTCACCGGATGGCCGGACGCCAGCAGGCGATAGCCGATGCCTGCATTCACCAGCGTGTAGCCAGGCAGCTTCAGGGTGTTGTCGGCGTCGTACCAGACATCGCCGTAATAGCGCACGGCGGCATAGGTTTCCAAGCCATCTACCCACGGCAGCTGGTAGGTAGCGTGCAGTACGCCGCTCCAGCGCGCAGCACCGGCGGTGCGGTTGCCTTCCTGTGCGGCGCTGCCCGGGGACAGCTTGTCGTAGGTCGGATCCAGCCAGGTGACGCCGCCGCCGACGGTCAGTGCATCGTTGAGGTGCAGGTCGGCACTGGCTTCAATGCCTTCGTACAGCGTGATGCCGTCCTGCACCAGGCGCTTGCCGGCCGGCGTGAGCTCATCGATGTTGGCACCACGTTCCAGCCGGAACGCGGCCACGTTCGCATTCCAACGCGCCGCTTCGACCTTGGCACCGATCTCGTACTGCTTGCTGATGGTGGGATCGAGCACGTCACCGGCGTTGATGTAGCTGTTGCCTACGCGGCTGCCCGCTTCCAGCGACTCGATGTAGCTGGCGTAAAGGGTGACCGCCTCGCTGGGCTTGAACATCACGGCGTAGGTCGGGGTGACCGGGTAGGTGTGGTATCGCCCCTTGGTTTCGAAGTCGTTGTAGCGCCAACCCGCCAGTACCGACCAGCCGCTGCCGAGATCGACGGTATCGCTTGCGAACACCGCCTGCTGCACCGTCTCGTCGCCGCGGGTCATCACCCGCGAACCGACGGCGTCGTGGCGGATGGCATGGCGCTGGTACAGGTTGGCGCGGCCAATCAGGTTCCACTCGTAGGGGCGGTCCCAGCCCAGTCCGGTCTGGTGGCTGATGCCCGCCACCACCTGATGCTGAAGGGGGCCGGTGCGGAAGCTGCCCTGCAGCATCGCCTGGGCCAGCTTCCACTCGCTCTTGCCACCCAGTTCGTAGACGTTGACGTCGTAGTCGCCGTTGAGATCGTCGATGTAGGCGAAGATCTTGTTGACGTCATTCCACGAGGTGGTGACGCCGTAACTCAGGCTGGCTTTCCAGTCGCCGTTGATCTGCCAGTTCAAGCCGGTCGACAGCAGGCTGGAACGGGTGTCGTAGTAGGTGCCGGGTACGCTGTTGTCGGTATCCCCCGCGATCGGCCGCGGCAACGAGGTCAGGCCACGGAAGTAGTACTGCGGCGATTCTTCGCGCAGCTCGCGCGACTGGAACACACCGTCGAAGGTCCAGGTGAGCGCATCACTCAGGCGCGCATCCAGCGACAGTGCGCCAACCTTGCGATCGACGTGCCCACCATTGAAAGTCTCGCCTTTTTCCTGGAAGGCGTTGAAGCGGTAGCCGAACATCTGCTCGTTGCCGAAGCGGCCGCCAACGTCGATGCCGCCGCTGACGATGCCCTGTTCGCGCCAGCCCAGTTGGGCGGAGAAGGTGGGCGTGTCCGTCGGCTTCTTGGTGATGTAGTTGACGATGCCGCCAGGGGTGCCGAAGCCATACAGGAATCCGCCCGGGCCTTTCAGCAGATCGACCTGTTCCATCACTTCCAGCGGCCATTCGGTGCCCCAGGAAGAGACCTGCAGGCCATTGACCCGGTAGCTGTCGTAGTTCAGCTCCAGACCGCGGTTGCGGATGGGCGAGCTCCAGCCACTGGCATAGGCGCTGACCTGGGTGCTGACCGAAGGGTCGAGCAGGAAGGCTTCGCCCAGCGAGACCACCTGGCGCTGCTCGATCTGCTCGCGGCCAACAGCGGTGATCGCGAACGGAGTGTCGCGCAGGGCGCGGTCGCCCAGTGCGCCAGCGTCGGTATGGGTGCGTTCGGCGGTGACCTTCACCGCATCCAGATCGGTGGCGTTACGGCTGACGGCCGGCGCTTCGGCATGGGCAGCGCAGGCGGCTGACAGGGCGACGGCCAGCAGGGCCAAGCGGGGGGAATGGGAAGGCAGCATCGATGGTGGTCCTCGACGGACGGCCACAGGCCATCCGCCCACGGGTGGGGGAAAGGGCAGTGGCTGGGATCACGCAGGCTGGCCGGAGATGGCAGCGGGGCGCCGCGAAGGGGCGCAGGACCATGGCTGGATGAGAATTGTTCTCTTTTCGTTGCCGCGCGTCAAACCCGGAGGCGTGCGGACCAACGGTCCGCACCCACCATCTGCATCCACGGTAGTGCCGGCCGCTGGCCGGCAGATTGGCTGTACGGAGAACGCCGGCCAGCGGCCGGCGCTACCAGTAGACCCACGCCATGCGTGGATGGGCCCTTCTACGCCCGTTGCGCGCGCTTGAGCAGCTTCGCTTCGCGCCTGCGTGCGCGACGTGCCCGCCAGCGTTCGGCCAGGCAGGAGAAGATCACGTACAGCGCCGGCGTGCTGAGCAGGGTCAGGCTCTGCGAGAACAGCAGGCCGCCGATCATCGCGATACCCAGCGGACGACGCAGCTCGGACCCTTCGCCCAGGCCGATCGCCAGCGGAACCGCCGCCAGGATCGCCACCATCGTGGTCATCATGATCGGGCGGAAACGCACGATGCTGGCCTCGCGTGCCGCTTCACGCGGTGCCAGCCCATGCTCGCGCTGCGCCACCAGCGCGAAGTCGATCATCATGATCGCGTTCTTCTTGACGATGCCGATCAGCAGCACCAGCGCGATCATCGAGATCACCGACAGTTCGGTGTTGGTGCCGAACAACGCCAGCAGCGCACCCACGCCCGCCGCCGGCAGCGTGGACAGGATGGTGACCGGGTGGATCAGGCTCTCGTAGAGCATGCCCAGCACCAGGTACACGGTCAGGATCGCGGCAAACACCAGGATCAGCATGTCGCTGGGGTCGGAGTTGAAGCCGAAGCCGGCGTCATCAGCCAGGCGGATGTCGCCGGGCATGCGCATGCCGGCCACGGTCGCGTCGATGATCGCCTTGGCCTCACCCATGCTCACGTTCGGCGCCAGGTTGTAGCTGAGGTCCATCGTCGTGTACTGGTTCTCATGGGTGATCTGCGAAGGCGCCAGCCCCGGCACCTGCTTGGCCACCGCCGTGAGCGGCACCATGTCGCCGTTGCGCGCACGCACATGCACCTCGTCCAGCGCCGCCGGTGTAGCGGTCTGCGAGGGCAGGGCGTTGACCACCACGCTGTACTGGTTGATGTCCGAATAGATGGTCGAAATCTGGCGCTGGCCGAACGCGCCGTACAGGGCGCCGTCGATGGCGCCGACCGAAACACCCAGGCGGGCCGCCTTGGCACGGTCGATCTCGATGTTCTGGCGCAGCCCGGCATTGTCCACATCGGTGCCGACATCGCGCAGCTTCGGGTTCTTCTTCAGCTCCGCCTGCAGCTTGGGCAGCCATTCCTGCAGTGACGCCAGGTCATTGCCCTGCAGCGAGATGCGGTACTGCGCACCCTGGCTGGAGCCACCGCCATCGTTGCTGGGCAGGTCCTGGATCGCGCGCAGGCGCAGCTGCAGGTCCGGGTAGCGGTCGGCCTTGGCGCTCAGTCGCGCCAGGGCATGTGCGGTGGTTTCGCGGCGGCCTTCCTTGCGTGATTTCAGCTCGACGTTGAACTGTGCGCTGGAGCCCTGGCGACCGCTGCCCAGGCGTACACCCACGGTCTTCACCGCCGGGTCGGCCATCAGCATGTCGGTGATGCGGCGCTGGCGGCTGACCATGTCCTCGAAGGATACGGTGGCGCTGGAGTTGGCGCGGCCCCAGATCAGGCCGGTGTCCTGCGGCGGGAACGCGCCCTTCTTCACCGCGCCGAACAGGAAGACGGTGGCACCGATCAGCAGCAGCGGCGTCAGCGACAGCAGCAGCGCATGCCGCAGCGAGAAATCCAGGAACACGGTGTAGATACGCAGCATGCGCTCGTGGCCGGCATCCAGCCAACGGCCGAAGCGCGACGGCGGCGCCGTGTGGTCGTGGGCGCTGAGGAAGCGGCTGCACAGCGCCGGGGTCAGCGTCAGCGAGACGATCATCGAGACCACGATGGCCGCCACCAGGGTGACGGTGAACTCGCGAAAGAACGCACCCATCATGCCGCTGGCGAACAGCAGCGGGATGAACACCGCCACCAGCGAGGCGGTGATCGAGACGATGGTGAAGCCGATCTCGCGCGCGCCGGTCAGCGCCGCCTGCATGCGCGGCATGCCTTCGTCGAGGTGGCGCATGATGTTCTCGATCACCACGATCGCATCGTCGACCACGAAGCCGATCGCGATCACCAGCGCCAGCAGGCTCAGGTTGTTCAGGGTGAAGCCCATCACGTACATCATCAGCGCGGCACCGGCCAGCGACAGCGGCACGGTCACCGCGGCGATCAGCGTCGGTGCCAGCCGGCGCAGGAACAGCGCCATGGTCAGCACCACCATCGCCAGGCTGATCAGCAGAGTGATCTGCACTTCATGCAGCGACGAGCGGATGGTCGGCGTACGGTCGAAGTACGGCGTCATCGTGGTGCCCGGCTGCAGGTAGTCGCGCAGCGCGGGGATCTGTGCCTTGACCCGGTCCACGGTCTCCACGATGTTGGCGCCGGCGCGGGTGAACACGTACATCACCACCGCTGGCTTGTGGTCGAACCATGCCGCCTGGTAGGCATCCTGCTGGCCGTCGTAGACGTTGGCGATGTCCTTCAGCCGGATCACCCGGCCATCGCCCTGGGTCTTGACCACCAGGTCGGCGAAGTCGGCGGCGCGGGCGACCGAATCGTTGGCGATGATCGCGGTGGTGGTGTTGCCATCGCTGAGGAAGCCGGTGGGCGAGGTCACGTTGGCCGCGCGTACGGCGTTGCGCAGGTCGTCGGCGGTCAGGCCGAGTGCGTTCATCAGGCGCAGGTTGACGTCCACGCGTACCGCCGGCGTCGACGCACCGGCGATGTCGACCGAGGCGACGCCGCTGATCTGGCGGATGCGCTGCGCCAGCAGCGAGTCGGCCACGTTGTACAGCTCGTCGGCCGACTGCGTCTGCGAGGTGAGCGCGATGGCGATCACCGGGTCGTCGTTCGGGTTCGCCTTCTGGTACATCGGCGAGCCCATGCCCGAAGGCAGGTCGGCCTGCGCCGAGTTGATCGCGGTCTGTACGTCCAGCGCGGCCGAATCGATGTTGTGGCCGCTCTGGAAGATCATGAACACCAGCGAGCTGCCTTCCGAGCTCGATGAGCGCATGCGGTCGATGCCCGGCAGCTGGCCGAGATGACGTTCCAGCGGCGCGGTGACCGTGGAGGCCATGGTTGCTGCATCGGCACCGGACTGGCTGGCGTGCACGAAGATCACCGGGATCTCGATGTTCGGCAGCGCCGACACGCCCAGTCGCAGGTAGCAGATCAGGCCGACCATGAACAGGCCGATGGCCAGCAGCGCGGTGCCGATCGGGCGGCGGATGAAGGGGCCGGACAGGTTCATCGTGCGGTCCCCCGCAGCAGCGGGGCGTGGATCATGCCTGCGGCTCCTGCAGCGAACCGTCGCGCAGTGCGCGCTGCTCGCGGCGGCGGGCCAGCCATTCGGAGAAGCGCTCCATGTACAGGTAGATCACCGGCGTGGTGTACAGGGTTACCAGCTGCGACAGCAGCAGGCCGCCGACGATGGCGATGCCCAGCGGGCGGCGCAGCTCCGAACCGATGCCGGTACCCAGTGCCAGCGGCAGCGCGCCGAGCATGGCCGCGGCGGTGGTCATCATGATCGGGCGGAAGCGCAGCAGGCAGGCGCGGCGGATCGCTTCATGCGCGTTGGCGCCGGCGCGGCGAGCCTCGATCGCAAAGTCCACCATCATGATGCCGTTCTTCTTGACGATGCCGATCAGCAGCACGATGCCGACGATGCCATCCACCGACAGGCTCAGCCCGCACAGCATCAGTGCCAGCAGCGCGCCGACACCTGCCGGCGGCAGCGTGGAGATGATCGTGATCGGGTGGATGTAGCTCTCGTAGAGCACGCCCAGCACGATGTAGATCACCACCAGCGAGGCCAGCAGCAGCCACACCACATCGGTCTGGCTGCCGGTGAACTCGGCAGCCTTGCCGATGAATTCGGCATGCAGGTGTGCGGGCATGTCCAGGCTGTCCTTGGTCTCCTGGATTGCACGCACGGCTTCGGACAGCGAATAGCCCGGCGCCACGTTGAACGAGACCGTCACCGCCGGCAGCTGCTGCTGATGGCTGACCAGCAGCGGCGCACTGCTGACCTTGCCTTCGGCCAGCGCCGACAGCGGGATGATGTTGCCGGCGCCAACGGTGATGCCGGTGTTCTGCGCGCCGATGCCGGTGGCGGTCGACGAGTTCGACGAGGTGACCTGGCCGAAGCTGGTGGCATTGGTGCCGGTCAGTGCGCCTGCACCGTTGGACGCCACCGCCAGCTGTTCCATCAGCGCGGTGCTGGTGCGGAACTCCGGCGCCACTTCCAGCACAACCCGGTACTGGTTGAGTTCGGTGAAGATGGTCGAGATCTGGCGCTGGCCGAACGCATCGTAGAGGGTGTCGTCGATGGTCTGCATCGGCACGCCCAGCACGCTGGCCTTGTCGCGGTCGATGTTCAGTTCAAGCGCGCGGCCCTGGTTGGACAGGTTGTTGTCGACGTCGGCCAGCTCCGGGCGCTTGCGCAGCGCTTCAGTCAGGCGCGTGGCCTGGTTGGCCACGGTCGCCGGATCGACGTCCGACAGCGAGTACTGGTACTCGGTGGCGGCCACGCGGGTGTCCAGGGTCACGTCCTGCACCGGCTTCAGGTACAGGGCCACGCCCGGAATACCGGCGACGGCCTTCTGCAGGCGCGGCAGAATGTTGTCCAGGCCGTCGCGCTCGCCGCGTTCCTTCAGCACGATCGACAGCTGGCCCTGGTTGAGCGTGGGGTTCATGCTGCCGGCACCGATGAACGCCGACACGCCGGTCACGTCCGGGTCCTGGCGCAGTGCTTCGGCCACCTGCCTGGTGCGCTGCTCCATCTGCGGGAAGGCGATGTTCTGGTCAGCCTGGACCACGCCGGTGATCAGGCCGGTGTCCTGTTCGGGCAGCAGGCCCTTGGGAATCAGCACGTACAGCAGCACGGTCAGCACCAGTGCGCCGCCGGCCACGGCCAGGGTCAGGCGCTGGTGGTCCAGCACCCAGTCCAGGCTGCGCTCGTACAGGCCGACGGTGCGCGTCCACAGGTTCTGCTTGCCGGCCGCCGCCGCACGCTCATGTGCGTCCTCGCCTTCGGGCAAGGCGTCGGGCTTGAGCAGGTAGGCGCACATCATCGGGGTCAGCGTCAGCGAGATCAGCATCGACAGCACGACGGCGATGCTCAGCACCCACGCGAACTCATGGAACAGGCGGCCGGTGACGCCGGGCATCAGCAGCAGCGGCAGGAACACCGCCACCAGCGAAACGGTCAGCGACAGCACGGTGAAGCCGATCTGGCGCGCACCGATTTCGGCCGCTTCCTTGCCACTCTTGCCCTGCTCGATGTAACGCACGATGTTCTCGATCATCACGATCGCATCGTCGACCACGAACCCGGTGGCCACCACCAGCGCCATCAGCGAGAGGTTGTCCAGCGACATGCCGGCAAAGGCCATCACCGCGAAGGTGCCGGCCAGCGACAACGGCACCGCCACCGAGGGAATGATCGTGGCCCACAGGCGGCGCAGGAACACGAAGATCACCGCCACCACCAGGCCGATGGTCAGGATCAGGGTGAACTGCACCTCATGCACCGAGGCGCGGATGGTCTCGGTACGGTCGTTGAAGATCTCCAGGTGCACGTCGGCTGGCAGCACGCCCTGCAGCTGCGGCAGGATCGCGCGGATGCGCTCGACGGTCTGCACGATGTTGGCGCCGGGCTGGCGGCGCACTTCCAGCAGCACCGCCGGCTTGCCATCGGCCCAGGCGGCCAGCTGGTCGTTCTCCACGCCATCCACCACGTCGGCCACGTCGGACAGCCGCACCGGGCGGCCGTTCTTGTAGCTGATGATGGTGTCGCGGTATTCAGCGGCGCTGGCCAGCTGGTCGTTGGTGCCGATGCTGTAGGACTGGGTCTTGCCGTTCAACGAACCCTTGGGCGCATTGACGTTGGCCTGGGTGAGCGCGCTGCGCAGCTCCTCCATGGTCAGGCCCATGTTCGACAGCTGCGCCGGATTGACCTGGATGCGCACGGCGGGGCGCACGTTGCCGGCGATCGACACCAGGCCCACGCCCTGCACCTGCGACAGGCGCTGGGCGAGGATCGAGTCGGCGTAGTTGTTGACGTCACGCAGCGGACGCGTGTCGGAGGTCAGCTTCAGGGTGACGATGGCCGCGTCGGCCGGGTTCACCCGGTTGTAGACCGGCTGGTACGGCAGCGAGGAGGGCAGGGTGGCTTGGCGGATCGCCGCCTGCACGTCCTGCGCGGCGATGTCGATGTCGCGGTCCATCGAGAACTGCAGGATGATCGTCGACAACCCGGCCGACGAGTCGGAGGTCATCAGCTCCAGCCCGGAGATCTGCCCGAACTGGCGCTCCAGCGGCGTAGTGACCAGCGAGGCCATGGTGGTGGCGTTGGCGCCGGGGTACTGGGTGGTGACCACCAGGCTGGGCGCATCGATTTCCGGCAGCGCCGACACCGGCAGCTTGCGGTAACCGAGGATGCCCAGCAGCAACAGGCCCGCCATCAACAGCGAGGTGGCGATGGGGCGGCGGATGAAGATCGTCGAAAAGCCCACGGACTGATCCTTGCTGGCACTTCAATGGCAGCGCCGGCAGGCTTGCCGGCGCGGGAAGGTCAGTGGCCTGCGCTCAGCGCGGGCCACCACCGCGACGGCCACCGCCGCTGTTCTTCTGCTCGGCGGCCTTCAGTTCGGCCTCGGTCGGTGCGACCGGGGTCTCGCCCGGCTTCAGCGCGGTGACCTTGCTGCCCGGCTTCAGGCGGAACTGGCCTTCGCTGACCACCCGTTCGCCGCCCTTCAGGCCTTCGGCGATCTGCACCTGGCTGTCGCCCACTTCCACGCCGCTGCGCACGGTCTGCATCTTCACCGTGTTGTCGCCCTGCACCACATAGACGTACTCGCCGTCCGGGCCACGCAGCACCGCCTGGGTCGGGATGACCACGCCGCCGGCAATCGTGCGCAGCTGCATGCGCACGTTGACGAACTGGCCCGGCCACAGGCCGTTGTCGGTGTTGTCGAAGATCGCGCGCGCCTTGAACGTGCCGCTGTCGGCACTGATCAGGTTGTCGACCACGTCGAGCTTGCCGTCGCCGGACAGCACGTGCGAATCGGCGCGGTCCAGTGCCGCGACGGGTACCGCACCGGCGGCCTGCGCCTGGCGCACATCGCCGAGCTGGCGCTCGGGCAGGTTGAACAGCACGTGGATCGGATGGATCTGGGTCAGCGTGACCAGCGCGGTGCCGGCGTTGACCACGTTGCCGGCGTCGACCGCGCGGATGCCGGCGATGCCGGTGATCGGCGCGGTGACCCTGGTGTACTGCAGCTGCACCTGCGCCGAGCGCATGCTGGCCTCGTTCGCCGCGACTGCGCTTTCGTACTGTGCCACTTGGTTTCGCTGTGTATCCAGATCGGTCTTGGCGACGAACTGGCGATACTCCGGCGCGTTCGAGCGCTGGTAGTTGGAACGCGCGGTGGCCAGCAGCGCCTCGTTCTGGCGCTTGGAGGCCACGGCCTGGTCATAGCTGGCCTGGGCGGTGCGCGGGTCGATCACCGCCAGCACATCGCCCTTCTTCACTTCCTGGCCTTCGCGGAAATTCAGGCTCATCAGCTGGCCGCCAACCTGCGGGCTGACGGTGACGGTGTTCATTGCGGTCACCGTACCCAGCGCGCTGGCATAGACCGGCACGTCCTGGCGTGCCGCATTCACCACAGTCACCGGCACCGGGCCGGCATCCGGGTCTTCACCGCCCTGGCGCGCAGCTGCCGCCGGGCCACCGGCCTTGTCCTTGCCCCCGCCGAGTACGCGCAGGCCGACCACGGCCAGCACCAGTACCGCCACGACCAGCAGCACGATCTTCCAAACACGTGACATTCAAGGACTCCAAGAGGGCTGGACGGGGCACGGCCCCGGTTGGCAATGCGCAAAGCATACCTGCGCCACATCACGTTTCCTGCATGACGGATGGGACGGGCGCTAAGACCGGATCCGGCCGCGGAGGTTCCCGTAGCGGCGGTGTTGCCCTACATTCAGCTGGAACCCCCTGCCGTGGAGATCGTGATGCGCCGTTCGTTGCTGCTGTCCGCCCTGCTGCTGGCCTTGCCGGCCCTCGCCCATGCCCAGGACGCGCAGCGCCCGGAAGTGACCGCCGCCGCCCAGCGCCTGCAGGCCAAGGTGGTCGAATGGCGCCGTGACTTTCATCAGCACCCGGAGCTGTCCAATCGCGAGGTGCGAACCTCGGCCGAGGTCGCCAAACGCCTGCGTGCGATGGGCCTGAAGCCGAAAACCGGCATCGCCCACCACGGCGTGGTGGCGATCATCGAAGGCGGCAAGCCCGGGCCGAAGATTGCCCTGCGCGCGGACATGGACGCGCTGCCGGTGACCGAACAGACCGGCCTGCCGTTCGCCTCCAAGGCCACCGACCAGTACCGCGGGCAGACCGTGGGCGTGATGCATGCCTGCGGCCATGACGCGCACACCGCCACCCTGCTCGGCGTGGCTGAAGCGCTGGTGTCGATGAAGAAGGATCTGCCGGGCCAGGTGATGCTGATCTTCCAGCCGGCCGAAGAGGGTGCACCGCCGCCGGAAGAGGGTGGTGCCGCGCTGATGCTGAAGGAAGGCCTGTTCGCCGACTTCAAGCCTGAAGCCGTGTTTGGCCTGCATGTGTTCTCCAGTGTGCAGGCTGGGCAGATCGCGGTACGCGGTGGCCCGCTGATGGCCGCCTCGGATCGTTTCGGGATCAAGGTGATCGGTCGCCAGACGCATGGCTCGGCGCCGTGGAACGGTGTTGATCCGATCGTGGCCACCGCCGACCTGGTCGGCACCGCGCAGACCATCGTCAGCCGTCGCGCCAACCTGTCCAAGCAGCCGGCGGTGCTGACCTTCGGCGCGATCAACGGCGGCATCCGCTACAACATCATTCCCGATGAAGTGGAGATGGTCGGCACCATCCGCACCTTCGACGAAGGCATGCGGCAGCAGATCTTCGCCGACCTGCGCAACGTGGCCGAGCACACCGCGGCCGCGCACGGTGCCAAGGCGGTGACGGACATCTACGAGTCGGAGGGCAATCCGGCCACGGTGAACGACCCGGCGCTGACCGCGAAGATGCTGCCGAGCCTGCAGGCGGTGGTGGGCAAGGACAACGTGTACGAGCCACCGCTGCAGATGGGTGCGGAGGATTTCTCGCTGTACGCGAAGGAGGTGCCGGGCATGTTCTTCTTCGTCGGCTCCACCAGCGTGGGCATCGACCCGGCGACGGCGCCGGCCAATCATTCGCCGAAGTTCCTGCTGGATGAGAAGGCGCTGGATGTGGGACTGCGCGCGCTGCTGCAGGTGAGCCTGGATTACTTGAACGGTGCCGGCACTCCTGCTGGCTGAGAGTTTCCGGCAGGGCTTGCAGCCCTGCACCCACCGAAGCAACGGCAACGTCAACGGCAAAAGCGGTGCTGGATTTCTGTTGGTTGGGCGGGGCGGTGTGGGCCTGCAGGACACGCCGTAAAGCCGTCCGTGGGGGCTCGATGGCGCCTTGCTGGTGTGCGCGTTCCTGCGCACACGGCAAGACCGGGGTTGGGCGTCCTGCCCAACCCGCCCGAGGCATGCCTCGGGCCCATGGCGCCAACGGTCCTGCAGGCCCACACCGCCCCGCCCCCGACAGGTTCACGCGGCTGTTGGTAGGTGTCGACCTTGGTCGACACGGGCAGACATCCGGAATGTCTGAAGGCTTTTGATTTTGATTTTTCTGATCTTTCCCGTGGTGGCGCGGGAAATTGTCCGTGGCCGGGAGGGTGGGCTGGCTGGGGGCGTGAGCCGCATGGATGCGGCGACCGAGCTTACATGGACGTACTTGCAGCGGCCCCCAGCCAACCCACCCTCCCGGCCGACCCCGAGATCCTGCCCTGAACCACCATGGAGGGGCTCCGCCGTTGGCCGGCCCGGCCGAAGGCCCGCCGTCCGCGCGATACAATGCCCCCCATGAACACCCCACAGGATTCCAGCCTCGGTCGCGAGGTCAGTTACCCGTCGCAGTACGATCCCGGCCTGCTGTTTCCCATCCCGCGCATCGGCGCCCGCGCCGAGATCGGCCTCGATGACGCCGCGCTGCCGTTCGTCGGCCACGACCGCTGGCATGCCTTCGAACTGAGCTGGCTCGACCCGCGTGGCAAGCCGCAGGTCGCCGTGGCCACCGTGCAGGTGCCGTGCACATCACCGCGGCTGATTGAATCGAAGTCGTTCAAGCTGTACCTCAACTCCCTCAACAGCACCCGCATCGACAGCGCCGAGGCACTGCGCGAGCGCCTGGTGGCTGACCTGTCTGCCTGCGCCGGTGCGCCGGTCCAGGTCGAGTTCGGCCTGCCGGGCCTGCGCGAGACGCCGCTCGGTGAATCCATCGACGGGCTGGACGTGGAGATCGACTGCTACGGCCCGCCGCAGGCGGACTTCCTCGCCGCCGATGCGGGTGAGGTGGTGGAAGAGACCCTGGTCTCGTCGCTGCTGAAGTCCAACTGCCCGGTCACCGGCCAGCCGGACTGGGCCACGGTCAGCCTGCGTTACCGCGGGCCGAAGATCGATCGTGCTGGCCTGCTGCGCTATCTGGTCAGCTACCGCGAGCACGCCGAGTTCCACGAGCAGTGCGTTGAGCGGATCTTCAGCGAGGTGACTTTGCGCTGCCAGCCGCAGTGGCTGGAAGTGGAGGCCCGCTATACCCGCCGTGGTGGCCTGGACATCAATCCCTGGCGCGCCAGTCCCGGCATCGCCGCCCCGGCCGCGACCTACCGCGAACTGCGGCAATAACTGCCTCAGGCGGATACGGGTAGTGCCGGCCGCTGGCCGGCAACCGCAAGGAGCCCGCATCCAGGGCCCGGGGCACCCCCCCACCGGGCGGGCCGACCCGGCACCCGGGCTCCCGATTGTTCAGCCGCCCCCGGGGGCGGCTTCACATCTGCACCATCCCCATTTAACAACCGCCATGGCACCGTGCGAACCACGTAGTCATGCAGACGGGAGTTGTGGATGAGTACCGAGAAGAAAGCCGATTTCTCCGGCGTCAGTGGCAGCGTCGACAGTACCGCCGAGCAGGTGCCGAAGGCGGACTTCTCCGGCGTCAGCGCCTCGGTGGACAGCACCGCAGACGTTGTCAGCGGCGGCACCTATACCGTGCAGAAGGGTGACTCGCTGTCGAAGATCGCCAAGCAGCATCTGGGCGACGCCAATGCCTGGAAGAAGATCTTCGAAGCCAACCGCGATGTGCTTGATGACCCGGACAAGATCTTCCCGGGCCAGACCCTGAAATTGCCGCCGAAGTAAGCCGGCCGAACGTCGTCCGACAATCCCTGGGAGGAACCCCGAATGATCAAGACCACCCCGCTCCAGACCGCCCTGATCGCCGCCCTGCTGGGCAGCGTCGCCTTGGTCGGTTGCAAGAAGAAAGAAGAGTCGACCGACAGCAACGCCGCTCCGGCAGCGACCGCTCCGGCCGAACCGGCAGCACCCGCACCGATGACCGGCGCGCCGCCGCCGATGGCCGAAGCTGCTGCGGTGAGCGTCTCGGCGGTCACCGTCGGCAAGACCGCAGCCGCCGACAAGTCGGTTGCGACCACGGCATTGTTCGCACCGAAGGACGACGTCATCGTCTCGGTCAAGACCGACGGTGCCGCCAACAATGTCACTGTTGGCGCGAAACTGACCTACCAGGACGGCCAGGTGGCCGGCGAACAGAACGCCACCCTGAACACCAGTGGTGCGGAAACCACCAACGTCACGTTCAAGAATGCAAAGGGCTGGCCGGCCGGCAAGTACCGCGCTGAGGTCACCGTCGATGGCAAGGCGGCCGGAACGCCGCAGGAGTTCGAGGTCAAGTAAGTCCTGCCGACTCTCTCCCGGCAGGGCTCACGATGGACGCAGCCGCGAGGCTGCGTCCTTTTTTATTGGGCGATGCCCGTTTTAGGGATGCTGGCGGGTACGCTGAACGGAACACGGACAGGTCGGGGGACAGCATGCTCAGCTGGATTGCGCTCACACTCTCAATGGGACCCGCGAATCTCTGGAGCTACAGCTGCGACCACTTCCTATACGGCGCCTGCATGCGCGTGCCGACAGGCATGTCCGTGACCTACGAGGCACCTGTTGACTTCGGCGTGCACCGCGTCAGAAGCGATGATCGGGAAGTCGCTTTGATCTACGAGGGTGATGCCCCTGAAAAGCCTGCGTCAGGAAGCACGCCGGATCTGCGCTTCACGGACGGCGGATATGTCGTGTCGGGGTATGCAAGGGCGGAAGGAGGTTCCACCCGGTACGACGTCTACGTTCGACCCGGATCGTCTGGCGCCGGTTCGCTGCACATCCGCGGCTCTGCAGCGACGTCTGATGAACTCGCCAGCCTGGCCGCCGTCGTTGGGGGATTGCGCATCTGCAACTTCCAGCAAAGCAAGCGCTCACAGACATTGACCTGTCCAAGGCATGCCGAGTGGGGGCCGCGATTGTCGGAATGGGTCATGCGTTCCTCCACGAGCGGGAAGTCGAACTAGCCATCAAGCCTCAGCTTCCAGACCGGAAGCGAGCCAACGACGAAACACAGCGGTCCAGTACCGCCGCGTATGGCGCGGCTTTGCCCCGCGGGGCTGAAAACGCGACAATGCAGGGGTTTCCCCTGCCGCGCGCCCACCCTGACGGCGGCGGGGGAAGTGACACGGTTGCACGTGGCCCGGCGCTGGCGCCGGCCTTCCCCTGAGCACTGCTACAGAGTCCAAGTCCCCCATGTCCAAGATCCTCTACACACTGACCGACGAAGCACCGTTCCTGGCCACCCAGTCGCTGCTGCCGATCGTCGACGCCTATACCTCCACCGCGGGCATCGCAGTGGAAACCCGTGACATCTCGCTGTCCGGCCGCATCCTGTCGCTGTTCCCGGAACTGCTGAGCGATGCGCAGAAGGTCAACGACGACCTGGCCGAGCTGGGCGAGCTGGCGACCACCCCGGACGCCAACATCATCAAGCTGCCGAACATCTCCGCTTCGGTACCGCAGCTGAAGGCGGCCATCAAGGAACTGCAGGACCAGGGCTATCCGCTGCCGGATTACCCGGAAACCCCGGCTGACGACCAGCAGCGCGACTACAAGGCGCGCTATGACAAGGTCAAGGGCAGCGCGGTGAACCCGGTGCTGCGCGAAGGCAACTCCGACCGCCGCGCACCGCTGTCGGTGAAGAACTATGCGCGCAAGCACCCGCACCGCATGGGCGCCTGGGCCTCGGATTCGAAGTCGCACGTCGCGCACATGGCCGCCGGTGATTTCTACGGCAGCGAAAAGTCGGCCACCCTGGCCAACGCCGGTTCGCTGAAGATCACCTTCCACGGCAAGGACGGCAGCACCGTCGTGCTGAAGGAAAAGACCGCAGTCAAGGCCGGCGAGATCGTCGACGCCGCCGTCATGAGCCGCAAGGCACTGGCCGCCTTCATCGGCGAGCAAATCGCCGATGCCAAGGCCCAGGGCGTGCTGTTCTCGCTGCACCTGAAGGCGACCATGATGAAGGTCTCCGATCCGATCATGTTCGGCGTGGCGGTCAACGAGTTCTACAAGGACGTGCTGGCCAAGCACGCCGACGTGCTGAAGCAGGCCGGTTTCGATGCGAACAACGGCATCGGTGACCTGGCCGCACGCCTGCCGTCGCTGCCGGAAGCCACCCGCGCTGCGATCGAAGCCGACCTCGCCGCCGAGTACGCACAGCGTCCGGGCGTGGCCATGGTCAACTCGGACAAGGGCATCACCAACCTGCACGTGCCGAGCGACGTGATCGTCGACGCCTCGATGCCGGCGATGATCCGCGACTCCGGCAAGATGTGGAACGCCGAAGGCAAGCTGCAGGACACCAAGGCGGTCATTCCGGATCGCTGCTACGCCGGTGTGTACCAGGCCGTCATCGACGACTGCAAGGCGCACGGCGCCTTCGATCCGGCCACCATGGGTTCGGTGCCGAACGTCGGCCTGATGGCGCAGAAGGCCGAAGAGTATGGCTCGCACGACAAGACCTTCCAGATCGCTGCCGATGGCGTGGTCAAGGTCACTGACGATGCCGGCACCGTGGTGTTCGAGCACGCCGTGGAAGCCGGTGACATCTGGCGCATGTGCCAGACCAAGGACGCGCCGATCCAAGACTGGGTGAAGCTGGCCGTCGAACGCGCCCGCCTGAGCAGCACCCCGGCGGTGTTCTGGCTGGATGCCGCCCGCGCCCACGACGCGCAGGTCATCGCCAAGGTCGAGCAGTACTTGAAGAACCACGACACCAACGGCCTGGACATCCGCATCCTGCCGCCGGTGGAAGCTACGGCCTTCTCACTGGACCGCATCCGCAAGGGCGAGGACACCATCTCGGTGACCGGCAACGTGCTGCGCGACTACCTCACCGACCTGTTCCCGATCATGGAGCTGGGCACCAGCGCCAAGATGCTGTCGATCGTGCCGCTGATGGCCGGTGGCGGCCTGTTCGAGACCGGCGCCGGTGGTTCGGCCCCGAAGCACGTGCAGCAGTTCGTTGAAGAGGACTACCTGCGCTGGGATTCGCTGGGCGAATTCCTGGCCCTGGCCGCCTCGCTGGAACACCTGGGCAACCGTTACGACAACGCTGCCGCCCGTGTGCTGGCCAAGGCGCTGGACGAAGCCAACGGCCAGTTCCTGGACAACGACAAGTCGCCGTCGCGCAAGCTGGGTGGCATCGACAACCGTGGCAGCCACTTCTACATCGCGCTGTACTGGGCCCAGGCGCTGGCCGCGCAGGACGAAGATGCTGCACTGAAGGCGCGCTTCGCTCCGCTGGCCAAGGCACTGACCGACAACGAGCAGAAGATCGTTGAAGAGCTGATCGCGGTGCAGGGCAAGGCCGTGGACATCGGCGGCTACTACCGCCCGGACGTGGCCAAGGCCAGCAAGGCGATGCGCCCGAGCGCGACCTTCAACGCCGCGCTGGAGCAGCTGCGCGGCTGATCCATCGCCGCTCGGCCGTGACATCGGAACCCGCGCTTCGGCGCGGGTTTCTTTTTGGGCCAGGATTACTGCTGCCCTTCGTCCACGCATGGCGTGGATCTGCCGGGGTCCAGAACCGTGACATCCATCGGCTGTCGGAATGCCGTCAAAGGGGCATGAAACTTGCCCGCGATGGCCGTCGCAGAACGGATAGGAGACAGTCTGCAACCGCCCTCGATCTGAGCAGTCGATCACGACGGCTGCCGCTGGCGATGCCCTAGCCTTGGCGACGCGAGGCCACCGGGGAGGTGGCCGCACGGGGAACACGGATGGCACGCGTGCTGGTAGTGGGAACCGACATCCAGGGCGAGCAGGCCCTGCTGCAGCGGCTGCGCGTGGCATCGGCCTTGCCGGACGGCCAGATCCGCCGCAGCCAGGACCTGGATGACTGCGATCTGCTGGTCATCCGCGATACGCCGGCGCTGCGCAACGCGGCCCAGCGCATGCGCCAGCAGCGTCCGCGACTGCAGTGCTGGATCGAAGACCTGGGCGGCCAGCTGCGTGACGGTGATGGGCACCAGGACGTGCTTGACGATGGTGCCATCGGCCGCGCGCTGCGCCGCATGCAGTTGGTACCGGAGCCCATTGCCATGCATGCACCTGCACCGATCCGTCTGGCCGATGGTGCACACGCCATCACCCGCCTGCTGCGCGAGCGGCTGCCGCTGCGACATGGCCAGGCACTGTTGACTGATGCGGGCGAGCCGCTGCTGCTGATGGATCTGGAGCACGACCAGGCCGTGCTGCTGCAGGAACCGGCTGCGGCGCTGGTGGAGCGTCTGGCCGATGCCTTCGAACGCCTGCAACTGGATGCGCTGACACCCGCACGCCTGCAGGCGCTGGCCGGTGAGCGACCACGCCAGCCACTGCGGCCGCTGCTGTGGCAGTGGGCACAGCGCAGCCGCCATTGGCAGTCACTGGACGAACGCCTGCGCAGCGCGTCGGTGAAGCTGCTGCGCTGGCCGGACTTCCGCGTGCTGGGGCACGACCATGATGGCTTCCGCCTGTGTTCGCTGCTGCTCAAGCGCGCGTGCACGGTTGACGAGTGCGTGATGCTGCTTGAGTTGCCGGCTGCGGCGGTGCGCGATTTCATCCATGCCGCCTACCTGTGCGGCTACGCGCAGCTGCAGACTGCACCGGCGACGCCGATGATGGCGACAGGTGCCACCCGCACCGACAACGGTCTGCTTGCCCGCCTGTGGCGGCACCTGCGCGGGAGCGAACGCAATGCGTGAGCACAAGGTGGTGGTGCTGGGCGGCATGGGCAGCGGCAAGTCGACCCTGGTACGCAGCATCGCAGCGGGCGCGGTGGTCGACACGGATGTGGCCAACAGTGATCGCCTCGGCGCCGACAAGGCGTCCACCACCGTGGCGCTGGACTACGCAGACATCGACCTGCCCAATGGCGAACGCCTGCGGTTGTACGGAACACCCGGCCAGCAGCGTTTCGATTTCCTGTGGCCGATCCTGCTGCAGGGCGCGCGTGGCGCGGTGCTGCTGCTGGATGCGCGTCGTGCCGGCATGGCCAGCGAGCTGGAAGGCTACCTGCAGGTGCTGCAGCCGTTCGCATCATCCTTGGCACTGGTCGTGGCGGTCACCCACCTGGACCAGGCACCGCAGGCCGCACTGGATGACTGGGCCGCCCGTGCCTGCCTTGACGACCAGCCGCTGCCGCTGCTGGCCGTGGATGCCCGTGAGCGCGAACAGGGACTGCTGCTGATGGATGTACTGATGAGCGAAATGGAAGCGCACGCACTGGTGGCTGCACATGGCTGACGGGCAGATGGCGGTACTGCCCGATGCCGGTCAGCGTGAGCGCCTGCAGCCCTTGCTGCAGGATCTGCTGCAGCGGGTCGAAGGCGTGCGCACGGTCGTGCTGGCCAGCGTCGATGGTTTTGCGCTGGTGAGTGCCGGTGCCGAAGGGCGTGGCGAACGGCTGGCGGCGATGACCAGCGCGATGCTGGCGCTGGCCGCAGCGGTGGGGCGCGAACTGGTGCTGGGCGATCTGCAGACGCTGATGCTGGAGGCCGCAGGCGGCAAGGTGCTGATGCTGGCGATCCAGGCCGAGGGGCGCGCACCGCTGCTGCTGATGGCGGCCTGCGACCAGCGCAGCGTGATCGGCCAGGTGCTGTGGCAAAGCAGGGAATGTGGCCAGGCGATCCTGGCCGAACTCGGCGGATCGTGAGCCCGGCCGCAGGGGAACGAGGGGCTCGAACCAACATCGACAAGGGGTGCCACGTGGCTGGATTGAATGAATCGTTGAACGCACTGATGGGCATCGACGGCGCGCAGGCAGTGGCGCTGGTCGACTACGAAAGCGGCATGCTGCTGGGCGAAGCCGGGGCCGGCATGGACATGGAAGTGGCCGCCGCCGGCAACACCGAAGTGATCCGCGCCAAGATGAAGACCGCCGCGTCGCTGAACCTCAACGACAGCATCGAGGACATCCTGATCTCGCTGGGCAAGGCCTACCACATCATGCGCCCGGTGGCGAAGAAGAAGGGCCTGTTCTTTTACATCGTGCTGGACCGGACCAAGTCCAACCTGGCATTGGCCCGGCGCAAGGTGCAGGACGTGGAGGCCGAACTGGCGATCTGAGCCACCGGCGTCTGTAGAGCCGAGCCCATGCTCGGCTGTTTCTGCTACGGCCTTTCGTAGAGTCGAGCTTGCTCGACTTCTGCCAGAAGCAGTCGAGCAAGCTCGACTCTACAGAACCGCAGCAGCCGAGCATGGGCTCGGCTCTACACAAGGCACCCCACGCCGGCGTATGGTGGATGCCCGTCTCCCTGCCGAGCCGTGCATGTCCCAGCCTGACATCGCTGCCGAACTCGCGCCGCGTATCGCCGGTGCCATCCGCGATGGTTTCGAGCAGTACCATGCCCGCTTCGCGGCGATCACTGCGCGCGCGCGGCAGCGCTTCGAGCAGCGCGACTGGGCCGGTGCGCGACAGGATGCGGTCGAGCGCATCGCCCTGTACGACCTGTGCATCGCCGAGCAGATGGATGCGTTGCGTCGCCTCGCCGGTGACGCGATCGGTGAGCGCGCGCTGTGGCTGCAGGTGCACGCGCAGTACAGCGCGCTGCTGCAGGGCCTGATCGACGCCGAGCTGTACAAGACCTTCTACAACACGTTGTCGCGGCGGCTGTTCGCTACCCGCGGCGTGGACCCGGCGCTGGAATTCATTGCTTTCGACGTCGAGCCGTCCGATGCGATCACCCATCCCGTCGCGCGGCATACCTATGCCGTCTCGCCGACGCGGCCGGTGGAGGCCCTGCAACGCGTATTGGCCGACTATCGTTTCGACATTCCATATGCGCACCAGCTGCGCTGTGCGGCGGCCATCGCCGTGCGCCTGCAGGACGACCTCGCCCATTGGGGGGACACGCCGGTACGCAGCATCGAACTGCTCGACACCGTGTTCTACCGCGAGCGCCGCGCTTATCTGGTTGGACGTGTATTCGGCGAGCATCGCTTCTCGCCGTGCGTGATCGCCCTGGTCAATGACGAGCGTGGCCTGCGTGCCGATGCGGTACTGACCCGGCGCCGTGATGTCGCCCACCTGTTCGGCGTGTCGCGCAGCTATTTCCAGGCCGATCTGGCCACGGTGGGCGATGCCGTGGTGTTCCTGCGCAGCCTGCTGCCGGGCAAGCCGATCGACGAGATCTACACGGTGCTGGGACGTGCCAAGCAGGGCAAGACCGAGCGCTATCGTACCTTCTTCCGCCACTTCAACGAGCATCCGCAGGAACGGCTGGTGCATGCCGAAGGCACGCCGGGCATGGTCATGGCGGTGTTCACGCTGCCCAGCTATCCGCTGGTGTTCAAGCTGATCCGTGACCGCTTTGCCTGGCCCAAATCGATGTCGCGGCAACAGGTGGAGGAGAAGTACGCACTGGTGTTCAACCTTGATCGTGTCGGCCGCCTGCTCGATGCGCAGCCTTATCGCCACCTGCGTTTCCCGCGCGAGCGCTTCGCGCCGGCCCTGCTGGAAGAGCTGCTGCAGCAGTGCGCGCAGAGCGTACGTGTCGATGGCGACGAGGTCGAAGTCGCACTGTGCTATGTGCAACGGCGTTTCCGTCCTTTGAACCTGTACCTGCGCGAGCAGTCCGGCGAGGCGGTGCGCGCGGCGGTGCTCGACTACGCGCAGGCGATCACCGACATGGCGCGCAACAATATCTTCCCCGGCGACATGCTGCCGAAGAACTTCGGTGTGTCACGGCACGGCCGGGCCGTGTTCTATGACTATGACGAGCTGTGCCTGGTCAGCGACTGCGTGTTCCGCGCCTGGCCGCAGCCACACACGCCGGAGGAAGCGATGGCCGACGAGCCGTGGTTCCATGTCGGTCCGCGCGACGTGTTTCCCGAGCGCTTCGGTCCGTTCATGGGCCTGCCTCCTGCGGAGCTGGCAGCTGTGCGCGAGCACTACCGGCACCTGTTCGACCCGGGCTGGTGGCAGGGCCTGCAGGAACGCTTCGCCCGGGGTGATTATCCGGACACGCCGCCCTACGCGGGCGCACACCGGCTGGCGTGAACCGGCTGTCAGGTTTCCGTACCACGACAGGCTGTAGCGTGCCGTGGGGTAGTGCGGTCGTGCGCAACCAGGCCACTGAGCATCCGGCGATTTTCTCAGTCGGCGTACGGGTACACCACCACCCGGTTGCGGCCCTGTTCCTTGGCCATGTACAGGGCCTTGTCGGCCAGCCGCAATGCCTGCTCGGCGTCGACGTGGAAGCTGGGGAAGTGGGCCACGCCCATCGATACGGTGATGGTGCCGACCGGTTCGAACGGATGGTCGGCGATGTGCTGGCGCAGGCGTTCACCGGCTTGGCGGGCCGATTCAGTACTGATGCCCGGCAGCAGCAGCAGGAATTCCTCGCCGCCGGCGCGGCAGAGGATGTCGCTGTCGCGCGAGTAGCGGCGCATCTGGTCGGCGATGTGGACGATGGCGTTGTCGCCGACGTCATGCCCGTAGCTGTCGTTGATCGACTTGAAGCGATCGATGTCCAGCGCCAGGATCGCGAACGGAATGCCCTGCACCTGCAGCGCGTCCAGCGCCTGCTGCAGCCCGCGGCGGTTGAGCAGGCCGGTCAGCGGGTCGGTGCGGCTGGCACGGTTGAGCGTGCCGATACGATCCTGCAGCGCATTGAAGCTGTGCAGCACCGCCTGCTTGAGCTGGGCGACCTCGAAGTACCAGGCGCGGATGCCGCTGACGTGGTTGATCGCGTTGCCGGTGTCCTCGCCGCCCTGCACGTTGCGCGCCAGCTGCCACAGCGGCATCGAAATGCGGCGCGCGAACCACCAGGTGACCAGCAGCGACAGCAGGCCGAGTGGAATCGCATTCCAGATCACTGCGGTCATCAACCGCGACAGCGGCTGCAGGGTGGCCTCGGTCGGGCGCTGCGCGATGATGCCCCAGCCGGTGGCCGCCACCGGTGCATAGCCGGCCAGCATCGACACGCCGCGGTTGTTGCGTACCTGCTGTGCGCCCCGTTCTCCGCGCACCACGGCCTTCACCGCCGGGTTGCCGACCACGTAGTCACCCACCCGCTTGCCATCGGCGTGGTACAGCAGGCGGCCATTGCGGTCCACCACGTACAGGTAGGAACCGTCGCGGTAGTAGTGCTTGCCCAGCAGCGTGTGCAGTGCACTGCGCTGGCGCAGGTACAGGGTGCCGCTTACATAGCCGCGATAGCGGCCCTGGCGGTCGAAGATCGGGTGCGATAGCGACACCAGCAGCTTGCCGGTGGCCGATTGGTAGGGATCGCTGATCATCGGCTGGCGCGCCGCCAGTGCCGCGTTGTTGCCAACACTGTGTAGCACCTCACCCTGCAGCTGCAGGGTCTGCGGCGAGGTGGCGATCACCAGGCCGTCGGCGTCCACCACCAGCGAGGAGTTGAAGCTGCTGGACTGCAGCTGCAGGCGGCTGGCTTCATCCTGGGCCTGCTTCGGATCAAGGTCGTCCTGGCCGAGCCGGGTGGCTGCATAGGCCAGCTGCTGCTGCGCAGCCAGCAGGAAGTTCTGGGTGGTCTCGGCCAGCTTGGTGGCATAGACGCGGTTGGCTTCCAGGGTGTTGCCGACCAGCTGGTCGCGCTGCACCCGGTAGCTGGCCAGCAGGGTGTTGGCCAGGGCGATGATGGCACTGAGCAGGGCCAGGGCGAGGATCAGCTTGCCCAGGTTGAGGCGGGGAGACAGCGTTCGCATGCGTCGACGGATCCGGCAGGAGGCTGGACCCGACCGGTTCTCCGGAAGGGGCGACAGCGGGAGTCGGTGGCAGGGCCCACGGGGGCCGGGCAGGGTATCGCGCGGATTATCGCCAAAAGCGGGCGCGAGCGAAGTGAAGTGCGTCGCCCTGCAGGCAAAAAAAAACCTGCCGCAGCGAACGGCAGGTTTCTTCTGATGCAGCGCCAGGGATCAGCGCTTCATCGAACCGAAGAACTCGTCGTTGGACTTGGTGTTCTTCATCTTGTCCAGCAGGAATTCCATCGCGGCCATTTCATCCATCGGATGCAGCAGCTTGCGCAGGATCCAGATCTTCTGCAGCAGCTCCGGTTCGATCAGCAGGTCTTCGCGGCGGGTGCCGGAACGGTTGATGTCGATGGCCGGGAACACGCGCTTTTCAGCGATACGGCGGCTCAGGTGCACTTCGCTGTTGCCGGTGCCCTTGAACTCTTCGTAGATCACCTCGTCCATCTTCGAGCCGGTGTCGACCAGCGCGGTGGCGATGATGGTCAGGCTGCCGCCTTCTTCCACGTTGCGCGCGGCACCGAAGAAGCGCTTCGGGCGGTGCAGGGCGTTGGCGTCCACACCACCGGTCAGCACCTTGCCCGAGCTCGGCACCACGTTGTTGTAGGCGCGGGCCAGGCGGGTGATCGAGTCGAGCAGGATCACCACGTCCTTCTTGTGCTCGACCAGGCGCTTGGCGCGCTCGATGACCATTTCGGCCACCTGCACGTGGCGCGCGGCCGGCTCGTCGAAGGTCGAACTGATGACCTCGCCGCGCACGGTGCGCTGCATCTCGGTCACTTCTTCCGGGCGCTCGTCGATCAGCAGCACGATCAGGTGCACGTCAGGGTGGTTGGTGGTGATGGCGGTGGCGACCTGCTGCATCATCATGGTCTTGCCGGCCTTCGGCTGCGACACGATGAGCGAGCGCTGGCCCTTGCCCTGCGGGGCCATCAGGTCGAGGATGCGGCCGGTGATGTCTTCCGACGAACCGTTGCCACGCTCCAGGGTGAAGCGGCGGCGCGGGAACAGTGCGGTCAGGTTCTCGAACAGCACCTTGTTCTTCGACGCTTCGATCGGCTCGCCGTTGATGGTGTCGACGATGTTCAGCGCGAAGTAGCGCTCGCCGTCCTTCGGGAAGCGGATGCGGCCGGAGATGTGGTCGCCGGTGCGCAGGTTGAAGCGGCGGATCTGGCTGGGCGAGATGTAGGTGTCGTCCGGGCCGGCCAGGTAGCTGGCTTCGGCCGCGCGCAGGAAGCCGAAGCCGTCCGGCAGGATTTCCAGCACGCCGTCGGCGGCGACGCCGTCACCGTGGCGGGTCAGCACCTTCAGCAGGGCGAAGATCACGTCCTGCTTGCGGGCACGGGCCACGCCTTCGGAGATCTGCAGCTGCTCGGCGATTTCCAGCAGCTTCTGTGCCGGCATGCGCTTGAGGTCGCTCAGCGAGTAGACCGGGAAGCCCTCGGGTACGTTGGCGTGCGGGCGCGGCACGAACGGCTGCTGCTCGCCGCCGTCGTTGGGCAGGCCATCGTCGCGGAAGCGGTTGTTGCGGTCACGGTCGCGGCGGTTGCGGAAGCGGTCACGGCGGTTGCCCTGACCTTGCCCCTGGCCCTGCTGGCCGTTCTGGTTGTACGGGTTCTGGCCCTGGTTCTGGCCGCCCCCCTGGTGGTTCTGCTGGCGCGGCTGGCCGGATTCGCGACCCTCACCGCCTTCGCCACCGCCACTGCTGGCAGGGGCCTCGGCGGCGGGCGCGCTCGGTGCAGGGGCAGCAGCCGGTGCCTCGGGCGCGGCGGCCAGCGGCAGGGTCGGCTGCGCCGGCGCGGCGCTGGTTTCGGCGGCTGCCGGAGCGGCGGCCTTGCTCACGCGGGGCTTGCGCACGCGCTTTTCGGCGGGCGCATCGGCGCTGCCGGTTTCGGAAGTGTTATCGGACAAGAGCGTTATTCCTCGCTTGAAGGTGCGAGCGCCCGGCTGGGGCGGCGAACGTTGGGAATGGGTCTGGAAGAAACTGCGTCCAGAGGGTGCGGCACGCGAACGCGGCCGGATATGCCGACACTATCATCGGCCTGCGGCGCCACGCAAGGGTCGCCGGGAGCAGCATTCATCATGGGCGCGGGGCGCCCGCCGGCAGCCGCGGTCGGCGGCTGCCGGAGAACAGCAGGATCAGGCCAGGGCCTTGTCCAGCAGGCCAGCCAGCTGGGCCTTGCCCACCGCACCGATCTGCTCGCCGACCTTCTCGCCGTCCTTGAACACGACCAGGTACGGAATCGAACGCACGTGGTACTTGGCGGCCAGCGCACGGTTGTGGTCGACGTTGACCTTGGCGATCTTGGCGCGGCCCTGGTAGGCATCGGCCAGTTCGTCCAGCGCCGGGGCGATCATCTTGCACGGGCCACACCACTCGGCCCAGAAATCGACCAGCACCGGTTCCTTGGAATTCAGCACTGCGCTATCAAAGTCGGCGTCGCCGACATGTACAACCTTGTCGCTCATCTTGGTTTCTCGTCTTGGATTGCACCCGGCCATGCCGGAGGTGGGTGAACTGGGCCATGCCCGGTGGCGCGACCCTCGTCGTTGCCTCGCGGCGCACTGCCGCGGTGCGTTCGGCGGGATGCCTGGACGCTCACGCCCGGCAGTGTACCCCTATCGCAGGGCGGGGACAGGCGCCGGCTGGAACCCAGCGTATCGTGATCGCTTCGATGCCTGGTATGTGTCGGATTTCACTGTCTTCCTGTACATGGGGCTGGCAGCGGGCGACACCAGCGGCCCTGTCAGGGCCGTTCAAGTCCGGTGTGGCTGGGTGAAGGAGGCCGTCTCTTGACATTGTGAGACAGGTCATTCCGGTTTGCCGGCCCGAGTGCGTTAAACTGGGGCATTGTGCGGCGCGCGGACCGGGTGGTCCCAGCCTGCCAACCCGCCGCAGGGGCCGCAGTTTGCGACGGTGCCCCTAGACGCTGAAGTGCCAGCCGCCCCGTGGGCCGGCGGCCATACCAAGACGGACTCATGAGCGACAAACCGCTGACCGATTTGACCTTCTCCTCCTTCGAGTTGCATCCGGCCCTGCAGGCCGGCCTTGAAGGAGCCGGATTCACCCGCTGCACCCCGATCCAGGCGCTGACCCTGCCGGTCGCGCTGCCCGGTGGTGATGTTGCCGGCCAGGCCCAGACCGGCACCGGCAAGACCCTGGCCTTCCTGGTCGCTGTCGTGAACCGCCTGCTGACGCGTCCGGCCCTGGCCGACCGCAAGCCGGAGGATCCGCGCGCGCTGATCCTCGCCCCGACCCGCGAACTGGCCATCCAGATCCACAAGGATGCAGTGAAGTTCGGTTCCGACCTGGGCCTGCGTTTCGCCCTGGTCTACGGCGGCGTGGATTACGACAAGCAGCGCGAACTGCTGCAGCAGGGCGTGGACGTGATCATCGCCACCCCGGGCCGCCTGATCGACTACGTGAAGCAGCACAAGGTGGTCTCGCTGCACGCCTGCGAGATCTGCGTGCTGGACGAAGCCGACCGCATGTTCGACCTGGGCTTCATCAAGGACATCCGCTTCCTGCTGCGCCGCATGCCCGAGCGCACCACCCGCCAGACCCTGCTGTTCAGTGCCACCCTCAGCCACCGCGTGCTGGAGCTGGCCTACGAGCACATGAACGAACCGCAGAAGCTGGTGGTTGAAGCCGAGACCATCACCGCCGCGCGCGTGCGCCAGCGCATCTATTTCCCGGCCGACGACGAGAAGATCCCGCTGCTGCTGGGCCTGCTGTCGCGTAGCGAAGGCGCGCGCACCATGGTCTTCGTCAACACCAAGGTGTTCGTCGAACGCGTCGCCCGTTCGCTGGAAAAGGCCGGTTACCGTGTCGGCGTGCTGTCCGGCGACGTGCCGCAGAAGAAGCGTGAGAGCCTGCTCAACCGCTTCCAGAAGGGCCAGCTGGAAATCCTGGTGGCCACCGACGTGGCCGCGCGCGGCCTGCACATCGATGGCATCAAGTACGTCTACAACTACGACCTGCCGTTCGACGCCGAAGACTACGTGCACCGCATCGGCCGTACCGCGCGCCTGGGCGAAGAGGGTGATGCGATCAGCTTCGCCTGCGAACGCTATGCGATGGGCCTGCCGGACATCGAGGCCTACATCGAGCAGAAGATTCCGTCCGAGCCGGTGACCAAGGAACTGCTGACCCCGCTGCCGCGCCCGGAACGCCCGGCTCCGGCTGCAGGCGAGGAAGGCGAGGACAACGAAAGCGTCGGCCAGATCTTCCGCGAAGCGCGCGAAGCCCGCGCCGCAGAGGAAGAGCGTCGGGGCGGCGGCCGTAGTGGCGGCCGTTCAGGCGGTGGTGGCCGTGGTGGCCGCGACGGTGAGCGCAGTGGCGAACGCCGTCCGCGTGGCCCGCGCAAGCCGCGCGTGGAAGGCGAGCAGGGTGCTGCCGCGCCGGTCGCCGGTGCCGAAGGCGCCGCTGCCCAGGCCCCGCGTCCGCCGCGCCCGCCGCGTGCCGAAGGCGCACCGGAAGGTGCGGTGGACGGCGAGCACAAGCCGCGCAAGCGCCGTCGTCGTCGCCACGGCCGTCCGGTCGAAGGTGCCGAGGGCGTGCAGAGCGCCGCCGGCAATGGCGCCAACCCGGTCAACCCCGTGCAGGTGGTGGCCAAGCCGGTGCGCACGGCTGCTGATACCGGCGATTCGTTCCTGACCCGCATCGGCCGCAAGATCCGCCGGATGCTGTCGGGCAGCTGATCGGCGCTGTCAGCGGGTAGCACCCGACCGTTGGTCGGGTGACCTTGACCGGTGTGCCGACCAATGGTCGGCACCCACCCTGGCCGGCAACCCACACCGCTGCCGGCCAGCGGCCGGCACTACCGATCATGTGACCGTCTCCACGACGTCGCGCTGGTCCTGCATAATCGGGGCATGAGTGTCCTGCGCTTCGACAATGTCAGCAAACAGTACGCCGGTGGCCACGAGGCGCTGACCGATGTCAGCTTCGAGGTCGCGCCGGGCGAGATGCTGTTCGTCACCGGCCATTCCGGTGCGGGCAAAAGCACCCTGCTCAAGTTGATCCACCTGGACGAGCGGCCCAGCCGCGGCGCGGTGGTGTTCGACGAGCGCAACCTGCTGAAGGTGCGCGGTGGCGACGTGCCCCGCCATCGACGCGCGGTCGGCGCGGTCTACCAGGACCACCGGCTGCTGATGGACCGCTCTATTGCCGAGAACGTGGCGCTGCCGCTGATCCTGCGCGGCACCCGCCGTAGCGACATCAACAAGCGCGTGCGCTCGGTGCTGGAGCGGATGGGCCTGGGCCATCGCGAGAAGGCGCTGCCCTCGCAGCTGTCGGCCGGTGAGCAGCAGCGCGTCGGCATCGCCCGCGCCATTGTCGGTGAGCCCAAGCTGCTGGTGGCCGATGAGCCAACCGGCAACCTCGACCCGACCCTGGCGGCTGAGATCATGGCCCTGTTCGCCGAGCTGCCCGCGCGCGGCACCAGCGTGCTGGTGGTCAGTCACGACCTGCCGCTGCTGCGCCGCATGCGCAAGCGCGTGCTGATCCTTGACCACGGCCGGCTGGTGGATGACATCTCGCCGCAGGACCTGGCGGAGTAATCGATGGCGAAGAACGAAAACAGCGAAGCCGCCGCCCCGTCGCGTGTGGGCGTCTGGTTCCAGCACCACGTGCACAGCGTGGTGTTCAGTCTCGGCCGCGCTTGCCGCAAGCCGTGGGCGACCCTGCTGACGGTGATGGTCATGGCGCTGGCGCTGGCCCTGCCGCTGGGCCTGTCGATCGCGCTGGACAACCTCAAGCAGTTCGCCGGCAGCGTGCAGCAGTCGCGCGACATCAACGTGTTCCTGAAAGGCAACGTCGATGGCCCCGGCGCGCTGCGCCTGGCCGGCCAGCTGCGCGACCGCGACGACGTGGCCGAAGTGAACGTGCGCACGCCCGAGCAGGGCCTGCAGGAACTGCGCGACGCCGGCCTCGGCGAGGCGATCGATGCACTCAACGACAACCCGCTGCCCTCGCTGCTGGTGATCACCCCCGGTCAGGGCAAGGATGACGCACGCCTGGCGCGCGCGCTGGAAAGCCTGCCCGAGGCCGACCTGGTGCAGCACGACGCGCTGTGGCGCCAGCGTCTGGATGCCTGGCTGGCGTTCGGCGCACGGCTGGTGCAGGTGCTGTCGGTACTGCTCGGCGTCGGCGCCGCGCTGGTGGTCGGCAACACCGTGCGCCTGGACATCCAGGCCCGCCGCGAAGAGATCGGCGTGCTGCAGCTGCTGGGCGCCAGCGATGGCTTCATCCGTCGCCCGTTCCTTTACCTGGGTGCGTGGTACGGCCTGGGCGCCGGCGCGGTGGCACTGGCCCTGATCGGCGCCGCCGGTGCAGCCCTGCGCATGCCGCTGGCCGAACTCTCGCGCAGCTACGGCAGCCCGTTCGTGCTGCATGGCCTGGATCTGCTGCATGGCGGCCTGGTCCTGCTCGGCACGCTGCTGCTGGGTTGGCTGGGGGCGTGGCTGGTGACCGGCCATTTCCTTCGCCAGACCCGCCCGACCGACACCTGAGACCGGCATGCAACCGCAAGCGCTGAAGCACCTTGAAGGGCCCGCGACGCGGGTGATGGTGGTCGATGGGTCAAAGCTGGTCCGCAAGCTGATCGCCGACGTCCTGCAGCGCGACCTGCCGGGCGTTGAAGTGATCGGCTGCGACAGCATCGAGGATGCGCAGCTGGCGCTGGCGCAGGGCCCGGTGGATCTGGTGACCACCTCGCTGACCCTGCGTGATGGCGACGGCCTGGCACTGGCGCGGATGGTGCGCGAAGCCGCAGGCCAGGCCTATGTGCCGGTGATCGTGGTCTCCGGCGATGCCCAACAGCACCTGGAGCAGCGCCGCTTCACCGAGTACGTCACCGACTATTTCGACAAGGCGCTGGGCCACGAGGCATTGGCGACCTTCATCCGCGGCTATGTGCAGCCGCAGACCATTCCCGGCGCCACCATCCTCTACATCGAGGACAGCCGCGTGGTGGCCGAGGCCACCAAGCGCATGCTGGAACGCCAGCAGTTGAACGTGCTGCACGTGGTCAGCGCCGAAGAAGCGTTCACCCTGCTCACTGCCGAGTCGCTGGGCCGCAGTCGCCACCGCATCGACCTAGTGCTGACCGACGTCACCCTGAAGGGCGAACTGAGCGGCCGCGACGTGGTGCAGCGCGTGCGCGTGGACTTCGGCTACGGCAAGCGTCGCCTGCCGGTGCTGGTGATGACCGGCGATGGCAATCCGCACAACCAGACCGGGCTGCTGCAGTCCGGTGCCAACGACCTGGTGCTCAAGCCGATCGAAGAACGGCTGCTGGTCACCAAGGTGCTGTTCCAGCTACGCCTGGCCCGGTTGAACGATGGACCCCTGATTCGATGAAGTGGCGTGATGATTGATGAAGTAGCCGGCACCCCGACGATCCAGCTTGAGCCGAGCTGGAAGCAGCATGTCGGCGATTACCTGATGCAGCCGCAGATGCGTGAGCTGTCCGGTTTCCTGCGCCAGCGCAAGGCCAGCGGTGCGGCGGTGTTCCCGCCCGGTCCGCAGATCTTTGCCGCGTTCGACGCTACGCCGTTCGAACAGGTGAAGGTGGTCATCCTTGGCCAGGACCCGTACCACGGCCGCGGGCAGGCGCATGGTTTGAGTTTCTCGGTGGCGCCCGGTGTGCCGGTGCCGCCGTCGTTGCTGAACATCTACAAGGAAATCGAGAGCGATCTCGGTATCCCGCGTCCGGACCACGGCTGCCTGATTCCGTGGGCGCAGCGTGGCGTACTGCTGCTCAATGCGGTGCTGACGGTGGAAGAGGGCAAGGCTGGTGCGCACCAGGGCCGTGGCTGGGAAGGCTTCACCGACCACGTCGTGGATGTGCTCAACCGCGAGCGCGAAGGGCTGGTGTTCATGCTCTGGGGCGCCTATGCGCAGCAGAAGGGCAAGGTCATCGACACCCGCCGCCACCGTGTGCTGAAGTCGCCGCACCCGTCGCCGCTGTCGGCCCACCGCGGCTTCCTCGGCTGCCAGCATTTCTCGATGGCCAACGAGTACCTGCAGCGCCGCGGCCAGGCCCCGATCGACTGGTCGCTGCCGCCGCGTTCGGCGCTCTGAGAGCATGGGCCCTGCGTCGCCAGCGATGGATCAGTGGTCCACCGCTGGCGCGATATCCGCGCGCCGGTAGTAGGCCCGCGCGCCTTCGGCGATCACGCTCAGTGCCTGTACGCTGCCATCGCCGCCGCGATGGAACAGTAGCTCCGCGCCCACGCTCCCTGCCAGGAAGCGGACAGGCGTCAGCGGCAGCAGCGCGACCGGTGTATCACGTCCGGGCAGGCGCACCTGCAGTCCAGCATCGACCGCCTGCACGTCCAAGGTAGTGACGTCGAACCAATCGGCCAGGCCACTGCGCAGATCCATGGGCAGGGTGTCATCGAGTACGAAGCGGCCGCTGAAGCGCGGATAGCCATCCACCAGCAATGCGGGATCCAGCGTGCGGATGACCGGCTTGGCGTTGTGGCCAAGTGCATCGGACAGGGCATTGCGGATCTCCCCGCGCAGTGCGGGGCCGTTGTCGCCATTGGTCAGGATGACGAATCCATCGCCGCTCTCCGGGTAGCCTTCAATGCCGGCGTGATAGCTGTCATTGCTGCCGTTGTGGAAGAAACGGCGACTGGCGCCAGTGCCGGCCAGCTCAGGACCCAGGCCACGACCGGCCGGCGCCACTTCGCTGACCATCTGCAGGGCCAATGGCTGCGGCAGCCATCCATCCTTCGTGCGGATGCTGCGCAGCAGGGCTGCGACGAACAGGCCCATGTCGTTGGCGCTGGTCCACAGCCCGGACGCCGCCTGTTCCGGAAAGCTCTGCCAGCCGCGTGGCAGGGCCTCCGGCAGGCCCTTGTTGTCGTGCGCATGGGCAACGTTGCCGTAGCGGGCAGGCAAGGGATTCTGATACGTGCTGCGCGACATGCCCAGTGGCGAGAACACCTCGCGTTGTGCGACCTCAGCGAATGCTCTGCCGGTCAGATCTTCGATCGCCAGCTGCACCACCGTGTAGCCGCCACCGGAATAGTCGACCTGCTGGCCGGGTGCGTGGATCAGGCGTACCGGTTCATTCTTTGCAGGCGCCCGTCCATCCAGTGTCTGCAGCAAGGTCGGCAGGCGTTCGGCGGGCTGGTAGTCCTGGAAGCCATGCACATTGAAGCCGGCGGTGTGAGAGAGCAGCATGCGCAGGTTGATCGGCGGGTGCTGTCCCTGCGCATCGGCAGGCAGGTGCCAGCGGCGCAGGCGATGGTCGATGTTTTCCTCCAGCGAGACCTTGCCGGCAGCAACCAGCTTCAGGGTGGTCGCCGCAGTGCCCATCTTGCTGACCGAGCCGACCGAGAACACGGTATCGGCATCCACCGCGTCGCGCGTGCCGGCTTGGCGCAGGCCGTATCCGGCGGCGTACACCACCTTGCCATCACGGATCACCGCAACGGCGGCACCCGGTACCTTGTAGTGGGTCAGGCGTTCTTCGATCGACCACTGCGGCAGCGCGGCGCCCAGCGGGGCCGTGCTGGGGCGCAGGCCATGGGCCATTGCCTGGGCACAGCGCGCAGCGTCTTCAGCGCTGGCGTCAGTGGCCATCACGTGGAACGGGGCCAGGGAGACCAGCAGCGAACACAGCAACAGGCGGTTCATCATCGACATCCTTGCAGGAGTGGAAGAGGGGGCGGGATCGGCGCAGGCGTTGCCACGCACGCCTGTCGCGTCCGGTCTTTGCGGGTGGAACGGGTTGCCGCCGCAGCGCAGGAGGCGATGCGGCGGAGGCGTCAGCGTCGTTCGCGGCGGGCGCCCTGCGCCAGCAGGTAATCGCGCACGGCCGCGTTGCCGGCCTGGTTCAGCGGTGTCCGCCAGCGCCCCAGCCAGCCGTCGGCTTCCACCCCCAGGTTGATGTCGGCGCCGTGCGCGAGCAGATATTGCACGGTGACCAGGTGGCCTTCGCGCGAGGCGTTGATCAGCGGCGTCTCGTCATAGGTCACGACCCGGTTGACATCAGCACCCGCCTGCACGAGCTGCTCGACGATGGGTTGCAGGCCCAGCGCGGAGGCGACGATCAACGGATTGCCTTCGCCCAGCGCAGCGCGATCAGGGTCGGCTCCCAGCTGCAGCAGGGCGTCGACCATCACCGGATCGCGTGCGCGGATGGCCTGGATCAGCGCCGTGCCATCGCCGAGCACGCGCGCATCGAGATCGACGCCCGCCGCCGCCAACGCGTGGACATGCGCGACGTCATGCGTGCTGGCGGCCTGGAGCAGAGTGTTGACGCGCGTATCGGAGGTGCTGGCCGCTGGTGAGGCCAGTCGTGGTGAGACAGCCACCGCGGTGCCGGCGCAGGCCAGCAGAAGCAGCAGGCCCAGCATCAACAGACTGCGGCGCCGAGGGGCGTACGACGGGGCGTCCAGCAGTTGGTCGATGCGCTGCGCCAGCTGGCTGCGTGCACTGAACATGCCCAGTGCAAGCGTCGGCGCCTCTTCGCGCAGGGCCTGCAGCTGTTCGATACCGGCCAGCAGCGAGCCTGCATAGTCCAGCGGTTCGCGTGCCTGCATCGCAGCGCGTGCATCACAGGCCATTTCGCGCAGTAGCGCCAGGCGTGCCTGGGCAAGGTGCAGGAGCGGATTCCACCAGAACAGGGCTGTTCCCGCCCGCAGCAGCGTGCTTGTCCACAGATCGCGTCGATCCAGGTGTGCAACCTCGTGGCGGACGATGTCGCGCAGCACGTTGTTGTCCAGCCGTGCCAGCAAGGGGCGGGGCAGCAGGATCTGCGGGCGCCACAGGCCGACCACCATCGGCCCGTCGACGGCGCAGGTGGCGATCCTCACGTGGGCGGGCACGATGTCGGCCAGGACCGCGCGCAGTCCGGCGGACGCCGGTTGTGCCAGCCGCCGCAGCCGGCGCGCGTGCAGCATCGCGTCCAGCAGGCGCATGCCCAGCCACAGGGTGCCCAGCAGCCACACCACTGCAAGCACTGTCGGCAGGGTCTTCGGTAGTTCGACGTAATAGATGTCGGGCTGCCGTCCAGCTTCGAAGATGGCCTCTCCCGCCGTTGCCCCTTCGCCGGGCATGGGGTGGAACGCGGCGGCGGGCGGTGCCGGTGCGGGCAGGGTGGTCGACCAGCCCGGCAGGAAGGCGCTGAGCGGCAACAGCAGGGCCGCTGCCATCGCGGCGGTCAGCAGCCAGGAGCGTTGTTCGGCACTGAGGGCCCGCCGTCGTGCCAGCCACAGCGCTGGCAGCAGCACAACTGCGGACAACAGCAACTGCCGAACGCCCAGTGCCATCGCCATGTCGATGAGGTTCATTCCTTCCTCCCGGCCCTGGCATCGCTGATGCGCTGCTGCAGTGCCTGCAGTTCGTTGCGGTCGATTTCGCGTTCGTCCACCAGGTGCTGTGCCAACACGTTCGGTGAGCCGTCGAAGAACTGATGCAGCAGATGGTCGAGCGCCTGCCGGCGGGCCTGCTCGCGGCTGAGCGTGGCGTGGTAGATGTAGGCGCGACCTTCCTGGCGATGACTGACGAAGCCTTTCTTCGCCAGCACGTTGAACATGGTCAGCACCGTGGTGTACGCGACCGGCTTGTGTTCGCCGAGCACATCCGCCACTTCGCGCACGGACGCTTCGCCCTTGTCCCAGAGGATGTCCAGGATGGCCTGCTCGGCGGGGGTGGGAGTCTGCGAGACAGGACGGGCCATGTGCTTCTACGTATGAATTAGTTGATGCATCGGAGCATGTCGCTGGATGGCTGTCAACGGGTTTCTTAGTAGTAAAGGGGCGACGCCAGCCTCCGGGCCTGAACACCCGGCAACGTCTTCTGGCCTGAATGGGCCTCAAGAACGGCCCGTTCAGCTCCGCTTGACCGGAATCGGCCGGTTTCCGGCAGTTAATTGATTGAATTCCAAGGGATTGTGAATCCCGAAAAGCGTGCTCGCCACTGTCATCAAATCGCGCTACGGTAGGGCTCTGTTTGGGACCAGTGTTGCATCAATAGGATGCTGGAACTTTTTCCTCCTTTAGCAGTCCAAATCCCGGACTGCTAAGATGGGTGCCTATGAGCCAGAACACCTCTACTGCCCTTGTGGCAAACAATCTCCCGATTCCCAGTGCGCTCGGTTCGCTGGACGCCTACATCGGTGCCGTGCACCAGATCCCGGTGCTGTCGGTCGATGACGAACAGGACCTGGCCCGTCGCTTCCGCGACGGCAACGATCTGGACGCCGCCCGCGAACTGGTGCATTCGCACCTGCGCTTCGTGGTGCACGTGGCGCGCGGCTACAACGGCTACGGCCTTGCCCTGGGCGACCTGATCCAGGAAGGCAACATCGGCCTGATGAAGGCGGTCAAGCGCTTCGACCCGGACATGGGCGTGCGCCTGGTCTCCTTCGCCGTGCACTGGATCCGTGCCGAGATGCACGAGTTCATCCTGAAGAACTGGCGCATCGTGAAGGTCGCCACCACCAAGGCGCAGCGCAAGCTGTTCTTCAACCTGCGCAAGTCCAAGACCCGCCTGGGCTGGATGAACGCGGCTGAGGTCAGCGCGGTGGCGAAGGACCTGAACGTGTCCGAACGCGAGGTCATGGAAATGGAGTCGCGCCTGTCCGGTCGCGATATCGGTTTCGATGCGCCGGCCGACGAGGACAACGAGCACGCGCCGCCGTCGCCGGCTGCGTTCCTGGTCGCCAACGACGAAGACCCGTCGATGGCCTACGAACGTGCCGATAGCGAAGACAACCAGATGCAGCTGCTGCGCGAAGGCCTGGCCGAGCTGGACGCCCGCTCGCGCGACATCATCCGCCGCCGCTGGCTGGATGCGGACAGCAAGGTGACGCTGCAGGAACTGGCTGACGAGTACGGCGTGTCGGCCGAGCGCATCCGCCAGGTTGAAGCGAACGCGCTGAAGAAGATGAAGGCGCTGTTCACCGCGTAAGGCGGGGTGGCGCTGGAATGCAGAAAGGCCCGGCAATGCCGGGCCTTTCACATTTGTGGAGCTCATCCAGTAGAGCCACGCCATGCGTCGCTGCGCCGCCGGACCTCAGCCTTCCCGTGCGATCGCGCGCCAGCCGATGTCGTTGCGGTGGAATTCGTTGGCCCAGCTGACCTTGGCCACTCCGGCATAGGCATTGGCCTGCGCATCGCGCACGCTGTTGCCCAGCGCCGCCACGCACAGCACACGGCCGCCGGCACTGACCACCTGGCCCTGTGCATCCAGTGCTGTACCGGCATGGAACACCTTGGCACTGGCCGGCACATCCTCCAGGCCGGAAATCACGTCACCGGTGATCGGCGCTTCCGGGTAGGGCTTCGCGGCCATCACCACGCCCAGCGACGGGCGTGCATCCCACTGTGCCTGCACTTCGTCCAGGCGGCCGTCGATGGCCGCTTCCACCAGCTCGACCAGATCCGACTGCAGGCGCAGCATCACCGGCTGGGTTTCCGGATCGCCGAAGCGCACGTTGAACTCGATCACCTTCGGCGCGCCGCTGGCATCGATCATCAGGCCTGCATAAAGGAAGCCGGTGAACGGAATGCCGTCGGCAATCATGCCCTGCACGGTCGGGTTCACCACTTCACGCATCACGCGTGCATGCACCTCCGGGGTGACCACCGGGGCCGGCGAATACGCGCCCATGCCGCCCGTATTCGGGCCGGTATCGCCGTCGCCGACGCGCTTGTGGTCCTGCGAGGTGGCCATCGGCAGTGCGTGCACGCCGTTCACCAACGAGATGAAGCTGGCTTCCTCGCCGTCGAGGAACTCTTCGATCACCACGCGGGCGCCGGCATCGCCGAAGGCGTTGCCCGAGAGCATGTCACGTACGGCGTCCTCGGCTTCGGCCAGGGTCATCGCCACGATCACGCCCTTGCCGGCGGCCAGGCCATCGGCCTTGACCACGATCGGGGCGCCCTTCTCGCGCACATACGCCAGTGCGGCGCCCACCTCGGTGTGCACGGCATAGAACGCGGTGGGGATGTTGTGGCGGGCCAGGAAATCCTTGGCGTAAGCCTTGCTGCCTTCCAGCTGCGCGGCAGCGGCGGTCGGCCCGAAGATGCGCAGGCCAGCAGCGCGGAAGCGGTCGACCACGCCGGCCACCAGCGGTACTTCCGGGCCGACCACGGTCAGCGCTACGCCCTCAGCCTGGGCCAGCGCCAGCAGGCCGTCGATATCGGTGACCTTCACCGCCACGTTGCGGCACTTGCCTTCACTTGCAGTGCCGGCGTTTCCGGGCGCCACGATCACTTCGGTGACACGGGAGGACTGGGCCAGCTTCCATGCCAAGGCGTGTTCGCGGCCGCCGGAGCCGATGACGAGGATCTTCATGGGACAGGGTTCTCAGGTACGGAGAAGAAAAAGCCGGGCAGGGCCCGGCTTCGTGATGCAGATCAGTGGCGGAAGTGGCGCACGCCGGTGAACACCATGGCCAGGCCATGTTCGTCGGCGGCGGCGATCACTTCGGCATCGCGCATCGAACCGCCCGGCTGGATGACCGCCTTGATACCGGCGGCGGCGGCGGCATCGATGCCGTCGCGGAACGGGAAGAACGCATCGGAAGCCATCACCGAGCCCTCGACCACCAGGTTCGCGTCGGCGGCCTTGATGCCGGCGATGCGGGCCGAGTACACGCGGCTCATCTGGCCGGCACCGACACCGATGGTGCGGTTGTCCTTGGCATAGACGATCGCGTTGGACTTCACGAACTTGGCCACCTTCCAGGCAAACAGCAGGTCGGTGAACTGCTTGTCGGTCGGCGCCAGCTTGCTGACCACCTTCAGTTCGTCGCGGGTCATGCCGCGGTTGTCCGAGGACTGCAGCAGCAGGCCCGAGCCGACGCGCTTGCTGTCGAAGTTGTTCAGGCCATCGCCGTGCGGGATGCGCAGCACGCGCACGTTGGCCTTCTTCTGCGCGTATTCCAGCGCGGCCGGCTCGTAGTCCGGGGCGATCAGCACTTCCACGAACTGGCGATCCAGGATCACCTTGGCAGTGGCGGCGTCCAGTGGCTTGTTGAAGGCGATGATGCCGCCGAAGGCGCTGGTCGGGTCGGTGGCGTAGGCCAGCTCGTAGGCATCGCCGTTGCCGGCACCGACGGCCGCGCCGCACGGGTTGGCGTGCTTGACGATGACGCAGGCCGGCGCATCGAACTGGCGCACGCATTCCCACGCCGCATCGGCATCGGCCAGGTTGTTGTAGCTCAGTTCCTTGCCCTGCAGCTGCTGGAAGGTGGCCAGGGTGCCCGGCACCGGGTACAGGTCGCGGTAGAAGGCGCCGCTCTGGTGCGGGTTCTCGCCGTAGCGCAGGTCCATCACCTTCACGAAGGTGGAGTTCATCTGCGCCGGGTACTCGGTACGCGCCGGCACCGCAGCGTCGGTGGCGGTGACCGCCGACAGGTAGTTGCTGATCGCGGCGTCGTACTGGGCGACGCGGTTGAACGCGGCCACCGAGAACGCGAAGCGGGTGGCGGCCGTCAGCTGGCCGTTGTTGGCCTCCAGCGAGGCCAGCAGCTCGGCGTACTGCGACGGGTCGGTGGCCACTGCCACGCGGGCGAAGTTCTTGGCTGCCGAGCGCAGCATGGCCGGGCCGCCGATGTCGATGTTCTCGACCGCGTCGGCCAGGGTGCAGTCGGCCTTGGCGGTGACCGACTCGAACGGGTACAGGTTCAGCACCAGCAGGTCGATGGCACCGATGCCGTGCTCGGCCATGACCGCATCATCCAGGCCCGAACGGCCCAGCAGGCCGCCGTGCACCATCGGGTGGAGGGTCTTGACCCGGCCGTCCATCATTTCCGGGAAGCCGGTGACGTCGGCCACGTCCTTCACGGCCAGGCCCGCATCGCGGATCGCCTTGGCGGTGCCGCCGGTGGACAGCAGCTCCACGCCACGTGCCGCCAGCGCAGTGGCCAGCTCGACCAGACCGGTCTTGTCGGAAACGGAGAGGAGGGCCCGGCGGACGGGCAACAGATCAGCAGTCATGGGACAGAATCGGCAGCGGAGCGGGGCCGATATTGTAGGCGGTGGGGGCCGGTGGCGGGCGCCGCCGGGCGAAATCGGCTGCCGGCGCGGCCCTGCGGCTCCCTTCGGCACAGCCCGGTTGGTTGCAGACGGCAAGCAATCCGATGGGGCGGCATCGCCCCGATCGGGTAGGCTGTGCCCGGACTGCCAAGGATCAGCAGGTACAGATCATGTCGATCTATGCATTGAAAGGACGTTTCCAGGACCTGTTGCGTCCGGCCGTACGCGGCCTGTACCGCATGGGCATCACCGCCAATACGGTGACCGTGGCCGCTGCCGTGGTCTCGCTGCTGGTGGCCGCGGCCGTGTGGTGCTGCGCGCCGGCCCAGCCGCTGCTGTACCTGCTGCTGCCGCTGTGGATGCTGCTGCGCATGGCGCTCAACGCCGTGGACGGCATGCTGGCCCGCGAGTTCGGCCAGCAGTCGCGGCTGGGCGCCTATCTGAACGAGCTGTGCGATGTGATCGCCGATGCGGCGCTGTACCTGAGCCTGCTCAGCGTGCCGGGCGTGCGCCCGAAAGCCCTGTGGCTGCTGGCCTGGACCGCGGCCTTGAGCGAGTACGCCGGTGTGCTGGGGCTGATGGCCGGTGCCAGCCGCCGCTATGACGGCCCGATGGGCAAGAGCGATCGCGCCTTCGTGATCGGCGTGCTGGGCCTGCTGCTGGCGTTTGAGTGGGTTGGCGCGATGACGGTCACTGGCGTGGCCGCTGCGATGGCGGTGCTGTGCATGCTGACCATGATCAACCGCGTCCGTCGCGGACTGCGGGAAGCGGCGGTTTCGCCGAATTAATCAAGCAGATACAAAAAGACAATCAGGAGATTGCATGCGTCAGGCGCAGGAACGGGAATTCCACAGCTTCGACCAGGTACCGCTGTTCTACCGGTACTGGGCGAGCACCACCGCAACCCCGGCCACCAAGGCTGTCGTGCTGCTGCACCGCGGCCATGAACATTCCGGCCGGGTCACACACCTGGTCGATGAGCTGGACCTGCCCGACACCGCCTTCTTCGCCTGGGATGCGCGCGGCAATGGCCGTTCGCCGGGCGCACGTGGCGATGCACCGGGCTTCCCGGCGCTGGTGCGCGATCTGGACAGCTTCATCGCCCACATCGGCGCCGAGCATGGCATCGCGGTGCAGGACATCGTGGTGATCTCGCAGAGCGTGGGGGCGGTGGTCGCCGCGACCTGGGTGCACGATTACGCGCCGCGCCTGCGCGCGCTGGTGATGGCCTCGCCGGCGTTCAAGGTGAAGCTGTACGTGCCGTTCGCACGCGCCGGGCTGGCGTTGATGCAGAAGCTGCGCGGGAATTTCTTCGTCAACAGCTACGTCAAGCCGCAGTGGCTGACCCACGATCCGGCGCGGGTGGAAAGCTACCGCACCGATCCGCTGATCACCCGGCCGATCTCGGTGCGCGTGCTGCTGGGCCTGTACGAGGCCGCCGACCGCATCGTGGCCGACGCACAGGCGATCAGCGTGCCGGTGCAGCTGCTGGTGTCCGGCTCGGATTTCGTCGTGCACCGGGGCCCGCAGGACCGTTTCTACGAACGCCTGTCCAGCCCGATCAAGGAGCGCGTGCACCTGCCGGGCTTCTTCCACGACACCCTGGGCGAGCGTGACCGGGCGCCCGCGCTGGCGCGCATCCGCGGTTTCATCCAGGCGCGGTTTGCCGAGCCGCTGCGCGAGCTGTCGCGGCGCGATGCGCACCGCCATGGGCCGACCTTCGAGGAATCGGAGATCCTGGCCTGGCCACCGGAACGCAACAGCCTGGCCGACCTGCGCTGGCGGGTGGTACGTGGCGGCCTGCGTTTCGGCGGCACGTTGTCCGAAGGCATCGCCCTGGGCCTGCAGACCGGTTTCGATTCCGGCAGCACGCTCGACTACATCTATCGTGACCAGGCGCGCGGCAAGGGCCCGCTGGGGCGCATGGTCGACCGCAACTATCTGGATGCGATCGGCTGGCGCGGCATCCGCATCCGTGGCCAGCACCTGCAGGCGCTGCTGCGCGATGCCGCCCAGCGCCTGCGTGGGCAGGGCACCCCGGTGCGCGTGCTGGACGTGGCCGCCGGCCATGGCCTCTACGTGCTGGAAGCGCTGGGGCAGGGCGAACAGCGCGCCGAGCGCATCGTGCTGCGCGACTTCAGTGATCTGAACGTGACCCTGGGCCAAGCGTTGATTGAGCGCCTGGGGGCGGCCGACATCGCGCGCTTCGAGCAGGGTGATGCGTTCGACCCGACACAGCTGGCCAAGGTGGAACCCGCACCGACGCTGGCCGTGGTATCGGGCCTGTACGAACTGTTCCCCGACAACGATGCGGTGCTGCGCTCGCTGCAGGGCATTGCAGCAACGGTGCCGGTGGGTGGCTACCTGGCCTACACCGGCCAACCCTGGCACCCGCAGCTGGAATTCATCGCCCGCGCGCTGACCAGCCACCGTGGCGGCGCCGCGTGGGTGATGCGCCGCCGTACCCAGCAGGAAATGGACGAGCTGGTGCGCCTGGCCGGGTTCGAGAAGGTGGCGCAGCGCATCGACGACTTCGGCATCTTCACCGTATCGCTGGCGCGCCGGACCGCGTGATGGCGACGCTCGCTGCAACCCCGCTGGCCGCGGAAGGGCGCCCCTGGCGGCGCGCCCTGCTGTGGCTGGCCCTGCTGGGTCCGTTCTTCTTCGCCAGCTACGGCTTTGCCAACTGGATGGCCGGCCGCCATGCCGAACTGCCGGTGATGGCGTTCGCATGGGAGACGCACATTCCGTTCGTGCCGTGGACGATCGTGCCGTACTGGTCGATCGATCTGTTCTACGCGATCTCGTTCTTCCTGTGCCGGCGTCGGCTGGAACTGGACCGGCACGCGCTGCGGCTGTTCAGTGCACAGCTGATCGCAGTGACCTGCTTCCTGCTGTGGCCGTTGCGCTTCAGCTTCGAGCGGCCGGAGATCAGCGGCGTGTTCGGTTGGCTGTTCGATGTGCTGCTGGGCTTCGACAAGCCGTTCAACCAGGCGCCATCGCTGCACATCGTGCTGCTGATCGTGCTGTGGGTGAAGTTCGCGCAGTACCTGCACGGTGCCTGGCGCTGGGTGCTGCATGTGTGGGCGCTGCTGATCGGTGTCTCGGTACTGACCACGTTCCAGCATCATTTCATCGATATCCCGACCGGCCTGCTGGCCGGTTGGCTGTGCGTCTGGCTGTGGCCGGAGCAGGGTACGCCACCGTTGCGGGCCTGGCACACCGCGCGTGATGCCAGACGTTGGCGATTGGCAGCGCTGTACGTGCTGGGGGCCGCTGCATTGCTGGTGCCGGTGGTGCTTCTGCGTGGCGCGGCATTGTGGCTGCTGTGGCCGGTGGTATCGCTGCTGCTGGTGGCGTTGGCGTATGCGGGGCTCGGTGCGGCGGTGTTCCAGAAGCGTGCCGATGGTCGCCTGACCATGGCGGCGCGCTGGTTGCTGGCGCCGTACCTGGGTGCGGCCTGGATCAATTCGCGGCTGTGGACGCGCCGCGCGCCGCAGCCGGTGCCGGTGATGGACGGTGTATGGCTGGGGCGTGTTCCCTGCGCTGCATTGCCGGCACCCTTGGTCGGCGTGGTCGATACCTGTGCCGAGCTGTCCTGCCACGCGCCGGGCGCCGCGTATGCCAGCGTGCCGATGCTGGACCTGGTGGTGCCCACGCCGCACCAGTTGCGCGAGGCGGCCGAGGTCATCGAGCGGCTGCGCGCGCACGGACCGCTGCTGGTGTGTTGCGCGCTGGGCTATTCGCGCAGTGCTGCCAGTGTGGCGGCCTGGCTGTTGCGCAGTGGTCGTGCCACCGATACCGATGCCGCGGTGACGATCGTCCGCACGGCACGTCCGGGCATCGTGCTGGGCGCGGCGCATCTGCACGCCATCGCTGCAGCAAGGGAAGACCATACATGAGCACGGTTCCCGACCTTGCGACCCTGCAGCTGCTGCTGCGCCAGGGACGTTGGCCCGCGCTGCTGTCGCTGGGCCTGTTGCTGGTGGCGCTGCTGCTGCTCGGCATCGAGCCGGGGCTGGCGATGATCGCTGCCGGCCTGTTGCTGCTCAGTGTTGCTGCGGGCATCGCACAGATCTACCACGCGTGGCGGGTGGAGCTGGATGCCAGCCTGCTGCAGCTGCTGCGCGATGAAGGCCTGGAGGGTGACGCGGCCGCGCGCCGCACCGACCAGCTGCTGCACGCCAGTGGCCTGCGCCGCGCGTCGCCCGATGCGCCACTGCGCGGCTGGGATGCGCGCTGGTCCGGCATGCGTCGCCTGCTGCTGCGCCAGTACCTGCTGACCGCAGTGCAGTTCGCACTGCTGGTGCTGGCCGTGTTGTGGCCGCAGACGTGAACGGGAGGGACCGATGTTCGCTGAATTGATTGCGCGCGCCTGCAGTGGCGCGATCCATGTAGTGACCGGCGCCCGCGCGCTGTGGATCGGCTGTGCGCCGTCCAGCGAACGGCGCGTGTATTACGGCAACCACGCCAGCCATGGTGACTTCGTGCTGATCTGGTCGTCGATGCCACCGGCATTGCGGCGCCAGGTGCGCCCGGTGGCCGCGGCCGAATACTGGCAGCGCGATGGCCTGCGCCGCTACCTGATCGATGCGGTGTTCAACGGCGTGCTGGTCGAGCGCGAGGCCGGCCATCGCCAGCAGGATCCGCTGCAGGCCCTGCGTGACGCGGTGGACGAAGACTGCTCGCTGATTCTGTTTCCGGAAGGTACCCGCAACGTGGGCGATGAGCCGCTGCTGCCGTTCAAGAGCGGCATCTATCACCTGGCACGGCAGCGGCCGGAGCTGGAGTTCGTGCCGGTGTGGATCGACAACCTGAAGCGGGTGATGCCGAAGGGCCGGTTCCTGCCGCTGCCGCTGCTGTGCACGGCCACCTTCGGTACGCCGCTGCGGCTGCAGGCCGACGAGGACAAGGCCGCCTTCCTGGCCCGCAGCCGGCAGGCGCTGCTGGACCTGGCGCCGAACGGGGGCAGGGCATGAGTTTCCTGATCGATGTGTCCGGCGACCTGGCCACGCAGAGTGTCGGCCAGCAGACCGGCCTGCTGTTTGCTGGCGTGGGTGCGGTGCTGGTGCTGGCCACGCTGGTGGCCGAGACCCTGCGCTGGCGCCAGCGTGGACAGCCCAGCGCGGTGATCGCCAACCTGGTGTCGCGCATCCGCGCGTGGTGGGTGATGGCGATCGTGGTCGGGCTGGCGCTGTTCTTCGGTCGTGCCGGGGTGATCGTGCTGTTCGCGATCATCTCGCTGTTCGCGCTGCGCGAGTTCATCACCCTGGCGCCGACCCGCTCGGGCGACTACTACGCGCTGCTGGCCGCGTTCTACATCGTGCTGCCGTGGCAGTACTACCTGGTCTGGATCGACTGGTACGGCATGTACACGCTGTTGATTCCGGTCTATGCGTTCCTGTTCCTGCCGATCCTGTCGACCATTGGCGGTGATACCACGCACTACCTGGAGCGGACCGCAAAGGTGCAGTGGGGGCTGATGATCTGCGTGTTCTGCATCTCGCATGTACCGCTGCTGCTGAACCTGCACGTGCCCGGCCATGATCCGTCGCGCAACGTGCTGCTGTTCGCCTTTCTTGTGATCGTGGTGCAGTCCTCGGACGTGCTGCAGTACATCTGGGGCAAGCTGCTGGGCAAGCACCTGATCGCGCCGAAGCTGTCGCCGTCGAAGACGGTGGAGGGCTTCGTCGGCGGCGTGCTCAGTGCCAGCGCGCTGGGCGCGGCGCTGTGGTGGATCACCCCGTTCACGCCGCTGCAGGCGTTCGGCCTGTCGCTGCTGATCAACCTGATGGGGTTCTGGGGCGGCCTGGTGATGTCGGCGATCAAGCGTGATCGTGGCATCAAGGACTGGGGCCACATGATCGAGGGCCATGGCGGCATGCTCGACCGCCTGGATTCGGTATGTTTCGCCGCGCCGGTGTTCTTCCATGTGGTGCGGTACTACTGGAAGGCGGGCGGCGGCGGCTGATTCTGCCGGGCTTTCATCCACGCATGGCGTGGATCTACCGGTAGTGCCCGCCGCTGGCCGGCAACTGCAACATCCTGCCATCGCTCATGGGGTTGCCGGCCAGCGGCCGGCACTACCCTCGTGCGCGCTTACGCGCTGATGCCGTATTCCTTCAGCTTCTTGCGCAGGGTGGCGCGGTGGATGCCGAGCATCGCCGCGGCGCGGCTCTGGTTGCCTTCGCAGTGGTTGAGCACTTCCACGAACAACGGGATTTCCATCTCGCGCAGCACGATCTCGTAGACATCGTCCGCGTCGCAGCCATCGAGGTCACGCAGGTAACGGCGCACGGACTGGGCGACGTGTTCACGCAGCGGTGGCCGGGGAGCGCCACGACTGTTGTCAGGACGAGAAAGGACAGCGTTCAAGGGGGTTCCCGATTCGGTTGGCCCGTGCGCGCGGAGCGCGCGGCCGGACGAGGTGGTGGCGGCCAGTCTAGCGCGAGCGTGCCCGGCCTGCCACGGTCGGACGCCCGTGCCCGGTCAGAGGAAATCGAAGGTGAATGCGACGGTGGACGCGGCGGGCTCCTGTACACGGAAGGCGACGCGCGCGCTCTGACCCGGTTCCAGCAGGGCTGCGCCGGGGTTCTCGCCCAGGTACTGCGCGGGCGTGAACACGCCGCTGCCGATCACCCGGCCATCGGCATCGGACAATGACAGCCGCAAATCCGGCCACGCCTGTGCCCAGCGCGCATCATTGCGGATGCTGGCCTGCACCTGCAGCACACCGGCCTGGCCCGGCAGGGGGCGGATCTCGCGGCTGGTCATGGTGAACGCAGTGGGCTCGTGCCAGGCAGGCAGGCTGCAGCGCAGCACGCCGCACAGCGTGCCCAGCCATGCGCGGTTGCCGGCGTCGGCGGCCAGCCGCGCGCGGTCGGCCAGCACGCTCTGCAGTACCAGCAGCAATGCCAGCCCGGCGGCCAGCAGCCAGTGCCAGCGGGGTGCTGGCAGCGTGCGCGTGCGTGCGCTGCCGAGGAAGCTGGGGGCATCACTGGCGACCGCCGTTGCCTGCACCGTGACCGGCGCCGGTTCGATGGCCGCTGCTTCATCAATGATGACAACGTCATCGTCGTGTCGCATCTCTGTCGCCGGTGGGCGTGCCAGGTCGATGGGCTCGGCCTGCATCTGCTCCACAGGCGTTGCCTGTACGGCTTCGTCCTGCGTGCGCGCATCGGTCGCAGGCGCAGGCTCACCCTCCGGCGTCGTGCGCAGGAAGGTGGCCAGGGGACGGCGCGGTGGGTTCGGCTCGGACATGCTCAGGGCGCGGGCTCGGATCCAGCGGTCATTCAACCACGATCAGGCGCGGCGCACGCCGGTGATGCGCATCCAGTCGCCATCCTGGGTGGCCTGCAGATCGTCGAACCATGCTGCGTAGCGCTGCAGCAGTTCGCCTTCCTGGCCATGCAGGATGCCGGACAGGGCGATGCGGCCACCGGCAGCAACGCGCGCAGCCAGCAGTTCGGCCAGCGCATCCAGCGCCGAGGCGAGGATGTTGGCGACCACGATCGGATAGGTCGCGACCGGTTCGTCCTGCGGCAGGTACACGTGCATGCGGGCCTGCTCGCCGTTGCGCTCGGCATTGTCGGCGGTTGCGACCAGGGCCTGTGGATCGTTGTCGACGCCGATGGCTTCGGCGGCGCCCAGCTTCAGCGCGGCCAGTGCGAGGATGCCCGAGCCGCAACCGAAGTCGAGCACGCGCTGGCCCTGCAGCAGGCCATCGACCGCCAACTGGTCCAGCCAGCGCAGGCACAGTGCGGTGGTCGGGTGAGTGCCCGAACCGAACGCCAGGCCCGGGTCCAACCGCACCACGGCGGCATCGGCGGCCTGTGCGGCATCGGGCAGTTCATGGTTCCACGGCACGATCCAGGTACGGCTGCCGAAATCCATCGGCTGGAACTGGTCCAGCCAGGCACGTTCCCAGTCTTCATCCTCGACCGCACGGAAGCTGCCGCTGCTCCAGTCCAGCTCCGGATCGAACGACTCCAGTGCGGCCAGCAGCAGCAGGGCGTTGCTGTCGGCGGGGAACAGCGCGCTCAGCACCAGGGTGTCCCACAGCGGGGTCTCGCCCACGCCCGGCTCGAGGATGGCCTGTTCGTTGCTGGTATCGGCCTCGGCATCGAGCAGGGTCACGGCCAGTGCACCAACGTCCTCCAGCGCATTTTCATAGCGGGGCTGGGTGGCTTCGGTGCAGCGCAGGGTCAGTTCCAGGAACGGCATGGTGGTTGGGGGCAATCGCGGGAAAGGGGGCCATGCTAGACCATCGGGGCGTCTCCGTATTGACTGAGATGCCGCTCAGAGATGAACGAAGCCCGTTCAGACAGGCCCGTCGGGCCTTGCTAAACTTCGTGCTTTCCTATGCGCCGCATCGCCTACCGCCGCCGATGGCCTTCGCTCCGACCCTGAAAACCTGGTTGCTCGTACTGCCGGCTGTGGCCGTGCTGGGCGTGGCCGGTTATCGGGCCAGCGGCCATGCTGCGACGTCTTCGGTAGCGTCGGCGGATCTGGCAGGTGGGGTTGCGGCCGCTGACAGTGCGGCGCCGCTGCCGGTGATGCCGGAGGCGCTGGCGCGCCGCCTGGCACCCTTCGAGCGTGGCAACGCGTTGCCGTCCGGGCTGCCCCTGGATCTGCGTGCCGATATCGAAGACGCCACCGACCTGTATGCCTATGCTCAGCGGTTGCGTGCCCAGGCGGACGAAGGCAACCACGAGGCGCGCTGGATGCTCAGCCGTGTCTATGACTATTGCGCGCAGTACGCGGTCGATCCGGGTGGCTACCGCTTGGACAACAACGTGCTGGCCGGGCTGGGCCTGACCGCCGCACCGGCGATGGTGCAGGCGCGCGAACGCGTCGCGCAGCGTTGTGGTGGTTTCGTGCCGGGCGACAAGCTGGGCATGGCCTTGGTGCTCTCCGAACGTCGCAAGGCGGCCGCACAAGGCAATCTGGCTGCTGAGGCTGCCTTGTTCGCCGAGGGCGAACCGCTGCAGGACAGCCCCGAGTACCGCCGTGACCTGGTTGAACGGGTGCGCACCTCGCGCGACCCGGAGGCCTTCATGGCGATCGCACCGGGCATGGGCGTGCGCGCCTCGGGTGACCGCGCGCTCAACGGCCTGGTGGCGGGCGAGCAGCTCAGTGAACTCGCATGGCGGCTTGCGGCCTGCGAACTCGGTCTACCGTGTGGGGCAGACAGTGTGCTGGTCAACAGTTTTTGTGCGAACGGAGGGATCTGTTCGCAGGATGGTACGCAGGATTTCCGGGATTTCGTGTATGACGCTGCGGTATCGCGGCAGGGCGCTGGGAAGATGAAGGAATGGATCAAGCGATTGGTTGGAAAGAGGAACGAGCAATGAACTACCGCCGATTCCTGCACGGGGCCAAGTTCTGGTTCTGGGTGGCCCTGTTCGTGGCCTACTCGGCCGGCGCGGTTGGCCTGTTGATGATCGATACCTATGAAGATCGCTACCGGCATCTGTCGAAGGTGGAACTGACCACGGTGAAGGCGCAGGAAGACGTGCGCCGTGCCGGTGCCAGCCAGGTGGCCGCGGTCTATCGCGCGCAGAGCGGCATGCCGTTCGCGTCGCTGCCGGCGGGCAGCACCTTCCAGGTGGTGTGGCCGGATGGTTCGACCGAGACCATGGTGATCGTCGATCCGACGTCGCCCAATGGCGTGCGTCCGCTGGCGAACTCGCAGATTCCGGCCGAAGCTGCCGACAAGCGCTGATACGCCTGCTGTAGCGCCGAGCCCACGTTCGGCTGAGCTTTCCGGCAAGCCGAGCATGGGCTCGGCGCTGCAGCAACAGAAAAGGGCGGGGATATCCCCGCCCTTTTCATGTCCAGCACGTGGCGCCGATCAGGTCAGCGCGATCGGCTTGTTCTTGCGTTCGGCCAGGCGCTTTTCCAGGTAGTGGATGTTCTGGCCACCGGCCTGGAAGCCCTTGTCGCGCATGATCCGCTGCTGCAGGGCGACATTGGTCTTGATGCCATCGACCACCATTTCGCTCAGTGCCACGCGCATGCGGGCAATGGCGGTTTCGCGGTCCGGGCCGTGCACGATCAGCTTGCCGATCATCGAGTCGTAGTTCGACGGCACGCGGTAGCCACTGTAGATGTGGGTGTCCACGCGCACGCCGGGGCCGCCCGGCGGATGGAAGCCGGTGATGGTGCCCGGGCTCGGCACGAAGGTCTCCGCATCTTCGGCGTTGATGCGGCATTCGATGGCATGGCCGGTCAGCACCACGTCACTCTGCTTGATCGACAGCTTCTGGCCGGCGGCGATCTTCAGCTGCTCGGCCACCAGGTCGATGCCGGTGACCATTTCGGTGACCGGATGTTCCACCTGGATGCGGGTGTTCATTTCGATGAAGTAGAAGCGGCCGTCCTCGTACAGGAACTCGAACGTGCCGGCACCACGGTAGCCGATGCGCACGCAGGCTTCAGTGCACACCTTGCCGATCTGCTCGCGCTGCTCGGCGGTGATGCCCGGTGCCGGCGCTTCTTCCACCACCTTCTGGTGGCGGCGCTGCATCGAGCAGTCACGCTCGCCCAGGTGGATGGCGTTGCCCTGGCCGTCGGCCAGTACCTGGATTTCCACGTGGCGCGGGTTCTCCAGGAACTTCTCCATGTAGACCTCACCATTGCCGAACGCGGCCTTGGCCTCGCTCTTGGTGGTTTCGATCGAGGTCTTCAGCGAGGCTTCGGCGTGCACCACGCGCATGCCGCGGCCACCACCACCACCGGCCGCCTTGATGATGACCGGGTAGCCGATCTCACGGGCGATCTTGGTGTTGGCGACGATGTCATCGCCCAGTGGGCCGCCCGAGCCGGGCACGCACGGCACGCCGGCGGACTTCATCGCGCGGATGGCTTCGACCTTGTCGCCCATCATGCGGATGGTGTCGGCCTTGGGGCCGATGAAGATGAAACCGGACTCTTCCACGCGCTCGGCGAAGTCGGCGTTCTCCGACAGGAAGCCATAGCCCGGGTGGATGGCCTGGGCGTCGGTGACTTCCGCCGCGGCGATCAGTGCCGGGATGTTGAGGTAGCTCTGCGGCGACGGCGCCGGACCGATGCAGACCGACTCGTCGGCCATGGCCACGTGCTTGAGGTTGCGGTCGACCGTGGAATGCACGGCCACCGTGCGGATGCCCAGGGTATGGCACGCGCGCAGGATGCGCAGCGCGATTTCCCCTCGGTTGGCGATGACGACTTTGTCGAGCATGGCGTGCCCCTCAGCCGATCACGAACAGCGGCTGGTCGAATTCGACCGGCTGGCCGTTCTCGCCGAGGATGGCGACGATGGTGCCGGACTTGTCGGCTTCGATCGGGTTGAACATCTTCATCGCTTCGATGATGGCCAGGGTCTCGCCTTCCTTGACCTGCTGGCCAACGCTGACGAACGCCGGCTTGTCCGGGGCGGACGACGCGTAGAAGGTGCCGACCATCGGCGAGCGCAGCACGTGGCCTTCCGGCAGCGACGGGCCCGGCTTGGCGGTACCGCCGGTGGAGGCTTCGGTCGGCGACTGCATCGGCATCGCCTGCGGCGCCGGAGCGGCCGGAGCGGCGTACACCGGGGCGGCGACCGGGGCGGCATAGCCGGCCACCGGGGCGCGCGACAGGCGCACCGACTCTTCGCCTTCCTTGATTTCGATTTCAGCCAGGTTCGACTCTTCCAGCAGGTCGATCAGCTTCTTGATTTTGCGGAGATCCATGGTGGCCTCTTTGCTCTTGATGTAAGTGTGGTGGGAAGCGCATCGCGCTCGGGTCAAAGCAGTTCGTAGAACTCGCGCAGCTGCCGCGTACGGTCGCGCGTCTGGGTGATCAGGCACTGCATCTTCGCAGGGTTGCGCGAGGTGCCGTCTGCATTGAAGGCGTAGACTGCCTCGCAGTCTGCATCGCGCAGGGTTATCCAGATGCGCTGGGCCTTCACCAGCTGCTGTTCGGCCGCTGCGCAGCGGCTGCAGCTGCCATCGGCGGCCTGCGCCTTCAGTTCGCGGCGCGCCTGGACGTAAACGGCGTTCAATGCGCTGTCGGCGTCATCCAGGCGATCGGAATCGCACATGTCGCGCTCGTAGCCGCCGGTCGCCTGCGCGCAGTCAATGCCGGCGGCCGCGCGCTCGGCGGCGACGCTGGCGCCGCACACGCCGGCCCACAGCACGATGCAGGCAAGCACTCTTGGGAGCATCTTCACGCGCGGGCCGCCTGCACGCGCAGCAGCGCCGCGTCCATCGCGTAGCGGTAGCTGTCGGCGCCGAAGCCGCAGACCACGCCCACGGCCTTGTCACTGAAGAAGCTGTGCTGGCGGAACGGTTCGCGGGTATGCGGGTTGGACAGGTGGATCTCGATGAACGGCACCGCCACCGCCGCCAGCGCATCGCGCAGGGCGACCGAGGTGTGGGTGAAGGCGGCGGGGTTGATCAGGATGAAAGCGGTTCCGTCGTCGCGCGCGGCCTGCACGCGGTCCACCAGCACGTGCTCGGCATTGGACTGCAGGCTCTCCACCGCGTGCCCGGCGGCCGAGGCCTGGGCGGCCAGCGCATGGTCGATGTCGGCCAGCGTGGTGTGGCCGTAGACCTCCGGCTCGCGGGTGCCGAGCAGGTTGAGGTTGGGGCCGTGCAGGACCAGCAGCTTCGCCATGGGATCCGGAAGACGGGAAAGGGCGGCAGTCTGGCGGAACCGGCGGATGCTGTCCAGTTCGGCGAAGTTTGCAGCGTTTCAATCGTTTGTTTGAAATTCCCCGGAGGGCTTGCGGCCGTATGTCGGGCGCTGGATCAAGGCGCGCTGAACGCCGTGCAGATGGGGGATGCGTGCACGTAGGCCGACGATGGCGGCAGGCATGGGCAGGGCTGATGCTGCCATGGGCGTTGATGCGGTAGATCCACGCCATGCGTGGATGAAGGAAGTTCGGTGCGCAGCAAGCTACGCACCCACCGAGGGGCAGCCCAAGGTGCGCTACAAGCCACCCACCGCCCCCGCCACGCACCCGCTCACGTCTCCAGCGGCACCGTCGGCACCACGTTCGGGAACACCTCCTCCAGCGGCTCCCGTTCCCCCGGCTTCGGTGCCGGCCAGTTGTAGGCGTTCACCGGCTGCGCGCGGTTCACCCACAACGCGTAATACAGATGGTCGGCGCGGCCATCGCCGGTATTGGGATGGATCAGGATGGTCAGGCCCAGGCTGTTGAGCTGCAGCCACGGCACCAGTACCGGCAGCAGGTCGTTGGTGAAGCCGAAATAGAACGACGGGGTGACGTGCGGTCCGCGTGGTTCCAGGTTCCAGTTTCCCAGCTCCACCGGGAAGCGCTCGGCGACCCAGCGTCGCAGCAGTGCGGCCTTCTCGAAGCTGTCCTCGTCGAAGTAGATATGCGCGTGATAGCTCTTGATCTCGGTGTAGGCACGTGGGGTCGCGGGCAGGGTGGCCTCCCCGGGACGCACGCTGGCCGGGCGGGGGGTCGGTTCGCTGGCGGTGACCTGGCCCCAGGGGCTGCTGCCCTGCACCGGCGGCGGGACGATGGCGCGGAAGCCGGGGCGCCCGGGTTCGGTGGTGTTCACCGCGCCGCCGCTGCGCGGGGCTGCGGCGGCGGTCGACGCACTGGCCAGGCCGCCGGCGGCCAGACCGGCCGAAGCGATCAGGCGGCGGCGTGCGGGCGAAAGCAGGTCGGCCCAGTGGGCGTCATCGTCGCCGGCGTCGATCAGTGTCAGCGGGTCCGGGTGCATGAAGGGCTCCGTGGCGGCATCGTGTGGGCAGGCAAGCACGCTCGGGCACCTGCATCCACAGCGTCCAATAAGCAGGCGGCATCACCTCATGCAGGTTTGTCCCGTCGTCGTTGAGTGCGGCTGCAGGGCGGGCTAGGGTGCAGGTCTGCCGCCCCGGAGCCCGCCATGACCTCGCCCGATGCCGATACCCAACGCAGGCGCGCGACCTTTCGCCAGCTGCATGCAGCAGGGTGCTTCGTACTGCCCAATCCGTGGGACGTGGGCAGTGCGCGCTACCTGCAGCGGCAGGGCTTCCTGGCGCTGGCCACGACCAGTGCCGGCTGTGCCTGGAGCGAAGGGCGCCCGGACGGAGCGGTTTCGCTGCAGGCCACGCTGGACCATCTGCGCCTGATGGCGGCAGCGACGCCGCTGCCGTTGAACGCCGATTTCGGCGATGGCTTCGGTGCCACGCCACAGGCGGTGCAGGAGGCGGTGGCCGCGGCGATCGACACCGGCATCGCCGCGTTGTCGATCGAGGATGCCAGCGGCGTCGCCGATGCACCGCTGCGTCCGATCGACCAGGCGGTGGAGCGCCTGCGCGCTGCCCGTGCAGCCATCAACCGCGCGGGCGGCGACGTGCTGCTGGTTGGCCGTGCCGAGAACTTCTTCGTCGGCGTGCCGGATCTGCCGGACACCCTGCAGCGCCTGCGCGCCTATGCCGAGGCCGGCGCCGATGTGCTGTATGCACCGGGCATCAGCACGCGCGAGCAGATCAGCGCGGTGGTTGCCGCCGCAGGGTCGAAGCCGGTGAACCTGCTGGTCGGTGGGCCGACACCGCTGGGCGTGCAGGACATTGCTGCTCTCGGCGTACGCCGCGTCAGCCTGGGCGGCGCACTGGCCCGTGCTGCATGGGGCGGACTGATGCAGGCGACACAGCCGATCGTGCAGGACGGACGCTTCGACGGCCTGCAGCAGGCGGCTTCCGGGGCCGCATTGAACGCCCTGTTCCGCTGACGGAAACCCCGGCACTGGCCCAGGCCAGCAGACGGAAGTAGATCGACGCCATGCGTGGATGGATGCGCCTGCGACTACAGCGCTTCCATCCCACCCTTGGGCAGCGTCACCCCAGGCTCCAACGCCGGCAGCAGTTGCCGCAGCAGCGCGGGATTGTCCAGCAACGCAGCACCGTCAATGAAAGTCCATTGGGCTGTGCCGACGCGGCGCACGGCGAGCATGAACGAGGTGCTGCGCATCGGCGCCTCGCGCACGCGCAGCAGCGACTGGCGCGGCACGAAGCAGACTTCCTCATCACCGGCTGCATAGGTGTGGCCCGGCACGCCGGCCTCGTCGCTGATGATGGTGACCCCGGCCTTGCGCAGCTCTTTCAGGTTGTCGCGCGTCATACGCGCATAGGCCTCATCGCCCCCGGCCAGGCGCTTCAGGCTGGGATGGGTTCGGGCGATGATCAATTCGGCATCGCCGCGGGCGAATGCGCCCATCATCGCCTGCACGTCTTGGCGCAATGCGGCTGAGTCTTCCGGACTGAGCTCACCGGCCAGCGCTGGCGCAACGGCCATTGCCATCGGCAGGGCCAGCAGAAGGGCGAGCAGGTATCGGTGCATCGTCGGGTATCTCAGCGGGAACCGCCGCACTATACGGCGGATGCGGAAACAGCGTCCCACGCATGGCGCTGCTGTCCCGGGCGTCATTATCTACTATTGGTAGGTAGTGAATTCCGGACGTCCCCCATGCACACCCTCATCGTCACCACCCATCCCGAGCCCGGCTCGCTCACCCATGCCATCGCCAGGCGCATCGGCGACGCCATCATCGCAACGGATGCCACCCATACCGTGGCCCACGCCGACCTGGTGGCTGAGGGCTTCGATCCCCGCTTCAACCGGCAGGACCAGGCGCTGTTCCGGGGCACCGGCGCAGCTCCAGCCGACGTCGCCGCCGAGCAGGCGAGGCTGGATGCTGCCGACACGCTGGTACTGGTCTATCCGCTGTACTGGTGGTCGTTCCCCGCACTGCTGAAGGGCTGGATCGATCGCGTGTTCACCCAGGGCTGGGCCTACCAGGACGGTGCAGACGGCAAGGTGCAGAAGAAGCTGCAGCGGTTGCGCGTGCACCTGGTCGGCATCGGTGGAGCCGGCGCGGACATGGTCGAACGGCGCGGCTACGACGGGGCGATGAAGACGCAGATCGACATGGGCATCTTCGACTACTGCGGCGCGCGCGTGCTGACGTCAGACCTGCTGCTGGATGCCGATACCGGTGCGGCCGAAACGCATCTGCAGACCGCGCTGGCGATCGGCCGTAAAATCGGAACTCCGATGCACTGATCGCCGTGTTCCGCCGATGCCTGCCAACGCCGCTCCCACGCGCCGCCGATTGACCCGCGAGCAACGCGCCCGCCAGTTGCTGGACGTGGCCTGGGCGCTGGTTGGCGAAGAAGGCACCGACGCGTTGACCCTGGGTCGGCTGGCCGGGGCCGCGGGCGTGACCAAGCCGGTGGCCTACGATCACTTCGTGACCCGCAACGGCCTGCTGGCCGCGCTCTACGATGACTACGACGGCCGCCAGACGGTGGTCTTCAACGAGCGTATCGGCCGCGCACGGGCGCAGTTGGCCGATCGTGCGGCGGCCATCGCCTCCGGCTACATCGACTGCATCCTCAGCCAGGGCAGTGAAGTGCAGGGCATCCTCGCCGCGCTGGTGGGCGCGCCGGAACTGCACGAGGTGCGGCGGCGTTACCAGCAGGACTTCATCGACAACTGCGACGCCTGGCTGGGCCCGTTCGCCGCCGATGGCTCGGTGCCGCTGGCGGGACGCTGGGCGATCCTTGGCGCGGCCGAAACCCTGTCCGAAGGTGTGGCCGCAGGCGCGCTGGACAAGACCGACGCCGAGGCCGAGCTGCAGCGCTTGATCGTGGCGACGGTCAAGCGGCGCTGAGCCGCTCAGGCGTCGGCGGTGCTGTCGGCCAGCGCCGCGAACCCGGCGGCCAGCCGCTCGCGCACAAGGGCATCGCGTGCGTCGCGGTTTTCAGAACCCAGCACCACGGTGATCAGGCGTACCGGCTGATCCCGCCCGGGCACTGCCCGGCAGGCGGTGGCGGCCAGGCAGAAGCCTGCGGCCTGGGTGTAGCCGGTTTTCAAGCCATCCACGCCGTCATCGCCAAGCAGCGCGTTCTGGTTGCTGCGGCTGAAGCTGCCGTGCGCGAACGCGCGCTGCGCGGTGATCGCCAGGATCTGCGGATGATCGTTCAACAGGCAGGCGGCCAGCACCGCCATGTCGCGCGCGCTGGACGCATGGTGCGGGGTGGTGATGCCGGACACGCTGGCGAACCAGCTGCTGCGCAGGCCGAGCTGGCGTGCGTGCCGGTTCATACGGTCCAGGAACGCACGCTGTGATCCGTCCAGATGGCGCGCGATGGCCAGCGCCGCGTCATTGCCGGAGACGATCATCAGTCCTTCCAGCAGGCGCGCGAGGGTGACTGTTTCACCGGGCACCAGGCCCATGCGCGTTTCATCATCGGCCACCGCGTGCACATCCCCGGCGGCGATGGTGACCGCTTCGTCCCACGCGCCTCCGTTCTCTTCGACGCATTCGTACGCCGCATAGGCGGTCATCAGCTTGGTCAGCGAGGCCGGTTGCCTGGCGATGTCCGCGTTGTGCTGGTGAATCACCGCGAAAGTTGCCGCATCGAGGGTGATGGAGGACAGCGGTGCACGCGCAGGAGCAGGAGACGGCATGGAAACGAGGATGGCAGTGGGGGCCTGCAGGATAGTGTGCGGCGGCTGCATGAAGCTGCAATATTGCAACGATATAACGTATCGCAATTGTGGGCCGCCGATGGCCCGACGGGACATCCGATGACTGCATGCATTCCACGCCGCTGGCTTCATTCTTCGTTGCTGCTCGCGCTGGCCGCACTTGGCGGCTGCCAGCCCAATCTGCGCGCCGAGGCTGTTGCTTCCGGCCCAGCGCGCCCGCACAACGTGATCGTGATGATCAACGACGGCGCCGGTTGGGGCACCTGGGACGCCGCCGCCTACTGGCAATACGGCCGCCGCGAAGGGGCCCCGTATGCGGATTTCCCGCAGCGCCTGGCGGTAACCACCTTCCCGTTGAACGCCAGCAGCCAGCCGACCCGCGACAACGCACAGACCCTGGGTTACGACGCGGGCAAGGCCTGGGATGACACACCGGTTCCTGCGCAGGACCTGCCGTTTGCGGGCTACCAGTACCTGGCTGCGGTGGCTACCGACAGTGCGGCGGCGGGCACCGCGTTGTCTTCGGGCATCAAGACCTACAACAACGCCATCAACTTCAACAACGATGGCCAGCCGGTCGAGTTCAATACGCTGCGCGCCAAGCGCCTGGGCATGGCCACTGGCGTGGTGACTTCGGTACCGTTCGCGCATGCCACGCCGGCCGCGTTCGCGGCGCAGAACGAATCGCGCAACAACTACCACGCCATTGCGCACCAGATGCTGGCGCAGGGCCACATGGACCTGGTGATGGGCACCGGAGGCCCGGGCTACAGCGTTGATGGTCGCGCCTGTGACGAGAGTGCCGGCGCGGCCAAGGCCGAGGGTTGCGCGAATCCATGGGAGTGGGTGTCGCCGCAGGATTGGCAGCAGCTGGAAGCGGGCAGCACCATTGCCGGCAATCCGTCCGGGCCGTGGCGCCTGATCCGCAGCAAGGAAGCGTTCGCCGCGCTGGTGCAGGGACGGTTGCCGGCAGACCGGCCCCTGATCGGCGTGCCGCGCGTGGCCAACACGCTGCAGCAGGCGCGCCAGCTGCAGGTGCTGGGCAAGGATGCGGCCACGCCTTCCGGTGTGAGGAAGATCGACAGCGTGCCGGATCTTGCGACCATGACCCGTGGTGCGCTGCGGTTCCTGCAGCAGCGTTCGTCCAAGGGACTGTTCCTGATGGTCGAAGGTGGCGCTACCGACTGGGCGGCGCATACCAGTGCCTGCGGCACTGAATGGCACTACGGCCAGTGCAGCGACCAGCCGCAGTACGGCCGGCTGATCGAGGAAACCGTGGAGTTCAACGACGCGGTGGCGGCGGTGGTCGACTGGATCGAGCGCAACGGTGGCTGGGAGCGCAACCTGTTGATCGTCACCACCGACCACGACAACAGCATGCCGATGGGCCCGGATGCACAAAGCGTTGCCTTCCAGCCGGTACGCAACAACGGCCGTGGACGCATGCCGGGAATCAGCTTTCGCCCGACCGGCAACCATTCCAATGCGCTGGTGCCGTTGTGGGCCAAGGGCGCGGGCGCGGAGCTGCTGGGCAAGCGCGTGCGGGGCGTTGATGCCGGCTACCGTCAGCACGTGCGCTGGAACGACGGCAGCTACATCGACAATACCGACGTGGCTGCCGCGGTGCAGGAGGCGCTGCAGCATCCACGGTAACGCCCGGTTGCACCTGGGCTGTTGTCGAGGCAGCCTGCGCACATGCAATCGGATATCCGCATCGACGGCCGTGTCTTCGCCTACGTCTTCCCCTGTGCGTGGGAAGACTACGCCAAGATCGGCTTTTCACGTGATCCGCTCAGACGCATCAGCGCATTGCACCGGCGTTGGTTCGAGTTCTTCGACCTCGATGCCGGTGCACTGGTGGAAGCGGAAAGCGAGCGCGACGCGCGGGACCTGGAGCTGCAGCTGCGTGCGCCGTTCAAGGCGCACCGTGCACCGGCGCCGATGACGGTCCAGGACAAGGCAGGAGGTCGTACCGAATGGGTACGTGGTGCCAACCCGGCTTTGTCGCTTGCGATTGCCGCATTGGGCGAACAAGGCTATCGCTGTTATCCACTGAAGGCGTGGCTGCAGGCCGCGATGCGCCTGCGCATGGACCGGTTGCACGACTGGGCTGCGGTGCAGCTTCCGGAAGAGGAAGGCCTGCGGATGCCCGGTGGCGTCGGCGAGGGCGTGCTGCGTGACACCCTCGACGCTTGCCGGGCATTGGATATCGATCCGGTCCCGTGGCTGCCTGAACACGTCCAACGCTGGTATGCAGGTTGAGGAGCGTTCAACGCGTTCGCGGCGGCTGAACCGGCGCGGCCGGTTGCTGCGCGCGCTGCGCGGCAGGTGTGGACGGGCTGGCCAGTTGGCGTGCCAGCTCGGCGCTGGCCACGTGGCCGTGCAGGAACAACAAGCCGCTGAAGATGTTCATGAGCGTGCCTCCACTTGAGTGGATTGCACGATACGGGCAGCATGGACGGGCAAAAAGCGACATTTCCGCAAGCATGCCTTGAGAGGAATTCAAGTCTGATGTCCCGCCCTCCGCTCCATGCCCTGCAGGGCTTCGTGGCTGCTGCCCGGCTCGGCAACCTGTCGCGCGCGGCGGCGTCGATGAACCTGACCGTCAGTGCGCTCAGCCATCAGATGCGGCAGCTGGAAGAACGGCTCGGGCAGCCGCTGCTGATCCGCCAGCCGCGTGGTGTCACCCTCACCCTTGAGGGGCAGCGCCTGCTCGACCAGGTCGGACCGCATCTGGATGCGATCAACGAAGCCTTCCAGCCCTATGCCGCACGTGCCGAGCACGTGCTGACGATCAGCGCGGTGCCGTCGATGGCGTCGGCCTGGCTGGTGCCGCGCCTGGGTCACTTCGTGGCTGAGCATCCACAGATCGAGATCAACCTGCAGTCGAGTGAACGCCTGATCGATTTCGAGCGGCAGCGCCAGTTCGACGCCGCGCTGCGTCTGGGCAGCGGGCAATGGCCGGGCCTGGTGGTGGAACCGCTGTTCGACGAGTGGCTGGTGCCGATGGCGAGCCCGGCGCTGATCGAACGCATGGGCGGCATTGACCGTGTGCCGTTGACCCGGTGGCCGCTGCTCGGTGATCCGGACGGCGCGTGGGGCGCCTGGTTCGCGTTGAGCGGGCAGAGCCCGCCGTCGCGTTTCGTGGCGGTGCTGGATGATTCGGAGGCGCACCATCGCGCCGCTCTGGATGGCGTGGGCGTAGCGCTCGGGCGGGTGACGCGGGCGCGGCTGCTGCTGGATTCGGGCCAGCTGGTCGCACTCTCCAGCCAGCGCCTGAAGACCGACTGGCCGCATTGGCTGGTGTACCCGCAGCGCTCGGCCAGCCATCGCGGTTTCCTCGCGTTCCGCGACTGGCTGCACGCGCAGGCCGCCGAGCACGTGCGGCACATGGCAGCGCAGGGACCGACCGGCTAGACAGGTGCACCGGCCTGTCCGGGCGCTGTCATCAGGGCGTGGCCGACCGCAGCGAAGCTGGGCACCTCCGCTCAACGCCCCTTGCCGCCATGCGCTACCGACTTGCCGTCCTTGATATCGCCGGAACCACCGTTGCCGACCCGGGCCTGGTCGCACGTGCCTTCGCCGAAGCGATGGCCGCCGCCGGCCACGCCATCGAGGTGGAAGACGTACGCCCGTTGATGGGCTACCCCAAGCCGCAGGCGATCGCGCGGCTGCTGGGGACCGCGGTGGATGATCCGCGCGTGGCATCGATTCATACCGACTTCGTGGCGCGCATGCTCGAGTGCTATCGCCATGCGCCGGGCATTGCACCGCTGCCGGGCGCCGAGGCGTTGTTCGACACGCTGCGCGCACACGGGATCCGTATTGGTCTGGATACTGGTTTCTCACGCGACATCGCCGAGGTGATCATCGAACGGCTCGGCTGGCACGATCGCATCGACGCGATGGTGGCCAGCGATGAGGTGCCGGCGGGCCGCCCGGCGCCGTACATGATCCAGGCACTGATGCAGCGCACCGGCGTCGACGATGCTGCGACGGTGGTGAAAGTGGGTGATACCGAAGTCGACATCAACGAGGGGCGCAATGCCGGCGTCGGCCTGAACGTGGCGGTCACCACCGGCGCGTTCACTCGCTCCGAACTGCTGCCGCATGGCCCGGACCACATCATCGACCATCTCGACCGCCTGCCGTCGCTACTCGGGCTGGTACCTTCCGGCACGGTCGCCGCTGCATGAGCCGGGCATCGCTGTGGGCGCGCCTGCAGGGGCATCCGCTGGCACTGACCGTGTTCGCCGGCAGTGCCGCGCTGTCCACCTATGCGTGCATGTATGCCTTCCGCAAACCGTTTGCCGCCGCGTCGTTCGATGGCCAGCAACTGTTCGGCGCCGACTACAAGGTGTGGCTGGTGGTGGCGCAGGTGCTGGGCTACATGTGCAGCAAGTTCATCGGCGTACGGGTGATCGGCGAACTGCGCACAGAGCGCCGCGCCAGCCTGCTGCTGGGCCTGATCGGCATCTCCTGGCTGGCCCTGCTTGGCTTCGCGCTGGTGCCGGCGCCCTGGAACATCCCGTTCCTGTTCCTCAACGGCCTGCCGCTGGGCATGGTCTGGGGCCTGGTGTTCAGCTATCTGGAAGGGCGACGGACCACCGAAGCGATGGGTGCGATCCTCGCCTCCAGTTTCATCATGGCCTCCGGCGTGGTGAAGTCGGTCGGCAAGTGGCTGCTGCTGCAGGGCGTGAGCGAGTTCTGGATGCCATTCCTGTGCGGCCTGCTGTTCCTGCCGTTGCTGCTGGTGTCGGTGCGCATGCTCGAACGTATTCCCGCCCCGGATGCCGCCGACCTGCGCGAGCGCTCGCCGCGGCTGCCGATGGACCGCGCGCAGCGTCGTGCCTTCGTGCGCCGCTTCCTGCCAGGTCTGGCGCTGATGATCCTGTGCTACGTGTGCCTGACCGTGGTCCGTGATTTCCGCGACAGCTTCGAGGCCGAGCTGTTCCGCGAGCTGGGCTACGGTGGCAGCGCAGGCGTGTTTGCCGCCATCGAAACGCCGGTCGCGTTCGCGGTGCTGGCACTGACCGCCGGCCTGACCTGGTTCCGCAACAACCTCAACGGCCTGATGGCGTTGCACGCGCTGATGTTCATCGGCTTGGCCACTGCAGGACTGAGCACGCTGGCGTTCCGTGAAGGCCTGCTGCATCCACTGGCGTGGCTGGGCTTGGTGGGCTTCGGCCTGTACCTGGCCTACGTGCCGTTCAACTGTGTGTTCTTCGAACGCTTGATCGCCACCTTCAAGGTCGCCGGCAATGTCGGCTTCGTGATGTATCTGGCCGATGCGTTCGGCTACCTGGGCAGCGTGCTGGTCCTGCTTGGCCACGAATTCTCTGGCTTGCAGCTGTCGTGGGTGCGCTTCTTCTCCAGTGCGGTCATCCATCTGTCGCTGCTGGGCGGTGCCTGCCTGCTGTTGTCCCTGCTGTACTTCCACCACAAGGCCCTGCGCCTGGCCCGCGTGCCGGCACTCGCCTCCGTCTGAGTCCCTCCCCCATGAAGAACACAACTGCCCTCGTGGTCGGTGCCGGCATCGTCGGTCTGGCCGTGGCCCGCGCGCTGGCCGTACGTGGCTGCAAGGTCACCGTGCTGGAGCGCCATGAACGCGCTGTCGGCGCCTCCATCCGCAACTTCGGCATGGTCTGGCCTATCGGCGTGCCCAATGGACCGCTGTATGAGCGCGCGCTGCGCTCGCGGCAGATCTGGCAGGAGCTGATCGACGTGGCCGGCCTCTGGCATGACCCGAGTGGCTCAATGCACGTTGCCCACGCCGACGACGAATGGGCCGTGCTGCAGCAGTACGCGGCGGCCAATGCGCAGCTGCGCCCGTGCCGCCTGCTGGACCGGGATGCGGCATTGGCGAAGTCGCCGGCGCTGGTCGCGCGCGAGCTGCGTGGCGCACTGTTCAATGCCGATGAGCTGGTGGTCGATCCGCGCCAGGCGATCCGTGCACTGCCGGATGTCCTGCGCGAGCGCCACGGCGTGCAGTTCCAGTGGCGCACACCGGTGACGGCGGTGGAGAGTGGCCGGGCGTGGTCCGGCAGCCGCCTGTTCGAGGCCGACCAGGTCTTCGTCTGCAGTGGCCCGGAGTTCGAGCAGCTGTATCCGGAGCTGTACGCGGCGGCGCCCCTGACCCGTTGCAAGCTGCAGATGCTGCGACTGGCCGCACAGCCCTCCGGGTTCCGCCTGGGTGCGGCCCTCTGTGGCGGCCTGTCGCTGGTGCATTACGCTGGCTTCCGCGAGGCCGCCGACGTTGCCCCGCTGCAGGCGCGCTACCAGGCCGAGCATGCCGACCTGATCGAGCTTGGCATCCACGTGATGGCCGCGCAGAACGGCCTGGGTGAAGTCACCATCGGCGATTCGCATGCCTATGCACATACCCATGACCCGTTCGACGAGCACGCCGTCAACCAGAAGGTGCTCGACTACCTGGCCCGCTTCATGCAGGTGGCCGACGCACGCATCGCGCAGACCTGGCACGGCATCTACCCCAAGCTGCTGGACGGCAGCAGCGAGTTCGTCGCCGAGCCGGCGCCGGGCGTGACCATCGTCAACGCCATCGGCGGTGGGGGGCTGGGCATGACGCTCAGCTTTGGCCTGGCCGAGGAACTGGTGGACGGTCGCTACACGGTACTACGCCGCGCAGCGTGAGGCGCTGCACTCGGCGGATGCAATACCCGCCGCGCTTTCGCTAGAGGTCGCTGCTGACCATCAGCTGCACCCAGTCACCGGCGAAGCAGGTGATGCCGAACTGCACCGGTTGCCCTTGCGGATCGACATTCAGCGAATGCACGCACAGCACCGGCCGGCGCGTCGATTGCCCGAGCACGCGCGCGACCTCGGCATCGGGCAGGCGCGCCATTACCGTGGTATGCCGGCGCAGGTAGTCGGTGACTCCGAACGCGGCCAGCGTGCGGGTCACCGACGGCGTGCGCGCGAACACCTCGCCCAGCCCCGGAAAGCGGGTGGCCGGGAAATAGGCTTCGCTGTGGTCCACCGTACGGCCTTCCACCTGGCTGGAATACACCACCCGATGCACACGCTCACCGGCGATCAGGCCAAGTGCGCGTGCGACCTGCCGACTCGGCACCTGCACCCGGGTATCGAGCAGGGTGTAGTGGCTTTCCACGTTCAGGTCATGCATGGCCCGGCCGAAGCGCGTGCGTCGGCCGATCGGGTAGTGGTACGGATGCTCCTGCACGAAGCTGCCGCGGCCGGTCTCCGTGCGCACATAGCCGCGCTCCTCCAGCGCCTCGATCGCACGCCGTACGGTGTGGCGGTTGACCGCGAAGCGCTTGGCCAGCACCTGCGCCGAGGGCAGCTGGTCGCCTTCCACCAGCTGGCGTTCGCGGATCTGCCGCAGCAGCGCCTGCTCGATCTGCTGCCACAGCGGCAGCGCCGAATCGCGCGGCGTCAGGGTCGTGTCGGTCATGGTCATCAAACCTCCATCTGCGGCTGCTGGACTAGACAGGTGCATTGCACGTGCAGGCATATCAACGCGTTGCGGTTGCAACGGCATGACACAGATGGCGGAATCCATGAGCGAACGCATCCTCGACAACCTGAAGCTGGTGCTGGCCGACGAGGTCGTGCACGGCCATGTAGTGCTGGACGGGCCCTGCATCCGCGCGGTGGGGCAGGGACGGGTGCGCCTGCCAGGCGCCGAAGACTGTGGCGGCGACTGGCTGATGCCGGGGTTTGTCGAGCTGCACACCGACAATCTGGAGAAACACCTGGTGCCGCGTCCTGGGGTGGCGTTTCCGGCTGGAGCGGCGGTGCAGGCGCACGATGCGCAGTTGCTCGCGGCAGGCATCACTACGGCCTGCGATGCGTTGGCGGTGGGTGACGTGGAAGCCGACAGCGTGCGTGTGCGTACCTTGCAGGCCGCGCATGCCGCGTTGGTCGAGGCGCGCCGCGCCGGCGGCCTGCGCAGCGTCCACTACCTGCACCTGCGTGCTGAGCTGCCGTATCCCGGGTTGCTGCCATTGCTGGAGCCACTGCTGGATGATCCGGCGGTGCGCCTGCTGTCGCTGACCGATCACACACCGGGGCAGCGCCAGTTCCGCAACCTGCAACGCTACGCGGCGTACTACGGTCTGCCGGCCGACAGGAAGACCGGTTACCTGGACGACCTGCTGCAGGCGAGGCGCGAGCAGCAAGCGCGCTATCGGCCGGCACACCTGCAACAGGTCCTGCGGTGGATACGCGAGCGCGATCTGTGCCTGGCCAGCCACGACGACACGGTGGCTGCGGATGTGGATGAAGCTGTGGCCTGTGGTGCGCGCATCTGCGAGTTCCCGACCACGCTGGAGGCCGCTGCCGCCGCACGTGCAGCCGGCCTGACGATCGTCGCCGGCGCACCCAACCTGGTGCTGGGCGGCTCGCATTCCGGCAACGTGGCGGCGCTTGAACTGGCCCGCGGTGGCTTTCTGGATGTGCTGTCCTCCGACTATGTGCCCGCCAGCCTGCTGCCGGCGCTGGGCGTGCTGTGCACCCGGCTGGGCTGGAGCCTGCCACGTGCGGTGGCCACGGTCAGCCATGCACCGGCGCGCGCGCTGAGCCTGCAGGATCGCGGTCGCATCGGCGAAGGCCTGCGCGCCGATCTGCTGCGGGTGCGTGGATCCACGCCGGACTACGTGGCCGAGGTCTGGGTGGCCGGCCGTCGTCTGCTGGCCCAGTAGCCGCTACGGCGCGAACACCTAGACAACTGCCCCGACCTGCCTAGTGGATGCCGCCTGCGCTTCACCGCACTGATCGAAAGTGGCCGCCATCGCCGTTCCCGCCGGAGCGGCCCACTTTCCCTTGCCGCCGCCATCGCCATGTCCACACTGCCCTCGCGCCACCCGCTAACCCTGGGCTTGCTCGCCCTGCTGCATGTCCCGCTGGCCGCCCAGGCTGCCACTTCGGCCGCGACCGATACCATGCCTGCCACCTCTGCCGTCGACCTGGATACCGTCACCGTGGTCGGCAGCATCGTCAATGGCGAGAAGCAGGCGCTGGATGCACAGCGCGAAGCCAGCCACCTGATGAACGTCGTCAGCGCCGACGGCATCGGCAAGCTGCCTGACCACAACGCGGCCGAGGCGGTGCAGCGGGTGCCGGGTGTGTCGATCGAACGTGACCAGGGCGAAGGCCGCTTCGTCGCGGTACGTGGCCTGCCGGCACAGTGGAACTCGACCACCCTCAACGGTGACCGGCTGCCGACCGCCGAAGAGGAAACCACCAGCCGTGCCACGGCATTCGATTTCTTCCCGACCGAGCTGATCGAGCGCATTGAAGTGAGCAAGACGCTGACGCCCGATCGCGAAGGCGATGCCATCGGAGGCCAGGTCAACTTCGTCACGCGTACCGCACCGACACGGCGCACCTTTGCCGCCAGCGTGGCCGGCAACTACAACGACAAGGCCGTCGATACCGGCACCAGCGCCAACGTGCTGTACGGCGACCGCAGCGCCGACGGCCGCTTCGGCTTCCTGATCAACGGCACCTACTGGAAGCGCCCGTGGGCGACCGACAACTTCGAGCCTCGCCGCAGCGCCGACGGCCTGGGCGTCTACCGGCTGGAGCTGCGCGACTACACCGGCGAGCGCACCACCCGCGGCGTCAACGGCGGCTTGGAGTTCCTTCCGGCCGACGGCCATCGCCTGTACGTGCGTGGCCAGTATGGCGAGTTGAGCGACGATGAGACCCACTACAAGCATCGCTACCGGTTCGACAAGGACCGCGTGGAGCTGCAGAACATCCACAACGAGCTGATCACCGAGTTCAAGACCTTCGAGTTCGGTGGCCAGCACACCTTCGGTCGCGGCCAGGTGGACTGGAGACTGGCCACCGCCGAGAACGACTTCCGCTACGGCTGCATTCCCACCTGTGCCGACAACGCCTACTTCGTGGTCCAGTTCAACCAGGGCAAGGTCGGCTACCAGGGCCTGCAGGACCGTGGTGTGGGCCGCAATTCGTACAACACCGTCGATGGCGGCAATGTTGCGGCCGACACCCCCGATACCCATCTGCCGCCTGGCTTTGCGATGGACCCGGGGAAGATGTCGCTGAGCACGGTCGAGCTGTACCGGGTGGCGATCAATGAGAAGGACAAGGCGGTCGCGCAGGTGGACTTCAGCTTCGACGCGAGCGACACGCTGACCTGGAAGATGGGGGCCAAGTACCGCGACAAGCAGCGCCGTGCGCGCTTCTCCGACGAGTTCTATGCATGGAACACCGCCACCGGTGGCCCGGTGCCGACCCTGGCCGACTTCCCGTTGATGGACCAGCCGGATCGCAGTGGCTACGACGTCGGCAATGGCCGTGACTACGCCCGCGATTTCTCGCAGGTGGTGCCGATGCAGGCACTGGCCGAGTGGTACCGGCAGAACAAGCAGCACCTGGTGCTGGTAGCGGGCGATTCGGCGCTGGTGGCCAACGGTGCAGCGCTGGGCCGCAACTTCGACGTGGCCGAGAAGCAGTACGCGACCTATGCGATGGCCACCTGGACGCCGGACGAACGCTGGGACGTGGTGGGCGGCGTGCGCCTGGAGCGGACCGCCACCGATGTGCGCGGGCTGGTGCTGGAGCGCGATGCCGATGGCAGCAGCGCTCTGGTGCCCAACCTGGGCCGCAAGCGCTATACCTCGGTGCTGCCGCAGCTCAACGTACGCTTTTCACCACGCAGCGATCTCAACCTGCGGCTGGGCCTGACCCGCAGTTTCGCCCGCCCGAACTTCGGTGACATCAACCCGGGTGGCTCGTTCATGGAAGCCGATGGCACCTTCACCTCCGGCAACGCCAACCTGGACCCGACCTATTCGGACAACCTGGACCTGATGGCCGAATGGTATGCGGGTCCACTGGGCCTGCTGTCCGGCGGCGTGTTCTACAAGAACATCAGCAATCCGGTGTTCCAGAGCAGCAGCACCGGCAGCTTCAACGGCAACTCCAACGTCACCTTCTACCGGCCCGAGAATGGCGACGACGCCAAGCTGTGGGGGGCCGAGTTCGCCTTCGTGCGGCGCTTCGATTTCCTGCCCGGCCTATGGAGCAACTTCGGCATCAACGCCAACCTGACCCTGATGGACTCGCGCATGCGCATTCCGGGTCGTAACGGCAACGTGCCGATCACCGGCCAGGCCGATCGCCTGTACAACGTTACCGTGTACTACGACGACGGCGCGTTCGCAGCCCGCCTGGCCACCAACCACAAGGGGGCCTACATTGAGTCGCACGGAGACAGCAGCCTCACCGACGCATGGTACGGCGCCAACACCTCGGTCGACTTCAGCGCTTCCTATACCTTTGATCGCTGGACGGTATTCGCAGAGCTGAGCAACCTCACCAATGAGCCGCTGAAGTACTACCAGGGCAGCCCGCAGCGCCCGCTGCAGGTGGAGTACTACGGTCGCCGCGCGCAGATCGGCTTGAAGTATCTGTTCCAGTAAGCCGTATGCGCGCCCTGTAGCATCGAGCCATGCTCGACTGCCGTCCCTGTAGAGTCGAGCCATGCTCGCCTCCGTGTGCTCTACAGTCACCGAACCAGCGTGACTGCCTGCCCGGCGCGCGCGAACGCTTCCTCAAGCAACGGGCCGGCCTTGATCGCTTCCACTTCCTCGAACAACGCCTGCAGCGCGTCGGCGGGGCGTGAGGCTGGCGCCGCTACCGCCTGCTGGATCGCGGTGAAACGGTCGGCCAGCACGCGGTGGCCGTGATGCGTCTGCGCCCATGCTTGCAGCGGTTGGCGTACACCGGCGGCGGCATCCAGATGCTGCTGATCGAACAACGTGATAGCGGCTGCCGACGTCTCTGCCCGCTCGATCGTGGCGTGGCGCAGTTCACGGCTCAGGAACAGGTCATAGGCCGCGCCACGCCCCACCGCGATGCGCAGCCCCTCGTGATCCAGGTCGGCCACCTGCTGCGCAGGGCTGTCCTTGCGCACCAGATAGGTGCCTTCGATCTCCACATACGGAGCACTGAAGGCAATGCGGTCGGTACGTGCCGGATCGATGGCCAGGAAGGCCAGATCCCAGCCGTCTTCGACTGCTGCGGCGACCACCGAGGCTGCGGCCTCGTGGCAGGTGAAGCGTGCCTGCACCCCCATCCGTTGCGCCAACGCGGTAGCCAGTTCCAGCGAGGGGCCGCGCGGTGAGCGCGCATCGCCCTGTGCCAGCACCGGGTTGCCCAGGTTGATCGCCACGCGCAGGAAGCCGTGCGGTGCCAGCGTACTTCGGTGGTCGGCCAGGGACATGCAGGACTCCACGGGGCAGGGGGGACGTCCAGCATGCCAGTGCTGCTGCGCAGGCGGTGTCAGCGTCCGGTTATCCTGCGCGGATGAATCCGATCCTGCATGTCGAGATCCCAGCCAGTGATCTGGCTCGTGCCATCACCTTCTACCAGCGGTGGTTGCAGGTGCGGGTGGACGAACCGATCCTGCTTCACGATTGCCGGATGGCCTACCTGCCGTTCGCCGATGAAGCGGCAGGGGCCAGCATGGCGCTGGTGCAGGGGGCGGACTACCGGCCATCAGAACATGGCGCGCGCATCTACATCGGGGTCGATGACCTTGATGCCAGCCTCGAGCGAGCCTTGCAGGTTGGAGCAGAACTGCGTTTCGGCCCCGCTGATGCCGGTGGCTGGCGCGTGGCCGAGATCCGCGACAGTGAAGGCAACCGTATTGCGTTGCAGGCGCGCACAGCGCCGTAACGTCAACGCTGCGGTGCGCGCATTTGTAGAGTCGAGCTTGCTCGACTGATTCTGACGTCGCCGTAGATGCATCAGCCGAGCAAGCTCGACTCTACAGCGTCGCGGCGCGCGAGCGCTGCAGCCAGTCGTTGATCGCCGGATCCAGCCGAGGGTCGTCCGGTAGCTGGATGCCGAAGCGCTGCTGCAGCACGTCGCGCACATCACCCACATCATGCAGCGGACGCTTGTCCGGTGCCTGCCCGGGGCGGTACTCGGTGTAGTTGCCGCTACCGATGGTGCGGCGCCAGTCCGGTCCGGTCAGCGACGCGCGCAGCTGGCCGGGGAAACTGGAATCGGGATGGGTGCATACGTACCAGTTGCCCACCACGTTGTCGATCGGCGCCGGCGCCTGCAGATCGAAGCGGTACATCGCCCGCCAGCCGCCACTGGACTCGGCGGAGAGCACGAAATCTCCGTCGCCGGGCAGCCGCTGCAGCAGATAGCGCTCGTGCGGCGTGGGCTGTGGCTGCGCATCGTGCAGGCGCAGAGGTACGGTCGGGGTCAGGCTGCCGAAGCCGGCGTCCACCAGCCAGTCATCATCGTCCACGTGCACACGCAGCAGCAGGTGGGTGCGCGCCGTGAGCTCGCCGTCCTGTGCCGCCAGTAGAACGCGTGCGCTCAGTGGCTGTGCATCGAAGCCCAGCGCCTGCAGCAGCGCCAGCAGGCCGCCGTTGAGTTCGAAGCAGTAGCCGCCACGGCGGTCATCGAGCAGCTTGCGCTGCACGCTGTCCAGGTCGATCGGCACGGCATCGCGCAGCAGGCAGCTGAGGGTCTCGAACGGCAGCAGTGCGTTGTGGCGCTGCTGCAGCAGGGTCAGGCCGGCCAGGGTCCGCGGTGGCGGCGCATCCAGCTGCAGGCGCTGCAGGTAGCGTGGGACATCGAGCGTCGTCATGGGGGCACCGGGCGGGGAAGGGAGGTCCACTGTGCTCCCCCAACCGGGGTTGAGGTCAAGCGCGGCGGCGCGGCATAGCGTCAATTGGTGCTGGCTTGAGAGAGGAGGGCTCTGGTTTTTTTGCCTCGGGGATTGGGATCAAAAGAAACTCATTACGCTCATTAGGCTGGAAAACTTTCTCAATTGCATCGTAGCTCTGCAGAGGGAACAGGGACACGCGCGTTGTGAAGGCGCCCAGTACTGCGACCGGAACCCCCAGAACGATTCCCGCCCAAGAGCCATGCATTGCGGAAAGCAGGCCTTCAACCCAAAGCACGCTGCCGAACAGATAGAAGATCATGCCAGTAGCGCCGGCAGCGTATCGCCAGCGGCGCTCTCGCTTGGGCATGTGAAATTCAATGCCGGCGCCATCCATGCTGCGCCGTGCCAGTGTGCTTATGCCCCTGATATGACGCCATTTGATGCTTGGCGAGTAGCAGCGCATGAGGCTGAAGTAGGCCCGGCGCTCTTCGCGCCCGACCAGGAGGCCATAGCGCCCTCGAAATGCCTCCTGCAATGTGGATTCCTTTACCCAACTTGCTTCCAGATCATCCTCTGAATGATCCGCGATCTTCAGCAAGTACTCGCGATCCCGGTGCTTTGACTCTCTCCAGCGGTGGAAACTGTCCATAGGAGGACCGAAGAACCAGCGCACGATGGTTGCGAGGACAACTATGACAGTACCGATCCCGACAGGGATGCCAAGCGTCTGAATCTGACTCAGTACCGTGCTGCTGAGCATGGCTGCAGTTGCTCCGAGGTAGTTGTGTGAAACGTAGTTCTATCAGTCGGGATTCTCAGGAGATGAGAAATGGAGATGTTCTCTGTCATCGCATCGTCGCTTGTTGCCGGTACAAGAAGCGAGATCGGATCCGCGACGAAAATTAGACTTAAAGTTTCTCCTAATACGGCCGATACAGGTGCGTCTTTCCGCCTGGAGTCTGTCATGTCGGCCGTTGTTCCCCACCTCCGGTCCCTGCGCACGCGTATCGCCACGTTGCGCTCGGCGTCCCCCGGCCTGCTGCTGTGGCTGCAACCACACCGGCTCAGCGTGGCCAACAAGCTCAAGGCGACCCTGTGGGTCTGTGGCCTGGGCCTGGTGGCGATCGCCGCTGTCTACGCATGGACTGGCCATGCCAACGCACTGGCTGCGCGCAGCCAGGCCAGCTACCAGCGCGGCAGCGATCTGGCTGCCAGCCTGTCTACGCGGGTGGCCGAAGCGCGCCGCCTGCAGACCCAGTATGCACGCAGTTTCGATGATGCTGACCGCAGCCAGCTGCTGGCTACACAGAAGGCCTTGCAGGCCGACCTGCAGGCGCTTCGCGCAATGCCGATGGATGCCGGCCGGCGCAAGGCGCTGCAGGCGCTGACCGAAGCGGCCGACGCGTTCTCGCAGGGCGTGGCCGCCCTGTTCGAACGGGTCGACGAGATGGGTCGTGGTGAGGCCGGCCTCGCCGCGCAGCTGCAGCAGGCCGCCGACACCCTGCAGGCGCAGGTGGATGCGCAGCAGCGGCCCGCACTGGCGCTGTCCCTGCAGAAGATGCGAAGGCAGGAGGCCCTGCTGCTGCTCGACGGTGATTCCGCTCACGCCGACCGCGCCAGCGAGGAAAAGCTGCCGTTCGACCTCGCGCTGGCGGGCCTGCCTGCGGATGCGCAGGACGCCCTGCGCACCGGGATGGAGGCGTATCAGGGCGCCCTGCTGGGTTACACCGCCGCCCGCGTCGGTCTGGACGTGGAGGCGCAGTCGCTGCTGGATACCGCTGCTGGCGTTGCGCCGGCGCTGGCTGCCTTCCAGCAGGCACAGGTGGCGGCGCTGGCCAAGGCGCAGGCGCGCCAGCAGGCCGGTGCGCGCACGATGAGCGTGCTGTTCGCGCTGACTCTGCTGCTGGTCGCTGGCGTGCTGATCACCAGCCTGGTGCTGGTGCTGCGTGCGGTGCGCCAGCCGATCCAGGACACCCTGCGTTTCGCCAGCGATATCGCCGACGATCGCTTGGACACCACATTGCGTGTGTACAACGCCAACGATGAGATCGGTCAGCTTGCCCAGCGTCTGGTCGACATGCAGCAGCGCCTGCGCGCGCGCATCGAGACCGAGCGCGCCGTGGCGCGCGGCAACACCCGGGTGCGCCAGGCACTGGACAGTGCGCAGACCGGCCTGATGGTGATCGATGCCGAAGGCCTGGTGGCGTACGCCAATCCGGCGCTGCTGGAGCAGCTTGAACTCCGGCTTGAAGATCTGGTGGGGAGCGATGCGGTGCGCCTGCATCCGGCACTGGCCAGCCTGGTCGGCGTGCGACAACGCGAGGAGCGCGAGATCGGTCATGCCGGTGTCCGCTACCAGTTGATCGCCAATGCCATCACCGACGAAGAGCATTTCCTCGGCGTGGCGGTGGAATGGCGCAGCCGCGCGCTGGAAACGCTGCTGGAAACCGAAGTGGCAGCCCTGGTCGATGCCGCCGCACAGGGCGACCTGCACGGTCGCATCGCGCTGGAGGGCAAGCAGGGCTTTGTGCGTACGCTGTCGACCAGCATCAATCGCCTGTTGACCACCTTTGAGACCAACCTTGGCGATCTGCAGGCGCTTCTGGCCGCGCTGGCCCGCGGTGACCTCAGCGTGCGCATGGAAGGTGAACTGCAGGGCGTGTTCGCACGCATGCGCGACGATGCCAACGCCACTGTCGCGCAACTGGGCCGCATCGTCACCCGCATCCAGCAGGCGACGTCCAGCCTCGATACCGGTGTCGGCGAAATCGTCGCCGGTCATCACGACCTGTCACAGCGCACCGAGCAGCAGGCGGCCAACCTGGAAGAGACCGCGGCGTCGATGCATGAGCTGACCGACACCGTCGGCCGCAATGCTGACGCCGCTGGCCGTGCGGATGCGCTGGTCAAGGGCGCGGCGGCAGTGGCCCAGCGCGGCGGTGAGGCGGTCGGCCAGGTGGTTGCAACCATGCATGGCATCAGCGAAGCCTCACGGCGGATCGGTGACATCACCCAGCTGATTGATGGCATCGCCTTCCAGACCAACATCCTCGCGCTCAACGCGGCAGTGGAAGCGGCGCGCGCCGGAGAGCAGGGCCGCAGCTTCGCCGTCGTGGCTGCCGAAGTGCGCCTGCTGGCTCAGCGCAGCGCGGAGGCGGCCAAGCAGATCAAGGGCCTGATCGAGGACTCGGTGGCGCGTGTGGGCCAGGGCAACCAGCAGGCCGAACAGGCCGGCATCACGATGGGCGAGATTGTCGGCAGCGTGCACCAGCTGGCGGACCTGCTGGCCGGAATCCGCAGCGCGTCGCAGGACCAGCATGCCGGCATCGCCCAGGTGAACCAGACCATCGTGCAGATGGAGGCCAGTACCCAGCGCAACGCCAGTCTGGTGGAAGAGGCGGGGGCCTCGACCGCGCAGATGCAGGCGCAGGTGCATGCCCTGGCCGAAGCGGTGGGTGCGTTCCGCCTGCTGTCGATGCCCCAGGCGCGCGCTGCGGCCTGATTCTGCTCCGGTAGTGGCCGGGGGGCCGCCGCCGGGGGAGAAACCGAAGCCCCCCCCCCCCCCCGCGCCCCCGGGGGCCGC
>NZ_JAWIRS010000003.1:426062-429059 GCF_036320005.1 Stenotrophomonas sp. SMYL11
GGCGCCCGTTGCCCGGCGGGCGGGCGCGGCGGGGGGCCCCCCCCCTTCGTGCCCCCGCCCCCCCCCCCCCCGCCACTACCGTTGTGGCTCAGTACACGTCGCGCCGGTAGCGCCCGGTCTCCAGCAGCGTTTCCACAACCTCATCGCCCAGCGCAGCGCGCAGCACCTGGTCCACGCCTTCGGCCATGCCCTGCAGCGAGCCGCAGACATGAATCACCGCGCCACGCTGCATCCACTCGCGCAGCGCGTCTGCGGCTGCATGCAGGTGATCCTGCACGTAACCACCTTCGCCATCGCGCGAGAACGCCAGATCCACCCGCGCGAGATGGCCATCGGCCTGCCACGCTTCGATCTCGTCGGCGAACAGGAAGTCGTGCGCGCGCTGGCGCTCACCGAACAGCAGCCAGTGCCCGTGCTCGCCTGCATGGGCAGCTTCGCGCAACAGGCTGCGCAGGCCGGCAATGCCGGTGCCGTTGCCGATCAGCACCATCGGCGCGCCGCCAATGCGATGGAAACCGGGGTTGCGATGCACACGGGCCACGATGCTGGCACCGACCGGGGCATGCAGCGACAGCCAGCCCGAACCCAGCCCGGCACGACCCGACAGGTCATGCACCAGGCGCACCACCAGTTCCACCACTTCATCACTCGTGGAGGAGGCGATGGAGTATTCGCGTCCTGGCAGCGTTGGCAATCCGGACAACCACAGGCAGGCATCCTGCACCGCCAGCGCGGCGTCGGCCTCGGGCAGCTCGCGTTCACTGGCCAGCGCCAGCAGGGTGCGTGGGTGGCCGTCCACCAGCAGCGGCTGCAGCGGATCCAACCCCTGTGCCTTCAGTACCGCGCTGGCGTGCCGCGCGTTGTGCCGGGGCGCGATATGCAGGATGTCGCCCGCCTGCCACTGCACGTCGGCCGGTGGTGCAAGACGGATGCGCCAGATGGCACCACCGATGCTGCCCGGATTGAGCCGGTCGCGGCCGAGCAGCCGCCACTCATGCATCTGCGTGGCCGCCGGCAGTACGCTGTCATCGGTGACGATGCCGGTCAGCGCGCCCAGCTGCAGCTGCCATTGGCGCAAGGCCGCTACCGAGGCGGCATCGACTTCGATGCGGTCGAACAACGGGCGCGCGCCGTTGCCGAGCAGCCAGCCATCAACCTGGCGACCGAAGCCGCAGTAGTGCGGGTACTGTCGGTCACCCAGCGCCAGCAGTCCAAACTGCAGGCCGGACAGGTCGAGTGTCTGTGCCATCAGCCGTCGTGCAGCGCCTCGCGCCGCATCCGGTGGCTCGCCGTCGCCGAAGGTGCTCAGTACCCACAGCACCTGCGCGGTGCGTGCCAGCTGCGCGGCATCGACGCGGGCCAGTGGCAGCACCTGCACCGCATGACCGGACGCCTGCAGCTGCGCGGCGGCGCGCCATGCCAGTTGTTCGCCCAGTCCGCTCTGGCTGGCATGCACCACCAGCCACGGCGTGCCACCGCCATCGGCAGATGTTGCTGGCAGCGACTGGCGCAGGTCACGCGCGGCGCGCTGGCTGCGGCGGCGGTCCAGGTAGAGCATCCAGCCGGTGATGAAGAACAGGCTCATGCCCAAGCTGCTGAGCATCACTACGACACGCCCGGGCACGCCGAAGTAGCTGCCCGAGTGCAGCGCGAACACGCTGGTGGCCAGCTGCGCGCCGGCGCCCTGGCGCGCATAGGGGCGGGCATCGAGCGTGGCCCCCGTGCCTGGGTCCAGCTGCAGCAGGTCATGCGCGCGGTCATGTTGGCCGCCGCGCTGGGACGGATCACCGGCCATCACCCGCACGTTCAGTGCCTGCCCGGGCTTCTCCGGCAGGCGCAGGTCGATGTAGCCGGTGCGCACCCCGGGCAGCGCATACAGCGTGGCTTCGATGCGTTCCAGGTTCAGGGCGGCGTCGGTGGCGACCTTGTGCTTGGCGGCCGGTGCGACGCCCAGCAGGGTGTTGGCGGCACTGCGATACCAGTCGAACGACCACCACAGGCCGGTCAGCGCACTCATCAGGTAGATCAACAGCACCCAGGTGCCGACCACCGAGTGCAGGCTCCACAGGAAGCCACGGCCGCTGCGTTTCCATTCCACCGCCAGCCAGCTGCGCCAGTGCCACCAGCGTCGCGGCCAACGCAGGTAAAGACCGGACAGGGTGAAGAACAGCAGCGCGATGGCACTACTGCCGGTGATCCATTTACCGCGCTCGCCGGCGGCGAGGTGGCGATGCAGGTCCTCGACGAAATCGAAGAACGCCTGCCCGCGCAGGGCGCTGAAGCGCTCGCCGGTGTACGGATCGAAGTAGACCCAGTGTTCCTTGCCACCGGCGAAGCGCGCCACCGAGGGCCGTTGCCCGGTGGCATCCACGCGCAGGCGTTGCAGGGGGCGATCACTGCCGGCCTGCAGCAGCAGCACCAGTTCGCTGAGTTCAAGCGGAAGCTGGCCGTCGGCATGGTGCTCGGCGATCTCGGCGAAGCCGGGATTGGCCGCCCGCAGCAGTTCATCCTCGAAGGACAGCACGGCGCCGCTGAGGCCCATCACGGTCAGCACGGCACCGGCGGTGATGCCCAGCAGCCAGTGCAGTTGGAACAGGACGTTCTTGAACATCGAAGGAGGAGGGCCTGGAAGGCTGCCGCCCGCATCCTGCGCAACAGCAAATGAGAATTAGTCGCGGAATTCTCCGTGGCACCCCGGCTGCGGTCAAGCAGGGGGTTGCCGGCCGGGCTGCGCCCGGCACCCGCGGTAGTGCCGGCCGCTGGCCGGCAACCTCAGAAGCAACAGCCGAAGCAACAGCGGGTTTCCTGTGAGGAGGCGGGGTGGGTCCGGTTGCGGGGGGCGCTGCAAGTACCCCTCCGGGGCCCGGCCCAGCCGCTGGCGGCTGTGCGTTCGGGCGCTTGCGAAGCAGTGCTTCGCAAGCAAAGCGCCCTCACCCATGTAAGCTCGGTCGCCGCTTGCTCGTGTGCGCAGTCCTGCGCACACGGCAAGACCGGGGT
>NZ_JAWIRS010000004.1:0-25616 GCF_036320005.1 Stenotrophomonas sp. SMYL11
CGGGTTGGGTTCGCGGGGGTGTCCGCGGCATGGATGCCGCGGCCAAGCCTCCAGGGACGGATTCACGGCGTCCCCCGCGAATCCAACCCGCCCCGCCAAACCCTCAGCCCAGCTGTTGCCGTTGCTTCGGCTTCAACGGCGGGTGCAGGGCCGCAGGCCCTGCACTGCAAAACCCCTTACTTCCCCCGCAGCCGGCTGTGCCTGAACCCGTAGCAGAAATAGATCACGAAGCCGACGAACGTCCACACGCCCATCAGCATCCAGTTGTGCATCGTCATCGCCGACAGCAGGGCAAGGCAACTCAGCACGCCCAGGCTGCAGATCAGCCACGCCATCGGCATGCGGAACGGACGCGGCAGGTCCGGCTGGGTACGGCGCAGGATCAACACACCGGCGCAGACTGCGGCGAACGCGATCAGCGTGCCCATCGAGGTCAGCTCGCCCAGGATGTCCAGCGGGAACAGCGCCGCCAGCAGCGCGATGCCGATGCCGGTGATCACGGTGTTGATGTGCGGAGTGCGGTACTTCGGGTGGATCTTGGTGAACACCGGCGGCAGCAGGCCATCGCGGCCCATGATCATGAAGATGCGCGGCTGGCCGATGATCATCACCAGCACCACCGAGGACAGGCCGACCAGTGCGCCGACTTCGACCACCCAACGCAACCAGCCCAGCTGCGGATGCGCGGCCACCGCGGTCACCACCGGCTCGTCGGTGCCCAGCAGCTGGAACGGCACCAGGCCGGTCATCACCGCGGCCATCGCGATGTACAGCACGGTGCAGATCACCAGCGACAGCATCATGCCGAACGGCATGTCGCGCTGCGGGTTCTTCGATTCCTGCGCCGCCACCGACACCGCCTCGAAACCGATGTAAGCGAAGAACACCATCGCCGCACCGCGCAGCACGCCTTCCATGCCGTACTTTCCGGGGCCTTCGTTGGCGGGAATGAACGGGGTCCAGTTGCTGGTGTCCACGTACTTCCAGCCGACCACGATGACCAGCACGATCAGGCCGGTCTTCAGCACGACCATCGCCATGTTCATCGCCGAGGACTTGCTGATGCCGACGTAGCACAGCCAGGTCAGCAGCAGCACCAGCGCGGCGGCGGGCAGGTTGGCGATCGCACCGGTCGGGCGCAGCTGCGCGTCCAGTGGCGCGCTGACCAGCGCCGCCGGTAGATGGATGTCGAATTGGCTGAGCAGGCTGAGGAAATAGCCGGTCCAGCTGACCGCGACCGCCGAGGCGGAGACGCCGTACTCGAGCACCAGCATCCAGCCGATGAACCAGGCCGAGAGCTCGCCGAAGGTGGCGTAGGTATAAGTGTAGGCACTGCCGGAGACCGGCACCATCGAGGCGAATTCGGCGTAGGCCAGCGCGCAGAAGGCGCAGCAGATGGCCGCCAGCACGAACGACAGCATGATCGCCGGGCCGGCGTGGTTGGCGGCGGCCTGGCCGGTGATGACGAAGATGCCGCCGCCGATCACCGCGCCGATGCCGAGGGCGGTCAGGCCCCAGGGCCCGAGGTGGCGGCGCAGGCTCAGGCCGTTGGCGTCTTCATGGGCGGCATGCGGGTGCTTGGTGGCCCACAGTTGCTTGAACATGTGTGGTGGTCTTGTCGAAGCGCGCCACAGGCGGCGCGCGGGGAAAACGGACGGGCCGGCGCGAGGCCGGCCCGTAGGCGGATCAGGGCGACTTGGCCAGCTTGCTGTTGCGGATGCCGTAGCCCAGGTAGATCAGCAGGCCAAGCAGCGTCCAGCCGACGAACAGGTGCCAGTGCACCACGAACGCCTGCCAGAACAGGAACAGGCAGGTCGCCGCGCCGAGCGGGCAGATGACCCACACCATCGGCACGCGGAACGGGCGGTGCAGGTCCGGCTTGGAATAGCGCAGTACCAGCACGCCGATGCAGACCGTGGCGAAGGCCAGCAGGGTGCCCATCGAGACCAGTTCGCCCAGCACGTTCAGCGGCACCAGACCGGCCAGCGCGGCGGCGATCACGCCGACCACGATGGTGGCGACGTACGGGGTGCGGAAGCGGGCGTGGACCTTGCCGAAGAACTTCGGCAGCAGGCCGTCGCGCGAGATGGTGTAGGCGATGCGGGTCTGGCCCATCATCATCACCAGCACCACCGAGGACAGGCCGGCGATGGCGCCGATTTCCACGAAGGTCTTCAGCCAGGCCAGGGTCGGGTAGGGCTCCAGCGCGGTGGCCACCGGCTTGTCGGTGCCCAGCAGGTGGTACGGCATCATGCCGGTCAGCACGGCACAGACGATGATGTAGACGAGGGTGCACACGGCCAGAGAGCCGAGCAGGCCGATCGGCATATTGCGCTGCGGGTCCTTGGTTTCGCCGGCGGCGGTGGAGACCGCATCAAAGCCGATGTAGGCGAAGAACACGATGGTGGCCGCGCGGAACACGCCGCTCCAGCCGAACTCACCCGGCACGCCGGTGTTTTCCGGGATGAACGGCTGCCAGTTGGCGGGGTCGATGTGGGCCGCGCCGATGCCGATGAACAGGCAGATGACAGTGACCTTGATCGCCACGATGATCGCGTTGACGAAGGCCGACTGGGTCACGCCCACGTACAGCAGGCCGGACACCGCCGCCACGATCAGCACCGCCGGCAGGTTGAACAGCTTGCCCGAGGCGGTGAACTCGCTGCCGGTCCAAGCGATGGGAGCGGCACTGAGCGCATCCGGGAACGGCATGTGCAGAGTGGTGGTGATGAAGCTGATCAGATAGGCCGACCAGCCCACGGCGACCGAGGCCGAGGCGAACAGGTATTCCAGCACCAGGCACCAGCCGATGAACCAGGCCATGCCTTCGCCGAGGGTGGCGTAGGAGTAGGAGTAGGCGCTGCCGGAGACCGGCATCATCGCCGCGAACTCGGCGTAGCACAGGCCCGCCAGGGCGCAGGCGAAACCGGCGATGACGAACGACAGCATCACTGCCGGGCCAGCGTGGTTGGCCGCAGCCTGGCCGGTCAGCACGAAGATACCTGCGCCGATCACCGCACCCACGCCAAGCAGGATGAGGTGTTTAGCCGTGAGGGTCCGTTTCAACGTGGCTTCGCCGTCCAGGCTGCCTTCGATGGGTTCGCCAGCATCGACGTGCCCGGCCGGTTCAACCGGCTTGACCCTCAACAGAGCTTTCAGCATGCAGTACTTCCTAGTGATCGGATTGGGTGGGCCGCCGATACGTTGCCGGCAACCCTGGAATGGTGAAGGCCGCGCGAACGGCCCGCTGTACCTTAGCCAAAGCTGAAGCCAACGCACAAGCGCAATCGCAACAATGAACGGCGATAATGAGCAGTCATGTTCCCGTTCCCGCCCATTCATGAGCCAGACCGCCGAAACCCTTGCCGTGCTTGACGATCGCCTGCGTCAGCTGTTGCACGACTATGCCCGCCGCGAGCCGGCCCACGACGCGCTGGCTGCCGAATTCAGCACATTGCTGGACGATCCGGAAGATCCGTTCCGGCGCGAACGGCTGGCCGGCCACTTCACTGCCAGCTGCTGGCTGGTCAGTGCCGACGGCCAGCGCCTGCTGCTGACCCACCACCGCAAGCTGCAGCGCTGGCTGCAGCTGGGCGGCCACGCCGACGGCGACCGCGACCTGGCCCAAGTGGCGCTGAAGGAAGCTGAGGAGGAGTCGGGCCTGAGCGGCCTGGTGCTGGAAGATCCTGCCATCTTCGACCTGGACAAGCACTGGATTCCGGAGCGCAAGGATGTGCCGGGCCACTGGCACTACGACGTACGTTTCGTGATCCGGGCGCTGGGTGGCGAGGCCTTCGTGCTCAGCGAGGAGTCGCTGGAGCTGGCCTGGCGGCCGGTGACCGAGGTCGCGGCCGATCCGGAATCGGACGAATCCATGCAGCGCATGGCGCGCCGGTGGCTGGCGCGTTGAAGAAAAAGGGGACGGAGGGGATTAAGTCGTTTATGCCGCATGTGCCGCAAACGACTTAATCCCCTCCGTCCCCTTTTTTTCAGTACAGGATGCGCGTGCGCAGCGTGCCCGGAATCGCGGCCAGCTCGTCGCGCACGGCGGCGGCCTGTTCCTCGCTGGCGGTGATGTCGATCACCACGTAGCCCACCTTCGGGTCGGTGCGCAGGAACTGGCCGTCGATGTTGACGTTGTGGCGCGAGAAGATCTCGTTGACCTTGGACAGCACGCCCGGCACGTTCTGGTGGATGTGCAGCAGGCGCAGGCTGTCGGCGTGCTCGGGCAGGGTCACCTCGGGGAAGTTGACCGCCGACAGGGTGCTGCCGTTGTCGCTATAGCGCACCAGCTTGACCGCCACTTCCACGCCGATGTTGTCCTGCGCTTCCAGCGTGCTGCCGCCCACGTGCGGGGTCAGGATCACGTTGTCGTGGCGGGTCAGCGGCGATTCGAAGATATCGCCGTTGCCCTTCGGCTCGACCGGGAACACGTCCAGCGCGGCGCCGCCGACGTGGCCGCTGGCCAGCGCGGCATCCAGCGCATCGATGTCGACCACGGTGCCGCGCGCGGCGTTGATCAGGTGCGCGCCCTTGCGCATCTTCGCCAGCTCGGTGCTGCCGATCATCCACTGCGTGGACGGGGTCTCCGGCACATGCAGGGTGACGATGTCGGCGCGCGCCAGCAGGTCGTCCAGGCTGGCCGCTGCACGGGCATTGCCCAGTGCCAGCTTGGTTTCCACGTCGTGGAAGATCACCTGCATGCCTAGCGATTCGGCCAGCACGCCGACCTGGGTGCCGATGTGGCCGTAACCGATGATGCCCAGCGTCTTGCCGCGCACCTCATGGCTGCCGCTGGCCGACTTCGACCAGCCGCCGCGATGGCATTCGGCATTCTTCTGCGGAATGCCACGGGTCAGCATGATCGCCTCGGCGATGACCAGCTCGGCCACGCTTCGGGTGTTGGAATAGGGTGCGTTGAACACCGGGATGCCGGCCAGCTCGGCCGCGTCCAGGTCGACCTGGTTGGTGCCGATGCAGAAGCAGCCCACCGCGATCAGGCGCTTGGCCTCGGCCAGCACTTCGGCGCTGAGCTGGGTGCGCGAACGGATGCCGACGATGTGCGCCTCGGCGATGCGCGCCTTCAGTTCGTCCTCGGGCAGCGCCTTGGTGTGCGCTTCGATCTGGCTGTAGCCGGCGGCGCTGAACACCTCCACGGCGGTCTGGCTGACCCCCTCCAGCAACAGCACACGGATATCCTGCTTCGGGAACGAGGTCTTCTTCGGCGACATGGGGCAACACGGCCAGTGGGACAGGGGCTGACCACTATGCCAGATCGTGCCGCCCATGGTGCAGTGCGCAATTGGTTGCATCCGTAGCTATCTGCGCGGCTGCGGGGCTGGACGCTGGCGCGTGCCGCTGGCACGCTTGCCCGTTCTTCACGCACCGCGCTGGACTGTCATGACCGATTCCCGCATTGCCTCGCTGCAGCAGGCCTGTCCCGGCCTGAAGCTGAAGACCGACCCGGCCGACCTGGAGCATTACGGGCGCGACTGGACCCGGCGCTGGACGCCGGCGCCGCTGGCGATCGCACTGCCGGCCACGGTCGAGCAAGTGCAGGCGGTGATGCGCTGGAGCGCAGGCGAGGGCGTGGCCGTGGTGCCGTCCGGTGGCCGCACCGGCCTCTCGGGTGGTGCGGTGGCCGCCAACGGCGAGCTGGTGCTCAGCCTGGAACGGATGAACAAGGCACTGGCCTACGACGCGGTCGATCGCACCCTGGTGGTGCAGGCCGGCATGCCGCTGGAGGCCCTGCACAACGCCGCGCTGGACCACGGCCTGATCTACCCGGTGGATTTCGCCGCGCGCGGGTCGTGCACGATCGGCGGCAACATCGCCACCAATGCCGGCGGCATCCGTGTGATCCGTTATGGCAACACTCGCGAGTGGATCGCGGGACTGAAAGTGGTCACCGCTGACGGCGAGCTGCTGGAACTCAACAAGGGGCTGATCAAGAATTCCAGCGGCTACGACTTCCGCCAGCTGCTGATCGGCTCAGAGGGCACGCTGGGTGTGATCGTCGAAGCCACGGTGAAACTGACCGACCCACCGCCGGCCAGCAACGTGATGCTGCTTGCGCTGCCCAGTTTCGATGTGCTGATGCAGGTGTTCGCCGCGTTCCGCGCGCGCCTGCAGCTGCAGGCCTTTGAATTCTTCACCGACCGGGCGCTGGAGCACGTGCTGGCGCATGGCGCGCAGGCGCCATTCGACGAGGTGCATCCGTACTACGTGGTCACCGAGTTCGCGGCCGGCGACGAGGCCCAGGAAGCGGCGGCGATGGCGGCCTTCGAGGACTGCATGGGCAATGGCTGGGTCAGTGACGGCGTGATCAGTGCCAGCGACGCCCAGGCCGCGCAGCTGTGGCGCCTGCGCGAAGGCATCACCGAATCGCTGGCGCGCTACAAGCCCTACAAGAATGACGTCTCGGTGCGGATCTCGGCGATGCCGGCGTTCCTGGCCGAGACCCAGGCACTGATCGGGCAGGCCTACCCGCACTTCGACGTGGTCTGGTTCGGCCATATCGGCGATGGCAACCTGCACATCAACGTGCTCAAGCCGGACGACACCAGCGACGCCGATTTCGTGGCGCAGTGCGAGCAGGTGACCAAATTGCTGGCCCAGGTGCTGGCCCGCTTCTACGGCAGCATCTCGGCCGAGCACGGCATCGGCCTGGTCAAGAAGGGCTACCTGGACAGCACCCGCGGCCCGGCCGAGATCGCGCTGATGAAGGCGGTCAAACGCGCGTTCGATCCCCAAGCGCGGCTGAATCCCGGCAAGCTGTTCGACGCTTGAGTCGGGCAAATCCTTCACGTACCCGTTACGCTCCACGCACCTTCACAACCGGCTTTGAACCGATGACCCGTCCGCTCCTGCTGCTCGCCCTGCTGTCCCTGCCGCTGGCCGGCTTCGCTTCCAGCTTCGCCGGCACCTCGGCCGGCTCGGCCACCGGTGCGTCCTCCGGTTCGTCGGGCAGCAGCTCGGGTGACGACAAGGTGGTGCTGGCTGCACGCGACGATGCCGCTGCGTTCGTCGCCAGCGATGGCCAGATCCGTGGTGCCCGCCTGCAGGCCGCGCTGGTCCACCTGCGTGAGCAGAGCACTGCCGCACAGCAGCAGAGCGATCTGGAACTGGCCCGCGCGCTGCTGGCGCGTTGATCCCGACTTCGGGTAGTGCCGGCCGCTGGCCGGCAACGCCATGACATCTGCACGGAACGCAGCCACGCATGGCGTGGCTCTACTGCTGATCGCTCATGTCGCGCACGCGGCTGATCGCCTGCAGCTTGATCCGTCCGGTCTCGATCCGGCGCAGCACCAGCTCGCCAGCCAGACTCTGACCGACGTACAGTCACTGCTGCCTGATGGCCTGCTGCGTGCATTGCCGGCACAGGTCCAGGTGCGTTGGAGTGATGACCTGCCGGCTGATGTGCATGGCCGCGCCTTCGCCGGTCGCATCACGTTGCGCCGCGATCTGCTGGATGATGCCGTGCCCGGTGCGCGCCGCGCACGCCGCAGCGCGCTGGTACACGAACTGACCCATGTTGCCGACCGTACGGGGGCGAACTGGTCGCGCAGTGTGCGCTGGCGTGATCTGGCCGGGTGGCAGCGCAAGCCCTGGCATCTCGGCCGTGGCGATAACGGCTTCCGTGACCGTAGTCCGGACGCCTATGAACTGAAGGATCCGGCCGAGTACCTGGCAGTGAACGCCGAGCATTTCGTGCTCGACAGCGAGTTTGCCTGCCGGCGCCCGGCACTGGCGCAGTGGTACCAGGCCCATTTCGGAACCCCGCCATCGCTGCCGCAGTCGCACTGCGCGACCACGCTGCCATTGCTGCAGGCTGAGTCGGAAGAGGGGGCTGGATCGCTGCTGCAGCTCGATCCCTCGCGTGTCTACGCCGTGGATTACCTGTTCGCCGAAGGCAGTGCGCAGCCGATGAGCCGCTGGGGCCACAGCATGCTGCGGCTGGTGATCTGCCGGCCGGGCCGTGCGCCGGGGCCGGATTGCCGGTTGGACCTGGAGTACCACCGTGTGCTGTCGTTCCGCGCTTTCGTGGGCGATGTACAGATTTCCAACTGGCGTGGCCTGACCGGTGGCTACCCGTCGCGACTGTTCGTGCTGCCGCTGCAGCAGGTGGTGGACGAGTACACCAAGGTCGAGCTGCGCGGGTTGCAGTCGCTGCCGTTGCAGTTGTCGCCCGGCGAGATCGCCAGCCTGCTCGAACGCACTGCGCAGGTGCACTGGAGCTACGACGGGCGCTACTACTTCGTCAGCAACAACTGCGCGGTGGAAACCGCCAAGCTGCTGCAGGCCGGTGTGCCGCGGCTGGGCGAGGCCGGGCTGGCCCAGCTGAGTCCGCGCGGTTTGAAGCGTCGGCTGTCGCAGCTGCATGTGCTGGACGAGCAGTTACTCACGGACCGCAATGCAGCGCAGGCGCAGGGCTACTACTTTGCCTCGGTGCGCGATCACTATCAGCAGTTGTTCGCGGTGGCCGCGGCCCAGCTGGCATTGCCCGCACGCGATGTGCGCGGCTGGCTGAAGCTGCCCGCACAGCAGCGTGCGCTGTGGTTGCTGCAGGGGGATCTACGTGCCAGCGCCGGGTTGCTGCTGCTGGAACAGGCTGCGCAACGGCGCGCCGAGCTGCGCGCGCGCGATGTGCTGAAACGGCGCCTGCTGGCCGCACCGGACAGTGCCGAGACCCGGGGCCTGCGCCAGTTGCTGGAGCAGGGTGGGCAATGGCTGCGCCCGGGTACGCTGCTGGCGGACGGCGGCTACGGGTTGCCGCTGGCCGATGAGCAGGCGTTGCTGGCCGAAGCGGTTGCCACCGCCAGCGCACAGGCGGTGCCGGCCTGGCAGGCGCTGCGCGTACAGCTGCGTCAGCAGCTGCCGGAGAAGCAGCGCAACGAAATGGATGCGATCGACGCCAACCTCGTCGCGCTCGCTGCCCGCCTGCGGGAACAGGCAGCCACGCCGGCTATTGGCGCGGCAGCTCGATGACGAAACGGCTGCCACCAGCGTTGCCTGCCGTGCAGTAGACGCGGCCACCATGCGCATCGGCAATGGCCTTGACCACTGCCAGGCCGAGCCCGCTACCGCCGCCCTGGCGCGAACGCGAACCGTCGGCACGCATGAACGGAGTGAAGATGTCCGCGTGCAGCTCAGGGTCGATGCCCGGGCCCTCATCCTCGATCGCTACCTGCACATGGCCCGGTGTGTCATGCACGGCAATCCGCACCTTGCCCGGGCTGGCATAGCGGCGCGCGTTCTCCAGCAGCGCCAGCAGCGCCTGGCGCAGGCGGGTCGGGTCGCAGTGCGCGTTGTGTTCTTCGCGGCTGGTTTCCAGCTCCAGCACGAAGCCGGCGGCGCGGAACTGGGGATCGACCAGGGTCATCACCGAATGCACCTCGGCCACCACGTCGGTACGCGCGCGGCGCACGTCCAGCCGCGCATTGTCGGACAGGCTCAGCACGCGGAGGTCTTCGATCAGTCGTGACAGGCCCTCGACCTGGGCGAGCAGGCTGCGGAACTGTGATTCGTCTGGCTGGAACACACCCTCGGCCAGGCCTTGCAGGCGGCCGCGCAGGATCGTCACCGGCGTCCGCAGTTCATGGGCGATGGCTGCATGCCACATCGCACGCTCGCTCTCCACGTGCTGCAGTCGCCGCGCCATGGCGTTGAAGTCCTCAACCAACGTGGCCACTTCGCCCGGTGAGTTCTCTTCGACGCTGGCGCGCGCACCCAGATCGCCGCCGGCCAGCGCGCGCACGCTGTCCACCAGCGAATTCAACGGTGACAGGATGCGGTGGGCGAGGCGGAACGAGGCGGCGATGGCCAGCGCCAGGCCGGTCAGGATCACGCCGACCATCCATGCCAGTTCAGGGCCGGTCGGCAGCCAGCTTTCCGGCTCCTCGGTAGTGCCGGGGAAGAATTCGACCAGCACTGCGTACAGCAGCCACGACGACAGGATCATCATCACGATGACGCCGATCACCATCAGCGACATCGAGACGATGATGTGGCGGCTGAGCCCGGAGCGGCGCAGGCGGGCCATCAGCGGTCGGCCATCAACCGGTAGCCGACGCCACGCACGCTGGCCGGCACATTGACCATGCCCACTTCATCCAGCTTGCGGCGCAGCTTGCTTACATGGCTGTCGACCGTGCGCTCCAGCGCCTCGCTTTCCGGCAGGCATTCGTGCATCAGTTCGCTGCGGCTGAAGATGCGGGTCGGCGCCAGCGCCATGCAGTGCAGCAGCTTGAACTCGGTGAGGGTGAGCAGCACTTCGTGGCTGTAGCCTTCGCCTTCCACGTGCACGGCGTGGGTGGCCGAGTCGATCAGCAGCGGGCCCACGCGCAGTGCGCTGGGCGCATCCGCGCGTGAGGCGCGCAACGTACGCCGCAGCACGGCGCGCACGCGCGCCGCCACTTCGGCCGGATTGAACGGTTTGACCACGTAGTCGTCGGCGCCCATGCGCAGTGCCGTCAGCTTGTCCAGGTCCTGGTCCAGTGCGGTCAGCATGATCACCGGCGTTTCGCCGCGCTGGCGCAGCTGGGTCAGCACGCTCCAGCCATCCAGGCGCGGCAGCTGCACGTCAAGCAGGACCAGGTCGGGGCGGGCGCTGCGGTGCAGGTCCAGGGCGGTGTGGCCGTCGGCGGCGCGCAGCGTGCGCAGTCCTTCGCGTTCCAGATAAGCGGTGAGAATATCGGCGATCTCGGCCTCATCCTCGACGATCAGGACGAGGGCGGCGAGGGCAGGGGCGGCATGCATGCAGGGGCGGGGCCTTAAGGTGCTTGCCTCCATCGTATCTCCACAGTTCCTCCATCGAAACCCCATCATCGCCACGCACACTGGGTTCTTCAGAACCTATCAGCCGCCCGTGCGGCATTGTGCACAGCAATGAGAACCTTCAGGACTCCGGTCGCGTTGATCGCGGCCCTCGCCCTGGCCATGACGGCCTGCTCCACCCCCGAAGCCACGCCCGAAGCCGCACCCCGCGTGAGCGTGGTTACCGTCGGCCCGCAGGTGGTACAGCGTGACGACGAACTGCCTGGCCGCGTGGCCGCCGTGCGCACCGCGCAGATCCGAGCGCAGGTGGGTGGCATCGTGCAGCGCCGGCTGTTTGACCAGGGCGCGGAAGTAGACGCCGGCCAGGCCCTGTTCCAGATCGATCCGGCGGCCTTCCGTGCCGATGTCGATTCGGCACTGGCCGCCCTGCAGCGCAGCGAGGCAGCCCTGGGTCGCAGCCGCGTGCAGTCACAGCGCCTGCATGCACTGGCCGCCGCACAGGCCGTCAGCCAGCAGCACCGCGACGACGCCAGTGCCGAGTACGAACAGGCCCGAGCCGCGGTGAACGAAGCGCGCGCGATCCTGGCGCGTCGCCAGCTCGACCTGCGCTATGCCACGGTCAGCGCGCCGATTGCCGGCCGCATCGACCAGGCGCTGGTGACCGAAGGCGCACTGGTCGGCGTTGCCGATGCCGAGCCGATGGCGGTGGTGCAGCAGATCGACCAGGTCTACGTCGATGTGCGCCAGCCGGCCGCGCAGCTGGAGTCGCTGCAGCGCAGCGCCGCCGGTGGCGGCGAGTTGCCGGTAACCATCATCGGCGCCGCCGGCAAGCCATTGTCCGAGCGGGGCCAGCTGCTGTTCTCCGGCATCAACGTCGATGCGCGTACCGGTGATGTGATCCTGCGCATCCTGGTCGACAACCCGCAGCGCCAGCTGCTACCCGGCATGTACGTGCGCGCGAAGGTGCCACGCGGTGCCCCGGCCAGTGCACTGACCGTGCCGCAGCAGGCCGTGCTGCGCAGTGCTGGTGGCCAGGCCTATGCCTGGGTGATCGGCGCCGACGGCAAGGCGGTGATCCGCACGCTGGAGGTGGACGGCAGCGTTGATCGCCAGTGGCTGGTGCGTACCGGTCTGAAGGCGGGCGAGAAGGTGGTGGTCGAGGGCCAGGAACGCCTGCAGGAAGGCGTGGTGGTCGATGCGCGCGACTGGCAGATGCCGGTCGCAAGCGCCGGTGCAATGCAGGCCGGCAGCAAGGGCTGAGCCTTTCCCGGGCCGGTCCCTCCAGGGAAATCCAACATGGCACGTTTCTTCATCGATCGCCCGGTGTTCGCCTGGGTGCTGGCGATCTTCATCATCCTGGCCGGCGTACTGGCGATTCCGCGCTTGGCCGTGGAGCGCTATCCGGCGGTTGCGCCGCCCAGCGTCAGCATCTACGCCAGCTACCCGGGTGCCAGCCCGCAGACGCTGAACGATGCGGTGGTCGGGCTGATCGAGCGCGAGCTGTCCAGCGTCAAGCACCTGCTGTACTTCGAATCGTCGGTGGACACCTCCGGCGAAGCATCGATCACTGCGACCTTCAAGCCCGGTACCAACCCGGAGCTGGCGCAGGTGGATGTGCAGAACCGGATCAAGGCGATCGAGCCGCGCCTGCCGCGCAGCGTGCGCCAGAACGGCCTGTTCGTGGAGGCCGCCGATTCCGGCTTCCTGATGCTGGTCGGCCTGCGTTCGCCGGATGCCAGCGTCAGCGAAGCCGCGCTGGGCGATTTCATGGCGCGCAACATCATCGAAGAGCTGCGCCGCATCGATGGCGTCGGCCGCGTGCAGCTGTTCGGTGCCGAACAGGCGATGCGCGTTTGGCTGGACCCGACCCGGTTGACCGGCTACGGCCTGACCATGGGCGATGTGGCCACCGCCATCGAGCAGCAGAACCTGGAGATCTCGCCGGGACGCGCCGGTGATTCGCCGGGTGTTCCGGGCCAGCGCATCACCGTGCCGCTCAGCGCCGACGGGCAGCTGTCCACGCCGGAGCAGTTCGCCGCCATCGTGCTGCGCGCCGGGGCAGACGGTTCACGGGTGGTGCTGGGCGATGTCGCCCGCGTCGAACTGGGCGCACAGAGCTATGCGTGGGGCACCCGCGAGGATGGCCACCCGGCGACCGCCGCCGGCGTGCAGTTGCGTCCTGGCGCGAACGCAGTGCGCACCGCGTCGGCGGTACGCGAGCGCATGGCCGAACTGGCGCCGCTGCTGCCGCGCGGCGTGGAGTCGAGCATTCCGTTCGACACCGCACCGTTCGTGAAGATCTCGATCCAGAAGGTGGTGCAGACGCTGCTGGAGGCCATGCTGCTGGTGTTCGCGGTGATGTACCTGTTCCTGCAGAACTGGCGCTACACGCTGATTCCGGCGCTGGTTGCACCGATCGCGTTGCTGGGTACCTTCGCGGTGATGCTGGCACTGGGCTTCTCGATCAACGTGCTGACCATGTTCGGCATGGTGCTGGCGATCGGCATCATCGTCGACGACGCGATCGTGGTGGTCGAGGGCGTGGAACGAATCATGGCCGAGGAAGGACTGCCGCCGCGCGAGGCCACCATCAAGGCGATGCGCGAGCTGACCGGTGCTGTCATCGGCATCACCCTGGTGCTGACCGCGGTGTTCATTCCGATGGCCCTGGCCAGCGGCTCGGTGGGCGCGATCTACCGCCAGTTCACCGTGGCGATGGCGGTGTCGATCCTGTTCTCGGCGCTGCTGGCATTGAGCCTGACGCCGGCACTGTGCGCGACCCTGCTGCGCCCGAACACCCATGGTCATCATGGTCGGGGCGGGCTGTTCGGCGCCTTCAATCGTGGCTTCGAAAACATGACCGGGCGCTACCAGCGTGGCGTGGCTTCGGTGCTGCAGCGCAGTGGGCGGGTGATGGGCGTGTTCGCCGCACTGGTAGCGGCGCTGCTGCTGGGCCTGCACTGGCTGCCGGGTGCATTCCTGCCGGAAGAAGACCAGGGCTATTTCATGACATCGATCCAGTTGCCGGCCGAAGCGACGGCCGAGCGCACGCTGGCCGTGGTCGAGGCCTACGAGCGGCATGTGGCCTCGCGCCCGGGCATCGGCTCCAACCAGTCGATCCTTGGCTACAGCTTCTCTGGCTCCGGCCCCAGCGCGGCGCTGACCTACACCATGCTCAAGGACTGGGGTGAGCGTGCAGGGGCCACCGCAGCCGGCGAAGTGGAGGCCGCGCAGAAGGCGATGGCCACGATTGCCGAGGGCGAGGTGATGAGCGTGATGCCGCCGGCGATCGATAGCCTGGGCCGTTCGTCCGGCTTCTCGCTCGCCCTGCAGGCGCGTACCGGGCAGAGCCAGGCCGAACTGCGCGCGGCCCTGCAGCAGCTGCTGAAGCTGGCCGAAGCCAGCCCGCTGCTGTCGGAAGTGCATGCCGATGGCCTGCCGGCCGGCACCAGCGTGCGGCTGGATATCGACCGCGCCAAGGCCGAGGCGATGGGCGTGGGCTTCGAACACATCAGCAGCACGCTGTCGGCGGCAATGGGCTCGCAGTACGTCAATGATTTCCCCAACAAGGGCCGGTTGCAGCAGGTGATCCTGCAGGCCGATGCACCCCACCGGATGGAGCTGGAGGATGTGCTGAAGCTGTACGTTCGCAACAGCGAAGGCGGCATGGTGGCGTTGTCCGAGCTGGTGACCCCGCACTGGACCGAGGCGCCGCTGCAGCTGCAGCGCTATCTCGGTTTCCCGGCGCTGAACCTGTCCGGTGCACCGGCATCCGGTGTTTCGACCGGCCAGGCGATGGCGGAGATGGAGCGGTTGGCGGAGAAGCTGCCGTCCGGCTTCGCCCTGCAATGGACCAGCCAGTCGCTGCAGGAGCGCGAATCCGGTGCGCAGGCGCCGTGGCTTCTGCTGCTGTCGATGCTGGTGGTGTTCCTGGTGCTGGCGGCACTGTACGAGAGCTGGTCGATTCCGCTGGCGGTGATGCTGGTGGTGCCGTTGGGCCTGCTCGGTGCGGTCGCCGCCGTGTTGTTGCGCGGCATGCCCAACGACGTTTTCTTCAAGGTCGGCATGATCACGGTGATCGGGCTGTCGGCGAAGAACGCGATCCTCATCGTCGAGTTCGCACGCCAGCTGCAGCAGCAGGGCCGTGGCCTGGTGGAAGCGGCGCTGGAGGCGGCACGGCTGCGCCTGCGGCCGATCGTGATGACCTCGCTGGCGTTCGCGCTGGGCGTGGTGCCGCTGATGCTGGCGCAGGGCGCATCGAAGGAAACCCAGCAGGCGATTGGAACCGGTGTGTTCGGCGGCATGGTCAGTGCGACCGTGCTGGCGGTGTTCTTCGTACCGGTCTTCTATGTAGTAGTGCAGGGCGCGCGGCAGTGGATCGCGCAACGCCTGCGCAGGCGCCGGCCGATGCCGGAAGGATCCGTGGATGGAACGGGACATCGTTGAAGACCTGGATGAGCGGCAGCTGGCATTGCTGGAACAGCGCCTGCGGCAGGCATTGCTGGATGACGACCACGATGCGCTGACCGCGCTGGTATCGCCGGCCTTGTTCATGATGGACGGGCAGGGCGGGCGAATGCTCGATCTGCCCTGGCTGGGCGACTGGCTGGCCGGGAACCTGCGGGTGAGCAGCCTGCAATCGTACGCGGTGGAAACGCTGCTGTGCGGACGCCTGGCATTGTTGTCCAGCGACGTGTGCTTGTCGGTGCGCGGGCAGGGCCAGGAGCGCGAGCTGAAACTGCGCCTGCTGCGGGTCTGGACCTGCAGTTCCGGCGACAGCGGCGCGCAGCTGCTGTCGATGGCGGTACTGGCCGTATGAATGCGGTCAGGCCGCTTTCAGGCCCCGGTCACCGGCAGGTGGTAGGGTCGAAGATCTCTGTAGTGTCGACAAGGAGTCGAGCCATGCGTGTAGTTCCCAGTCTGTTGGCAGCCTCCCTCGGGTTGGTCCTGGCCGCGTGCCAGCCGGCACAGCCACCCGCTGCGGGTGGCACTGATGCCGCGCCTGCCACGCCGCAGCCGAGCCCCAGCACCGAAGGTGGCAGCGAGACCGCCTACCAGTGTGGTGATCTGAGCGTGCGCGCGACCTTCAATGGCGAGGATGCGGCGACGGTGGTGATTGGCGAACGTACCTTCGCCATGACCTCCGAGCGTGCGGCGTCGGGCGCGAAGTATGGTGATGGCCAGGGCAACAGCTTCTGGACCAAGGGCAGCGATGACGGCCTGTTGAGCCTGAAGGGTGAAGCCGACCGCGAGTGCTATGCGGTGGAAGCCACCGAAGGCGATGGAAGCGCCGGCAATGCCGCGTTCCGTGCCACCGGCAATGAGCCCGGCTGGCTTGCCGTCGTTGACGGCGATGCGCCGGGCCTGCAGGTGGAAGTCGACTATGGCGAGCGCCGCTTCGATGTGGCCAAGCCCACCGAAGGCGCTGACGGCTGGAGTGGCAAGGCGTCCGACGGTACCGATGTCAAGCTCAGCTTCCAGCGCACCACCTGCCAGGACGACATGAGTGGCGAGGCATTCGATGCCAAGGTGAACCTGACAATCGGCACCCGCCAGTACCACGGTTGTGGCAATTTCGGCGCGAAACAGCCGTAAGCCGTCTGTAGAGCCGAGCCCACGCTCGGCTGCAGTGCCTGTGCAGCACAACGCAGCCGAGCGTGGGCTCGGCTCTACACAACTACTACCGATGCGCTGCTTGCTGCCTGCGGCGAACACGCCGCAAGCAGGGGCAGGCAACCGATCAGCGCAAGGCGCTTAGTCGGCACGCCCAGCGAATTCGCCGGTGGCGGTGTTCACCAGCACGCGCTCGCCGTTGACGATGTACTCCGGCACCATGATTTCGATGCCGGTGTTGAGCTTGGCCGGCTTCGGGCGCTTGGTGGCGGTGCCACCCTTCAGTTCCGGCGGCGTCTCGATCACTTCCAGCACCACCGAGGCCGGCAGCTGGATCGCCACCGGCTGCTCGTCGATCACCTGCACGTAGATGCCGGTCAGGCCGTCGGTGATGTAGCCGGCATCGTCGCCGATCACGTCCGCGTCCAGGGTGTACGGGGTGTAGTCCTCGTCATCGAGGAACACGAACGCATCGCCGTCCTTGTACGAATAGGTGGACTGGCGGCGCAGCAGTTCGACCTCGACCAGGTTGTCGTCGGCATCGAAGCTGGCGTCGAGCTTGTTGCCGCCCGGCACGCTGTACATGATGAAGCGGAAGCGGACGTTGCCGCCGCGACCCTGCGGCGAGCTGCGCTCGATGTCGCGGATCTGGTACACGCCGTTGTTGTACTCGACGACGTTGCCCTTCTTGATGTCGTTGGCTTTCATGGTGATCTAGGTGGTTGGGGGAGGGCGCCGTCCCGGCGCCCGGGGGAATCACTTCGGAGCGAGGCGGGTAGCGCCGTCCAGGCGGATGGTCTCGCCGTTGAGGTAGGTGTTGCCGAGGATGAAGCCGACCAGGCTGGCGAAGTCTTCCGGCTTGCCCAGGCGCGACGGGAACGGGATCGACGCCGCCAGCGACTGCTGCACCGCTTCGGGCATGCCATCGACCATCGGCGTCCAGAACACGCCCGGGGCAATCGTGTTGACGCGGATGCCGAAGCGCGACAGTTCGCGCGCCATCGGCAGCGTCATCGAGATCACGCCGCCCTTGCTGGCGGCATACGCGGCCTGGCCGATCTGGCCTTCATAGGCGGCGATGCTGGCGGTGTTGATGATCACGCCGCGCTCGCCGTCGGTGCCGGCCTCGTTGTGCTGCATGCGGTTGGCCGCGGCCTTTGCAACGTTGAAGCTGCCGACCAGGTTGACCATCACCGTGCCCTGGAAGCCGGTCAGCGGCATCGGCCCTTCTTTGCCCAGCACGCGGCCGGCGCCGAGGATGCCGGCGCAGTTCATCGCCACGTTCAGGCCGCCGAGGAACTCGTGGGCCTGGTCGATGGCTGCGGAGACGGCCGCTTCATCGCTGACGTTGACGTTGAAGTAGCGGGCCGAGTCGGCACCCAGCTCGACCACGGCGGCCGCGCCCTTGTCGTCGTTGAGATCGAACAGGGCGACCTTGCCGCCGTTGGCGACCAGGTGCTGGGCCACGGCCAGGCCGAGGCCGGAGACGCCGCCAGTGATCACGGCACGTACGGAAGACAGCTGCATTGAACGGTCCTGCAGGTTCGAGAACCGCCGATTCTAACGGAAGCCGCGACCGCCGCTGTTGTGCACTGCGCCGCCGGTGCAGGGCGGCGCAGTGAGGCGGTCAGCCGGCGGCGGCCAGCGCCTGGCCGGTGCGGCTGGCGGTGGCGCGTCCGAGCAGACCGGCCAGCCAACGGCCGGTTTCGGCCAGTGCTGGCAGGTCTACGCCGCTGTCCAGGCCCAGGCCCTGCAGCAGGTAGACCACGTCCTCGCTGGCGACATTGCCGCTGGCGCCCTTCGCGTACGGGCAACCACCGGCGCCGGAGACGGCGCTGTCGACCACGCGCACGCCTTCTTCAAGGCAGGTGGCGATGTTGGCGATGGCCTGGCCATAGGTGTCGTGGAAGTGCACGGCCAGTGCGGCCATCGGAATCTCGGCGGCAACCGCCTGCAGCATGGCCCGTGCCTTGCGCGGGGTGCCGACGCCGATGGTGTCGCCCAGCGAGATTTCGTAACAGCCCATCTGGTGCAGGGCGCGCGCCACCCGCACCACGTCGGCCAGCGGCACCTCGCCCTGGTAAGGGCAGCCGAGCACGGTGGAGACGTAGCCGCGCACGCGCACGCCATCGGCGGCGGCACGGCGCAGGATCGGTTCGAACCGGGCCAGCGACTCGTCGATGCCGGCATTGGTGTTGGTGCGGTTGAACGATTCGGAGGCAGCGGTGAACACCGCCACTTCCTCCACGCCCACCGCACGGGCGCGGTCGTAGCCCTGTTCGTTCGGCACCAGCACCGGGTAGTGGATGCCGGCCCGGCGCTGGATGCCGGCGTAGACCTCGGCGGCATCGGCCAGCTGCGGGATCCACTTCGGGCTGACGAAGCTGGTCGCCTCGATGCTGCGCAGGCCGGTGGCCGACAGGCGGTTGATCAGTTCGATCTTGTCGGCGGTGGACACCGACTGCTTTTCGTTCTGCAGGCCGTCACGCGGGCCGACCTCGACGATGCGGACGTAGTCGCTCATGCGGCCACCTCCATCACCACGCCGATCTGCAGCGGCGCCAGTGCCTGCAGGAAGAAGGCATTGCTGCGCGCCAGGTCGGCGCTGGTCAAACCAAGATGATCGAGCATGTTCAGGCTTCCGTGACCCAATGGGGGGCGCGCTTGTCGAGGAAGGCGCCCAAGCCTTCCTGGCCCTCGGCGGACACCCGCAGACGCGCGATCAGGGCGGCATTATCGCGATCCAGGGCATCGCGGTCATGGCTGTCGCGCACCTGCCGCACCAGCTGCTTGGCGCTGGAAGAAGCGATTGGGCCAGCCTTGTCGAGCAGGGCCAGCTGGCGTTGCACGGCCTCGTCCAGGCGTTCCGGCTCGACCAGCTGGTGGACCAGGCCGATGCGCAGTGCGGTATCGGCGTCGAAGTGCTCGCCGGTGGCGAACCAGCGCCGCGCCTGGCGTGGGCCAATGGCCTCGATCACGTAGGGCGATATCACCGCTGGCAGCAGGCCGAGGCGGCTTTCGGTCAGGCCGAAGCGGGCAGAGGTGCTGGCGATGGCGATGTCGCAGCAGGCGACCAGGCCGACGCCGCCTCCGAAGGCCGCGCCGTGGACCCGGGCCAGGGTCGGCTTGGGCAGCTCGTCCAGGGTGCGCATCAGCCGCGCCAGGGCCAGCGAGTCCTCGCGGTTGTCGGCCTCGCTGGCGGCGGCCATGCCACGCATCCACTGCATGTCGGCGCCGGCCGAGAAGGAGGCGCCGTGGCCGGCCACCACCACCGCGCGGACCGCATCATCGCGGCCGGCGGCTTCCAGCGCGGCGGTCAGTCGCGAGATCAGGCCGGCGTCAAAGGCGTTGTGCAGCTCCGGCCGGTTCAGCCAGAGGGTGAGGACGGCGCCGCTGCGCTCGATCTGCAAAGCATCGTTCATGGGATTCCAGGGTCACTCCATACCTGTATGGATCATAGCGGGCCATTGGTCATGGGCCATGACGCGACGCGGGAATGTTAGAATCGAGAACCATTTACATCCAGCAGAGAATGCGCTAGATGACGCTGTCCGAACTGCCGCTGCACGCCTCGGCCGTGGTCGAGTCCGTGCAGGACCTCCATGCCAACGATGCCATTGCCCGTCGCCTGCGCGAGCTGGGTTTCGTGAAGGGCGAGGAAGTGCGCCTGGTGGCCAAGGGCCCGGTCGGTGGCGAGCCGCTGCTGGTGCAGGTCGGGTTCACCCGGTTTGCGCTGCGGATCAGTGAAGCCAAGCGCGTCGTGGTCGACGCCAACCGCCAGGAGCGTCGCGCATGACCGCTGCAGCCTCTACCGCGCCCCTGCGCATTGCGCTGGTCGGTAACCCCAACAGTGGCAAGACCGCGCTGTTCAACCAGCTGACCGGCAGCCGGCAGAAGGTTGCCAACTACACCGGCGTCACCGTCGAGCGCAAGGAAGGCCGCCTGCGCGCGCCGTCCGGCCGCGAGTTCGCCGTACTCGACCTGCCCGGTGCCTACAGCCTGCACCCGGCCAGCCTGGACGAGGCGATCACCCGTGACCTGTGCCGGGGCTTCTACCCGGGCGAGGCCGCACCGGACGTGCTGCTGTGCGTGATCGACGCCACCAACCTGCGTCTGCACCTGCGCTTCGCGCTTGAACTGCGCGAGCTGGGCAAGCCGATGGTGGTGGCGCTGAACATGGTCGATGCGGCCCAGCGCCGTGGCATCCAGGTGGATGTGGCCGCGCTGGAGCGCGAACTGGGTGTGCCGGTGGTGGAAACCGTGGCAGTGCGCAAGCAGGGTGCCAAGGCCCTGGTCGAGCGCCTCGATGCGATGGTGCCGCACCTGGATGCGCCGGTGCCGGGCCCGGAAGGTGGCATCGACTATCACGCCAAGGTGCGCGAGATCCTGTCAGTGGCCGTGCGCATGCCGGCGCGGACCGCGAAGATCGACGACGCGCTGGACCGCTGGCTGCTGCATCCGGTGTTCGGACTGATCAGCCTGGCGGTGGTGATGTTCCTGATCTTCCAGGCGGTGTATGCCTGGGCGACGCCGTTGATGGACGGCATCGAGGCCGGTTTCGCCTGGCTTGGTGCTTTCGTCGGTAGCGTGCTGCCGGAAGGCCCGCTGGCCAGCCTGCTGACTGACGGCATCATCGCTGGCGTCGGTGGCGTGGTGGTGTTCCTGCCGCAGATCCTGATCCTTTTCTTCTTCATCCTGGTGCTGGAGGAATCCGGCTACCTGCCGCGTGCGGCGTTCCTGCTCGACCGCATGATGGCCGCCGCCGGCCTGTCCGGCCGCTCGTTCATCCCGCTGCTGTCCAGCTTCGCCTGCGCGGTGCCGGGCATCATGTCCACGCGCAGCATCCAGGACCCGCGTGACCGCCTGGCCACGATCCTGGTCGCGCCGCTGATGACCTGTTCCGCACGCCTGCCGGTGTACGCGCTGCTGATTGGTGCGTTCATCCCACAGAAGACGGTGTGGGGCGTGTTCAACCAGCAGGGCCTGGTGCTGTTCGGCCTGTACGCGGCGGGCATCCTCAGTGCGCTGGCGATGTCGTGGATCATGAAGAAGTGGCGTCGCGACAAGAGCGAGCACCCGCTGATGCTGGAGCTGCCGTCTTACCGCCTGCCGCACGTGCGCGACCTGGCGGTCGGCCTGTACGAGCGCGGCATGATCTTCCTCAAGCGCGTCGGCGGCATCATCCTGGCGCTGACCATCCTGCTGTGGGTGCTGCTGTCGTTCCCGGCGGCTCCGGCTGGCGCCACGATGCCGGCCATCGACTACAGCTACGCCGGCCAGATCGGCCATGCGATGGCGGTGTTCTTTGCGCCGCTGGGCTTCAACTGGCAGATCTGCATTGCGCTGATTCCGGGCCTGGCCGCGCGCGAAGTGGCGGTGTCCTCGCTGGCCACCGTGTACGCGCTGTCGGCGGCCGATGACGATGCCGCCAGCCAGGCGCTGACCCCGCTGATCAGCGACGGCTGGTCGCTGGCCACCGCGCTGTCGCTGCTGGTCTGGTACATCTACGCCCCGATGTGCATCTCGACGCTGGCCACCATCAAGCGCGAGACCAATTCGTGGAAGACGATGGCCTTCTCGGCGCTTTACCTGTTTGCTGCGGCCTACGTGGCGGCGCTGATCACCTACCAGGTGACCAGGGCGCTGGGAGGCGGCTGATGGATACCGGCCTGCTGATCCAGTACCTGATCATCGGGCTGGCCGTACTGGTCAGTGCCTGGGTGGTGTTGAAGAAGCAGTTCCCCGGCACCGTGCGCAAGTTGCGCGGGGTGCTGGCGCTGGCATTGCTGAAGCCGGGTCGCGCTGCCTGGCTGCAGGCGCTGGGGCGAAAGATCGCGCCGCCGGCGAGCGGAGGCGGTGGTGCCTGCGGCGGTTGCGACAGCTGCGGGCCGACGCCGCCCAAACAGCACTGACTCTGCCTTGGTAGGTGCGAACCTTGGTTCGCACGCTCCCGGGGTTCAGACCTCTCTGCGGATGATCGCCCGGAAGTTCCCGTCCTGATTCAATCGCCGCACCGACTCCCTGTTTCCATGGGTTGCCGCGAAGCCCGCCACGTCGGCAAGGGCATCGAGCAGCAGGCCTTTGAGCCCGTCGCGGTTTCCGGCTTCCAGCAGATCATCCAGATCCTGCTGGATGAAAGCCCGGCGCAGGCCCGGCGTTTCTTCGATCCGCCAGTCGACATGGGGTGTGGGAATGCTGGAGCGGTACCGGAAAGCCGTTTCAAGATCGTCAGGCGCAAGGGGATACTCGAGCAGTTCTGGAAAGTAGAGCCCGGCATTCACATAGAAGCCCCGGCTTTCGCTGGCGCGTTGGTGATTCACGACAAGCAGGGCGTCATCCAGCAAGCGGTAGCGGGTCGTCGACGTGCCGGAAAAGCCGGTCTTCCGGGCGCACTTGCTGAAGACGGTCGAGGATTTCATGGGCTTTGCCTGGGCCGGAAGCGGGGTTCACAGCCTTGAGGCGCAGTGCCTGGCGGTCAATTGGCAAACGCGACACATGGAACGTGGCCGGCATTTCATCCGCGCATGGCATGGATCTACTTGGCTTGTGAGCCCAGCTCTGCTGCCAACGCCAGCCATCGTTCCCGCTGCGCTGGGCTGCTGCTGCGCACTGCACCGAGACGGCTGATCCGCACCGGGCGGATGACGCAGAATTCCAGGATGGTGGCGCGGATCTGGGAGATGCCCGGGTCGCGGTAGATCCAGCGGTAGTACCAGGGCGGCGTATCCAGCGTGGTGATCACCCGCGCGCTGCGGCCAGCCAGCAACCGGTCCCACCACACCGAATCGCGCCGGTAGCGGAAGGCGTACCCCGGCAGCAGCACGCGATCGAAGAAGCCCTTCAGCAGCGCCGGCATCGCACCCCACCAGGTGGGATAGACCAGGACCAGATGGTCGCAGGCCTCGATCGCATCCGCGGCGTCCTGCAGGTCGGCTTCCAGCGGCTGGATCTGGCGGTAGCCATGGCGAAGCACCGGATCGAACTCGAGGTCACCCAGTGCGATCAGGCGCACCCGATGGCCGGCATTCTCGGCGGCGGTGGCGTAGCGCTGGGCGAGGGCGCCGCACAGGCTGTCGCGGTCGGGATGGCCCAGCAGGACAAGGATGGAACGGGACACGGCAACCTCGGGCAATGGAAAGTGCGCGAGGTTGGGGTCTGCCCCAGGGGCAGAGTCAAACCGGGCTCGTGCAGCCGCTGGGTTCCAGCACGCAGTCACTGCTGCCGGAGTGCAGCCACTGCTGCAGTTCGTCGCTGACCTTTTGCAAGGCGCACTCGACCTGCGCCAGCCGCGCGCGTTCGCTGGCAATGCGTGTGCGCTGCTGTTCCAGCAAGGCCAGCACCGCCGACCAGTCGAGCCGCCCATCGCGGCCCTGCAGGCGGGAGATCGCGGCCAGGGTGATGCCCAGCGCCAACGCCTGGCGGATCAACTGCACCCAGGCCACGTCCTGTTCGCTGTAGTCGCGATAGCGGTTCAGTCGCGGCACCGGCGGCAGCAGTCCGCGCGCCTCGTACAGGCGGATGGCCTTGGCGCTGGCACCGGTCAGGCGGCTGACCTCGGAAATGCGCATTGGCTCAGTCCCGCACCAGCCCGCCATCCACCACCAGGTTCTGCCCGGTCACCGCGCGTGACCACGGGCTGGCGAAGAACAGCGCGGCATCGGCGAACTCGGCCGGAGTGGTGACGCTGCGCAGTGGCGTGTTTGCGGCGATGTAGTCGAACACCGCTTCGGGCGTGGCGGCGCTGGCATCGGTGGTGCGCAGCAGGCCGCCGGACAGCATGTTCACGGTGATGCCGTGCGGGCCGAGGTCGCCTGCCAGGGTGCGGGTCAGCGACAGCAGCGCGGCCTTGGCGGCAGTGTAGTCGTGATAGGGCACCACCGGATTCTGGAACAGGTTGGTGCCGATGTTGATGACGCGACCGAAACGGCGCGCCTGCATCCCGGGCAGGGCGGCCTGCACGGTGTTCAGCGCACCGCGCACACTGCCTTCGAACTGTGCCTGGAAGGCCGGCCAGCCGATGTCGGCAGCGCTGTCGCGGGCGTCGCCATTGAACGAGAAGGCGGCCAGCGCGTTGTTGGCCACGGTGGTGACGCCCTGGCCGAAATGTGCCAGCGCGTGCTGCAGCATTGCATCGACCTCGGCGCGCTCAGTGACGTCGGCCCGCAGCGCGATCGCCTGTCCGCCCAGCTCGGCAGCCAGAGCACGTGCGGCGCCTTCGCTTCGGTGGTAGTTGATGATGACGCGCGCGCCCTGTGCGGCGAAGGCGCGGGCGATGTGCTGGCCAAGGCCGCGGCCGGCGCCAGTGACCAGCACCAGCTGTTCGCTGATCTGCATGAAGGAGCTGCCATCCATTGCATGAAAGGGCATGCAGCGTAGCAGCCATGGCGCTTGCCGGAGCGGGCGTGCTGCCGCTAGCCTGCAGGCATGAACCAGACTCCCCTGCGATTGCTCATTCACGGCGCTTCCGGGCGCATGGGCCAGGCCCTGCTGCGGCTGGCCGCCGAACATCCCGAAACCCTGCAGATCGTGGCTGCGGTAACCGGCCGTGCGCCGACCCAGCGCGTGGTCGACGGCGTGCCGTTCTTCGCGGCCAGCGAACTGTCTGGCGCGCCGGTGTTCGACGTGGCGATCGACTTCAGCCTGCCGGAGGGCTTCGACCCGATGCTGGCGCTGTGCGTGGAGCGGGGGGCGGGCCTGGTCTCGGGCACCACTGGCATCTCCAGCACACAGCGGCAGGCGCTGGAGGCCGCGGCGGCGTCCATCCCGCTGGTCTGGGCGTCGAATTTCAGCCTGGGCGTGGCGGTACTGGACGAGCTGGTCGAGCGCGCCGCGCAGGCGCTGGCCGGCTGGGACTGCGACATCGTCGAGTCGCACCACACGCAGAAGAAGGACGCGCCGTCGGGTACCGCGCTGACCCTGGGTGCGGCCGCGCAGCGGGGTGGGGCGGAGCCGCATTACGCCAGCCTGCGTGCCGGTGACATCGTCGGCGAGCATCTGGTGCAGTTCACCGGCCTGGGTGAGCGCATCGAGCTGGTGCACAGGGCCACCAACCGCGACATCTTCGCCCGCGGCGCCCTGTTTGCCGCCCGCCAGCTGCAGGGCCGCGCCCCGGGCAGCTACCGGGTGCGGGACCTGCTGCAGTAAGGCGGTAGTGGGGGGGGGGGGGGGGGGGGGGGGGGGGGGGCCGCGCGGGGGGGGGGGGGGGGGGGCGGGGCGCCCCGCCGGGC
>NZ_JAWIRS010000004.1:25626-75553 GCF_036320005.1 Stenotrophomonas sp. SMYL11
GCCGGCCGCTGGCCGGCAGCTTCCGGGCGCCCGAAGGCGTGGGGATTGCCGGCCAGCGGCCGACACTGCCAGGCGCCCGATGGTGTGGGGATTGCCGGCCAGCGGCCGGCACTACCGGGCGGCGGGCGCCGCATACGCCGCCGGATTGAAATGAATGCGCAATCGCCTGTTCATGAAGTGCGATAACCGCTGGCGCGAGCGCCCCGGCAGCGCTACAATTCGCACTCGCCGAATCACGAAAGCCGGACCGGTCCCAGACCGCACGTCCGCGCTTTTTTGCAACCGGATTTCCGTGAAGCGCAGGCGTGACTTCGGCAGCCCCCTCGGTAGCCAAAGTGAGATTCCCGTGACCCAAGCCGCAATCCTCGTCCTCGAAGACGGCACCGTATTCGAGGGCGAATCCGTAGGCGCGCCCGGCCTGTCCGTCGGTGAGGTGGTGTTCAACACCGCCATGACCGGCTACCAGGAAGTGCTGACCGACCCGTCCTACGCCCGGCAGATGGTCACGCTGACCTATCCGCATATCGGCAACACCGGCATGACCGACCAGGACAATGAAGCGTCCAAGGTGTGGTCGGCCGGCCTGATCGTGCGCGATGTTCCCCGCCGTCCCAGCAACTGGCGCAGCCAGGTGTCGCTGCAGGACTGGCTGATCCAGCGTGGCGTGGTCGCCATCGCCGGCATCGACACCCGCAAGCTGACCCGCATCCTGCGCGAGAAGGGCGCGCAGAACGGTGCGCTGATGGCCGGTGACATCGACGTGGAAAAGGCACTGGAAGCCGCCCGCAAGTTCCCGGGGCTGAAGGGCATGGATCTGGCCAAGGTCGTCACTACCGAGAAGACCTACACCTGGACCGAAGGCCAGCTGGACCTGGATGCCAACGCCTTCGTCAGCGTGCCGGCCAAATACAAGGTCGTAGCCTACGATTTCGGCGTGAAGACCAACATCCTGCGCATGCTGGCCGAGCGTGGCTGCGAAGTGACCGTGGTGCCGGCACAGACCCCGGCCGCCGAAGTGCTGGCGCTGAAGCCGGATGGCGTGTTCCTGTCCAATGGCCCGGGTGACCCGGAGCCGTGCGACTACGCCATCGAAGCGATCAAGACCTTCATCGACGTGAAGATCCCGACCTTTGGCATCTGCCTTGGCCACCAGCTGCTGGGCCTGGCCTCGGGCGCGCAGACCATGAAGATGGGCCACGGCCACCACGGTGCCAACCACCCGGTGCAGGACCTGGACAGCGGCCGGGTGATGATCACCTCGCAGAACCACGGCTTCGCGATCGATGAAGCGACCCTGCCGCCGACCCTGCGCGTGACCCATCGCTCGCTGTTCGATGGCACCAACCAGGGTGTCGCCCGCACCGACGTGCCGGCGTTCTCGTTCCAGGGCCACCCGGAAGCGTCGCCGGGCCCGACCGATGTCGGTCCGCTGTTCGACCGCTTCGTGGTGCTGATGGAGCAGGCCAAGGCGTGATCAGTACGCCGCCGGCCCCAGCGGCGTCGCGATGGACCGTAAGCCCCCGCATCGCTGCTGCCCCTGGCGCGGCGCTGCGGATCAAGATTCCTGATCGACAGCGTGCGATCACCCCCCTTGTCACGCTGTACTGACTTAGAGAAGAAAATGCCCAAGCGCACTGACCTCAAGACCATCCTCATCATCGGTGCTGGCCCGATCGTCATCGGCCAGGCCTGCGAGTTCGACTACTCCGGCGCCCAGGCCTGCAAGGCCCTGCGTGACGAGGGTTACCGCGTGGTGCTGGTCAACAGCAACCCGGCTACGATCATGACCGACCCGGAGATGGCCGACGCCGTCTACATCGAGCCGATCAACTGGCAGACGGTCGAGAAGATCATCGCCAAGGAAAAGCCCGATGCACTGCTGCCGACCATGGGTGGCCAGACCGCGCTGAACTGCGCGCTGGACCTGGCCGACAACGGCGTGCTGGAGAAGTACAACGTCGAACTGATCGGCGCCAAGCGCGAAGCGATCCGCATGGCCGAAGACCGCGAGCTGTTCCGCGTGGCCATGGGTGAGATCGGCCTGGAGTGCCCGACCGCCGCCGTCGCCCACACCCTGGACGAAGCGCTGGAGATCCAGACCCGCGTCGGCTATCCGACCATCATCCGCCCCAGCTTCACCCTGGGCGGCAGCGGTGGCGGCATCGCCTACAACCGCGAAGAGCTGGTCGAGATCGTCAGCCGCGGCCTGGAGCTGTCGCCGACCACCGAAGTGCTGGTCGAAGAGTCGGTGCTGGGCTGGAAGGAGTTCGAGATGGAAGTGGTCCGCGATACCGCGGACAACTGCATCATCGTCTGCTCGATCGAGAACCTGGACCCGATGGGCGTGCACACCGGTGACTCGATCACCGTGGCCCCGGCGCAGACCCTGACCGACAAGGAATACCAGCGCCTGCGTGATGCCTCCATCGCCGTGCTGCGCAAGATCGGCGTCGACACCGGTGGCTCGAACGTGCAGTTCGGCATCAACCCGACCACCGGCCGCGTCGTCGTCATCGAAATGAACCCGCGCGTGTCGCGCTCCTCGGCGCTGGCCTCCAAGGCCACCGGCTTCCCGATCGCCAAGGTTGCCGCCAAGCTGGCCGTGGGTTACACCCTGGACGAACTGAAGAACGAAATCACCGGCGGCTTGACCCCGGCCTCGTTCGAACCGTCGATCGACTACGTCGTCACCAAGATCCCGCGCTTCGCCTTCGAGAAGTTCCCGGCCGCCGATGCACGCCTGACCACCCAGATGAAGTCGGTGGGCGAGGTGATGGCAATGGGCCGCACCTTCCAGGAATCGGTGCAGAAGGCCCTGCGCGGTCTGGAAACCGGCAAGGTCGGCTTCGATCCGACCGGCCTGGACCTGAGCAACGAAGAAGACCTGCAGACCCTGCGCCGCGAGCTGAAGGCCCCGGGCCCGGAGCGCCTGTTCTTCGTCGCCGATGCGTTCCGCGCCGGCATGAGCGTGGAAGAGATCTACGCGCTGTCGTTCATCGATCACTGGTTCCTGGACCAGATCGAGGAAATCATCGCTGCCGAGGCTGAAGTCGCTGCTGGTGGCATCGACGCGCTGGACGCTGCACGCCTGCGCACGCTGAAGCGCGCTGGCTTCTCCGACGCGCGCCTGGCGCAGCTGACCGGCACCAACGAAGCCGCCATCCGCGCGCTGCGTCGTGCGCACAAGGTGCGCCCGGTCTACAAGCGCGTGGACTCCTGCGCCGGTGAATTCTCCACCGGCACCGCGTACCTGTACTCGACCTACGAGGACGAGTGCGAGGCCGCGCCGAGCAACCGCGACAAGATCATGATCCTGGGCGGTGGCCCGAACCGCATCGGCCAGGGCATCGAGTTCGACTACTGCTGCGTGCACGCGGCACTGGCGCTGCGCGAGGATGGCTATGAAACCATCATGGTCAACTGCAACCCGGAAACCGTGTCGACCGACTACGACACCTCCGACCGCCTGTACTTCGAACCGCTGACCCTGGAAGACGTGCTGGAAATCGTCGAACTGGAACAGCCGAAGGGCGTGATCGTGCAGTACGGCGGCCAGACCCCGCTGAAGCTGGCGCGCGCGCTGGAAGCCAACGGCGTGCCGGTGATCGGCACCAGCCCGGACTCCATCGACCTGGCCGAAGACCGCGAGCGCTTCCAGCAGCTGGTCGACAAGCTGGGCCTGAAGCAGCCGCCGAACCGCATCGCCCGCAACGACCAGGAAGCCCTGCTGCTGGCCCGCGAGATCGGCTACCCGCTGGTGGTGCGCCCGAGCTACGTGCTGGGCGGCCGTGCGATGGAAATCGTCTACGGCGAAGCCGACCTGGCCCGCTACGTGCGCGATGCAGTGAAGGTGTCCAACGATTCGCCGGTGCTGCTGGACCGCTTCCTCGACAACGCCGTGGAGTGCGACGTCGACATCATCGCCGACAAGGATGGCAACGTCCTGATCGGCGGCGTGATGGAGCACATCGAAGAAGCCGGCGTGCACTCGGGCGATTCCTCCTGCTCGCTGCCGCCGTACTCGCTGTCGGCTGAAACCCAGGCCGAGCTGCGCCGCCAGGTGGTGGAGCTGGCCAAGGCCCTGAACGTGGTCGGCCTGATGAACACCCAGTTCGCGATCCAGACCAGCGATGAAGGTGCCGACACCATCTACCTGCTGGAAGTGAACCCGCGTGCATCGCGCACCGTGCCGTTCGTTTCCAAGGCCACCGGCATGCCGCTGGCCAAGATCGCGGCGCGCTGCATGGCCGGCAAGAGCCTGGCCGAGCAGGGCGCGACCAAGGAAATCGTGCCGGACTACTACTCGGTGAAGGAAGCGATCTTCCCGTTCGCCAAGTTCCAGGGCGTCGACCCGATCCTCGGGCCGGAGATGCGCTCCACCGGTGAGGTGATGGGCGTGGGCCGCACCTTCAACGCCGCCTTCGCGCGTGCGCAGGAAGCGGGTGGCATCAAGGCACCGCCGGTCGGCAAGGCCTTCGTTTCGGTGCGTGATCCGGACAAGAAGCGCGTGCTGCCGGTGGCCAAGGCGCTGCTGGCGCGTGGCTACAGCCTGGTCGCCACCCGTGGCACTGCCGCGTGGCTGCAGCAGCACGGCATGGACTGCGAGATCATCAACAAGGTGGTCGAAGGCCGTCCGCACATCGTCGACTCGATCAAGAACGGCGAGATCGTCTACATCGTCAACACGACCGAAGGTCGTTCGGCGATCAACGACTCGTTCTCGATCCGTCGCGAGGCGCTGCAGCATCGCGTCACCTACTCGACCACCATTGCCGGCGCCAAGGCGCTGGTGGATTCACTGGAATTCCGCGGCACCGGCCCCGTCTGGTCGCTGCAGGAGCTGCACAAGGAGTTGAATGCATGAGAGCCCCCATCACGATGAAGGGCGCGCAGAAGCTGCGCGACGAACTGGAACACCTGAAGTCGGTCAAGCGCCCGAAGGTGATCGCCGCGATCGCCGAAGCGCGTGAGCATGGCGACCTGAAGGAGAACGCCGAGTACCACGCCGCGCGCGAGGAACAGGGCTTCATCGAAGGCCGCATCAAGCAGCTGGAAGGCGAGCTGTCGCACGCCGAGATCATCGACGTGAGCAAGCTCAATGCCGGCTCCAAGGTGGTGTTCGGCGCCAGCGTGACCCTGGCCGACGTGGAAACCGACGAAGAGAAGAAGTATCAGATCGTCGGTGACCTGGAAGCGGACATCAAGCTGGGCCTGATCGCGATTTCCTCGCCGGTGGCGCGCGCGATGATCGGCAAGCTGGAAGGCGATTCGATCGTGATCGACGCCCCGGCCGGCCAGCGCGAGTACGAGATCGTCAGCGTCAGCTACGTGGACTGACCCGGTGGCAACGGCGACCCTGCTGTTGCCGGCACGCAGCCGCTTTGCCGCGGCTGCGCTGCCTGATGACGTGGCGCGTGCCCTGGGCCGCGCCAACGCCTCGCAGTTTGAAGCCGGCGAGCGGGCACAGCTGCAGCGCCATTTCACGGTCGCCGCACCGCACTGGCCGGTGGCCGCACTGAGCCGCCAGCGTGACGCCGGCGATGCTGCCGGCGCGTGCTGGCTGCGTGCCGATCCGGCCTGCATGGTGCCGGACATGCACGGCGCGCGGATGATGGCCTATGGCGAAACACTGCGGCCGACCCTGGCCGACAGCCTGGCCCTGCTGCCGGTGCTGCAGCCGTTGTTCGCCGATGCCGGGTTCGTGCTCGACGCGCCCGATCCTTCGCGCTGGTACCTGCGGCTTCCGATCGACCTGGCCCTGCCGGACTTCGACAGTCCGGACGAGGTGCTGGGCGATGACCTATTCTCGCACCTGCCGGAAGGCGAGGGCGGCCGCCGCTGGCGGGCGCTCATGACCGAGGCGCAGGTGCTGCTGCACAACCATTCCTGGAACCAGCAGCGCGCCGCGCAGGGACAGCAGCCGATCAATTCGCTGTGGTTCTGGGGCGGCGGCGTGATGCCGGTGTCGGTCAGTACGCCGCACGCACAGGTGCGCAGCCGCGATGCGCTGCTGCAGGGCCTGGCCCTGGCTGCCGGTGTGGCCGTGGATGGCGAGCAGGCGGTGGATGCACTGGTCGACCTTCGCCAGCTGCGCTCCCTGCAGCAGCTCGGCAATGATGCGATCCGTCCGCTGCTGGCCGCGCTGAAGCGTGGCGAGCTGCAGCGGCTGGTGCTGGATTTCGAGGATGGTCAGCAGTTCCAGCTGGATCGTGGCCAGCGCTGGCAGTTCTGGAAGAAGCCGCGCCAGCTTCACGATTGAACATCCGGCAGGCTCCGGTGGGTAGAGTCGACTGTTAGTCGACTGCACTTCGCTCGGATGCAGAAAATCCCGCGCGTTGCGTTAGTCGACTAACAGTCGACTCTACCGGGCGGTCGCCTTGGCGGTATCATCGACGGGTCTTTCGTAACCGGCGATGCCGATGTCCCTTGCCGCCGATGCCGTGCAGCCCTCCTCTGATACGCCGACGATCCGCCGCCGCGATGCGGTTGCGCCCGCCAACTGGCCGGAGGGCACTCTGCCGTTGCTGGCGCGGCTCTACGCCAGTCGCGGTGCCGGTACCCCGGAGCTGGCGCTGCCGAAGCTGGGCAGCCTGCATGCGCCCGAGCTGCTGACCGGCATCGACGATGCAGTGGGCCTGCTGGTCGAGGCCATCGCCAACGACAAGCGCATCCTGGTGGTCGGCGATTTCGACTGCGATGGCGCTACCGCCTGTGCGGTCGGTGTGCGCGGCCTGCGCATGCTCGGCGCGCAGCATGTTTTCCACGCGGTGCCGAACCGTATGGTGCACGGCTATGGCCTGTCACCTTCACTGGTGGAGGAGCTGGTCGCGCTACAGCCGGACCTGCTGGTGACGGTCGACCACGGCATTGCCTGCCACGCGGGCGTGACTGCAGCCAAGGCGCGTGGCTGGCAGGTGCTGGTCACCGATCACCATCTGCCGGGCCCGCAGTTGCCACCGGCTGACGTGATCGTTGATCCGAATCTGGATGGCGATGCCTTCCCCAGTAAGTCGCTTGCTGGCGTCGGCGTGATCTTCTACGTGCTGATGGCGCTGCGCCGGCAGATGCGCGAGGCCGGCGTCTTTGCCGATGGCAAGGGGCCGGACCTGACCACGCTGCTGGACCTGGTGGCGGTCGGCACCGTTGCCGACCTGGTGGCACTGGACCCGAACAACCGTGCGCTGGTCAGTGCGGGCCTACGCCGTCTACGCGCAGGGCAGGGCTGTGTCGGCCTGCGTGCGCTGATCGAAGCCAGTGGCCGTGATGCCGCGCGACTGACCGCCACCGATATCGGCTTCGCACTCGGCCCGCGCCTGAACGCTGCGGGCCGGCTGGAAGACATGGCGCTGGGCATCGCGCTGCTGCTGACCGAAGACCCGCGCCAGGCGCGCGACATCGCGCAGACGCTGGAGCAGATCAATTCGGAACGGCGCGCCGTGCAGCAGTCGATGACCGATGACGCCGAGCAGGCGTTGACCCGCGTGGTGCTGGACATGGCCGGCCAGCGCCCGGTGGCTGCCTGCCTGTTCGATGCCGATTGGCATCCGGGCGTGGTCGGCCTGGTCGCGTCGAAGATGAAGGATCGCCTGCATCGCCCGGTGATCGCGTTCGCGCCTGCAGAACCCGGTGCCGACACGCTGCGTGGCTCGGCGCGCTCGATTCCCGGCCTGCACATCCGTGACGCACTGGCGCTGGTCGATGCGCGGCATCCGGGTCTGATCGAACGCTTCGGTGGGCATGCCATGGCGGCTGGATTGAGCCTGCGGCTGGATCACGTCGATGACTTCAAGGCCGCCTTCGTCGCCGTGGTGCTGGAAATGCTCGACCCGGCGGCACTGCAGCAGCAGGTGCTGAGCGATGGCGAACTGGCCGCAGATGAGCTGGATCATCGCCACGCCGATGCCCTGCGGTTGGCCGGACCGTGGGGTCAGGGCTTCCCCGAGCCGCTGTTCGATGGCCACTTCGAAGTGGCCAACTGGCGCGTACTGAAGGAGCGGCACCTGAAGCTGGAACTGCGCCTGCCGGGCGTGCCTGGCACGATCAATGCGATCCATTTCGGCGGCTGGCACGGCAACGCACCCGGCCGTCATGTGCATCTGGCCTATCGACTGGCCTGCGACGACTATCGCGGCGGCAGCGCCATCCAGCTGATCGTCGAGCACTGCCTGCCTGCATGAGAAAAAGGGAACGGAGGGGATTAAGTCGCTTGTGCCTTGTTTGCCACTTGCGACTTAATTCCCTCCGTCCCCTTTTTCTGTGGCGTCAGCGGACCTCGCTGACCAGCATCGGCAGTTCCCAGGTGCCACCGGGTACGCCCCGGCATAGACCCGGTGCCACCTCGGACGTCGCGATGAAGTTCGTCCCGTCCCACGTCCAGGCTGCGTGCGAAATGCAGTCAGCGAGGCCGCGGCCCTTCTGCGCGGCAATGATCTGGCCGTCGGCGTAGTCGATCGCATCGCTGGTCACCCATTGCGCCTGGAACGGCGCCTGCGGGCGCGCGACCCAATAGCCATCGCCGATGTTGTAGGCCCCGCGCCAACACGGGACCGTGACCAGCACATGCTGCGCGTCCAGGCGCTGGACCTGCAGTGGGGAGTTGCTGAGCGGAACGTCGGCATCAGTTTCCTGCAGGCCTTCGCAGCTGTCGTCCTCCAGCGTGGCACGCAGTGCTGCGCGCAGGGCGGGTGAGGCGGCCAGCCGAGCAAACGTGGGATCATCCGGAGTTGAGTCCAGGGTGGCGGCCTTGCGCACAACCGGCACCGGCAGTGCGGCGGGAACGCCGGACTCAGGCGTGCTGCCCTTGCGCATCACAGCGCCGGGCGTGCCGAGGCGGCCCTGGTACTCATCGATCTTCAGCAGTACCGCTGCGGCACCCTTGTCCGACAGCGGCCAGCGATGGCCAGCGTCATCGGTCACGCTGATTCCTCCATCGCGTACCAGTGCGGACAACAGTGCGCTGGTCTGAGCGGCATTCAAGCTGTGCGTGCCTTCGCCCTTTGCGGTTGCCAGAACGCCCAGATCCTGCTGCTGGATGCGCAGATGCAGTGCGCCCTTGGGCTGGGTCTGGCCTTCTTCCGGCTGCAGCGTCAGGCGGCCCTGGATGGCCTGATCCGGGCCACCCTTGCGGGTGAGCAGCACACTCAGGGTGCTGTCATCGTCGGTGGCGTAGCCGGCGGCGCGGCAGGTCAAGGTGTTGTCACAGGCCACGACCCAGTCGTGGTGCTGGAAATACAGACTCTTGGCCGGAGCCGCAGCAAGGGCCGTCAGGGGGCAGGCCAGTGCCAACAGAGTGGCCAGCAGGGGCAATCGCATCGGCATTCTTGCGCGTGTGGGAGCGTGGGGCATGGTGCCTGTGGATGGGGGCAAAGAAAAGCCGAGCACGGTCCAACCCCATTCCGGCTGTCCGTGCGTTCAAATGTCCACGATCCCACTGGAGCCCTGTCATGGTCTTCGTCCGTTGCTGCGCTGTGTTGTTGCTGGCCCTCGCGGCTGGGCCTGTCGGCGCTCAGTCGCCACGTATTGCCAGGCCGCAAGCCACCACCCCGCTGTTGATCGCGCCCGCCGCCGAACAGCCGGTGCAACTGCAGCGTGCCCGCATTGAAGGCGAGGTCCAGGCCGGCATCGCCCAGACCCGGATCACGCTGGAGTTCCACAATCCGAACCGGCGCGTGCTGGAGGGCGAACTGCAGTTCCCGTTGGCCGATGGCCAGCAGATCAGCGGCTTCGCACTTGACATCAACGGTGAACTGCGCGACGCCGTGCCGGTGCCCAAGGACCGTGGCCGCCAGGTGTTCGAGGAAATCGCCCGCCGCGGTGTCGATCCGGGCCTGCTGGAACAGACCGCTGGCAACCAGTTCCGCCTGCGTATCTATCCGCTGCCGGCCGGCGGCAGCCGGCGCGTGCAGCTGGTGATTCGCGAACCGCTGGCCTTCGCCAGCCAGGGCTGGCAGTGGACGCTGCCGCTGCAGTTCGCCGCTGGCGCTGCATCGGTTGAGTTGAAGCTGCAGGCGCCGGAAGCGGCCACCGCAGGTACGGCTCCGTTCCGCATCAACGCGGGCCAGCTGCACTGGCAGGGAAAGGGAGCGCAGTTGCCGATCCAGCTGCAGTGGAGCCTGCCCGCAGCACGTCAGGCGCAGGTCCAAGTGGCGCCCTGGCAGGACGGGCACTACCTGCTGGCGCAGCTGCCGGTGTCGCCCAGCAGCACGCCGCGCACGCTTCCCAGCGAAATCGGCCTGCTGTGGGACGGCTCCGGGTCCTCGGGTCAGCGCGACCGCACACGTGAGTTCGCATTGCTGGATCGCTATTTCGCCGCGATGGGTGACGGCACCGTGGCGTTGACCGTGCTGCGCGACCGCGCCGAACCGGTGCGTCGCTTCCGTGTCCGTGCGGGCAACTGGAGCGAGCTGCGTGCAGCACTGCAGGCCGTACGCCCGGACGGTGCCAGCGCGCTGGCGCAGTGGCAGCCGCAACCGAGCGTGAAGGAATACCTGCTGATCAGCGATGGCCTGCTGACCTATGGACCGGAAGCATTGCCAGCACTCGCACCGCAGCAGCGCCTGTTCGCGGTCAGCAGTGCTGGTGCGCGAACCGATACAGTGCGCCTGCGCGGCTGGAGCGAAGCCCATGGCGGACGCTTCGTCGCGCTGGGCAAGGATGTTGATGCGGCTGCGCGGGAACTGCTGTCGTCGCCGTTGGACGTACAGGTGGATGCGGGCCGTGGCGTACAGGATGTTGTGATCGATCGTCGCAGCGAGGCCGAAGGCTGGCTATGGCTGCATGCTCGCCTTGCGGCGGACGGCGTGCCGATGCGGGTGCGCGTGGGCGGCGGTGAATGGCAGGCACTGCCGGCAACGCAGAAGAGTGACGATGGTGAGCTGCTGGCGGGCTTGTGGGCGCAGGCCCGTCTGCAGCAACTCGGCGCCGATCGCCGAGGCAACCGCGAGGCAATGCAACTGCTGTCGCAGCAGTTCGGCCTGGTCGGTCCGGATACCTCTCTGATCGTGCTGGAAACCCTGGAGGACTACCTGCGCTACGCGATCCGCCCGTCCGGCAAACTGCGCGCCGAGTACGACGCCAGGTTTGCAGTGCAGGTAAGTGATCGCGCCGCTGCTGATCGCCGGCGTCTGGATGAAGTGGCGGCACGCTGGAAGGAGCGCCAGCAGTGGTGGAACCGCAGCTGGCCGAAGGGAGCGCCTCCGCAGTTGAAGGGCGGGGCGCTGGAAGTTGCATCCGCGGACTACGCGATGGACTCGGCGCCGGTGGCGATGCTCGCTGCGCCGGCCCCCGCGGCACCGATGGCCGCCGCCGAGCAACGCATGGAAGCCAGCAGCGCGCGTGCACGTCGCTCAGCGTCCGCATCGAACAAGGCCCTGGATTCAATCACGGTCACTGGTGGTCGTGTCGCTGCGCCCGCTGCCGCCAACAATGGGGGGCTCGGCATCCAGCTGGCGGCGTGGCAGCCGGACTCGGCCATCGCCCGGCGACTGCGCCAGGGCCCGGCGTCGCAGCTCTATGACCGCTATCTGGCCGAGCGCGATGCACACGCCGATAGCAGCGCATTCTTCCTCGACGTGGCCGACCTGTTGCTGGAACAGGGTCAGCGCGACCTGGCACTGCGTGTGCTGTCGAACCTGGCCGAGATGGATCTGGACAACCGCCACCTGCTGCGCGTGCTCGGCTACCGGTTGATGCAGGCCGACGCGCCGGCACTGGCGGTTCCGGTGTTCGAGCAGGTGCTGGCGATGGGCCAGGAAGAACCGCAGAGCTTCCGCGATCTTGGCCTGGCACTGGCGGCTGCGGGCAAGCCGCAGCAGGCGTTGGCGCCGCTGTACCAGGTGGTGGTGCGGCCGTGGGACAACCGCTTCGACGGCATCGCCCTGATCGCGCTGGATGAGCTGAACAACCTGGTGGCACGCAGCACGCCACGGCTGGATACCCGCAGCATCGACCCGCGCCTGCTGCAGGCGATGCCGCTGGACCTGCGCGTGGTGCTGTCGTGGGATGCCGACAACAGCGACATGGACCTCTGGGTGACCGACCCGAACGGCGAGCGCGCGTACTACGGCAACCGCCTGACCTATCAGGGTGGGCAGATGTCGCAGGACTTCACTGGTGGCTATGGTCCCGAGCAGTTCTCGCTGCGCAACGCCAAGCCGGGCAAGTACAAGGTGGAGGCCAACTACTTCGGCAGCCGCCAGCAGCTGGTGACCGGTGCGACGACCCTGATGCTGCGCCTGACCACGCACTGGGGCACGCCGAAGCAGAAGGACCAGATGGTCACGATGCGACTGAAGGATCGTGCCGAGACGGTGCTGGTGGGTGAGTTCGAGGTGAAATGACCGACCCCAGGCATATGTAGAGTCGAGCTTGCTCGACTGCCTCGATGTAGAGCCGAGCCCATGCTCGGCTCTATACGACGCAATCCTGCTGCTATTTCCCGCGCATCCATGCGTCGAGTTGTCTAGCCAACGTACGATTCTTGTAGGCAGATGCAGCTGAGCCAGTGCCTGGAACCAGATTGATTCCTAGTCGTGCGTTTATCTGCTTGACCCATTCAGGGAAATGATCAAGCGTGGCGCCGATGATTGGCGGCAATTGGAAATCATTGCTGGTGGGTTCGTCCCGGTAGGCGACGTAGGAGCCATTGCCGACGCTCAGATTGATTGACCAAGGGGTATCAGGCCAGCTGTTGAGATCAAGGCTGATCCGGGGATGCCCCGGCTCGCTGCTGTACTCACCTCCGTGATAGAGGGTGATGCTGGCATTCCAATCACGGATGTTGTCAACGTGCCAGCCCTCCCGCTGCGCCAACTGGACCGCGTCGCCCGTCATGATCCGGGTGTCGTGCAGCTGCGCCAGATGTTCGCAGAGAACGTCGAACTCGGCGTCCGCTGCGCAATGGGGCCGGGTCGCCTCGGCGGTGTGATGAAGCAGGGAGAGCACATGGCCGCGTTCCCTGTCTTCGGGCCAGTTCCTGGCTATCAGGTCGTTTGTCATCTGGATGCGTGTGTCCTCATCGAGCAGTGCAATGAGCGCCATGCCCCAATAGAGGATTCGACCCATACCCTTGATATCGTGTTGCAGGAACCGAGCTGTCTCGAGAATGGTTCGCGCAAATGGGCGATATGGCAGAAATTTATCGACCTTCTCTCGCTGGGCCTGGAACGACTGGTACTTCCTGCAGTGCTCCACCAGACGCGTGCGCTGTTTCAGATCCGCGGCATTGGTAACCACACCGCTTGGCAGCTCGCCATGTTCATTGAAGCCGAAGCAGAAGAGATGCGGGAGGCTGAGGCCTGGCTGGCGTGTGTCGTAGCCCACAGGGAGCTTCGTGAGCTCCTGGTACGCGGCAACAAGGATGGGAAAGTCTCTCTGCGGAAGTCCTGCGACCTTCCAGTCTCCCACTCGCAGCCAATGGAAGTAGAAGCGTTGCAGCATATCCTGGGGCAGGCCGTTACCAGCCCTTGGTGCGAGTGCCGCGAGTTGATAGTGATAACTCGGATAGAAGTCGCCCTGACGTTCTTCAGCAAGCGCAGCCTCCTCTGATTCAATGAAGGCGGCCAGCATATTGATGTCGGATTGATCCATTGCAGGTCTCCAGGGCAAAGGTCCACTTCCGTCTGGAAGGCGACCAGGGAGAATCGCAAGGTTCTTGGGAACATCCAATGCGAATAGTTGCAAATGCCGTGAAGGTAACCAACAGGTAGGGTTAGTCTCAGGCCTTGGAGACCCCATGCGGAATCCACTGCATCCACCGCGCCAGTGCCACACCGCCACCGAGGATCAACAGCGTGCCAACGGTCTGCCACAGCACTTCGGTCGCCGGTACATCAGGCAGCGGAATGGCCGCGGCGAACAGATCGATCAACGGCCGTGCCAGTAGATAGATCACCACCACAGCCAGCACGCGCAACCCCCGCTGCACGATGTTCTTCGGATCCACCGGCCAGCCGCGCCATTGCATCCACGCCACCAGCAGGCCCAGCGCGAGCAGTCGCCCGGCTTCACCAACTGGAACGAAGCGGGTGGTCGCCGCCGCCCATGCCAGCAGCACGCCAAGCCCCAACAGGACCGGCAGTTGCCATTGCCTGCTTGAGCGCATCCCTGGCATCAGCTGCCATGCCAACAGAGCCACGCCGATGCCGATCAGCCATCCGCCCAGCACGTCGGCCAGGAAATGCCGGCCCAGGTACATCCGTGACAGCGCCATCAGCAGCGGCCAGCCCAGCGCCAACGTCCAGCGCAGCCAGCGTCGGCGAATGCCGAAGGCCAGCAGCAGGCCGACGCAGGCAGCGGTGGCCACGCCCACATGGCCACTGTTGAAGCCATAGTCGGCGTCGGGCTGCGCGCGCAGCATGGCGGTGGACTGCGCATCGGGCAGTGACCAGAACGATTGTCCGCCGCCGTTGACCACGAAGGGGTGCGACGGCACCCCTTCATCCAGTACGCGCGCATCCACATCCGACGGGCGGGGCAGGGCGGCGCCCTGTTTGATTGCATGCGTGGCACAGGCCATCAGCAGCACCGCCAGCATCACGCAGAGGCCAGCGCGAAGGCGTGCCCCGAATGCACATACCAGGATCAGCGCGGTATAGGCCATTTCATAGCCGAGCAGGCTGATGAACTGCATCAGCGCCAGCATCCAGCCGCTGTCGAGAGTCTGCTGCAGCCACAGGTGCCAGTGGGTCTGGAACATCCGTTGTCCTCATCATCCGTTGGTAATCAGGCGCAGCTCAACAGAACCGCGCCAAAGCAGCCGAGTGTGGACTCGGCTCTACACCGGCGCAACACGTGCCACGAGCAGCGATGACGATGCGGCGCGCAGGCCGAAGAGCGGACGCAGCCAGCGCACGCGGCGGATCAGCAGTTCGTGGATCAGCAGGCAGCCGCCGACCGTGCCGGCCACCAGCAAGGCAGGCTCCAGCCACGGGCCAAGCTGCAACGGTCGCAGCGCGTACAACAAGACGATCAGCACGGTCTGGTGCAGGCTGTACCAGCTGAACACCGCTTCCCGGTAATAGCCCAGGCCTGGCCACGGGCGGAACAGCAGCACCCGCGCCCAGCCGAACAGGGTCAGCAGCATGCACCACGTATACAACGCGCGGCCGACGCGTTCGGTCTGGGCCCACGGCAGTGCCAGCACCCATGCATCCAGATCGCCCACATGGGGCAGGCGGGCCAGTGCGCGGATGCCCAGCTCCAGGCAGAGCCCCAGCACCGCCAGGGCCAGGGTCACGCGGCGCCCGCGCACCAGCAGATCCCAGCCGCGCTGCCAGCGCGCCGCCAGGAAGCCGCCGAGGAACAGCGGCAGCGACTCGGCATGTACATAAACGTCGTCCAGCAGGGCGTGGGTGGGTGGCCAACGCGGCATCAGTACCAGCAGGGACCAGGCCAGCCAGGTCACTGGCACTACCAGCAGTGAGGCGCCCAGCAGGCGGTCGCTCGGCTGCCAGCCTGGCAGCAGCTTGCGCAGTGGACGCAGCAGGCTGGCCAGTACCACCGCCAGTACGGTGTAAGGCAGCAGGTAGGCCAGATACCACAGGTGGTTCCAGGTGAAGCCGTAGGCGGCACCACTGAAATGCGCGCCCGGCCACGGCTGGAACTGCCAGTAGCGCCACAGGAACCGGGCCAGCCCCGGTGCCACGTCGCCCTTGTCCAGCGCTTCGTAGTAGGCCTGCAGGGACACGACGGCGACGATGCCGAACAGCAATGGCAGAAGCAGGCGCCAGCCACGGCGGAGGGTGTGCTGCAACCGGCCCCGGTCGGGCAGGGACAGGCCCAGCGCGATACCGCTGATGGCGAACAGCAGCGGCATGCGCCATCGATTCAGCGCGATCATCGGCCACTGCAGCCATTCGGAGGTGTAAGTGCTCTTGAGGTGAAAGTCCCAGCCGGCCACGTAGGCCATGGCGGCGTGGTAGAGGATCAGCAGGGCGAAGGCGGCGATGCGCAGGGTGTCCAAGTCGTGGCGACGGTGCATGAGCGGCGGGCTTCGGGAGGAAGCTGCACGCTCTGCCAGCCAAGGCCCGGATGCTAGTGGATGGGGCGCGATGGCGGACGTTCAGGGGCCAGTGGTGGGGTGGCTGGGACCAATGGCTGATGCGCATGGAGCCGGATGGGCAACAATGGAGGCATGGAGAATGGAGATTCGGCGGCGCTGACCGCCCCAGTTGCAGAACGAACGCGTCGCCCCGGGCTTGCCGTCGCATTCTGGTCGTTGCTGTTCCTGGGCACCGCCGCAGGCAATGTGCTGGCGCAGTGGATGCGGGCATTGCGCGACGCGCAGCCCTTTTCCGCAGGGACTGTCTCGATCGAGGAGTTCAGCAGTGCGCTGGCCAGCCTGGGCCTGTTGGCGCTTCTGCACGCCGCCGCTCGTCGCTGGCCGTTGCATGCAGATACCTGGCGGCGCCGGATCGGCTTCTACGTGCTGGGTGGTGTTGCCTGGTGGCTGATGCATGTCAGTGCCATGGTGCTGCTGCGCAAGATGGCCTTCACGTTCATCGGCCAGCGCTACACCTACGGTGACTGGCCAGCGCAGTGGTTCTACGAGTTCTTCAAGGATGTGCAGACCTACAGCCTGCTGGTGATTGCCGTGCACGCGGTGGCCTGGTTCGGCCGTCAGCGCCAGGGCGAGGCGCACCTGCTGGCCGAGCCCGATGTCGGCCCGCCGGTGGAGCCGGTCGAGCGCCCCCAGCACTTCCTGGTGCGCAAGCTGGGCAAGGAGTTCCTGGTCGCCACCGCCGACGTGGAGTACGCCCAGGCGGCGGGGAACTACGTGAACCTGCGGGTACGCGGCCACGACTACCCGCTGCGGATCACCATGGCGGTACTGGAACAGCGACTGGACCCGGGTGAGTTCCTGCGTCCGCACCGCAGCTGGCTGATCCATCGGGGCCAGCTGCGCTCGATCGAGCCGCTGGACGGCGGCGAGGCCCTGCTGCACATGGCCGACGGGGCGAAGGTGCCCTGCAGCCGGCGCCAGCTACCGCTGCTGCGGCAGGCGCTGGGGGCAGGGTGAGGCCCTCATCCCGGGCATCCCCGGCCTGCGGTATCATTACCAGTCATCTTTTGAATGCATAACCGCCGACATGATCGAACTGAATCCTGTCCGCCAGCGCATCACCGATCTGACCGATCGCGTGCTGTCGCTTCGGGGGTATCTTTGACTACGACGCCAAGAAAGAGCGTCTTGAAGAAGTAACGCGGGAGCTGGAAAGCCCCGACGTCTGGAACAACGCCGAATACGCCCAGAACCTGGGCCGCGAGCGTTCCAGCCTGGAAAAGACCGTGGGCGGCATCGCCTCGGTGCTGGACGGCCTGGCTGATGCCACCGAACTGCTTGAGCTGGCTGAGTCCGAACAGGACGAAGACACCGCGCTGGCCGTGGTCGCCGACCTGGACAAGCACCAGTCGCACGTGGAGAAGCTGGAGTTCCAGCGCATGTTCTCCGGCGAGATGGACAATGCTGCCGCGTTCGTCGACATCCAGGCCGGTGCCGGTGGCACCGAAGCCCAGGACTGGGCCGAGATCCTGCTGCGCATGTACCTGCGCTGGTGTGAATCGCGCGGCTGGAAGACCGAGCTGATGGAAGTCTCCGGTGGCGACGTCGCCGGCATCAAGTCGGCCACGCTGCGCGTGGAAGGCGACTATGCCTACGGCTGGCTGAAGACCGAGACCGGCGTGCACCGCCTGGTGCGCAAGTCGCCGTTCGACTCGGACAACCGACGCCACACCAGCTTCACCTCGGTGTTCGTGTCGCCGGAAATCGACGACAACATCGACATCACCATCAACCCGGCCGACCTGCGTACCGACGTATACCGCTCGTCCGGTGCCGGTGGCCAGCACGTGAACAAGACCGAGTCGGCGGTGCGAATCACCCACATCCCGACCAATATCGTCGTGGCCTGCCAGACCGGCCGCAGCCAGCACCAGAACCGCGACAACGCGATGAAGATGCTGGCCGCCAAGCTGTACGAGCTGGAGATCCAGAAGCGCAACGCCGAGAAGGACGCCGTGGAAGCCACCAAGTCCGACATCGGCTGGGGCAGCCAGATCCGCAACTACGTGCTCGACCAGAGCCGTATCAAGGACCTGCGTACCGGCATCGAGCGTTCGGATACGCAGAAGGTGCTCGACGGCGACCTGGACGAGTTCGTCGAAGCCAGCCTGAAGGCCGGCCTGGCCGTGGGCTCCAAGCGCGTCGATGCCTGATCGACGTGCCTGCGCGGATATCATCACCCGCGTGCGTGACGCCGAGGGTGGCTGAACCGGCTTTACTGTAGAGCTGAGCCATGCTCAGCTGCTGTTCGCGCGGTAGTAGATGCGTCGAGCATGGCTCGACGCTACAACAGGTACGGCGGTAGCGATGATGCGCAGCGAAAGTGAACGCAAGGAACTCGGCGGCTTCCTCAAGGCCTGCCGTGCCCGTGTCGACCCCGCCACGCTCGGCCTCCCGGCCGGGCGCCGGCGCACCCCGGGCCTGAAGCGGGAGGAAGTCGCACTGGCGATCGGGGTCAGCGTCAGCTGGTACACCTGGATCGAACAGGGCCGTGAAGTGCGCGCTTCGCCGGAGGTGCTGGAGCGCCTGGCGCAGGTACTGCGCATGAGTGACGACGAACGCGCCTACGCGTTTGCGCTGTCCGGCTACGGCGTGCCGCTGGAGTCACCGGACGAAACGGTCACCGATGGCCTGCGCCAGCTGGTCGAGGCCATGCAACCGATCCCGGCCTACGTGCGCAATACCCGTTACGACATCCTGGCCTGGAACCCGGCCATCGCCGATCTGTTCGTGGACTACAGCCAGCTGGCGCCGCATGAGCGCAACACGCTGCGGCTGATGTTCCTGTACCCGCCGTACCGCACGCTGATCCTCAACTGGGAAGAGATGACCCGCGGCCTGCTGGCAGGCTTCCGCGCGGCGATGGCGCAGGCGCCGGACAAGGCCCCGTTCCTGGCGCTGGCCGAGGACATCGCCGCGCATAGCGAAGAGTTCCGCCAGTGGTGGCCGGAGCACGACGTTCGCCGGTTCGATGAAGGCGCGAAGAAGCTGAACCATCCCACGCGCGGGTTGCTGGACCTGCAGTACGTGGCGCTGGTGCCGGAGAGCCGCCACGATCTTTCCTTGGTGACCTACCTGCCGCATAGGTAGGTTGATCGGCAGGGCTGCGCCCTGCACCCGCAGAGGCCGAAGCGACAGCAACAGCAACAGCGGGCTATACGTGGAATGGTGGGGCGGTGTGGGTTGGCAGGACACGCCGTAAACCCATCCATGGGGGCTCGATGGCGCCTTGCTCGTGTGCGCTGTCCTGCGCACACGGCAAGACCGGGGTTGGGCGTCCTGCCCAACCCGCTCGAGGCATGCCTCGGGCCCATGGCGCCAACGGTCCTGCCAACCCACACCGCCCCACCTCTGACAATTTTCCGCGCGGCCTGTTGTAGAGCCGAGCCGATGCTCGGCTGCTTTTCGTTCCAGTTTCGAAACAGTCGATTCCGATGGAGATTCATCCACGCATGGCGTGGATGTCGTACAGATCGCGGGAAATTGTCGAAGGCGGGGGGGGGGGGGGGGGGGGGGGGGGGGGGGGGGGGGGGGGGGGGGGGGGGGGGGGGGGGGGGGGGGGGGGGGGGGGGGCGCCCCCCCCCGCCCCCCCCCCCCCCCCCCCCCCCCCCCCCCCGCCCCCCCCCCCCCCCCCCCCCCCCCCCCCCCCGCCATCCCGCAGGAAACCAGCTTGTGCTGTTGCTTCGGCTGTTGTTGTTGCCTCTGCGGGTGCAGGGCGCAGCCCTGCCAGGACAACCCACCCCATTCAGGCAGGTAAGTGCAGGTCACAGGATAAGCAGACGCCTTGTTGCCTCCGCCAATCGGGTCCACATTCCTGTGCAGGAGACGGGCCGCCGCCCGTTGTCGAGACACCAGGAGACCTGCATGTCCGCTGCCCCCAGCACCGCCATTTCCCGCGATCCGGCCACCGGCCAGCAGATCGCCAGCCATCCCTTCGCCACCGACGCCGAACTGGAAACAATCCTGGATCGCGGCCAGGTTGGCTTTGCGGCCTGGAGCGCCAAGAGCCTTGAACAGCGTGCAGACGTACTGCGTGCGATGGCGGTGGTACTGCGCCGTGACCGTGAAAAGCTGGCCGCGCTGGCCACCGCCGAAATGGGCAAGGTCCAGGCCGAGTCGCTGGCCGAGATCGAGAAGTGCGCCGTGCTGTGCGACTGGTACGCCGACCACGGTGCGCAGTTGCTGCGCGACGAACCGACCCAGGTGCCCGACGACAAGGCTTACGTGTCCTACCTGCCGCTGGGCGTGGTGCTGGGCATCATGCCGTGGAACTTCCCGTACTGGCAGGTGATGCGCGCGGCGGTACCGATCCTGATGGGCGGCAACGGCTTCCTGCTGAAGCCGGCCGAGAACATCGTCGGTACCGCGCAGCTGCTTGACGCCGCCTGGCGTGACGCAGGGCTGCCGGAAGGCACCTTCATTGCCGCCAACATCAGCCGCGACGGCACCAGCCGCGCGATCGCAGATGATCGCATTGCTGCGGTCACGCTGACTGGCAGCGTGGCCGCCGGCCGCAGCATCGCCGCCCAGGCCGGGCAGGCGCTGAAGAAGGTGGTGCTGGAACTGGGCGGCTCGGACCCGTTCATCGTGCTGGCCGACGCCGATCTTGACGCTGCCGTCGATGCGGCGGTGGCCTCGCGCTTCCAGAACACCGGGCAGGTCTGCATCGCCGGCAAGCGCATCATCGTCGAGGACGCGGTGTACGACCGCTTCGTGGCGCGGTTCTGCCAGAAGGTGCAGGCGCTGACCGTGGGTGATGGCCGTGAATCCGGCAACCGTATCGGTCCGATGGCGCGCCAGGACCTGCTGGAGCAGCTGGACGCGCAGGTACGCGCTTCGGTGGACGCGGGCGCGAAGCTCCTGGTCGGCGGCCATCAGCTGGATCGGCCGGGCGCGTTCTACGCCCCCACCGTGCTGGCCGACGTGGAGCCGGGCATGCAGGCCTTCGATACCGAGACCTTCGGTCCGGTGGCCTCGATCAGCCGCGCTCGCGATGCCGACCATGCGGTGGAACTGGCCAACCAGAGCGAGTTCGGCCTCAGCGGCAACCTGTGGACCGGCGATCGCGCCCGTGCGATGCAGCTGGCGCGCCGGATGCAGACCGGCGGCGTGTTCGTCAACGGTTTCTCCGCCTCCGATCCGCGCGTGCCGATCGGCGGCGTGAAGAAGAGCGGCTTCGGCCGTGAGCTCTCGCACTTCGGCATCCGCGAATTCGTCAACGCGCAGACGGTGTGGTTCGACAAGCGTTGACGCGCAGCTTCCATCCTTCCTGCAACGATCCATCATCAGTCCAGCGAAAAGGACGGCACTCCAATGTCCAAGGGTTCAGATCTGCTTGTCGCCGCGCTTGAGAACGAAGGTGTCGAGCGCATTTTCGGTATTCCCGGCGAAGAAAATCTCGACGTGGTCGAGTCGCTGCGCCATTCCAGCATCGAGCTGGTCATCACCCGTCACGAGCAGGCAGCGGTGTTCATGGCGGCTACCTACGGCCGCCTGACCGGTAAGCCCGGCGTGTGCCTGGCCACGCTCGGCCCGGGCGCGCTCAACTTCACCACCGGTGCCGCCTACGCGCTGCTCGGCGCGTGGCCGGTGATCATGATCACTGGCCAGAAGGGCATCGTCGCCAGCAAGCAGGCGCGTTTCCAGATCGTCGACATCGTCAGCACCATGAAGCCGCTGACCAAGCAGGCGCGGCAGATCGTCTCGGCGCGCACCATACCGACCATCGTCCGCGAGGCATTCCGTACCGCGCTGGAAGAGCGCCCGGGCCCGGTGCTGCTGGAGCTGCCCGAAGACATCGCGGCCGATGAGGTCGGGGACGTAGCGCTGATTCCGCCGCACGCGGTGGATCGTCCCATTGCCAGTCCGGAAGCACTGGACCGCGCGGCGGAGATCATCCGCAATGCCAAGCGCCCGCTGCTGATGATCGCCTCGGCGGCGTCGCGGCCGCAGTCCAGCGAAGCGCTGTCGGCGTTCGTGCTGCGTGCCGGCATTCCGTTCTTTACCACGCAGATGGGCAAGGGCGCGGTGGCCGGTGGTTCGGGCCTGTACATGGGCACCGCGGCGCTGACCGAGCGCGACTATGTGCACATGGCCATCGACCAGGCCGACGTGATCGTGACCATCGGCCATGAGGTCACCGAGAAGCCGCCGTTCGTGATGCGCCCGGGTGGGCCGACGGTCATCCACATCGGCTATTCGCAGGCGGCGGTGGAGCAGGTGTACTTCCCGCAGGTGGAAGTGATCGGTGACATCGGCCGTTCGCTGACCCAGCTGGCCGACCGTATCGAAGGTGCAGTGCCGAACGCCGACGCGCTGCTGCCGCTGCGCGCGACCATTCTGGAACACCTGGCTGACCGTGCCGAGGAAGCTGGATTCACCCCGCAGCGGCTGGTGCACGACGTGCGCCAGGTGATGCCGCCGGACGGCATCGTGGCGCTGGACAACGGCATGTACAAGATCTGGTTTGCGCGCAATTACCGCACCCAGGTGGCCAATACGCTGCTGCTGGACAACGCGCTGGCGACGATGGGCGCGGGCCTGCCGTCGGCGATCATGGCCTCGATCCTGTACCCGCAGCGGCGCGTGCTGGCGGTGTGCGGCGATGGCGGATTCATGATGAACAGCCAGGAGCTGGAGACCGCGCGTCGGCTGGGCCTGAATCTGGTGGTGCTGATCCTCAACGACGGCGCCTACGGAATGATCCGCTGGAAGCAGGCGGTGGACGGCTTCCCCGACTACGGCATGACGTTCAGTAACCCGGATTTCGTGAAGTATGCGCAAGCCTATGGCTGCAAGGGGCATGAGGTGACGGCCATCGAGCAGTTCATCCCGACGCTGGAGGCGGCGTTCAACGAGGGTGGGGTGCACCTGGTATCGGTGCCGATTGATTACTCGGAGAACCAGCGGGTGCTGGTGGACGAGCTGCGGCAGGCGTTCCCAGGGAACGGTTGACGCCTGCCGTGGCATCGGTTCCCCGGAATCCGGTAGGTGTCGACCTTGGTCGACACACGGACCGCCAACCAAGGTTGGCGGCAACCGGGCAGCGGGCAGCGGACCTGGTAGGTGTCGACCTTGGTCGACACGATGGAGCGCCAACCAAGGTTGGCGGCTACCGGGCAGCGGGCCGGGGCCCGGTCCAGGGCTGGGGCGGGGCGGTTTTGGTATGCTGGGCAACCGGCTGTGCCGGGTGCAACATCCCCCCTCACTACACGATTCCCGCAGATCCATGAGCGAAGCTACCGATACCCCCCCCGTTGACGAAAACAAGTTGATCGCCGAGCGCCGCGAGAAACTCAAAACGCTGCGTGGGCAGGGCATCGCGTACCCGAACGACTTCCGTCGCGAGGACTTCGCCGGCCGCCTGCAGGAAGAATTCGCGGACGCCGGACAGTGGACCGCCGAGGCCCTGGAAGGCAACGGCCGCCAGGTGAAGATGGCGGGCCGCCTGATGGCCAAGCGCATCATGGGCAAGGCCAGTTTCGCGCAGATCCAGGACGAGTCCGGCCGCATCCAGCTGTTCCTGCAGGGCACGGTGCTGGGCGATGCCTACACCGCCTTCAAGGGCTGGGACGTGGGCGACATCATCGCTGTCGAAGGCGGCCTGACCCGTACCAAGACCGGCGAGTTGTCGGTCAAGGCCGAATCGATCCGGTTGCTGACCAAGTCGCTGCGACCGCTGCCGGACAAGTGGCATGGCCTGGCCGACGTCGAGCAGCGCTATCGCCAGCGCTATGTCGACCTGATCGTGACCCCGGAGTCGCGCGCGGTGTTCATCAAGCGCTCGAAGATCATCCGCGCCATGCGCGCGTGGCTGGACAACCGCGACTTCCTGGAAGTCGAAACGCCGATGATGCATTACATCCCCGGTGGCGCGGCGGCCAAGCCGTTCACCACCCACCACAACGCGTTGGACCTGGACCTGTACCTGCGCGTGGCGCCGGAGCTGTACCTCAAGCGCCTGACCGTGGGTGGCCTGGAGCGCGTCTACGAGATCAACCGCAACTTCCGCAACGAAGGCGTCAGCACCCGCCACAACCCGGAATTCACCATGATGGAGCTGTACGAGGCCTATGCCACGTACAACGAGATCATGGACCTGACCGAAGGCGTGATCCGTGACGTGGCCAAGGCGGTCAACGGCGGCACCGAGGTGGAGTGGGACGGTGCGAAGATCGACCTGGGCCCGGCGTTCCGCCGCTGGCGCATGGACGAGGCGGTCCGCCACCACAACCCGGAAATTTCTGCTGCCGACTGCACCGACCGCGACGCGCTGCTGCGCCATTGCGAGCGCTTGAAGATCCGCGTCAAGCCGTCCTACGGCTGGGGCAAGCTGCTGCTGGAGATCTTCGAAGCCACTGTCGAGCACACCCTGATCCAGCCGACCTTCATCACCGACCATCCGGTGGAGGTCTCGCCGCTGGCCCGTGCCAACGACAATGATCCGGGCTACACCGACCGCTTCGAGCTGTTCGTCAACGGCAAGGAGCTGGCCAATGGCTTCTCCGAGCTGAACGACCCGGAAGACCAGGCCCAGCGTTTCCAGGCCCAGGTAGCCGCGAAGGAGGGGGGCGACGACGAGGCCATGCACTACGACGCCGACTACATCCGTGCGCTGGAGTACGGCATGGCACCGACCGGCGGCCTCGGCATCGGCGTCGATCGCCTGGTGATGTTGCTGACTGGCAGCAGTTCGATCCGCGACGTGCTGCTGTTCCCGTACATGCGTCCGGAGCAGTAAGTCGTCTTTTTGACTCCTGTTTGTGCGCGCCGTCGCGAAATGAGACGGCGCGATTGACGCCTCCCGCACTCGGCGTATCGTTAATGCACTACCTTGACGTCTGTTGTGGCTTGATCGGCGCCAGGGGGAGTGCGCACTGTGGAGAGTCCGCTTCACAGTGTGATGACGATCATGAACCGGGACGCATGACACGGGAGTCAGGCCGATGCAGGGTGCGAGCGTTCGCAGCGGCAGGGTATCCTCGCCTGCTGATGATCCAGCATGGTCGAGAAACCAGGCAGAGTACGCGTTGAACATCGTCATTGTTGACGACCAGACGTCCGCGCGGACGATGCTGCGTCACGTCATCGAAGATATCGCGCCGGAACTGAGCGTGTATGACTTCGGTGATCCGTTGACCGCATTGGCCTGGTGTGAGGCGCATCCGGTCGACCTGCTGCTGCTCGATTACCGCATGCCGGAGATGGACGGGCTGGAGTTCGCCCGCCGTTTCCGTCGCCTGCCCAAGCATCGCGACATTCCAGTGATCCTGATCACCGTGGTCGGCGACGAGCCGATCCGTCAGGCGGCGCTGGAAGCGGGGGTCATCGACTTCCTGGTCAAGCCCATCCGTCCGCGCGAACTGCGCGCGCGCTGCTACAACCTGCTGCAGCTGCGCCAGCAGACCGAGAACGTGAAGCAACGCGCGTTGTCGCTGGAGCAGCGCTTGCTGGCCAGCATGCACGAGGTCGAGGAGCGCGAACGCGAGACCCTGTCGCGGTTGGCGCGGGCGATCGAGTTCCGTGATGCCGGCACCAGTGCCTACCTCGAACGCATGGCGCGCGTGGCAGGGCTGATCGCCGAGCAGCTGGGCCTGCCCGAAGACGACGTGCGCCTGATCGAGATGGCCGCGCCGCTGCATGACATGGGCAAGATCGCCATTCCCGATGCAGTGCTGCTCAAGCAGGGCAAGCTCAACGACGAGGAGCTGGCGATCATGCGCCGGCACCCACGCATCGGCCATGAGCTGCTCAGTGGCAGCCAGAACCGCTTCATCCAGGTCGGCGCGTTGATCGCGCTGCGCCACCACGAACGTTACGACGGCAGCGGCTACCCGGATGGGCTGGTCGGTGAGGCGATTCCGCTGGAAGCGCGCATCGTCGCCGTGGCCGACGTCTTCGACGCACTCATCTCACCCCGTCCGTACAAGGAAGCATGGACCATGGAAGCTACACTGGCCTATCTGTATGCCCAGCGTGGCCGCCTGTTCGATCCACGCTGCGTGGATGCGCTGATGCGCGGCCACCAGCAGTTGATGGATATCTGCGCCCAGCACTCGACGGCATCGACGCGACCGGGTGGGTGACATGCAGGACCTGTTCGCACGCGTGAAGCGCCGGTTGGCGCAGCGTCCGGATTCGGAACATGGCCAGGCGATCGTGCGGGTGGTGCTGATCTCGCTGATCCTGGTCTATGTTCTGTTGTCCGGTGCCCGCCAGCACCGGTTGGATCAATATCAGGGCGTGCTGGCGACGGTGCTGACCGGGCTGGGCCTGTCACTGCTGCTGTTTGGCTGGTTGCTGTGGAAGCCGGAGCGCTCCGATCCGCGACGGGTGGCCGGGATGCTGGCCGATTACGGCCTGATCGCGGTCGGCATGATCCAGATGGGTGAGCCGCTGGCGTGGGTGTATGCGGTGGTGATGTGGGTCACTGTGGGCAACGGCCTGCGCTTCGGGCCGCGTTACCTGGCCGCTGCCATCGTGCTGGCGATGGTCAGTTTCGGCACCACCGTGCTGCTGACCCCTTACTGGCAGGCCAACCTGGGGCTGGCCATTTCCCTGTGGTTGGGGTTGCTGGCAGTACCGTTGTGCTGCTCCTCCCTGCTGCGCCGAAGGATGCGACATCCGAACATGGATACGACCCCCGCCGCCGCCCATAATCGCTCGCTGTTGGCCCGCTTCAGGCAGCGCCTGTCCGGGAGAGAAGACAGCGAGCACGCGCAGAACCTGATCCGCATCGTGATCACCGCGCTGTTCATCAGCTACCTGGGCTGGCGTTCGCTGAGTGGCGGCGGTGAGGCACTGACTGCGACGTGGCTGATCCTTGCCTTCGAGCTGACCATCTCCGCCGGCCTGCTGGCGGCGATCCTGGTCAATCCGGGTGTTTCGCATGTACGAAGGGTGATCGGCATGCTGACCGATTACACCTGCATGGCCTGGATCATGACCATCCAGGGTGAGCCGGCGGCACCGCTGTATGCGGTGATGCTGTGGGTGACGATCGGCAACGGCATGCGTTACGGCAGTACGTACCTGCGCGTGGCCACGGCCATGGGCTGCCTGGCGTTCCTGTGCACGGTGATGCTGTCGCCGTACTGGCGCGGTCACGATTATCTGGGCTGGGGCCTGCTGCTGGGCCTGGGCGCGATTCCGCTGTACTTCGATTCGCTGTTGCATGCCTTGACCCGCGCGGTCGCCGAGGCGCGCCAGGCCAACGAAGCCAAGAGCCGTTTCCTGGCCAACATGAGCCATGAGTTCCGCACGCCGTTGAACGGGCTGGCCGGCATGACCGAAGTGCTGGCCACCACCCGCCTGGACGACGAACAGCGCGAGTGTCTGAACACCATCCAGGCCTCGACCCGCAGCCTGTTGGCGCTGGTGGAAGAGGTGCTGGACATCTCCGCGATCGAAGCCGGCAAGGTGCGCGTGGAGTGGCACGAGTTCGCGCTGGCCGACGTGCTGCAGGCGATCAACCTGATCCTGACCCCGCAGACCCGCTCCAAATCGCTGGACTACCGTGTGCAGGTGGACGACAACGTGCCGCCGCGCCTGCTGGGCGATGCCGGGCATCTGCAGCAGATCCTGCTGAACCTGATGGGCAACGCGGTCAAGTTCACCGAGAGCGGCTACGTGCATCTGCGCGTGTCCAGCCCGGATGCGCTGGGCAGCGACCGGGTGCGGCTGCGATTCGAGATCGTCGACACGGGCATCGGCGTGCCGGTGGCGTTGCGCGGGCGCCTGTTCAATGCCTTCGAGCAGGGCGATGTCGGCCTGGCCCGTCGTCATGAGGGAACCGGCCTGGGCACGGCAATTGCCAAGGGCCTGGTCGAGTCGATGGGCGGGCAGGTCGGCTATGCGCCAAACAGCCCGCGCGGCAGCGTGTTCTGGGTCGAGATCACGCTGGACGTGGCAGAGACCTCATCAGCCCCGGCGGTTTCGTCCGAGGTGGCTGAAGCCGGCAATGTCATCGCGTTTTCCAATCCCTTCCTGCGTCATCGTGCGCGGGTGCGCAGCCTGCGGGTGCTGGTGGCCGACGACCATGAAGCCAACCGCATGGTGCTGCAGCGGTTGCTGGAGAAGGCCGGCCACAAGGTGACCTGCGTCAATGGCGGCGCCGAAGTGCTCGATGCGTTGGAGCAGGCCAGTTACGACGCAGCGATTGTCGATCTGCACATGCCCGGCATGAGCGGACTGGACCTGCTCAAGCAGTTGCGGGTGATGCAGGCCAGCGGCATGCCTTACGTTCCGGTCATGGTGCTGAGCGCAGACGTCACCCCCGAGTCCATCCTGCGTTGCGAGCAGGCCGGTGCCCGCGCCTTCCTTGCCAAGCCCGTGGTGGCCACCCGTCTGCTGGAAGTGCTGGCCGATGTCGCCGCCAACACCCGCGCCGAGTCCGGCATCCAGTCGGTGCCGGCATTGCCGGTTGGCGATGGCGTGCTCGATACCGCGGTGCTGGACGAACTGGCATCGCTGGGCATGGGCGATGGCTTCGAACGCAAGTTCATCGACCAGTGCCTGGCGGACGTCGACGCGAGCATGGGCCAGCTGCAGGGCTGCGGCGAGCGCCAGGCCTGGGAGGATTTCCGCGAGCACGCACACGCGCTGCGCGGTGTGGCGAGCAACCTGGGGCTTGTCCAGGTTGCCGCCTCCAGTGGCGAAATCATGCGCATGGCGGACTGGCAGCTGAAGGGTGAATGGAACGCCCGCCTCGGCAGCCTGGCGACCGCCCTGCGCAACGGCAGGAATGCGTTGGCTGCCCGTAGTGCGGGAGCAGCGCACCGCGACGACAGCGAGCGCAGCCCGTCCTGACCCGCCGGACGGTCAGGCCGGGTCGCCATTGCGCCGGGCCTGCGCCCGTACCAGCCGATCCATGGTGCGCAGGGACTTCTCGCCGAGCTGCATGGCGGTGTCCACCCAGATCTCGGTGATCCGCATCATTTCATGCAGTGGCACCATGGTGGCGATCTCGTTGACTTCACGCATCGCCGCCCACGCGTGCGGAATGCGCCGGCTTTCCTTGATCACCTGTTCGACCGCGGCAACACCTTCGCCCACCGGCACCACGATGTCGACCAGGCCCATCTCCTTCAGCTGGCTGGCGGTGTAGAGGTTGCCTTCCAGCATGATCTTCTCGGCCAGGCGTGGGCTGATCCGCTGGCACAGGAAGGAGTAGGCGCCCATGCCCGGGAACAGGTCGAACAGCACCTCGGGCAGGCCCATCAGCACGCCTTCCTCGGCGACGATGGTGTGGCAGCTCAGTGCGGCCTCGAAGCCGCCGCCCAGGGCATTGCCCTGGACCAGGGCGATGCTGTGGGCACGGGTGCCCAGGCCGGCATGGAAGGCATGCACGCCGCGCACGCAGCGTTGGGCATAGTCGAGCAGTCGGGCGCGGTCACCTTCGCGGATCAGCCGGCAGAACAGCTCAAGGTCGCCGCCCAGGTTGAACACGTCACTGTCCGAGGCAAGAACGACATGGGGTGACAGAGCGTGCGAGGCGCTTAGGCGATCGCCCAGTTCGCGCTGGTAGTCGACGATGTCATCGACCAAGCGCGAGGCGAAGCACGGCCGGCCCGGCTGGTTGACCAGGTTGGCGTGCATGTGGATCCAGTAGACATCCCGCTCGGGTTCTTCGGTGATACGCAGGGTAGGGTGCTGCGAGGGACGGGTGATGATGGGGCGTACTGCGGACATGGGAGTTCTCCGTGTGACCGTCCGGCCAACCGCAGAGCGGACGGAGAGGAGTGAGGGGGCGGGCTGAACGTGCGGCGGCGACTGATTCTATGCACCCGTCGTGAACCGCCCGCAAGCGCTGTACCGGCCATGTTCCGGTAATAAAAAGACCCCGCCGTCTCCGGCGGGGTCCCTGTACTGTCCCGTTGCCCGGAAACCCTTACTGGGCGGGCGTATCACGCAGCTCGCGACGGAGAATCTTGCCGACGTTGGTCTTCGGCAGCTCCTTTCGGAATTCTACGATTCTGGGGTGCTTGTAACCGGTCAGGTTTGCCCGCGCATGTTCCTTGACCATTTCCGCGGTCAGGTTCGGGTCCTTCTTCACGATCACGACCTTGACCACTTCGCCGGACTTTTCGTCCGGGACACCGACGGCGGCGACTTCCAGCACGCCCGGCATCATCGCGATGACGTCTTCGACCTCATTCGGGTACACGTTGAAGCCGGACACCAGGATCATGTCCTTCTTGCGGTCGACGATGTAGAAGAAGCCCCGTTCGTCCATCTTCGCCATGTCGCCGGTGTGCAGCCAGCCGTCCGCATCGATGGCGGTAGCGGTTTCTTCCGGACGCTGCCAGTAGCCCTTCATCACCTGCGGGCCCTTGATGCACAGCTCGCCCACTTCGCCCAGCGCCAGGATGTTGCCGTTGTCGTCCTTGATGCAGGCATCGGTGGACGGGATCGGCAGGCCGATGGCGCCGTTGTACTCGGGCAGGGTGAGCGGGTTGATGCAGGCGGCCGGCGAGGTTTCGGTCAAGCCGTAGGCTTCGACCAGGGTCACGCCGGTGATCTTCTTCCAGCGTTCGGCCACGGCACGTTGCACCGCCATGCCACCGCCCAGGGTGAACTTGACCGAAGAGAAGTCGATCTCGTCGAAGCCCGGGGTGTTGAGCAGGCCGTTGAACAGCGTGTTGACGCCGGTGATGGCAGTGAAGCGGGTGCCCTTGAGCTCCTTGACGAAGCCCTTCATGTCGCGCGGGTTGGTGATCAGGTGGTTGCAGCCACCGAACTTCATGAAGACCAGACCGTTCGCGGTCAGCGCAAAAATGTGGTAGAGCGGCAGGGCAGTGATGATCACTTCCTTGCCCGGCTCGATGCCCGAGGTCGACAACCACGCTGACGCCTGCTGCATGTTGGCGATCAGGTTGCGGTTGGTCAGCATCGCACCCTTGGCCACGCCGGTGGTGCCGCCGGTGTACTGCAGGAAGGCGATGTCGTCGTGGTCGACCTCGACCGGCGGAAGGGCATGGCGGCTGCCCAGCTTGAGCGCCTGCTTGAAGCGGACGGCACCCTTGATGTGGTAGTTGGGCACCATCTTCTTGACGTACTTCAGGACGAAGTTGACGATCGCGCCCTTTGCGCCGAGCAGGTCGCCCAGGCCGGTGGTGACCACGTGCTTGACCGGCGTATCGGCGATGACCTGCTCGACGGTGTCGCCGAAGTTGTCGACCACCACCAGGGCACTGACGCCGGCATCGACCAGCTGGTGCTTGAGTTCGCGGGCGGTGTACAGCGGATTGACGTTGACCACGGTCAGGCCGGCGCGCAGCACGCCGAAGGTGGCCACCGGGTACTGCAGGCAGTTGGGCATCATCAGAGCGACGCGGTCACCCTTCTTGAGCTTGAGCTCACCCAGCAGGTAGGCGGCGAACTGGGTGACCAGCGCATCCGTCTCACCATAGGTGAGGACCTTGCCGAAGCTGGAGTAGGCGGGACGGTCGCGGAATTTCGCGACGGAAGCGTCGAAGACCGAGGCGACCGAATGGAATTCGTTGACGTCGATTTCGGCGGGAACGCCTTTCGGATAGCTCTGCAGCCAAGGACGATCCAGACTCATATTCCCCCTCCAGGAATCGTGATGTTTTAGGTTACGGCCCTGAGCGTATCGACAATGGCCGTTCATTGCAGCATACCCCGCCGTAGGGAAAACGCGAAGAGGCCCCGAGGGGCCTCCTTGCTAGGTAATGCCGGCCGCCGGCCGGCATCTGCGCTCGATCGGGATTCCGGTGGATGCCGGCCAGCGGTCGGCACTACCGTGGCCCCAAGCGGGGCGCTTGCGTCAGCCCTGCTTGCGTACCGGTGCGCCGTTGGCCTTGTAGTACGGCGCGGTGCTGCGGGCCAGCGGGGTGCGGCCACGGATCACGTCGGCCAGCTTCTCGGCCATCATGATGGTCGGCGCGTTGAGGTTGCCGGTCACCACCTGCGGCATGATCGAGGCATCGACGATGCGCAGGCCTTCCAGCCCGTGCACGCGGCCCTGGCCGTCGACCACCGCCATCGGGTCATCGGCATGGCCCATCTTGTTCGAGCACGACGGGTGGTAGGCGGTCTCGGCATGCTCGCGGACGAACGCATCGATCTGCGCATCGGTCTGCAGTGCGCTGCCCGGCGAGATCTCGCGGCCGCTGTACGGAGCCAGCGCCGGCTGCGCGAAGATCTCGCGGGTGATGCGGATCGCTGCGCGGAACTCGCGCCAGTCCTGGTCGTGCGACATGTAGTTGAACAGGATGCTCGGATGTTCGCGCGGATCCTTCGAACGCACGTGGATGCGGCCGCGGCTGGGCGAGCGCATCGAACCGACGTGCATCTGGAAGCTGTGCGCCTTGATCGGGTTGGAGCCGTTGTAATTGATTGCCACCGGCAGGAAGTGGTACTGCAGGTTCGGCCAGTCGAATTCGGCATCGCTGCGGATGAAGCCGCCGGCCTCGAACTGGTTGCTGGCGCCGATGCCGGTGCCCAGGAACAGCCATTCAGCACCGATGGCCGGCTGGTTGTACAGCTTCAGCGCCGGGGCCAGCGAGACGGGCTTCTTGCACTCGTACTGCAGGTACATCTCCAGGTGATCCTGCAGGTTGGCGCCGACGCCCGGCAGGTGGTGCACCAGGTCGATGTCGAGGCTGCGCAGCAGGTCGGCCGGGCCGACGCCCGAGCGCTGCAGGATCTGCGGCGAGGCGATGGCGCCGCCACACAGCAGCACTTCGCGGCGCGCGGTGGCACGCTGCGGCTGGTCGTTGTGCAGCCACTGCACGCCCACCGCACGCTTGCCCGAGAACAGGATGCGGTCGGTCAGCGCGTGGGTGACGATGGTCAGGTTCGGGCGCGGCTTGGCCAGGTCCAGGTAGCCGCGGGCGGTGCTGGAACGACGACCCTTCGGGGTCACCGTGCGGTCCATCGGGCCGAAGCCTTCCTGCTGGTAGCCGTTGAGGTCGTCGGTGCGCGGGTAGCCGGCCTGCACGCCGGCCTCGACCATCGCAGCGAACAGTTCGTTGTTGCCGGCCTTGGGCGTGGTCACCCGCAGCGGGCCGTCACCGCCGTGGTAGTCGTTGGGGCCGATGTCACGGGTTTCGGCCTTGCGGAAGTACGGCAGGCAGTCCAGGTAGGTCCAGTCTTCCACGCCGGGCATGCTGGCCCAATTGTCGTAGTCCATCGCGTTTCCCCGGATGTAGCACATGCCGTTGATCAGCGACGAGCCACCCAGCCCCTTGCCACGGCCGCAGTCCATGCGGCGGTTGTTCATGAAGGGCTCGGGATCGGTCTTGTACGCCCAGTTGTAGCGCTTGCCCTGCAGCGGGAAGGCCAGCGCCGCCGGCATCTGGGTACGGAAGTCGAGCCGGTAGTCCGGGCCACCGGCTTCCAGCAGCAGCACGCTGACATCGGCATCTTCGGTGAGGCGGGTGGCCAGCACGTTGCCGGCCGAACCGGCGCCGATGATGATGTAGTCGTACTCGTTATGGGTGCTCATGGGTGTCTCCTGCAGGCCGGGGCGCGCTGCATGCAGGCGTCCCGGCGGAATGTCGGATCGGCGCGGTGGCCGGACGAAGGTGCGCGCTCGGGGCGCGCCGATCAGAACACGCTGGTGTAGTCGCCCAGTTCCACCTGCACCGACTTGATGCGGGTGTAGTGGCCGAGGGTGGAGATGCCGTTCTCACGGCCGACGCCGGATTCCTTGTAGCCGCCAACCGGCATTTCGGCCGGCGATTCGCCCCAGGTGTTGATCCAGCAGATGCCGGCTTCCAGGCGGTGGATGATGCGATGGGCGCGGCTGACATCCTTGCTGACCACGCCAGCGGCGAGGCCGAAGGTGGTGTCGTTGGCACGACGCACCACTTCGTCTTCGTCGTCGTAGGCAAGGATGCTCATCACCGGCCCGAAGATCTCTTCCTTGACGATGGTCATGTCATCGCGGCAGTCGGAGAACACGGTCGGCAGCACGTAGGCGCCATTGGCCAACGCGCCTTCCGTGGCACGGCCGCCGCCGGTCAGCAGGCGGGCGCCTTCGGCCTTGCCGCTTTCGATGTAGCGCAGCACGTTTTCCATGTGCGGGAAGCTGGTCAGCGGGCCGAAGTTGGTCTCGGCGGCCATCGGGTCGCCGATGCGGATGCGCTTGACGCGCTCGACCACGGCGGCTTCGAAGGCGGCGAGCATGCTGCGCGGCACGAACACGCGGGTGCCGTTGGTGCAGACCTGGCCGGAGCTGAAGAAGTTGGCCATCACCGCGATGTCGGCGGCTCGGTCGAGGTCGGCGTCATCGCAGATCACCAGCGGCGACTTGCCGCCCAGCTCCATGGTCACTTCCTTCAGCGACGAGGAAGCAGCGCTGGCCATGACCTTCTTGCCGGTGGCGACGCCGCCGGTGAAGGAGATCTTCTCAATCACCGGGTGCTCGGTCAGCCACTGGCCGATCTCGCGGCCCGGGCCCTGCACGACGTTGAACACGCCGGCCGGCACACCGGCTTCGGTGTAGATCTCGGCCAGCCGGATCGCGGTCAGCGGGGTCACTTCTGAGGGCTTGAACACCATCGCGTTGCCGGCGGCCAGGGCCGGGGCCGACTTCCACATGGCGATCTGGATCGGGTAGTTCCAGGCGCCGATGCCGGCGACCACGCCCAGCGGCTCGCGGCGGGTATAGAAGAAGCTCGATTCGCGCAGCGGCAGCTGGATGCCTTCGATGGCGGTGGCCAGGCCGGCGTAGTACTCGACCACGTCGGCACCGGTGACGATGTCCACGGTGGTGGTTTCGGCCAGTGCCTTGCCGGTGTCCAGCGTTTCCAGGTGCGCCAGTTCGTCGTTGCGCTCGCGCAGGATCTCGACGGCGCGGCGCAGGATGCGCGAACGCTCCATGGCAGTCATCGCGGCCCACACCTTCTGGCCTTCGGCCGCGCTCTGCACGGCACGTTCGACGTCGGCCTGGCTGGCGACCTGCACTTCAGCGATCACCTCACCGGTGGCCGGGTTCACGGTCTTGAAGGTCTTGCCGCTGGTGGCGTCGACGCGCTGGCCGTGGATGTAAAGCTGTTGGACGGGCAGGGTGGTCATGGGGGCGTACTCCTTGGAAGGGGGCGGGTGCTGAAGCGCTTATAGCGCGCCAGCCTGCAACTGGAAGTCGATATAGCCGTAAGCGATGCGCCGGGACTTCTCGGCGTTGAACTGGCCGCCGACCAGGCTGCCGCGCAGCCACAGGCCGTCGATCATCGCGGCCAGGCCACGGGCGGCCAGGCGGGCCTGCGGGTGGGGCAGCAGGCGGTTGAACTGGTGGCACAGGTTGGAGAACAGGCGCTGGTCGTTGGCGCGCTGCAGCCGGGCCAGTTCCGGCTGGTGCATGCTGGCGGCCCAGAAGGTGAGCCAGACGCGCATCGCAGTGCCGTTGATCTGGCTGTCGTCGAAGTTGCCATCGACGATGGCGCGCAGCTGCTCACGCGGGTCGTCGCCAGCGTCGGCACGGTAGCGGGCGACCGCGTCCTTCAGTTCACGCAGGATCTGCCGCATTGCAGCATTGAGCAGGCCGTCCTTGTCGCCGAAGTAGTGGGCGACGATGCCGCTGGACAGCCCTGCTTTCTTCGCGATGGTGGCGACGGTCGCATCGGCCATGCCGATCTCGTCGATGGTCTGGAAAGTGGCCCGGATCAGCTGTTCGCGCCGTACCGGTTCCACGCCTTTCTTCGGCATTGTCTCTCCACGGATTGCGACCCGAAGGATCGGGCTGCCCGCCATTATGCTTTTTATTGATTGAACGTTCAATCAATAAACCCTAGGATGCGCTCGCGCCCCACGCCATGGGCCCGGTTTACCGGTCCGGCCCCGCCCATGTGCCCCCTCGGACTTGATGAGACGACCCCATGTCTTCCCTGGCTCATCCCAAGCGTTCGCCCCTGCGCTTGAACCGTTTTGTCTTCTTCAGCTCTTCGGTGTCGATCGGCATCCTCGGGCTGCTCACCGTTCTCTATCCCGAAAGCAGCGAGCACTGGCTGCAGCGGGCACAGGCCGAAGTCTCGGCCGCGTTCGGCTGGTGGTACATGCTGCTGATCGTGCTGTGCCTGGGCTTCGTGCTGTGGCTGGCGTTCTCGCCGTACGGCCGCATCCGCCTGGGCCACAACGAGGAATCACCAGCCTTCGGTTACGTGGCCTGGGTCTCGATGCTGTTCTCGGCCGGCATCGGCATCGCGCTGCTGTACTACGGCGCCTATGAGCCGCTGGACCATTTTCTCAATCCGCCCGGGCAGCCCGGCGGGACCGTGGCCGCCGGCCGCGAGGCGATGGTGCTGACCTTCCTGCACTGGGGCCTGCACGGCTGGGCGCTGTACGCGCTGGTCGGCGTGGCGCTGGGCTACTTCGCCTACCGCCGCGACCTGCCGCTGGCGCTGCGCTCGGCGCTGTACCCGATCTTCGGTGAGCGCATCCATGGCCGCATCGGCGACATGGTCGATGGCTTCGGCATCCTCGCCACGCTGATCTCGATGGTGACCAACCTTGGCATCGGCGCGCTGGTGGTGCAGTCCGGCCTGGTCTACCTGTTCCATATCCCGGATACGCCGCAGGTGCTGGTGGCGATCGTGCTGGTGATGATGGTGGTGGCCACCATCGGCGTGGTGGCGGGTGTGGAGAAGGGCATTGCCTGGCTCTCCAACCTCAATGTGCGCCTGCTGTGTGGCCTGCTGCTGTTCGTGCTGGTCACCGGCCCGACCCTGCACCTGTTCGACGGCCTGATCCAGAACACCGGCGATTACCTCGGCGCGTTCGTGCGCAAGAGCTTCGACATGTACCTCAACGACCCGAAGGGCCGTGAGTGGATGGGCTCGTGGACGCTGTTCTACTGGGCGTGGTGGATCGCCTGGGCGCCGTTCGTCGGTCTTTTCGTGGCGCGCATCTCGCGTGGCCGCACCATACGCGAAGTGATCATGGGCGTGCTGCTGATCCCGCTCGGTTTCACCCTGGCGTGGCTGTCGATCTTTGGCAACACCGCCATCGACCTGGTGCTCAACCACGGCCAGGCGATCCTGGGTGACGTGGCCCAGCACGATGCGGCGATGACGCTGTTCAAGCTGCTGGAGTACCTGCCCGCTGCGCCCTATGTAGCCGGTGCCGCGGTGGTGATCGGCTTCGTGCTGTTCCTGACCCCGGTCGACTCGGGCACGCTGATGATCGCCAACCTGTGCACCCGTCGCGTTGACGATGGCGTGGAAGATGGCCATGACGCGCCGATCTGGCTGCGCGTGTTCTGGGCCGTCGGCATCACTGTGGCCAGCGTCGGTTTGCTGCTGGCTGGCAACTTCAGTGCGATGCAGACGGCGGTGGTGCTGTGCGGCCTGCCGTTCTCGTTCACGCTGGCGTTCTACATGTGGGGCCTGCTGAAGGCGCTGCGCACCGACCCGGATGCCCCGCGACGCTGAGGGCCGGTGCGGGTGGGCATCGGCGCATGCCGATGCCTGCCGCATTTCATTGCATTCCTAGATACTTCGGATGACGTTGTGATCGACCATGGGTCTCTTCAAGCAGGAGATCCCGATGAAACGACTTCTCTATGGCCTGTTGCTGTCCGCTGCAGTTCCGCTGCGTGCCGAGCCGATGCCTCCGCCGATGCAGCAGCTCGATTTTCCGGTACTGGCGGTGGGTGACATCGGTCAATTCCGTGTCCACGTGCCGGCCTATGCTGGCGGGCAGGGGCGCGTGTCCTATGCTGCACATGCGCTGATGCCGGGCAGTGACGACGATCGCGGCTACCGCTTCATTGCAGTGGCCTGCGGCGATGGTGGGTTTACCCCGATGGTGCATTACGAAGACCGTGGCGTGGTCTGTTCGCGCATCGGCCAGGCGCCGCATCCGGCGTTCGAGATGGTGGTGACGGTGCTCAACACCGGTGCCTCCGACGGCGAGACGGTGATGCCGGAGGGCCTGCGCGGCCTGGTGTATGACGTCGGGCCGAGTGCAGCGCCGTGGCGGATCCATGGTGTCAGGCCGTAAGGCAATGCAGGCCAACCAGGAGTGCGCCGCCTGCGCGCAGGGAGTAGAGCCAGGCCATGCCTGGCTGCTGTAGAGCCGAGCCCATGCTCGGCTCTACAGGTGTAGAGTCGACTGACAGTCGACTCTACCGGTGTGACGCGTTATTTGCTGGCCAGCTGGCGCAGCACGTACTGCAGCAGGCCGCCATGACGGAAGTACTCCACTTCCTTCGGAGTCAGCAGCATCACCGAGACTTCGAAGGTCTTCCTGGTGCCGTCGGCCTTGGTCGCGGTGACCGTGGCGCGCTTGCTGGCACCGTCCTGCAGGCCGGTGATGTCGATCACTTCCGAACCGTCCAGGCCCAGGCTCTGTGCGTTCTCGCCGTTGCGGAACTGCAGCGGCAGCACGCCCATGCCGACCAGGTTGGAGCGGTGGATGCGCTCGAAGCTCTCTGCGATGACCGCCTTCACCCCCAGCAGCAGGGTGCCCTTGGCCGCCCAGTCGCGCGACGAGCCGGTGCCGTATTCCTTACCGGCCAACACCACCAGCGGCACCTTGTCGGCCTTGTACTTCATGGCGGCATCGTAGATCGCCAGCTTCTCCGGCTGGCCGCCGCCGGCCGGGTAGTACAGAGTGTTGCCGCCTTCCTCGCCACCGAACATCAGGTTCTTGATGCGGATGTTGGCGAAGGTGCCGCGGACCATCACGTCATCGTTGCCGCGGCGGCTGCCGTAGCTGTTGAAGTCGGCCGGCTGCACGCCGCGCTCCTGCAGGAAGCGGCCTGCCGGCGAGTCCTTCTTGATGTTGCCGGCCGGGGAGATGTGGTCGGTGGTGATCGAATCGCCGAACAGGCCCATCACGCGTGCGCCGTGCACGTCGTCGATGCTGCCGGTCTGCATGGTCATGCCATCGAAGTACGGCGGGTTCTTGATGTAGGTGGAGGCATCGCTCCACTCGTACAGATTGCCGTCCGGCGAAGCGATGGTGTTCCAGCGGGTATCACCCTTGAACACATCGGCGTAGTTCTGCTTGAACATCTCCGGGCCGATGGTGGCGGCGATGACATCGCCGATTTCCTTGTTGCTCGGCCAGATGTCGCGCAGGAACACCGGCTGGCCATCGCTGCCGGTGCCCAGCGGCTGGGTGGTCAGGTCGATGTCGGTGGTGCCGGCGATGGCGTAGGCCACCACCAGCGGCGGGCTGGCCAGGTAGTTCATCTTCACTTCGGGGTGCACGCGGCCCTCGAAATTGCGGTTGCCGGACAGCACCGAGGTGACCACCAGGTCGCCGGTGGCGATGCCGGCGCTGACTTCGGTCGGCAGCGGGCCGGAGTTGCCGATGCAGGTGGTGCAGCCGTAGCCGACCACGTAGAAGCCGATCTTCTCCAGCTCCCTCAGCACGCCGGCCTTTTCCAGGTAGTCGGTGACCACGCGTGAGCCCGGCCCGAGCGAGGTCTTCACCCACGGCTGGCGGTTCAGGCCCTTGGCGGCCGCGTTGCGGGCCAGCAGGCCGGCACCGATCATCACCGCCGGGTTGGAGGTATTGGTGCAGGAGGTGATGGCAGCGATGACCACTGCACCATCTTTCAGGCGGACCTTGCGCCCTTCGATCTCGATGTCTGCAAAGCCCTTGGCCAACTGCTCGTTGCCAACCGCAGCGCCGCCGCCTTCATTGACGAAGGTGGAGACATCCTCGCTGCGCTTGTCGCGGTTGGCGGTCATGCCGACCAGTGCTTCGCGGTAGTTCTTCTGCACGTCTTCCAGCAGCACGCGGTCCTGCGGACGCTTCGGGCCGGCCAGCGACGGCTTCACCGTACCCATGTCCAGTTCCAGCGTGGTGCTGTACTGTGCGTGGGGGCTGCCCGGCCCGTGCCACAGGCCCTGCGCCTTGGCATAGGCTTCGACCAGATCGATCTGCTCTTCGCTGCGGCCGGACAGGCGCAGGTAGTTCAGCGATTCGGCGTCGATCGGGAAGATGCCGCAGGTGGCGCCGTATTCCGGGGCCATGTTGCCGATGGTGGCGCGGTCGGCCAGCGGCAGGTGCTGCAAGCCGTCACCGTAGAACTCGACGAACTTGCCGACCACCCCTAGCTTGCGCAGCATCTGGGTGACGGTCAGCACCAGGTCGGTGGCGGTGGCGCCCTCGGGCAGCTTGCCGGTCAGCTTGAAGCCGACCACCTGCGGGATCAGCATCGACGACGGCTGGCCCAGCATGGCCGCTTCGGCTTCGATGCCGCCCACGCCCCAGCCCAGCACGCCGATGCCGTTGATCATGGTGGTGTGGCTGTCGGTACCGAACACGGTATCGGGGTAGGCGACCGCCTTGCCGTCCTTGTCCGCCGTCATCACCACGCGCGCCAGGTTCTCCAGGTTCACCTGGTGAACGATGCCGGTGTTCGGTGGCACCACCTTGAAGTTGTCGAAGGCCTTCTGGCCCCAGCGCAGGAAGCCGTAGCGTTCCTGGTTGCGCTGGAATTCGATCTTGCCGTTGAGGTCCAGTGCGTCCGGCTTGCCGAACACATCGACCTGCACCGAGTGGTCGATGACCAGTTCGGAGGGAATCTGCGGATTGATCTGCTCAGGCGAGCCGCCAAGCTTGACCACCGCATCGCGCATCGCGGCCAGGTCGACCACGCAGGGCACGCCGGTGAAGTCCTGCAGGACCACGCGCGCCGGCATGAAGGCGATTTCGGTGTCCGGTTCGGCCGCCGGGTTCCAGCGGGCCACGGCTTCGATGTGGTCCTTGCCGACGGTGATGCCGCCGTCCTCGTGCCGGAGCAGGTTCTCCAGCAGGATCTTCATCGAGTAGGGCAGGTGGGAGATATCGAAGCGCTGGCCCAGCGTGGGCAGGCTGAAGTAGTCGTAGGTCTTGCCGCCGACGTTCAGCTGGCTGCGGGTGGAGAACGAATCGCTCATGCGGGGTAACTCCTTCTTGCGGATGGCTTGCAGTGGCCCGCGCATGGGCGGACCTGCTTGCGGTCGCCGCGGGCCCGACGGCCCCGGTGGATCCAGTATGAACCCGAAACTGAATGGATTCACCCGGGCCGGGATCCGGCCTGCGGCATCGGTTCCAGACTACAGGGGAAGGTGTATGGCGTATGTCACGTTTGTGGCCGATCCTTTGCGAGGCAAGGGCTGGCGGGGTGCCGGTCCTGTTCAGGGTGGAAGTATGCCCGGGGAAGTATGTATAATTTGTGCATACTCTGGAGGGCCTACCGATGGAAGCCACTGTTGCAGAACGCGGACAGATCACCCTGCCCAAGGCGGTGCGTGATGCCCTCGGCCTGACCAAGGGCACGCTGCTGAAGGTAGAACTGGACGGCAGCCGCATCATCCTGCGCAAGAGTGTTGACGATGCCATTTCACGGGCGCGCGGCAAGTTCGCGCTGGACGGTTTCGAATCGTCCGACGCAGCGGTACGCGCGGTGCGTGACGAGGAATAAGCCGTGATGATCGCCGTCGACTCTCCGGTGCTGGTCGAGCTGCTGAGCAATGGTCCGCAGGCCGATGCCGTGGAAGCCATCCTCAGGCAGAGCCTGGTCGGTGGCCGAGTGGTGGTCTGCGGCGCGACCCTGGCCGAGGTCTGCGCATCGCTGCGCGGCGGCGCCGAGGTGCTGGAAGCGCTGGAAGAAATGGGCGTGCACTTCAACCCGATGGAAGCCAAGTCGGCGCTGCGCGCCGGCGAGATGCACCGCCGTCACCGCCAGCGCAGCGGCAGCCGCCGCAGCCTGGATGAATTCATGGTCGGCGCCCACGCACTGTTGCAGTGCGATGGCCTGATCACCTGGAACGATACGTTTTACCGCGACTACTTCAAGGGCCTGAAGCTGATCGTGCCGCAAGCCTGAGCCCACTTTTTTCAACCTACGCATTACCCGGGAGTTGTCATGTTGGAAGCCTACCGCCACCACGTCGCCGAGCGCGCTGCGCTTGGCATCCCGCCGCTGCCGCTGAGCGCGCAGCAGACGGCCGATGTCATCGAACTGCTGAAGAACCCGCCGCAGGGCGAGGCCGAGTTCCTGCTCGACCTGCTGACCCACCGCGTGCCGGCCGGCGTCGATGACGCGGCCAAGGTCAAGGCCTCGTACCTAGCGGCGATCGCCTTGGGCAGCGAGCAGAACCCGCTGATCAGCCGTGAGCGCGCCACCGAACTGCTGGGCACCATGCTCGGCGGTTACAACGTCGCCCCGCTGGTGCAGCTGCTGGGCGACGCCAGCGTCGGCACCATCGCCGCCAACGGCCTGAAGAAGACCCTGCTGGTGTTCGATGCGTTCCATGACGTGCAGGAAAAGGCCAAGGCCGGCAACGCCAACGCCCAGGCCGTGCTGCAGAGCTGGGCCGATGCCGAGTGGTTCACCAGCAATCCGGAAGTGCCGCAGAGCCTGACCGTCACCGTGTTCAAGGTGCCGGGCGAGACCAACACCGACGACCTGTCGCCGGCACCGGACGCGACCACCCGCCCGGACATTCCGATGCACGCGCTGGCGATGCTGAAGAACAAGCGCGACGACGCGCCGTTCACCCCGGAAGAAGACGGCAAGCGCGGCCCGATCCAGCAGATCCTGTCGCTGAAGGACAAGGGTCACCTGGTCGCCTACGTTGGCGACGTGGTCGGCACCGGTTCCTCGCGCAAGTCGGCCACCAACAGCGTGCTGTGGTGGACCGGCGATGACATTCCGTTCATCCCGAACAAGCGCGCCGGTGGCGTCTGCCTGGGTTCGAAGATCGCCCCGATCTTCTACAACACCATGGAAGATGCCGGTGCACTGCCGATCGAGCTGGACGTGTCGAAGATGGAGCACGGCGATGTGGTGGAACTGCGCCCGTACGACGGCAAGGCGCTGAAGAACGGTGAAGTGATCGCCGAATTCCAGGTCAAGTCGGAAGTGCTGTTCGACGAAGTGCGCGCCGGTGGCCGCATTCCGCTGATCATCGGCCGCGGCCTGACCGGCAAGGCGCGTGAAGCGCTGGGCCTGGCCCCGACCACCCTGTTCCGCCTGCCGGTGCAGCCGGCCGACACCGGCAAGGGCTTCTCGCTGGCGCAGAAGATGGTCGGCCGCGCCTGCGGCCTGCCGGAAGGCCAGGGCATGCGCCCGGGCACCTACTGCGAACCGAAGATGACCTCGGTCGGCTCGCAGGACACCACCGGCCCGATGACCCGCGACGAGCTGAAGGACCTGGCCTGCCTGGGCTTCTCGGCCGACCTGGTGATGCAGTCGTTCTGCCACACCGCCGCCTACCCGAAGCCGGTGGACGTGAAGACCCACCACACCCTGCCGGAGTTCATCTCCACCCGTGGCGGCGTTTCGCTGCGTCCGGGCGACGGCGTGATCCACAGCTGGCTCAACCGCATGCTGCTGCCGGACACCGTCGGTACCGGTGGTGACTCGCACACCCGTTTCCCGGTCGGCATTTCGTTCCCGGCCGGTTCGGGCCTGGTCGCCTTCGCTGCCGCCACCGGCGTGATGCCGCTGGACATGCCGGAGTCGGTGCTGGTGCGCTTCAAGGGCCAGATGCAGCCGGGCGTGACCCTGCGTGACCTGGTCAACGCGATCCCGCTGTACGCGATCAAGTCGGGCCTGCTGACCGTGGCCAAGGCCGGCAAGAAGAACATCTTCTCCGGTCGCATCCTGGAAATCGAAGGCCTGCCGGAACTGAAGGTCGAACAGGCCTTCGAACTGTCCGATGCGTCGGCCGAGCGTTCGGCGGCCGGTTGCTCGGTGCGCCTGAACAAGGAGCCGATCATCGAGTACCTCAACAGCAACATCACGCTGCTGAAGTGGATGATCGCCGAGGGTTACCAGGATCCGCGTTCGCTGCAGCGCCGTATCGAGAAGATGGAAGCGTGGCTGGCCAACCCGGAGCTGCTGGAGCCGGATGCCGACGCCGAATACGCTGCCGTCATCGAGATCGACCTGGCCGACATCCACGAGCCGATCGTGGCCTGCCCGAACGACCCGGACGACGTGAAGACCCTGTCCGAAGTCGCCGGCGCAAAGATCGACGAAGTGTTCATCGGTTCGTGCATGACCAACATCGGTCACTTCCGTGCCGCGGCCAAGCTGCTGGAAGGCAAGCGTGACCTGCCGACCCGCCTGTGGGTGGCCCCGCCGACCAAGATGGATGCCTCCGAGCTGACCAAGGAAGGCGTGTACGGCACCTTCGGCGCCACCGGCGCACGCATGGAGATGCCGGGCTGCTCGCTGTGCATGGGCAACCAGGCGCAGATCCGCGAAGGTTCCACCGCGATGTCGACCTCGACCCGCAACTTCCCGAACCGCCTGGGCCGCAACACCAACGTGTACCTGGGTTCGGCGGAACTGGCGGCGATCTGCTCGCGCCTGGGCCGCATCCCGACCAAGGAGGAGTACATGGCGGACATCGGCGTGATCAACGCCAATGGTGCGGAGATCTACCGCTACATGAACTTCGACCAGATCGAGGAATACCAGGACGTGGCCAAGACGGTCGCTGCCTGATGCGGTAACAGGAAACCCCCGGCTCGCGCCGGGGTTTTTTTGTGAGCGGACGACGCATGGTAGTGCCGGCCGCTGGCCGGCAACCCGCTGAAACGAAAAACCCCCGGTGAAAGCCGGGGGGTTTTTTTGTTGCCTGATGGCCTGTAGCGCCGAGCCCATGCTTGGCTGCTGTTCGTGCGATGCGCGATGAGTCGAGCGCGGCTCGACTCTACAAAGGCATCCACGCATGGCTTGGATCTACTGGGCGCGGGAGCCCTTGAGCCGGGGCGCGCAATCAGCCGCGGGCGAGGGCGAGCAGCCGCTCGGCAATGCGCTCCAGCGGCACCTGTTCCTCGGCCGCGCCCAGCTTGAACGCGGCACCGGGCATGCCCCAGACCACGCTGGTGGCCTCGTCCTGCACCAGTGTCGGCGCGCCGGCCTGGCGCATCTCCAGCAGGCCGCGCGCGCCGTCGTCACCCATGCCGGTAAGGATGGCGCCGATGGCATTGCCGCCGGCGTTCTGCGCAACCGAGCGGAACAGCACGTCCACCGCTGGCTTGTGCCGGTTCACCGCAGGGCCGTCGTCGACGCGGCAGCGCCAGCGCGCACCGTCGCGGATGATCCGCAGGTGCTTGCCGCCGGGCGGAAGGTAAGCGTGGCCAGGCAGCACTGCCTCGCCATCGGCGGCCTCGCGCACGGCCATCGCCGAGTGCCGGTCCAGGCGTTCGGCGAAGGCGCTGCTGAAGCTGGCCGGCAGGTGCTGGGTCATCACCACGGCCGGGGCATCGGCGGGCATGCCTTCCAACACCACGCGCAGGGCTTCGGTACCACCGGCTGACGAGCCGATCGCGATCAGCCGGTCGGTGGTGCGGAACTGGGGCGTGGCGGGACGCGTCGCTGGGGTGGCGTCCAGCAGGAGCTTCGGTGCGGCAGCGCGCACCAGCGGGCGAACGCGCGAACGCGCGGCCATCTTCACTTTGGCGATGATCTCGTCGGCGTAGGCCTGCAGGCCACGCGCCACGTCCAGCTTGGGCTTGGAGACGAAGTCCACCGCGCCCAGCGCCAATGCCTGCAGGGTGGTGTCGGCGCCGCGCTCGGTCAGTGACGAGATCATCACCACTGGCAATGGGTGCAGGCGCATCAGGTTTTCCAGGAACGCCAGGCCGTCCATGCGCGGCATTTCCACGTCCAGGGTGATCACGTCCGGGGCCAGGCGCTTGATCTTCTCGCGTGCCAGCAGCGGATCGGCGGCGGTGCCGACCACGTCGATGGACGGATCGCTGGACAGGATTTCCGTGAGCATCTGGCGCACGACGGCCGAGTCGTCGACGATCAGGACCCGGCAGGGGGCGTTGCCGGTCAGGGTCATTCGAACAGCTCCACGCCGCCGGTGACCGGGGCCTTGGACAGGCGTGCACGCACCGCCGATTCGGTCGCGGCCACTTCGGCCTCATGGGCATGCGGCAGGCGCTGCACCACCACGCGGCCGGTATCGGCGAAGAACCAGATCTTGCGCGGATGAATGCCGCACAGGTCCTCGGCAATGATCGGGATGTGCTCGGCCTGCAGGTACTGGCGCACGAATTCGGCGTTGCGGGTGCCGACCGGGTTGCTGGTGAAACCCTTCAGCACGTTGGCACCGCCGAACACCTTGGCTTCGATGCGCTTGCGGTGGGCGCCACGCTTGAGCATGTCGTTGATCAGCAGTTCCATCGCATAGCTGCCATAGCGCGCAGGCGCGCCGTCACCGGCGTTGCCCTCGGGCAGCAGGAAATGGTTCATGCCGCCGATCTTCAGCACCGGGTCGCGCAGGCAGGCCGCCACGCAGGAGCCCAGCGTGGTGGTCAGCGCAGTGGTGTCATCGACCACCAGGTACTGGGTCGGCAGCAGCTTGGCGGCGATCGTCTGGAAGCGCGCATCCTGGTAGCGCATCACATCGTCGGTACGCAGCGAAGCATTCATGCGCCGGCCTTTGCCGCACGGCGGTACAGGGTGCGTCCGCAGGGCTGGATCAGGTCGGCGGCGTGCAGGTAGTTCTCAGAGTGGCCGGTGTAGAGCAGCCCGTCGTCGGCGAGGTGCTGCACCAGGCGGCCCAGAATCGCGCGCTGGGTCGGCTTGTCGAAATAGATCATCACATTCCGGCAGAACAGCGCATCGAACGGGCCGCCGACGTCATAGCGCGGGGCCAGCAGGTTGAGCGGGCGGAACTCGATCAGCTCGCGCAGTGCGGGCAGCACGCGGCACTGGCCCTCGTTGGGACCGCTGCCCCGCTGGAAGTAGCGGCGGCGCAGGTCCGGGTCGAGGCTGGTGACGCGATCGATGTTGTAGACGCCGCGACCGGCGGTGGCCAGCACCTGGGTATCGACGTCGGTGGCGATGATGCGTACCGGTGGCTTGAGGGTGCCGAAGGCTTCGCAGGCGGTGATCGCCATCGAGTAGGGCTCTTCGCCGGTGGATGCCGCGCACGACCACAGCAGCAGCGGCGTGCGGCTGGCGCGCTGCTGCAGCTCCTCGCGCAGCTTGTCGAAGTGGTGCGGTTCGCGGAAAAACGAGGTCAGGTTGGTGGTCAGTGCGTTGGTGAACGCCTGCCACTCGTCACCGTCTTCCTGCTCCAGATGGTCCAGATACTGCTGGAAGCTGCGCATGCCCAGCGTGCGCAGGCGGCGCGACAGGCGGCCATAGACCATGTCGCGCTTTGCCGGGGCGAGGGCGATACCCACGCGCTGGTAGATCAGGTCGCAGACGCGGCGGAAATCACGGTCGGCGAACTCGAATTCTCGCGGGCCGGTGACGATGGGAGTAGGACTTTGCACGGGGGACGTGTCCATCGGCAGAGGCGGCGGTCGAAGCCGCCGCGGGTGGGTCTCAGAATTCCTGCCAGTCGCTGTCACTGGCGACGAAGGCGCTGGCGTTGCTGCTGCGGCGGACCGGAGCGGACGCGCTGGTCGGCTGTGGACGTGCCACGGTGGTGACACGGGCCGGTTCCACGCGCGCGGCCACGGCCTTCACGGCGGCGGAGACCTGGTTGTCGAGGCGGAAGATCGCCACGGCGTCGGCCAGCTGGCCAGCCTGTTCTTCCATCGCACGTGCGGCGGCGGTGGCTTCTTCCACCAGCGCAGCATTCTGCTGGGTGGTTTCGTCCATCTGCACCACGGTCTGGTTGACCTGCTCGATGCCAGCGCTCTGCTCCTGAGAAGCCGCAGAGATCTCGGCCATGATGTCGGTCACGCGCTGCACCGAGGCGACGATCTCGCCCATGGTGCTGCCTGCCTCATGGACCAGACTGGAGCCTTCGGCGACCTTGCCGACCGAATCATCGATCAGTCCCTTGATCTCCTTGGCGGCAGCGGCCGAGCGCTGGGCGAGGGTACGCACCTCGCTGGCGACCACGGCGAAGCCACGGCCCTGTTCACCGGCACGCGCAGCTTCCACTGCGGCGTTCAGAGCCAGGATGTTGGTCTGGAAGGCGATGCCATCGATGACGCTGATGATCTCGGCGATCTTCTTCGACGAGGCTTCGATGGCCGACATGGTGTTGACCACCTGGCCGACCACGCTGCCGCCCTGCGAGGCCACGTCCTGCGCGCCGATCGCGAGCTGGTTGGCCTGGCGGGCATGCTCGGCGTTCTGGCGCACGGTGGAGGTCAGTTCCTCCATCGACGCGGCGGTTTCTTCCAGATTGGCGGCCTGCTGCTCGGTGCGGCGCGACAGATCGCTGTTGCCCGACGCGATCTCGCCAGCGGCCAGGGTGATGCTGGAGGCGCTGGCCTGGATCTGGCCGACGATCTGGGTCAGCTGGGTGACGGTGGTGTTGGCGTCGTCCCGCATGCGTGCGAACACGCCCTGGTAGTCGCCGTGCATGCGCGCGGTCAGGTCGCCTTCGGCGATGGCCGACAGCAGCTGCGATAGCTTGCCGAGGTTGTCATCGCTGACCGCCATCATCGCGTTGAGGTTTTCCAGCATCAGGCGGAAATCGTGATCGAAGCGCTGCGCGTCGCCACGACGGCTGAAGTCGCCTGCGGCGGCGGCACTGGCCAGCTGCTTGATCTCGGCGTTGATGCGGCCGAGGTTGGCCTTGACCGTGTCGACGGTGGTGGTCATCGCGGCCTTCTCGCCGGGGTAGCGCGCGATGTCGCGGCTCAGATCGCCCACCGCGTACTGCTGCACCACGTCCAGCACATCGTGCAGGGTCTGCACGTGGCTGCCGACCAGGGTGTTGGTCTCCTGCACCATCAGCCCGTACTCGCCGGGGAACACACTGGCGTCGATGCGGTAGCTCAGTTCGCCGCCATCGTGGCGGCGTGCCATCTCGCGCTGGCCGCCGATCACGGCGTGCAGCTGCTGCTGCATGCCGGACATCGCCTCCAGCAGGCGGCCAGGCTCATCATGCGGCTGCGGGCCGATGTGGTTGTCCAGCCGGCCCTGGGCAATGCCTTCGGCGACGGCGGTGGCCTGCTTCAGCGGGCGCGCGATGCGATTGCCGATGACCCAGCTCAGTCCCAGCACGATCAGGACCAGAATGCCGCCGGAGACGGCCATGATGGCGGTGAACACCAGCGCCTGCTGCTGCACGCCGTCCATGTACACGCCGCTGCTGACCACCCAGTTCCACGGCGCGAACAGGCCGGCGTAGGCCACCTTCTCGACCTCGCCCTTGCTGCCGGGCTTGGCCCAGCGGTAGTTGACGAAGCCGCCACCGGCCTTGGCTGCTTCCACCTGGTCGTAGTAGATGCGCACGCCGTCGTCGGTGCGGAAGTCCTTCATGTCCTTGCCGACCAGGTCCTTGCGGAACGGGTGCATCAGCAGGCGGTAGCCGGTGTCGTAGATGTTGAAGTAGTAGGCATCGCTATCGGCGCGCATCACTTCCAGCGCCTGCAGGGCGGCGGCCTTGGCAGCGTCTTCGCTGAGCTCGCCGGTACCGGCCAGGCGATGGTAGTGCTGGAGAATGCCGTAGCTGAGTTCGACCTGGGTCTTCAGCGCAGTCTTGCGGGTCTCGGTCAGGTCGAGGTACTGCATGCGGGCGGCGATCACCGAGAGCGCGATCACGCCGAGCGCGATGAGCAGCGTCAGCAGGTTGAGCTTGCGCCGGACGGAGAGGTTGCTGAAGTAGTGTTGCCAGCGATGCATGAGATTCATCGAGCAGGACCAGGTCGAAACGGGCGGGCGGCGCCGAGCCGGTCACAGCGGGACAAGCGGTGACAACCCCGTTATCGGCCGCGCGGGCGGGGGATTGAGGTGCGGTGTCCGAACGTATTCAGGTTTCCTTGCAGCGGCGGCTGCGGCGCTGCCTGCGGCAGGCTTTTGAAGCGACGGCAAAAGCAACAGCAACAGCAACAGCAACGGCGGTTGGTCGGCTCTGATTTCTCAGTGGGTGGCTGGGTCGGGGGGGGGGGGGGGGGGGGGGGGGGGGGGGGGCGGGCGGGGGGGCGGGGGGGGGGGGGGGGCGGGGCGGGGGGGGCCGGGGG
>NZ_JAWIRS010000004.1:75563-212484 GCF_036320005.1 Stenotrophomonas sp. SMYL11
CGGCGCCCCGCCCCCCCCCCCCCCCCCCCGCCGGGGCGGCCCCCCCCCCCCCCCCCCCCCCCCCCCCCCCCCCCCCCCCCCCCCCCCCCCCCCCCCCCAACCCTCTCGGCATTTCGGTGTCGGACGGCAAGAGCGTGGGTTTCCAAGTGGAAAGAGGGGTCAGATCCTGAGGTAACCCCACGTTTTCTTCAGTCAGAGCAATGGCTTACGCATCAGGCTCTGGAAACAAGTGCGCGCATGCCGCAGCCTTCAAGGTGACTAAACCAAAAGAAGAATGCGGTCATGCGCGCCAGCCAAGTATTGCAGAAGTGCTTGCCCAACTCACTATCGGCCATGCATGTCCTGCGCATGCGGGCCCTTCTCAGTGCGGTGCAAGCGCTGATCGTTGGGCGACGGTTGACCTTGACCGATATCGCTCGAGCGTGGCCTGGGGCCGAGCGTGTACGAGCTCCGCTCAAGGCGTTTGATCGCCTGTTGGGGAATCGGCATCTACATGGCGAACGCGGTGCCATTGAGGCCGACATGGCTCGCTGGCTGCTACGTGGCCCACAACCGGTCATCCTCATCGACTGGTCTGACTTGAAGCCGGACAAAAGCTGGTGCTTGCTTCGCGCCGCGGTTCCCGTGGGCGGCCGCACGCTGACGCTGCTGGACACGATTGTTCGCGGGAAAGAACAAGGCTCCGCCGAGGCCGAGAGGCGTTTTCTGCAGCAATTGCGCAAGCTCATTCCAGAAGGGGTAACTCCGATTCTGGTGACCGATGCTGGGTTCCGGACCCCTTGGTTTCGCGCGGTTTCTGCGCTGGGCTGGCACTGGGTGGGGCGTCTGCGTGGAGCAACACGCATCAAACTTCTGGAGGCTCCCAACTACCCGGAACTGGCATGACAGCCGCACCCTGCACGCCAAGGCCAGGACCGCGCCACGCGAGCTCCCACCAGCGCTGGTCAACCGCAGTTCGCCGCTGGCCTGTCGCCTGGTGGTGTGTTCCAAAACGCGTAAGGGGCGCAAAAAATCCACCCGCCGTACTCCACAGCAGGCCTCTCGTTCGGCGGCGAGCCTGAAGGCTGCCGCTCGTGAGCGAGAGCCTTGGCTTATCGTGGCCGCGCCCGAATTGAGCCAGGCCAGCGCCCGACAGTTGGTTAACCTCTATGCCCGCCGGATGCAGATCGAACTGGCCTTTCGAGATCTCAAATCACACCGCTACGGACATGCCCTGGAAGACAGTCTGACCCGGCAAGGGCCCAGGCTGCAGATCCTGCTCCTGATCAGCACGCTGGCCACCTTCGTCAGCTGGCTGGCCGGCTTGGTGTGTGAAGCGGCAGACATCGCCCACTGGCTTTGGCCCAGCAAAAGCACCCGCAAACGCTATTCCACCCCACGCGTTGGGCGCGAGGCACTAGTCAGAGGCTGGCCCCTAGGGCCACCGGCACGGTGGCTTGATCTTCTGCGCTCGCCCCCGGGGAAGGCCTTGGACCAAATGACTTTGCTGCCATGAAAACGTGGGGATACCTCAGGGTCAGATCCGTTTTCCGCAGGAAAACGGATCTGACCCCGGAAGCGACCAGGCTTTTTGCTCTTTGCTCTTCTTTCTTCAATCCGGGGTGGACGCGCACGGGAAATGTCCGTGGCCGGGAGGGTCGGTTGCGCAGGGGCGTGAGCCGCATGGATGCGGCGACCGAGCTTACACGGATGTACTTGCAGCGGCCCCTGCGCAACCGACCTTCCCGGCCCAAACGAAGGAAATCCGCCGCTCTCCGCGACCACCCCGAGGGGCTTCGCCGTTGGCTGGATACCCGGATACCCCGTAAACGAAAACGCCCCGGCGCAGGGCCAGGGCGTTCCCGTACTTCAGGTCAGGCAGGCATCAGAACTCCTGCCAGTCTCCATCAGCCAGTTCGGTGGCCATCGGGCGACCACCCGCCGTGCGCCGGGCCGGCGGGGCGACGGGGGCCGATGCGGCCGGTGCGGCAGCACGCGGGGCCGGGGCAGCGGCGATGCGCGGGGCAACCACGGCCTCGGCTTCGTCCACCACGAAGATCGACACCGCTTCGCTGAGGTGGCCGGCCTGTTCTTCCATTGCGCGTGCGGCGGCAGTGGCTTCTTCCACCAGCGCGGCGTTCTGCTGGGTGGTTTCGTCCATCTGCACCACGGTCTGGTTGACCTGCTCGATGCCGGCGCTCTGTTCCTGCGAAGCCGCGGAGATCTCGGCCATGATGTCAGTCACGCGCTGCACCGAGGCGACGATCTCGCCCATGGTCGCGCCGGCCTTGTGCACCAGCGCCGAGCCGTCGTTGACCTTGCCGACCGAATCGTCGATCAGGCCCTTGATCTCCTTGGCGGCAGCGGCCGAGCGCTGGGCGAGGGTGCGCACCTCGCTGGCGACCACGGCGAAGCCGCGGCCCTGTTCACCGGCACGTGCGGCTTCCACTGCGGCGTTCAACGCCAGGATGTTGGTCTGGAACGCGATGCCGTCGATGACCGAGATGATCTCGGCGATCTTCTTCGACGAGGCTTCGATGGCCGACATGGTGGTGACCACCTGGCCGACCACTTCACCGCCCTGCGAGGCGACGCCATGCGCGCCGATGGCGAGCTGGTTGGCCTGGCGGGCGTGTTCGGCGTTCTGGCGCACGGTGGAGGTCAGTTCCTCCATCGAGGCGGCGGTTTCTTCCAGGTTGGCGGCCTGCTGTTCGGTACGGCGCGACAGGTCACTGTTGCCCGAGGCGATTTCGCCGGCGGCCGAGCTGATCGCACGGCTGGACTGCTTGATACGGGTGACGATTTCGCTCAGCTGCGCGGCGGTGGCGTTGGCATCATCGCGCATGCGGGCGAACACGCCCTGGTAGTCGCCATGCATGCGCACGGTCAGGTCACCCTGCGACAGCGCGGCGAGCAAGCCGGAGATCTGTTCAATGCTGCCGGCGTTGGCGTCGAGCAGGCCGTTGATCTGCTGGGCCAGCTGCAGGAAGAAGCCTTCCTTGTCGCTGGAATCGATGCGGCCGGACAGGTCGCCGGCAGCAGCCTGGGCGATCACGCGGGCCACTTCGGCTTCCACCTGCGCTTCCTGGGTACGGTCGCGCCATTCCACCACGTAGCCGACGGTGTCGCCGCCTTCATTGCGGATGGTCGAAACCACCTGGGCGAACTGGGCATCGCCGTACTGCATCGGGCGACGGGCGACGCCGTGCGCCTTCAGGTTGCCCAGCAGGGTCTGGTCCATCTCGCCGCGATGCTCCAGCACGGTGACCGGCTTGCCGATCAGCGAGGCCTGCGCGTCGAAGTCCGGCAGGTCACGGCGCACGTCGTCCTGGTACTGGCTCAGGGTCTGCTGCAGGGCGCGATTGGTGTAGACGATGGTATTGCTGGTGTCGGTCAGGTACACGCCGGTGGAGCTGTAGTCCAGCGCGGTGCGGATGCGCAGGTTCTCGCGGGCGATGGCCTGGTCGGTTTCGGTGCGCTCGCGCAGGTCGCGCTGCATGCGCTGCATCGCCTGCATCAGTTCGCCCACTTCGTCCTGGCGGCTGACGTCGATGTGGCCATCGAGCTTGCCGCCGGCCACATCGTTGGCAACCGAGACGGCGCCGCGCACGCTGCCGACCAGGGCACGGGCAAACAGCCAGACCAGCACCAGGCCAAGTGCGGCACCACCCAGCAGGGCGATCACGGTCAGCACGGCCGAGGCGGAGTAGGTGGATTCGGCCTCTTCGCGCGAGGCGCGGGCGAGGCGGTTGTCTTCGGCGATCAGCGCTTCCAGCGCCGAAGCTGCCTTGCGGTGCTTGGTGCGGGTCTCGCCGACGAAGGTATCGATGGCGTCGTCCGGCAGGTCCAGTTCCAGCATCTCGGTGACGCTGTCATAGGAGGCCAGGGCGTCCTTCCACTCCTTTGCGAAGGCGTCGAACAGCTTCTTCTGCTGTGCGTTGTCGACCAGCTTCGGATAGTCCTTGATCGACTTGTCCATGCTGGTACGCAGTTCGACGGTCTGCTTGCGTGCATCTGCCTTGACGTCGTCACTGGCGCGGATCAGCTGCTGGTAGGCGGCGTTGCGGTATTCACCCAGCATGCCGCGCATCTCGCCGGCCATGCGGATGCTCTCCATGCGAGAACCCGCCAGCTCGGTGGTGACGTTGTTCAGCGAGTGCAGGCCGCGATAGGCGACGATACCCTGCAGCAGCATCACCAGCAGGAGGACACCGAAGGTCAGCAGCAGCTTCGGCATCAGTTTCAGATTATTGATCCACGGCATGGGCGTTGCGAGCTCCTAAGGCAGACGCGCCCGGGCATCGGCCCGGTTGCAGCAGAAACCACGCCGGCACCAGGTCCGGCGTGGTTCGACGGACAGCGGATTACTTGATGTTGGCCAGCTTCAGGCCGGCCGGCGAGCTGACTTCGATTTCCGCGCGCGAGGCGTCGCGCTGGATCTTGCCGATCACGCAGACGGTCTTGCCTTCCAGGGTTTCCAGCGGGAAGGAGAACTTGCCGCGGTTCTCGCCAGCGATGCGGGCCGAGAAGGTGTGGCGCGGGAAGGCGCCGCCCATGTACAGGAAGGTCGGCTGGCCTTCGGAACCTTCTGCGTAGCGGGCCTTCTCGACCTTGCCGCAGACCATGCCGTCCTTGCCGACCGAGCGCGGTGCCAGTTCCGGCGGGATCATGTCGGCCGACTGGGCGAACGCGGCAGAAGCAGTGGTGGCCAGGACAGCGGCCGAAACGAACGCAAGCAGGGACTTCATCGAGGTGTATCTCCGGGGATGGTGATGGTCGTTCCGGTTCTGCGCGCTCCTGCGCAACCGGCTTCTGTCCCCCTATCGGCACTGCCGGAGGGAACTGAAGGGTTTTGTGACCAGAACGTGAAGCAGGTCCGTTCGATCAGGCAGCGGTATCTTCAACGACGCTGGCCTGGCCCATGTCGGCGCTGTCCAGCAGGGTCTCGATGTCGAGCAGGATCAGCATGCGGTCGTCCTGCGTGCCGATGCCGGAGATGAAGCGGGTATCGACCGCGGCGCCGAATTCCGGGGTCGGGCGGATCTGCTCGGCCGACAGCGGGATCACGTCCGAGACGCTGTCGACGACGATGCCGACCACGCGGTCGTCGACGTTCAGCACGATCATCACGGTGAAGGCATCGTAGCGGGCATCGTCCAGGCGCAGCTTCAGGCGCAGGTCGATCACCGGGACGATGGTGCCGCGCAGGTTGATCACGCCCTTGATGTAGTCCGGTGCATCCGGGACCCGGGTGACCGCGTCATAGCCGCGGATTTCCTGGACCTTGAGGATGTCCACGCCGTAGTGCTCGGCACCGAGGGTGAAGCTGAGGAATTCGCCACCGGCGCTGGCGGCGGAGCTGGTCTTGTCGTTCATCGAGGGGTCCTGGTTCTGCCGGAAGTCCCGGTGTCAGGCTCGATATCGGCCCCTCGTCGGGGGACTTTAGGTGTGGGCCCCGTGTTGTCGCAAGGTTGCCGGCCAGCGGCCGGCACTACCCGTTGAACGCGTCTTACAGCTCGCCGTTGCGGCGCGCCTTGCGCTGGCGATCGATGCGGAAGATGTAGCGCTGGATGGCACTGTCGGCGCCACGCGGCAGGATGTCGAAGCGCATGCCCACGCGCTTGATCTCGATGCCATTGGGTTGGCGCTGCGGCAGCAGGTTGCAGACGACCAGCTCGATCTCCAGGTCGGGGCCGTCGGGCAGCGACAGCATCGCCGGGTAGCGCTTCTGCAGGCTGAACACCGCGCAGTCGGTAGGCACGGCCACCGCCAGGCCGCCGCCGCTGATGTCCACCACCCGCATCGACAGCGCTTCGGCACGGCTTTCGCCGGCGGGGATCAGCAGCTGGGGCGAATCAGTGACTGGCGTCTCCAGCCGGTACATCTCACGTCGCTGTAGATGGACCAGTTCGTCCGGCAGAGGGGCACGGAAGGCGACGCGACCGTCGTTGTCCACACGCTGCAGTGCCTGCAGGCGGAACCGTACCAGCACGCGTTCGAGCTGGGCAAAGCACAGCAGATGGTCGGCCTGTTCGGCGGCGCGGTTGGACGCCTCCTGCGGGCTGCCATCGAGCAGCAGGGTGTCTTCGTCCTCGTCGAGTTCAAGCAGCGCGGTCGGGAACGAGCGGTCGCGGCCGTCGATATGCGCATTTATCAGTGATCGCTGGTCGATCAGCGAACGCAGCAGCTGCCGCAGCTGGCGCGGATTACGGACCAGGAAACGTTCGTCAGCGGCATCAGCCGCGTGGACATCATGCACTGCAGTGTCGTTGCCGTCGGACATGGAATCTACGGTCAGGGGCGGGCGCCAGCACGCGTTGGCGCGAGGCTCGATGGGGATATCGGCCACTGTGCCCGATTATGAAGTGAGAATTGCATCACTTTCCATGCGTCAGGGGTCGGATCCCTTTCCCGTAGGGAAGGGATCCGACCCCGGGTACCTCAGAACTCCTGCCAGTCGCCGTCCGCGGCCAGCGCCGGCTGGGCCGTCGCGGTGCGCAGCGTACGCGCCGGGACCGGCTTTGCGGCCGGTGAGGCGGCTGCAACCTGGCGCGGTACCGGTGCCGCCAGCGGGCGTGCCGGGATGGCCGTCGTGCCCTGTGATGCCAGCCGGAAGCGGGCCACGGCTTCACCCAGCTGCACGGCCTGGTCTTCCATTGCACGTGCGGCCGCGGTGGCTTCTTCCACCAGTGCAGCATTCTGCTGCGTGGTCTCGTCCATCTGCACCACGGTCTGGTTGACCTGCTCGATGCCGGCCGACTGTTCCTGGGAGGCGGCGGAGATCTCGGCCATGATGTCGGTCACGCGCTGCACCGAGGCGACGATCTCGCCCATGGTGCTACCGGCCTGATGGACCAGGCTGGAGCCTTCGGCGACCTTGCCGACCGAATCATCGATCAGACCCTTGATCTCCTTGGCGGCGGCCGCCGAGCGCTGGGCGAGGGTGCGCACTTCGCTGGCAACCACGGCGAAGCCGCGGCCCTGTTCACCGGCGCGGGCGGCTTCCACTGCGGCGTTCAGCGCCAGGATGTTGGTCTGGAAGGCGATGCCATCGATGACCGAGATGATCTCGGCAATCTTCTTCGAAGAGGCTTCGATGGCCGACATGGTGGTGACCACTTGGCCGACCACCTCGCCACCCTGCGAGGCGACGCCATGCGCGCCGATGGCGAGCTGGTTGGCCTGGCGCGCGTGCTCGGCGTTCTGGCGCACGGTAGAGGTCAGTTCCTCCATCGAAGCAGCGGTTTCTTCCAGGTTGGCGGCCTGCTGCTCGGTGCGGCGCGACAGGTCGCTGTTGCCGGAGGCGATCTCGCCGGCGGCCAGGGTGATGCTGGAGGTGCTGGCCTGGATCTGGCCGACGATCTGGGTCAGCTGCGCAACGGTGGTGTTGGCGTCGTCGCGCATGCGTGCGAACACGCCGTTGAACTGGCCATCCATGCGCGCGGTCAGGTCGCCGGCAGCAATGGACTGCAGCAGCTGCGAGAGCTGTCCAAGGTTGCCGTCAGCCACCTGCATCATGGTGTTGAGGTGCTCGATCATCAGCCTGAAGTCGTGCTGGAAACGCTGGGCGTCACCACGCTGGCTGAAGTCGCCGGCGGCCGCTGCTGCGGCCAACTGCTGGATCTGGGTGTTGATCGCCAGCAGGCTGGCCTTGGCCGCATCCATCGACTCGTGCAGGATCGCGCGGCTGCCTGGCAGGCGGCGTGCGTCCGGGGTGAGGTTGCCGATGGCGTACTGGTTGAGCACGTCGATGGCATCGCGGATCGCATCGAGGTGCTCGAAGATCACCGTGTTGATGCCGCCGGCCAGCTGACCATAGACGCCCGGGAAGTCTTCCGGAATGCGGTGGCTGATGTCCGGGCCGGCATGCATCTGCGCCATCAGCTGGGTCTGCTCGCTGAAGCGGCGCAGCATCGCGGTCATCTCGGCGGTGGCGGCCAGCATCTTGCCGGCCTCGTCCTTGCTGGTGGCCTGGGTGCTGACGCTGAGGTCGCCGCGGGAAACCGCCTGGATGGCATGCACGGCCTTGCCGAGCGGGCCGGTCACTGCGCGCGAGATCACCATTGCCAGTGCCGCGGCCACCAGCGACAGCAGCACGATGCAGCCGACGATGGCGATCATGCTGGTGCGGTGGGTGGCATTGGCATCGGCGATCTTGTCGTCCATCAGGCCGGCGATGTGGGTGCCGAGGGTTTTCATCGCGGCGAACAGGTCGCGGCGCGCCGGGCGCGACTGCTCGTCGGAAATCTGCTGCGCCAGGGCGCCATCACCGGCGGCGACCGCTGCGCGCATCGCCTTGTTGGCGGCGAAGTAGCGGTCCAGCTGTACGTTGGCCGTGCGATACAGTTCACGCTCCTTCGCCAGCGCCGGCAGCGCAGAGTACGCGGCCAGCTCGTCGTGCACGGCCTTGGCGGTGTCGTCCATGCGCTTGTTGTAGTCGGCCACCTTGTCCGGCTGGTCGAGCATGCTCAGCAGGGCCAGTTCGTAGGTGCGGAACTCGCCCAGCTGCGAGCGTGCCTCGCCCAGGTGCTGCACTGACGGAATATCGTTGCCGGCCATTTCGCCGAGTTGCTTGTTGGCTTCGCTCAGGCGCAACAGGGCGAACGCGCCGAGGACCAGGGTCATCAACGTGGTGAGGGTGAACCCCACGGCCAGCTTGCGGGCGATGGGCAGATCTTGGAACCACTTCATGCAGGGTGCTCCAGGTGGGCAGGGCGCCGGCGTCGTTGCGTCGGCTGGGGGTGGTTGCAGAGCGAACGGTGGTGCCCGGTGGGGGTTCGGTGACGGCCGTCATTGCGGAATAACGGCGCAACCTGCGCGGACTTTATGGACGCAGATCACATTCGGCTGCGTAGGGATGACGGTGCGAAAGTGCTGGCGTAGCGGGGCTTTCGCTTGGGTGGCGTGGTTGCTCGCGAAACCATTGCATGGACGGAGTTCACGAAATACGCGACGCCGTGGGTTGGGGTCAGATCCATTTCCGCGGGAAAGGGATCTGACCCCCATGGCGGAACGCGCGCAAACAAAAACCGCCACCCCGAAGGGCGGCGGTTTCGTGAACGCATGCAGGATGGATCAGGCGGCCTGCGGCATCCGCAGCGAACGCACCAGACCGCCGATGTCGACGATCAGGGCAACGCGGCCATCGCCAAGGATGGTGGCACCGGATACCCCGCCGATGCGGCGGTAGTTGTTCTCGATGTTCTTCACCACCACCTGCTGCTGGCCGACCAGCTCGTCCACTTCCAGCGCAATCTTCTGGCCATCACCTTCAACCACGACCACCAGCGATTCGCTGCCCGGCGCACGGTTGCCGTAGCCGTAGTACTCGCTCAGCGACAGGATCGGCAGGTACTCACCACGCACGCGTAGTACGCGGCCTTCGCCGGCCATGCTGCGGATGTCCTCGGCCTGCGGCTGCAACGCCTCAAGCACATAAGCCAGCGGCAGGATCAGGGTTTCACCGGCCACCGCCACGGTCATGCCGTCGAGGATGGCCAGGGTCAGCGGCAGGCGGATCAGCGTGCGGGTGCCAGCGCCGAGGCTGCTTTCGATCTGGACCTCGCCCCCCAGCGCCTGGATGTTGCGGCGGACCACGTCCATGCCGACGCCACGGCCGGACAGGTCGGTGACTGCATCGGCGGTGGAGAAACCCGGCTGGAAAATCAGGTCCCAGACCTGCGAATCGGTCGGGTTGTCCGGCACCGCCAGGCCGCGTTCGGTGGCCTTGGCCAGGATCTTGGCGCGGTCCAGGCCGCGGCCGTCGTCGCTGACTTCGATGACGATATGGCCGCCCTGATGCGAGGCTGCCAGGGTGATCGTGCCGGTCTCGTCCTTGCCCGCGCCGCGACGCACGTCGGGCATTTCCAGCCCATGGTCGATCGAGTTGCGCACCAGGTGCACCAGCGGATCGGCGATCTTTTCGATCAGGCCCTTGTCCAGTTCGGTGCCTTCGCCGACGGTGCGCAGGCGGACCTGCTTGCCGAGGCGGCTGGACAGGTCGCGGACCAGGCGCGGGAAGCGGCGGAACACCGCATCGACCGGCAGCATGCGCACGCCGATCACCGCTTCCTGCAGGTCGCGGGTGTTGCGTTCAAGCTGGTCCAGGCCGGCGAACAGGCTCTCGGCGTGGACCGGGTCCAGCGCGTGCGAGACCTGCTTGAGCATGGCCTGGGTGATGACCAGTTCGCCGACCAGATTGATCAGCGCATCGACCTTGTCGACGCTGACGCGGATCGAGGTTTCAGCTTCCTGGCCGCCAGCGCTGCTGGCAGCGGCGGCCGGTGCCGCCGGTGCAACGGCAGCCGGTGTGGAAGGGGCGGGTGTGGCAGGTGCCTCGGTGGCCAGGCTCGGCGGCGCAGCCGGACGGATGTCCAGTTCGCAGTCGTCCAGCACCCAGGCGAAGGTGTCTTCGATCTTGCTGCGCGGCACCTTGCCGACCAGGCCCAGGTCCCACGCCAGGTGGGCCTCGAGCGGGTCGAGCTGGGCGAAGCCGGGCAGGCGTTCCATGCGCGCGGCGACCTGCAGCGAACCGAGATGTTCCAGTTCGCGGATGATGCGCAGCGGGTCGTTGCCGCTCATGAACAGCGACGGTGCCGGCGTGAACCCGATCTGCCAGGCTTCCGGGGTATCGTCCACCTTGGCTGCGGCCGCAGCCGGGGCACTTGCTGCGGCCTGGCCGGACAGAACCGCTTCCAGTCGCGCCTTTACTGCAGCGACAGCGGCGGGATCGGCAGCCTGGCCGTGTTCGGCTTCGCGCAGCAGAGCGCGCAGGACGTCCACCGAGGACAGCATGGCGTCGACGGCGTGGCCTTCCAGTGCCCGCTTGCCGGCGCGCAGCTCATCGAGCAGCGTCTCCAGCACATGGGTCAGGCCGGCGATCGCGTCGAAGCCGAAAGTGCCGGCGCCGCCCTTGATCGAGTGGGCGGCGCGGAACACCGAATTGATGATCTCCGCGTCCTGCTGCCCCGATTCCAGGGCCAGCAGGCCAGCCTCCATCGCGTCGAGGCCTTCGCGGCTCTCCTCGAAGAAGGTGGCGTGGAAGCGTTGCAGGTCCATGCTCATGGCAGTGGTGGTCCGGAAGCGAAGAGGGGGAGCGGTGGCGGGCGATCAGCCCAGCACTTTCTGCACGGTGGCGACCAGCTGTTCCGGATTGAACGGCTTGACCAGCCAGCCGGTGGCACCGGCGGCCTTGCCTTCGGACTTCTTGTCGGCGGCCGATTCGGTGGTCAGCATCAGCAGCGGGGTGAACTTGTAGTCCGGCAGCTGGCGCAGTTCGCGGATCAGCGCGATGCCGTCCATGTTCGGCATGTTGACGTCGGTGACCACCGCATTGAAGCGCTGGCCCTTGGCGCGACCGAGCGCGACCGCGCCGTCTTCAGCTTCTTCGACGGCAAAACCGGCCGAGGTGAGGGCGAAGGACACCATCTGGCGCATCGACGCCGAATCGTCCACCACCAAGATACGTGCGCTCATGCAGCGTTCTCCACAGATTTCAGGTTGTCATGGGTTGCGTCCAGGCCCAGGGCCTGGGTGACGCCCAGCAGGCGCGCGGCGTCACGGAAGGTTGCGGTGCAACCGTGGAAGCCGGTGCCGAGGCCTGCCTCGCGGCGGGCCTGCACGAACGCACACAGCACCTGCATGGCGGCCGTGTGGATGCGGGCGACCTGGCTGGCATCCAGGGTCAGCTCGCCTGCCTGCGCCACCAGCGGGGCTAGGCGGTTCTTGAGCTCGGTGGTGCTCTCGATGCCGAGATCCCCACCCAGTTCGACAGTGCTCATCGTTGCTCCGGACAAACGGTTCCGTGATCCATAACGGCACCCCGGCGGGGTTCTTTAGGGGAATCGACGCGGTGCGTCGATGCGGTCGCTGTTGAAAAGGGGGCGGAGGGGATTAAGTCGCAACTGGCTCGGCGCTTTGCGCCGACGCGGTGCCTGTCGGGGACGCAAGGAGTTGACCCGTTGGATCAACACCTTACGTCCCCACTGCGCGGTCGCCGTTGCCGAGGGGGCTGCAGTAGAGCCAGGTCGATTGCGACTTAATCCCCTCCGTCCCCTTTTTTCCGCTCAGCTCAGCAGCCGGGTGGCATCCAGCAGGATCATCGGGCGCTGGCTGACCCGGGCGACGCCACGGAACAGGTCGTTGGAGATCTGGCAGATGCGCGCGGTATCGGGCGGCTCGATCTGCGAATCGGTGAGGTTGGCAACGTCTTCCACCGCCGACACGCGCAGGCCGATGGTTTCGCCGTCTTCCTCCAGCACCACGATGCGGGTCTGTGAGTCGTCCTCGGCGGCCGCGGCGCCCAGGTGCAGGCCGAGGTCCATCACCGGTACCACCTGGCCACGCAGGTTCATGATGCCGAGCATGGCCGGCGCAGTGCCGCGCAAGGGCAGTAACGGCACTGGCAGCACCACTTCCTGTACTTTCAGCAGTTCCAGTGCATAGGCCTGGGTGCCGCAGCGCAGGCGCAGCCAGCGCGAGGTGCGCTCGCCGGCGCGCCGGTTCTGCGGATGCGGGCTGCTGGCGGGCCGATGTGCCTGTGCCTGCAGCTCCTGCCAGCTGCTCGGGCGGTTGCCTGCTGGCGCGTCCACGGCCACGCGCGGTGGCGGCGCAGCATCGGTGCGTGCAACTGGAGCGGGTGCTGCGACCACGGCCGGCGGCGGCGTGGCAACGTCCTCGCCACCGGCAGCGGCTTCGAACGCGGCCTGCAGGCCGGGGCTGTCGGTGTGGGCGAGTCGATGGCTGTCGGCCGTATCGGTCTCGTAGATCACTTCGTCCGGCAGGTCGTCCCAGGTGGGTTCGGGGCCGGACTTGGTGGTGGCGGGAGCAGGGGCCGTCTCGTGGATCGCCTCGTCAGGCAGGTCATCCCAGGTCGGCTCGCGCTCGGGGGCGGCGACAGCCATTGCGGCGGCCTCGAAGGCGGCCTCCAGTGCTGCATCGTCCTCTGCCGCGGCAGCAGCAACAGTCTCCGTTTCGTAGATCACTTCGGCGGGCAGATCGTCCCAGGTGGGCTCGCGTTCAGCCGTTGCGGCCGCCTCGAAGGCGGCTTCGAGTGCGGCGTTGTCGACGGCAGGCGCAGCGGCGACGGTCCCGGTTTCGTAGATCACCTCGGCCGGCAGGTCATCCCAGGTCGGCTCGCGTTCGGCGTCGGCTGCCGGGGCGATCGCTTCGCCCAGCAGTTCGTCCAGATAGTCGTCCAGTACGCCGGTGCTGTTCATGCGGCCTGCTCCAGGGCACGGGCGTCCTCGCCGAGAATCCAGTTCAGCGCGCGGCGATAGGCAGCCAGGCCGCGGCCCGGGTAGTCCTCGCCGACGCTCGGCAGGGTCAGGCCGGCGGCGTTGCTGATGCGGGTGTCGATCGGAATCGCGTCTTCCCAGACACGGGTGCCGTGGCGATCCTGCATCGTGCGCAGCGACTCGTTGCCGGCGCGGGTGCGGCGGTCGAACAGGGTCGGCAGGATCGAGATCGGCAGCGGGCGGCGGCGCGAGCGTTCGACCATCTCGCCGGTGCGGACCATGCCATCCAGGCCATGCAGGGCCAGCGGCTCGGCCTGGGTGGGGATGATCAGGCGATCGGCTGCGGCCAGCGCATTGATCATCAACAGGCCGAGGGTGGGTGCGCAGTCCAGCAGGATGTAGTCGTGCTGGCCCTGGTGGCGCGCAAGCGCATTCTGCAGTGCCAGGCCAAGGCCAGGCTGGTTGGCACTGCGGCGTTCCAGCGTGGCCAGTGCCGACTGTGCGCAGACATAGTCCAGGCCGTGGATGCTGCTGGCATGGCACAGGCTGGAAAGATCGGCGGGCGGGGCGCCGAACAGTTCCAGCACGCCGGCCGGCGGCGGGTCCACCGGTACGCCGAAGGCGCGGCTGAGCGAGGCATGCGGATCGAGATCGATCAGCAGCACGCGATGGCCAAGTGCGGCCAGCCCGCGGCCGAGAGCGAGGGTGGTGGTGGTCTTGCCGACTCCGCCCTTCTGGTTGGCGACTGCCCAGATGCGCATCGGATTACTCCTTCATTGCCGGGGGAACGGCGGCGCCGACGCGGCTGCCAGCCGGCACCGGCGGCAACTTCACCGGTGCGATGGGGGAAGTGGGGGCGGTAGCCGGAGTTGCGGCGGCTTGTTCGGTATCGGTGTTCCGGGTGGCGCCGGTGGCTGCGTTCAGGCGCTGGCCGAGCGGGTCCACCGAATGCGAGGTGTCGGCCAGGATGATGACCATCACCCGGCGGTTGCGGTTGCGGCCCTGCGCGCTGTCGTTCTCTTCGCGGGGGCGGAACTGGCCGTAGCCGACCATCGCCAGCCGCGACGGCTGCACGCCCTGGTCGGCGAACAGGTGCACCACGCTGGCCGCACGCCCGGCCGACAGTTCCCAGTTCGACGGGAAGGTGGCGGTGGCGATCGGTACGTTGTCGGTGTGGCCTTCCACGCGCACGCTGTTGGGCACGTCGCGCAGGACCTCGGCCAGGCTGGCCAGGGTCTGCCGCGCATGCACGTCCAGCGCCGCCGAGCCGGTGGGGAACAGGATGTCGCTGTTGATCTCGACTTCGATCCACAGCTCGGTACGGCGCACGCTGATCATGCCGCGGTCGATCAGCGGTGCGAGTGCGGCGGTGAGACGGTCGGCGATGCTGTTGAGCTGGCGCTCGGCGCGCGCGATCTGTTCCTGGTTGTGCACCGAAACAGGCATGCGCATCTGCGAGGCCATCGACGGCAGCAGGGTCGGGTCGTGCGACGGTGCCGGCGCGGACGGGCCGATCTTGGTGCCGGACTTGATCACCGACGGGCTGTCCCAGCCGCCGCCCTGTACCTGCTTGTTGCCGACCTGTACCGGATTGATGGTGCGCGGCGCGCCCCCGAAGGCATCGGTCAGCGCGTCGGCCATGATCCGGTACTTGCCTTCGTTCACCGAGGAAATCGCGTACATGACCACGAAGAAGGCGAGCAGCAGCGTCATCAGGTCGGCATAGGGGATCGCCCATGCTTCGTGGTTGGCGTGCTCTTCGTGGTGCTTGCGGCGGGCCATGTCAGTGCAGGAAGCCGGAGAGGTTGGTTTCGATGTTGCGCGGGTTCTCGCCCTGGGCGATCGAGATCAGGCCTTCGATGACCATTTCGCGGTCGCGGGTGTTGTGCGAGATCACACTCTTGAGCTTGGCGGCCACCGGCAGGAACAGCAGGTTGGCCGAGGCGATGCCGTAGATGGTGGCGGTGAACGCGGCGGCGATGCCGTGGCCGAGCTTGCTCGGGTCGGCCAGGTTCTTCATCACCGCGATCAGGCCAAGCACGGCACCGATGATGCCCAGCGTCGGCGCATAGATGCCCATCGCTTCGAAGACCTTGGCACCGGCCTGGTCCTGGTGTTCCTGGCTGCCCAGTTCGATTTCCAGCATGTGCCGCATCGATTCGGGTTCAACGCCGTCCACCAGCAGCTGCAGGCCCTTGCGGAGGAACGGATCCTGCTGCGCCTCCACCTGCGATTCCAGGCCCAGCAGGCCCTGGCGGCGGGCGATGTTGCTCCACTCGACAATCTGCTGGATCAGTTCGCGGCGATCGCTGTGTGGCGGACGCACGACCCAGCGCACGATCTTGAACGCATGCTTGAACACCGCCGGCGAGGTATGCAGCAGGATCGCGGCGACGGTGCCGACGATGACGATCACGAACGCCGCAGGCGACCACAACGACGCCAGGCCGGCGCCCTTGAGGATGCTGCCACCGACCAGCGAGGCCAGGGCGAGAAAGAGTCCAATGAGGCTGAGTCTATCCATGGTTCCGGTATCGGCGTGTATGAATGGGACTTGAGACACCGGTAGATCGCGTACAGACGGTAGTCACAGTTTTCGGGTCGCCGGGCATGGCCCGGCGGGGGTCATCGCAGCCCGTCCACGTCCAGGATCAGCGCCATGCGACCATCGCCGATCAATGTTGCACCGGCATAACCGCGCAGGCCGCGCAGCGCTTTCGGCAGCGGCTTGATGACCACTTCCTCACGCCCGCGCACCTGGTCCACGACCAGCCCGAAGCGCGCTTCGCCAGCCTGAAGCACCACGATGGTCAGCAGCGGCGAGGCGGCCGGCGTCACATCCAGCCACTGGCGCAGATCGACCAGCGGCAGCGTGTGCGAGCGCCGGTCGAGCACGGCACGGCCATCGAACCAGCCCAGTGAGGTGCGCGGCGCGTGCAGCACTTCCATCACGCGCGCCAGCGGCAGCGCGTAGACATCCTCGCCGGCCTGCACCAGCAGGGTGGGCAGGATCGCCAGGGTCAGCGGCACGCGGATCATGAAGCGGCTGCCACGGCCCAGTTCCGACTGGATCTGGATCTGGCCGCTCAGTTCGCGGATGCGCGACTGCACCACGTCCATGCCGACGCCACGGCCGGAGATGTCGGTGACCTGCGCCTTGGTCGAGAAGCCCGGCAGGAACACCAGGTGCAGGCATTCCTCGCTGCTCAGGCGGGCGGCCGCTTCCGGATCGATCAGGCCCTTCTCGCGCGCCTTGGCGCGCAGCTTTTCCGGGTCGATACCGGCGCCATCGTCCTGCACCTCGATGCTGACGTAGTCGCCTTCCTGCTGTGCGGAAAGGCGCACATGGCCCATCCGTGGCTTGCCCTGGGCCTCGCGCAGGTCGGGCATTTCCACGCCATGGTCGATGGCGTTGCGGACCAAGTGCACCAGCGGGTCGGCCAGGGCTTCGACCAGGTTGCGGTCGAGCTCGGTCTCGGCGCCGATCAGTTCCAGGTCCACTTCCTTCTTCAACGATCGGGCGACGTCGCGGGCAACCTTGGGGAAGCGCGAGAACACCTTGCCCACCGGCTGCATGCGGGTGCGCATCACTGCCGACTGCAGGCGGGCGGTGGCGATATCCAGAGTGGACACGGCGCGATCCAGCTCTTCATCGCGCAGGCGTGCACGCAGGGTCTTGAGCCGGTTGCGTGACAGCACCAGTTCGCCGATCAGGTTGACGATCGCGTCCAGGCGCTTGGTGTCCACGCGCACGGTATGTTCGGCTTCGGCCAGCGGCTTTGCGGCAGGCTTGGCAGCAGGCTTGGCAGCAGGGGCAGGTGCGGTCGGTCGTGCGGCAGGTGCCGGGGCTGGCGGCGCGGCGGCAACCGGCTTGGCACCCGGTGCCGCGCCACCGTGCAGCTGGTCCAGCAGGGCTTCGAATTCGTCTTCGCTGATCAGTCCGTCGTCAGCTTTTTTTGCCGGCGCGACCGCGGTCGGTGCATTGCCGCCGTGCAGCTGGTCGAGCAGGGCCTCGAATTCGTCGTCGGTGATCAGGTCGCTGCCACCCGCGGCGGGTGCTGCTGCGGCGGCGGGTGCAGCCACGGCACCGCCGTGCACGTCGAATTGTGCGATCAGGTCCGGCGGCGCATAGCCTGGCTCGGTGCCGGAGGAAACCGCGTCCAGCATCGACTGCAGGTAGTCCAGCGATTGCTGGGCCGCGTCGAAGTGGTGGGCCTGCAGCACGGCCTGGCCGGCACGCGCGGCGCCCAGCGCCTCTTCAGCGGCATGGCAGAGCTCGACCATGGCGGTGACGCCGAGGAAGCCGGCGCCGCCCTTGAGCGTGTGGTAGCCGCGGAACACCGCGTTGAGCTGATCGCTGTCCTGCGGTGCCTGCTCCAGCGACACCAGCTGTTCGCCGAGGCGATCCAGGATCTCCTGCGCCTCGATGATGAAATCGGCAGTGATGTCGTCGGATACCGCGCTCATGCTTACAGCCCCAGATCCGACAACAGGTCGTCGGCGTCGTTCTGCGAGACCGCGTGGCGGTCCAGTCCCTTCAGTGCCGGCCCGGCCAGTTCCGGGTCGGTGCGATGCTGTTCCGGCGGCAGGCCGAGCGCGCCGAAGCCTTCGTGCACGCGGCGGACGATGCCGACCACGCGACGGATGATCTGCCCGGTCAGGTCCTGGTAGCTCTGGGTCAGGGCGATCTCGGTCAGGTTGTGGCGGATGCGCTCGAGCTGCGCGTCCTGGTCCGGCTGCAGGCCTTCGGCGCGCAGCTGTTCGGTCAGGCTGCGGCATTCCTCGGCCAGGTCCAGGGTGCGGTGCGTGGCCTGTTCGGTCATCGCTACCACGTGGTCCAGGCGCGCGCAGGCATCGTCCAGTTCACCGGCTTCGCTGGGTACGGTCGGCAGTTCACCCAGCGCCTGTCCCAGTTCGCGGGCCAGCCGCGAGAGGCCGCTCATCATCGGCTGCGTGCGCAGCGCGACCAGTCCGTCGATGCGCTGCCGCCAGGCGGCCTCGTCACCGGACTCCAGTGCGTCCAGGGCTTCCTGCAGGCGCAGGGCGAGGGCGTTCTTGTCGACCGTGGTATCCATCAGGCGCTGGCCGCCAGGCGTTCGAAGATCTTGCCGAGCTTCTCTTCCAGCGTCTGCGCGGTGAACGGCTTGATGATGTAGCCGTTCACGCCGCTCTGGGCGGCTTCGATGATCTGCTCGCGCTTGGCTTCTGCCGTGACCATCAACACCGGCAGGGTCTTCAGCTTGGCATCGGCACGGATCGCCTTGAGCAGCTCGATGCCGGTCATCACCGGCATGTTCCAGTCGGTGACCACGAAATCGAACGGCTGGCTCTGCAGCAGCGACAGCGCAGCATGCCCGTCCTCGGCTTCGGCGGTGTTGGTGAAGCCCAGATCGCCCAGCAGGTTCTTGACGATTCGACGCATGGTCGAGAAGTCGTCGACGATCAGGATGCGCATGTTCTTGTTCAAAGCAGAATTCCTTTGTTGTTCATTCCGGACGGCCGGGGGCAGCCGCCTCGGGGATGTTCATTCTTCGAGGCCAGCGTCGGCAGCCTCGAACAGCTTCAGCCGGCCACGCAGGCGCAGTACCGCCTGGCCGTGGATCTGGCAGACCCGCGACTCGCTCACGCCGAGCACCGCGCCGATCTCCTTCAGGTTCAGTTCCTGCTCGTAGTACAGCGACAGCACCAGCTGTTCGCGCTCGGGCAGGTGGCCGATGGCCTTGCCCAGTTCTCGGCCGAACTCTCCGCGCTCCAGCACCTGCTGCGGGGTCGGGCCGCCCTGGGCCACGGTGTCCAGCTCGCCCTGGTCCTCGATGCGCGATTCCAGGCTCAGCACCTGGCCACGTGCAGCGTCTTCCATCAGCCGCAGGTACTCGGGCAGCGGCATGTCCATCGCGGCGGCCACTTCAGTGGCGCTGGCGGCACGGCCACTGCTCTGTTCCAGGCGGCGGATGGTGGCGGCGGCATCACGTGCACGGCGGTGCACCGAGCGCGGCACCCAGTCGCCACGGCGGATCTCATCGATCATCGAACCGCGGATGCGGATCGAGGCGTAGGTCTCGAACGAAGCCCCCTGGTCGGCGTCGTAGCTGCGCGAGGCTTCGATCAGTCCCATCATGCCGGCCTGGATCAGGTCGTCGACCTCGACGCTGGCCGGCAGGCGTGCGGCCAGGTGGTGGGCGATGCGCCGCACCAGGTCCGAGTGCTGGGCGATGACCTCGTTGGCCGCCGAGCGCTGGACTTCCCTGTACTGGGCTGCGCCTTTCATGCGGCCACCCCTCGCTGCTTGAGGATGCGTTCGAGGAAGAATTCAACGCCGCCGCGCGGTTCGGTCGGCGCCTGCCAGCGGGCGGTACGGCGCGCGATCTCGGTGATCGCAAGCGCTGCCGGGCTGGACGGATAGGCCTTCACCACCGGCTGCTGGCGCTGCACCGACAGGCGCAGCCAGTCATCCTGCGGCACACAGCCCAGGTAGTTCAGCGAGACATCGGCGAGGAACTTCTCGCAGACGCGGGTCAGCTTCTCGTACAGCACGCGGCCCTCGTTCGGGTCGCGCACCATGTTGGCCACCACCTGGATGCGGTCCACGCCACGTTCGCGCGACAGCACCTTGATCAGCGCATAGGCGTCGGTGATCGAGGCGGGCTCGTCACAGACCACCACCACGGTGTCCTGCGCGGCCTGGCAGAAGGTCAGCACGCCGTCGGTGATGCCGGCGGCAGTGTCCACCACCATGATGTCCAGTTCGCGTTCCAGCTCGGAGAACACATTCACCAGACCCACGTGCTCGGCCGGGGCCAGCTCGGCCATGTGGCGGCGGCCGGATGCGGCCGGGACCACCAGCACGCCGTTCGGGCCTTCGACGATGACGTCATCCAGCGTGCAGCGGCCGGCGACCAGGTCGGCCAGGGTAAAGGTGGGGTTCAGTCCCAGGATCACGTCGATGTTGGCCAGGCCGAGGTCGGCGTCCAGCAGCAGCGTGCGCTTGCCCATGCCAGCCAGTGCCACGGCCAGGTTGGCCGACACGTTCGTTTTGCCCACGCCGCCCTTGCCACCAGTGACCGCAATGGTGCGCACAGGGCCGAGCGGCTCGCTGCGGGTGGCCGACAGCGGGAAGGTCTTGGTCAGCTTTGCGTACTCACGCGACGGCATGGTTCAACTCCGGGTTGCAGGGCATATCGGCCGCTCGGCGCAAATCTTCAAGGCGAAGTACAAGATTGGCTGCACTGGCGCGGTGCAGGTCCTCCGGAACGTCCTGGCCGTCGGTCACCCAGGTGATCGGCAGGGCGTGGTCCACGGCCACCGACAGGGCATTGCCGAAGCGGCCGGTCTCGTCCAGCTTGCTCAGTACCAGGCCCTGCAGGTTGGCGGCGCCGAAGCGGCGGACTACCTCGTCCATGTCGCCGAAACTGGTGTTGGCCGGCAGCACCAGCAGGGTGCGGACCTGGCGGGCGGCGCGCAGCCACTGCAGCTGGGCGGCAAGGGCGCGGTCGCGCGGGCCCAGGCCGGCGGTGTCGATCAGCACCAGCTTGTAGTCCTTCAGGCGTTCCAGCAGCTGGTCCAGGTCGGTGCCGCTGTTGGCCTCGTGCACCGCGATGCCGAGCTGGCGGCCGTAGCCGTACAGCTGCTCGCGGGCACCGATGCGGGTGGTGTCGGTGGTGACCAGGGCGACGTCACGCGGCGCGTGCTTCTCGGCGAAGCGCGAGGCCAGCTTGGCGATGGTGGTGGTCTTGCCAGCGCCGGTCGGGCCGACCAGGGCAATCACACCACCTTCTTCCAGCGGGTCGACCGGGGCGATCGGCAGCTTGCGCGAGATCAGCCCCAGCATCAGGCCGCGGCCGCGGTGGGCTTCGGTCTCCAGCGGGATCTGCATGGCCACGTCGCGGGCCAGGCCGGCGTCGAAGCCGTACTCGTCCATCAGGTCCAGCGCAGTGGCGCGCACCGGACAGCCGCGCAGGCGCTCGTCGGTGAAGCGGTTCATCTCGCGCTCGATCACCTGGCGCATGCCGGCCACTTCCTGGCGCAGCTGGCGGATCTCGGCGTCGTCCTGGGCAACCACGGTCAGCACCGGGGCCGGGGCCAGCATGGGGGCCGGGCTGGCTTCGCCGGCGGCTTCGACCGCTGCCGGTTCGCTGGCGGCGATCTCGGGCTGCACTTCGGTCACGGCAGCGGTCGGCAGCGGCGGCGGCTGCACAGTCAGCGCCGGGCTTTCGTGATGCGCCTCGTGCGGCGGGTCGATCTGGAAGCGGGCGCGGTTGGCCGGCGCGGCGCTGGCGGGTCCCGGTGCGACGATGGCCTCGGCGAGCGGGGCGAAGATCTGTTCCGGCAGTGCCGGTTCGTTGACGGCGGCGCGCGCCAGGGTGGCGGCGAAGCCGGTGCTGCCGCGGGTCGGCACGATCTCGTCGGCGCTGTCCAGGGTGCGGCCGGTGGCGCCGACCGCAGCGCGGGCGAGGGCAGCCACCGCCGAGGTGGTGGCGGCCACCGGTTCCGGCGCCGGGGTGTTGCTGCGGCGACGGGTGACCGCGGCGATCACCGCGTCGGCGGCGGTGCGCGGCTTCGGCGCCGGCGGCGGAGCGATGTCACGACGCGAGGCTTCCAGTGCACGCTGCACTGCGCTCTCATCGTAGTTGGCGGCGGCGACGATCTCGATGCCTTCCTCGATCCGGCGGTTGGACAGGATCACGGCGTCAGGACCATGCTCCTTGCGCACCAGGTTCATGGCCGAGCGCATGTCGGCGGCGACGAATCGTTTGATTTTCATGCTGTGGTCACGGGACGAAGACGGCGGGGTGGCGGTCGGGGAACTCGGGTGGTCGGTGGTCTGCACGGTGCGGGTTCCCCTTGGTATCTGTCTGTTGCGTTGGTTCGAAAGTGGTGTCTGTTTTCTGGCGCTTCGGAGGGCGGCGTCAGCTGATCGTTCCGACCAGCTTCAGGCGCTTGTCCTCCGGCACCTCGCTGTAGGCCAGGACCGACAGCGACGGAACGCTGTGGCGGACCAGGCGGGCCAGCGCGGCGCGCACCGGGCCAGGTACCAGCACGACCGCGGGCTCGTTGCGGGCTTCCTGCTTGCTGACACATTCGGCCAGGCTCTGGTGCAGTCGCTCAGCGAGTCCGGGTTCCAGCGCGGCGCCGTTGCCCTGCGTGGACTCCTGCAAGACACGTTCCAATTGCGGGTTGAGCGTGAACACCGGTAGCTCCGCCGACATTCCGGCGATCTCCTGAACGATGAAGCGGCCCAGGGCGGTGCGCACGGCGGCGGTCAGCACGGCCGGGTCCTGACTGTTCGGAGCGTGTTCGACCAGCGCTTCGGCGATCTTGCGCAGCTGGCGGATCGGGATGCGCTCGACCAGCAGGTTCTGCAGCACGCGCACCACCGCCGACAGCGGCAGCGCCTTTGGCGTCAGATCTTCGACGAGCTTGGGCGCGCTCTTGGCCAGGTTGGCCAGCAGGTGCTGCACTTCCTCGTGGCCAAGCAGTTCCGGCGCGTGCTCGCGGATCAGGTGCGACAGATGGGTGGCCACCACGGTGGCCGGATCGACCACGGTATAGCCCAGCGTTTCAGCCTGGGCACGCTGGTGCGGTTGGATCCAGGTGGCATCCAGGCCGAACGCGGGGTCCTTGCCGGCGATGCCGTCCAGCGCACCGAGCGCGCTGCCGGGGTCCAGGGCCAGCTCGCGGTCGGGGTGGATTTCGGCGGTGGCCACCGGCACGCCGTGCACCAGCACGCGGTAACCATTGGCCGGCAGCTCCAGGTTGTCGCGGATGTGCACCGAGGGAATCAGGAAGCCCACGTCCTGGGTCAGCTTGCGGCGCACGCCCTTGATGCGCGCCATCAGTTCACCGCCCTGGCTGCTGTCCACCAGCGGGATCAGCCGGTAGCCGACCTCCAGGCCCAGTGGATCGACCGGACGCAGCTCGTCCCAGCTCAGCTCGGCGGTCGGTGCCGGCGCGGCCGGGCGGCCGAGTGCATTGAGGGCGGCGGCGTCGTTGCCTGCGGCTGCCGGATCGGTGGCCGCGGTCTTGCCTTTGCGGTAGACCTTCCAGGCGATGAAGCCGAGGATCGCGGACAGCGTCAGGAAAGCGACGTTGGGCATGCCCGGCACCAGGCCGACCACGCCGATGATGCCGGCGGTGATCGCCAGCGCGCGGTATTGCCCGAACACCTGGCCGGTCATGGCCTGGGCCATGTCCTGCGAACGCGAGGCGCGGGTGACCAGCATCGCCACTGCACTGGAGACCAGCAGGGCCGGCAGCTGCGCCACCAGGCCGTCACCGATCGACAGCAGGGTGTAGGTGGCGGCGGCATCGCCGAACGGCATGCCATGCTGCAGCACGCCTACGGCCAGGCCGCCGAGCATGTTGATGAACAGGATCAGGATGCCGGCGATGGCATCGCCGCGGATGAACTTGCTGGCACCATCCATCGCGCCGTAGAAATCGGCTTCCTCGCGGACTTCCTCGCGGCGCAGCTTGGCCTCCTCACGCGTCAGCAAACCGGCGTTGAGGTCGGCGTCGATCGCCATCTGCTTGCCGGGCATGGCGTCGAGGATGAAGCGCGCGGTCACTTCCGAGACCCGGCCTGCGCCCTTGGTGATGACCACGAAGTTGATGATGGTCAGGATCGCGAACACCACGATGCCGACCGCGTAGTTGCCGCCGATCACGAATTCGCCGAACGCAGCGATGACCTTGCCCGCGGCGTCGTGGCCGTTCTGGCCGTTCAGCAGGATGACGCGGGTGGAGGCCACGTTCAGGGCCAGCCGCAGCATGGTGGTGATCAGCAGCACGATCGGGAAGATCGTGAAGTCCAGCGGGCGCTTCACGTAGACCACTGCCAGCAGCACCATCAGCGAGATGGCGATGTTGAAGGTGAACAGCGCATCGAGCACCGGCGCGGCCAGCGGCACCACGACCATGGCCAGCAGGGCCAGCACGATCAGCGGCGCGCCAAGGCCCTGCCGGATCATTTCCAGGGCGCGGCGGGTGTTGAAACCGGTGGCGGGCTGGGCGCTCACGGGCGGCCTCCCTTGCCGAATTCATCCACCTGGATGTGCGGGGCGTCCGGCATCGGGCCAGTGCGCCAGGCGCGCAGCTGGTAGACGTAGGACAGGACCTGGGCGACGGCCGAATACAGTCTCACGGGGATTTCCTTTCCGAGTTGGCCTTCCCGATACAAGGCGCGTGCCAAAGGCGGGGCGGAGACAATGGCGACCTTGTTGCCGTCGGCCACTTCACGGATGCGCAGGGCGGTCTCGTCCACACCCAGGGCGACCACTTTGGGGGCGTTCATGGCGCCGCCCTCGTACTTCAGGGCCACCGCGTAGTGGGTGGGGTTGACCACCACCACGTCGGCAGTGGGCACCGCCTCCATCATCCGGCGGTTGGCCATCTGCTGCTGCAGCTGGCGGATGCGGCCCTTCACCTCGGGGCTGCCCTCGCTTTCCTTCATTTCCCGGCGCAGTTCTTCACGGGTCATCTTCAGCTTGCGCATCCAGTTCCAGCGCTGGTACGGCGCATCGATGGCGGCCAGCACCAGCATCGCGCCGGCGGTGGCCAGCAGCAGGCGCAGGGTGAAGCCGAGGCCATCGGTGATGGCGGTCTCCAGCGGGTGGTGGATCAGGCCGCGCAGGGTGTCGAAGCCGGTCCACACCACCAGCCCGGCGGCGACGCCAACGAAGGCCACGCGCAGCAGCGACTTGGTGAACTCGGCAATGGCTTCGGGGCCATACAGGCGCTTGAGCCCGCTCATCGGGTTCAGGCGGTTGATGTCGGGCAGCAATGCCTTCTGCGACCAGCGCAGGCCGCCCATCACCAGCGGGGCGACGAAGCTGGCCAGCAGGCAGACCAGCACCAGCGGCGCGATCACCAGCATGAACTGCAGCAGCAGGTCGCCGAAGTGGCCGAACAGTGCCTTCGGGTTCTGCCGCAGGCTCTGTTCCGGGCTGAGCGCGTGCTTCATCCAGGCCGTGGCACCACGGCCGATCGAGCCGCTCATGGCCATCACCGCCAGGACGCCGGCGCCGAACACGGCGGCGGTGCCAAGTTCGCGCGAGCGCGGCAGGTTGCCCTGTTCACGGGCGTCGCGCAGGCGTTTTTCGGTAGGTTGTTCGGTCTTTTCGCCGGCGGATTCGTTCTCGGACATCACGGGCACTGCGGCAGGGGTTGCCGGGGTGCGTGCAAGAAGTGTTCCGTGATGGGTTCATCTGCCAGCCAAGGTTGGCATCTACCAGAGCAGGTGCAGGTGGGAGCGCAGCCTAGATTTACCCCGGCGGGTGCTGCGTCGGCGGGCTCTGCGCCAGCTCCACCCGCGGCCGCGGCAGGTCGTGCAGCTGCATGAAGCGCGCCGCATCGACCGGGCGGCCCAGCAGGTAGCCCTGCAGGTAGTCGCAGCCCAGGCGCTCCAGGTAGGCGCGTTGCGCGGCGGTTTCCACACCTTCGGCGACGATGTCCATGTCCAGCGCATGGCCCAGCGCCACGATCGCCGAGACGATCACCACATCCTCGGCGCTGTGCTCCAGGTCGCGTACGAAGGCGTGGTCGATCTTGATTTCGGTGGCCGGCAGCCGCTTCAGGTACAGCAGGCTGGAATAGCCGGTACCGAAATCATCGATGGAGATGCCCACGCCCAGCGCAGACAGTGCCTGCAGCAGGCGAAGGCTGGTGTCGGTGTCGCGCATCACCGTGCTTTCGGTGATCTCCAGTACCAGCTGCCGGGGTGCGATGCCATGGCGTTCGATCACCGCGCGCACATCCTGCAGCAGGTGCGGCGAACTGAACTGCACCGGCGACAGGTTCACCGACATCGACCATCCTTCGTGACCGGCATCGTGCCAGCGGCGCAGCTGCAGGCAGGCCTGGTCCAGCGCCCAGCGGCCGATGTCGTTGATCGCACCGCTGCGTTCGGCCAGGCGGATGAAGCGGTCCGGCGGGATCAGGCCATGCTCCGGATGGCGCCAGCGGATCAGCGCCTCGGCGCCGGCCACTTTCTGCAAGGTCACCTGGATCTTCGGCTGGTAATGCAGGAACAGCTGCTCGCTGCCGATGGCCCGGCGCAGGTCGGCCAGCAGCCGGAACTGCTGCTCGGCGCTGTCATTCATCCAGTCGGCGAACAGCACGAAGGCGTTGCGTCCGGATTCCTTGGCCTGGTACATCGCCGCGTCGGCGAAGGCCATCAGCTGGCGTTCGCTGGCGGCGTGGTCCGGGCAGATCGCCACGCCGATGCTGGCGGTCACCTGCAGCTCGTTGTCCGGCAGCAGCGGGCCGCTGCCCACAGCCTGCAGGATGCGCCGGGCCAGGGTTGGCAGGTCCTCGTCGTGCTCGATGCGTACCACCAGTACGAATTCGTCACCGCCCAGACGGGCCAGCATGTCGTTGGGCCGAAGCAGCTGGCGCGTGCGTTCGGCCACCGCAACCAACAGTGCATCGCCGGCCTGGTGGCCATAGGCATCGTTGACCTGCTTGAAGCCGTCCAGGTCCATGAACATCACCGCGAAACGGCTGCCGCCCTGTTCGGCCTCGGCCAGCGCCTGCACGATGCGACGCTGCAGCAGCAGGCGGTTGGGCAGGCGGGTAAGCGGATCGTGCAGTGCGGCCTGGGTCAGTTCCTGCTGTGCGTCGGTCAGCGAGGTACTCAACAGGGAATTGCGCAGGCGCAGCAGCTGCGCCTCCACCCGCTGGTCCAGCCAGGAGACCACCAGCACCACGGCCAGGATGGCGACGGTCAGCACCACCACCAGCATGGCCAGCCATTCGCTCTGCAGCCCATCGCCGACGGCTGCGCCGCAGATGCTGCCTTCCGGAAAGCGTGCGGCGGCCATGCCGGTGTAGTGCATGCCGACGATGGCCAGCCCGAGCAGGCCGGCAGCCGCGAGCCGGTCGCCGACACGGGTGCGCTGCGCGCGCAGGCGGAACGCCACGTACAGCGCCGTCCACGAGGCGGCCACCGCCACCATCAGCGAAAAAAGAAGCCAGCCTGGGTCGTAGTCGATGCCAGGCTGCATGCGCATTGCGGCCATGCCAACGTAATGCATGCCGGCAATGCCTGTGCCCATCAGCAGCGCGCCACCGGCCAACCGCGGGTGGGGCAGGGTGCGCAGTGAAACCAGCCATAGCGCGAACACCGATGAGGCGATCGCCAATGCGAGGGAAAGCAGGGTGATCGGCAGGTCGTAGCCGAGCGGAATGGGCAGGTCGAAGGCGAGCATGCCGATGAAGTGCATCGACCAGATGCCCAGGCCCATGGCGAAGCCACCACCGAGGCGCCACCACCAGGCCGCGCCCTTGCCGGGTGCGGTGACCGTGCGCCCGGCCATAGCCAGCGCGGTGTACGAAGCCATCACGGCAACCAGCAGCGAGATCGCCACCAGCCACGGGTTGTACGTGCCTACCAGCATTCGTCAGTCTCCCGGACCTGCCTGTCGACGGAAACCACGGTGGGGCATGCATGAGGCAGGCCGACGCACGGCGTCGGCCACGTGCGGCATCCCCCCGGTTGCCGCGCATTCACTCTAACGCGCAGACCCGGGGGAAGGGCAAGCAGTAAAACGTGATGACCCGGTCAGTGTGTGACCGTGTCCGCAGCCTGGAAGGCGGCATCGAACAGGCGCTGTACCGGCGGGCCCATTTCGCCTGCCAGCAGGGCCAGCAGGAACAGGCCCAGCAGCAGCGAGACCGGCAGGCCGAGCTGGATCGGGTTCAGCGCTGGGGCCGCGCGAGCCAGGACGCCGAACGCCAGGTTCACCGCCAGCATTGCCACGGTCAGCGGGATCGCCAGGGTCAATGCGCCGCGCAGTACGGTCAGCAGGAAGGTTGGGGCGATGCTGAAGAAGGCGTGCGGGTCCGGCAGCGGGGCGCCGATCGGCAGCGCCCGGTAGCTGTCCACCACCAGCGAGATCAGCGCCAGGTGCCCGTTGGCGGTGAAGAACAGCAGGCCGAACAGCAGATAGAACCACTGGCCGATTACGCCCGAGGTGCCGCCACGCAGCGGGTCACTCATCTGCGCGAAGGCCAGGCCCGTGCCCTGGGCAATCAGTTCGCCGGCCATCGCGCCGGCCTCGAACACCAGCCGCAACAGGAAGCCGATGGATACGCCGATGGCCAGCTCACGGGCGATGGTCAGCACCGTGGCGGCATCGAAACCGGTCCAGTCCGGAACCGGCGGCAGCAGCGGCGCCAGCGCGATGGCCAGGGTGCCAGCCAGCACCACGCGCACCCGTGCGGGAACGGCACGGGTACCGACCATCGGCATGGCCATGGCCACTGCGCCGATGCGCAGCATGGTCCACAGCACGGTGCCGATCATGCCGAAGGCCTGCAGGCCGTCGGCAGCCATCTGGGTGGCGGCGTCCATCGAAGCGCGTGTCCTAGCCGATCAGGTGTGGAATGCGCTGGAACAGCAGCGTGGTGAACTCCACCAGGTGGCCGATCAGCAGGCTGCCCAGCGCGAACAGCACCGCGGTCAGTGCCGCCGCCTTGGCAACGAAGGCAATGGTCGGCTCATTGAGCTGGGTCGCGGCCTGCACCACGCCCACCACCACACCGACCACCAGCACGGTGAGCAGCAGCGGGCCGGCCACCCACAACACGGCGATCAGGCCACCACGCAGTTCGGTCAAGGCAAGTTCGGGAGTCATTCGGGGTCCATCTGCTCATGTAGAGTCGAGCCGCGCTCGACTGTGCTTCTGTAGAGTCGAGCCATGCTCGACTGCCTTTCGATCACGCCGGATTGAAGCTCGCCGCCAAGGTGCCGACGGTCAGCACCCAGCCATCCACCAGCACGAACAGCAGGATCTTGAACGGTGCCGACACCAGCATCGGCGACAGCATCATCATGCCCATCGACATCAGCACGCTGGCCACCACCAGGTCGATGATCACGAACGGGATGAAGATCAGGAAGCCGATTTCGAAGGCGGTCTTCAGTTCGCTGGTGACGAACGAGGCGACCAGCACCGGGAACGGAATCGCATCGGGGCTGGCGTAGGTGCCGTGCCCGGCGATGCCGGCGAAGGTCATCAGGTCGGTCTCGCGTATCTGCGCCAGCATGAAGGCGCGCAGCGGCGTGGTGGTCAGCGTCCAGGCAGTCTGGAAGTCGATCTCGCCATTGAGGTACGGCGCCATGCCGGTGCTCCAGGCCTTGTCCCAGGTCGGCAGCATGATCATTGCGGTAAGGAACAGTGCCAGGCCCAGCAGCACCTGGTTGGACGGCGTCTGCCCGGTACCCAGTGCCTGGCGCAGCAGGCCCAGCACGATGATGATGCGGGTGAACGAGGTCAGCACCAGCAGCATCGACGGGATCAGGGTGATCGCCGTCATCAGCAGCAGGGTCTGCAGCGGCAGGCTGACCGGCGCACCACCGATCTTGCCGACATTGATGTCCGGCAGCGGGGTGGTCGGAGCGCCGGGTGCGGCGAACGCCAGTGCCGGCAACAGGCACAGGGCGAGCATCAGCAGCCACGGCATCAGGGTGGCAAGACGGGTACGGGTGACACGCATGTCAGGGGTCCTTGCGCAGCCGCTGTTGAAGCAGCTGGGCGAAATTCGGAAGATTCTTGAAGTCCGGCACGCGCACCGGCGCGGGCGGCGGCAGCGGTTCGGGCAGGGCGTGCAGGGTGTTGATGCCGCCAGCGGTAACGCCCAGCAGCAGCTGCTGGCCGTTGACCTCGATCACCACCACGCGCTCCTTGGCACCGACACTCAGGCTGGCCACCACCTTCATGCCTTCGGCCGGGCGGAAACCACTGCCGGGCAGGCGCTTGAGCAGCCAGCCGAGGCCGATGACCAGCGCCAGCACTGCCAGCAGCGCCAGCACCGCGCCGAACAGGCTCGGTGCGGCGGCTGCGTGCTGGCCGATCTGCGGGCCGGCCGGAGCGGCGGTCTTGCCGACCGCCAGCAGGGTGGAGGCCAGCAGGCTCAACGCAGTCTCCGGATCCGCTCGCTCGGGCTGACCACATCGGTCAGGCGCACGCCGAAGCGGTCATTGATCACCACCACTTCGCCATGGGCGATCAGGGTGCCGTTGACGAAGACATCCAGCGATTCGCCGGCGCCGCGTTCCAGTTCCACCACCGAGCCCTGGTTGAGCTGCAGCAGGTTGCGGATCGGCAGGCGGGCGCGACCGACTTCCAGCGACAGGGTCACCGGCACGTCCAGGATCACGTCCAGGTTCAGGTCCGGACCGTTCGCCTCATCGGCCTGCAGGCTGCTGAACTGGGCCGGGGTCGGTTCGAGGGCGTCGATATCGTTCATTGCGGGTCTTCCTGGATGACGGGTACGCGCGGGCGGGTGCCCGGCGGATGGGTAGCGGTGATCTTCACGGCGTTCATGCCGTTGGCGATGCCGAACTCGCCGGTGAACACCGGAATGTTCTCCACGCACAGCGGTACCTGCGGGCTGAGCTCAATCGGCAGGATGTCGCCGACCTTCAGCTGGGTCAGGTCACGCAGGGTCATGCGCTTGCTGGCCAGTACGCTGGACAGGGTCACCTCGGCGATGTTGAGCTGTTCGCGCAGGGTCTGGCCCCAGCTTTCGTCGCGATCATTGCGGTCGCTCTGGATGCCAGCGTCGAGCAGTTCGCGGATCGGCTCCAGCATCGAATACGGCAGGGTGACGTGGATGTCGCCGCCACCGCCGTCGAGCTCGACGTGCAGGCGGCACACCACCACGTACTCGCGCGGCGTCACGATGTTGGCGAAGTGCGGGTTGATCTCCGAGTTGATGTACTCGAAGTCGACGTCCATCACCGGTGCCCAGGCCTCGCGCAGGTCGGCGAAGGTCTGCTTCAGCAGCAGGTGGATCACCCGCATTTCGGTGGCGGTGAACTCGCGGCCTTCGATGCGGGTGGGGTAGCGCCCGTCACCACCGAAGAAGTTGTCGACGATGGCGAACACCAGGGTCGGTTCGAACACGATCAGGCCGGTGCCGCGCAGCGGCTTGAAGCGGATCAGGTTCAGGTTGGTCGGCACATACAGCGAGTGCATGTAGTCGTTGAACTTGATCAGCTCGATGCCGCGTACCGACAGTTCGGCCGAACGGCGGATCAGATTGAACAGGCCGATCCGCCACAGCCGCGCGAAGCGCTCGTGGACCATTTCCAGGGTCGGCATGCGACCGCGGATGATGCGGTCCTGGCTGGCGAAGTCGTACGAACGCGCCTCGCCTGATGGCGGTTCCGGATCGGTTTCGACCGCACCACTGTCCACGCCGTGGAGCAGGGCATCGATCTCGTCCTGGGACAGCAGATCATTCATCGGTGGGCCCTTACTGGGTCACGAAGCTGGTGAACAGCAGATCGTCGGCGCCGTTGCTGCCGGTCTCGGCCTTGAGCACTTTCTGCACTTCGGCCAGCGAAGCAGCCTGCAGCTTCTGCTTGCCGGCGACATCGGCGATCTGGTCGGGGCTGACCTGCGAGAACAGCATCAGCAGGCGTGCGCGGATGGCCGGGGCATGGGTCTTGATCGCTTCCAGCGCGGCCGGATCGCGGGTCATCAGCTGCACTTCCAGCTGCAGGTAGCGCGGGCCGTCGACCGGGCCGTTGAGATTGACCACGAAGGCCGGGTCCAGCGCGAAGTACTGGGCCGGTGCCGGCGTCGTGGTCTTCTTCGGGGCCTGCGCGGTCTTGTCTTCGTGCTTGGACTGGGTGAAGAACCAGACGCCGCCACCGGCGGCAGCGGCGGCGAGCACGGCCACCAGTGCGGTGATCAGGACCGGACTGCGCGGCTTGGCGGCCTTGTCCTTCTCGGCGGTCTTCTTGGTTTTGTCAGCGGCTGCGGCCACGGGGTGAAGCTCCTGAGGGTTGCTTCACCGGGATATGCAAGGGGTGTGCCGGAGCCGGGTCAGAGGGGTGCGACGGAATTCCGTCGTGGTGCCGGTGGGGCCGTGCGGAGCAAGCTCCGCACCCACCAACGCGATACTGGTAGGTGCCTACCGCCCCGATCTGGTGGGTGCCAACCTTGGTTGGCACATCTGTCAGGCGTAGGCGTCCAGCAGCCCGCGCTGGCGGATCAACTGCGCGGACGACACGCTGGCCTCGCCCGGCGACGGTTCTCCGTCACCCGCGATGCCGCCGGCACTGGCCTGGCCTGACGCATTGCCGTCACCACCGGGCGCCTGATGACCAACATCAGCATGAGCCAGCTGGAAGCCCTGCTCGCCAAGAAGTTCACGCAGGCGCGGCAGACTGCTTTCCAGTGCCTGGCGCACATCCACGTGCGGACTGCTGAAGCTGGCATGCACCTTGTCGCCGTTCAACTGCAGGCGCACGTCGACCGGGCCCATGTCATCCGGACTCAGCCGGATGTGGGCATGGCCGATCTTCTGGTCGGACAGCCAGCCAAGGCGCGCGCCAATGGCCTGGTCGAAGCCATCGTCACCGAGCACCGGCTTCGGAGTCGGCTCGCCATTGAAGATGGCGTTGCCGGTAGCGAGTGCGGCCTTCAGATCCTGCACAGCCGCGTTGCCCGGCGCATGCAGCAGCGGCGCTGCGGCACGGTCGCCGATGAGGGGTGCGTCGCTGCCTTCACCACGCTCGTTGCGCTTGCCGGGGAGCACCAGTTCAGGCAACGGCAGCGTGGCTGTCTGGTCGGTGCCGCTGCTGGTGGTGGACGATGTGGCCGCCGCCGCTGTGGATGGCAGGGCTGCGGCGGCCGGCAGGGCGGCGGGGGCGGGTAGTGCGTTGCCGTCTGCGTCGGTAGCCGTTGCAGCCACTGCTGGCAGAGCGGCGGCAGGATCGGCAGGCGCCGGTACCGCCAGCACCAGCCCAGCCAGGCCGAGCGGCGGCCAAGGGGCTTCCTCGGTCGCGGCCGGGGTGTCCTTTTCGGCAACCGGCTTGGCCGGTACTGTGGGAACCGTGGCGGCGGTCTCTTCGGGGGCGGCAGCGCTGTCCGGCCTGCGCTCGGCGCCGGCCTGGCCATTGCTGTCCGATGCCGGTTCCTGCGTGGACGGCACGGGCGTGTTCGCGGGTTTCGAGGGTGCATCGGCACCCGGCGAGCCACCCTGCAGCAGTTGGCTGAACTCCTTGTTGCCCTCACCACGTGGTGCGCGGGGTGCGCTGCTGCCGGAATGCTGCGGCTGCGCGTTGGCGCTGCTGGCCAATGGCGCGGGCATCACGAGCGGCCTCCCTGCTCGGCGCCGTCCTGATCTTCGGCCTGCACCAGGCGGGCGCGACGCGCGCCAATGTCGTCCATCTCGCGCTGGTCACGGCGGTCGGTCACCACCTTTTCCTGCGCGCGGTAGCTGGCGGCCAGCTGTTCCAGCACGGCTTTGTCACGGCTGGCCAGGATCAGGCGGGCGCGCTCGGCTTCCACCTTCTCGCGGTTGCCATTGACCGTGGCCTGCTGCTGTTCGACCGCACTGTCCAGGCGGTCGAGAAACGCACGCCGGTTCAGCAGCTGCGCCGGGCTGGTCGCCGCCATCTGCGCGTTCGCGTATTCCTCGGCATAGCGGCGCAGTTCGTCCAGTCGCGATAGATGGGTATCGAGCACGCGCTGGCGTTCGGCCAGATCGCGGGCGACTGCGTCCTCGTGTTCCTGGGCCCGCTTGAGCAGGGGATCGATGTGCTTGGACTGGTTCATGGCTTAACTCTCTTGTTCCACCAGGCGCTGCAGTGCCGCCTGGCTATGCGGGAGATCTGCGGCCTTGGCAACGTCCTGGCCGAGGAACTCCATGATTTCCGGCCAGCGTTCCAGGGCTTCGTCGGTGGCCGCGTCGTTGCCGCGCTGGTAAGCACCGATGGCGATCAGGTCACGGTTGGCCGAGTAGGCCGAAACCAGTCGCTTCAATTTGCGGATGCGCAGGCGCCACGGCTCGTCGGCGATTTCCGTGACCACGCGGCTGACCGACGATTCGACGTCGATGGCCGGGTACAGGCCGCTGTCCGCCACTCGCCGCGACAGCAGGATGTGGCCGTCGAGGATCGCGCGCGCCGCATCGGCGATCGGATCCTGCGGATCATCGCCTTCGGTCAGCACCGTGTAGAACGCGGTGATCGAGCCACGGCCCTTGGCGCCATTGCCGGCGCGTTCGACCAGTGCCGGCAGCTTGGCGAACACCGACGGCGGATAGCCGCGGGTGGTCGGTGGTTCGCCGACCGACAGGCCGATCTCGCGCTGCGCCTGGGCGAAGCGGGTCAGCGAGTCCATCAGCAGCAGCACGTTCAGGCCCTGGTCGCGGAACCACTCGGCGATGGCGGTGGCACGGTAGGCACCGTGCAGGCGCGCCAGCGGCGGCCGGTCGGCGGGACTGGCCACCACCACGGCGCGGCGCAGGCCCTCTTCGCCCAGCGTGGTTTCGACGAAGTCGCGAACTTCGCGGCCACGTTCACCGATCAGGCCGACCACGATCACGTCGGCAGCGGTGTAGCGGGTCATCATGCCCAGCAGCGTCGACTTGCCGACACCGGAACCGGCGAACAGGCCGACGCGCTGGCCGCGGCCGATCGGCAGCAGCGCGTTGATCGCGCGCACGCCCACGTCCAGCGGCTGGGTAATGGGTTCGCGCGCAAGTGGATTGATCGACACGCCGGCCATGCCGACATGGCCCTCGGCGCGGATCGGGCCCTTGCCGTCCAGCGGCACGCCGTCGCTGTCGATGACGCGGCCGAGCAGGCCTTCGCCCACTTCCACGCCGCCACGGCGCGCGGACGGCACCACCCGGGCATTGGGCAGCAGGCCGTGCAGTTCGGCGCTGGGCATCAGGTAAGTGCGCTCGCCGGCGAAGCCGACCACTTCGGCGTCGACCCAGCCACCATCGACCACTTCCACCTTGCAGCTGGCGCCCAGCGGCGCCTCGCAGCCGACCGCTTCCAGGGTGAGCCCGACCGCGCGGCGCAGCACGCCCTCGCGGATCAGGCCGCGACCATGCGCGGTATCCACGCGCAGGCCATCGAGGCGGCTGGCCAGGCGCAGGTTGCGGGCCACGGCCCAGTCGGCCGGTGGCGGAGTCGGCTGCTGATCGGGGTTCATGCATTGGCTCCGGTCTGGCGGATCACCGCGTCCAGCGCGCCGCGCAGGCGGGCTTCCAGGGTGCCGTCGATGCGCACGGCTTCGGCGTGCACGCGAAGATCGCCGCGGCTGAGGCTGGTGTCGGGCACCAGGCGCTGTTGTGGCGGCAGGTTCAACAGCGGGGCGAGGGCGGCGATGTCGTCCGGGTGCAGGCGCACCTCCACTTCCCGGGTGCTGCCACCCACCGCGTCGATGGCCTCACCGACCAGCTGTGCCAGCAGTGCCGGGTCAGCTTCGTAGGCACGGCCGACCAGCGCACCGGCGATGCGTACCGCCAGCTCGCCCAGTGCGCCGACCACTTCGTTCTCCAGCCGCACCAGTGGTCGGCTGAAGTTGTCCAGGATGCCTTCGATCTGCGCGGCGAGGCGACGCACCTCCGCCTGGCCCTGGCCGTAGCCTTCGGTATGGCCGTGCTGGAAGCCTTCCTTCTCTGCGCTGTCCTGGATGGCCTGGATTTCTTCCAGGGTCGGCAGCTGCAGCGGCGGCTCCGGCTCGTGTTCCGGGTCCGGCTCGGTGAGTTCGAACGCATCCTCCTGATCCAGCACCGGTTCGGGCTGGGCCAGCAGGTCCGGGGCAAGCCAGCGCACGACGTTGCTCACAGCATGGCCTCCGCGCTGCCACCGATGGTGACCGTGCCTTCATCGGCCATGCGCTTGACGATGGCCAGGATCTCGCGCTGCGCACCTTCCACGTCGGACAGGCGCACCGGGCCGCGGGCTTCCATGTCCTCCAGCAGGATTTCCGCCGCGCGCTGCGACATGTTACGGGTGATCTTGTCGCGCACCTTGATGTCGGCACCGCGCAGGGCCAGGCCCAGGCGCTCGCCGCTCACTTCACGCAGCACCAGCTGCATTTCGCGGTCGTCGAGGTCGACCAGGTCGTCGAACACGAACATCAGGTCCTGGATGCGGTTGCTCAGCGGCGCGTCGATGCGGGCGATCTCGCCCAGGATTGCCTGGTCCTGGCCGCTGTCCATGAAGTTCAGGATGTTGGCCGCGCACTGCACGCCGCCGATGTTGGATGACTTCAGGTTCTGGTTGCCGGCGAACTGGCGCTCCATGATCTCGTTGAGTTCATTGAGCGCGTTCGGCGGAATGCCGTCGAGCGTGGCGATGCGCAGCAGCACGTCCACGCGGGTACGGTCGGGCAGCAGCTTCAGCGCGTCGGCGGCCTGATCGGTTTCAAGGTGCGCCATCACGATGGCGATGATCTGCGGGTGCTCGTTGCGCACCAGGTCGGCCACCGCGCGCGGGTCCATCCACTTCAGCGCGTCCAGGCCGGTGGTGTTGCGGCCGAGCAGGATGCGGTCGATGAGGTTGCCGGCCTTCTCGCTGCCCAGTGCCTGCACCAGCATGTTGCGGATGTAGTCGTCCGAGCCCACGCCCAGCGAGGTCTTCGAGCCCAGCTCCTGGCCGAACTGGTCCATCACCCGTTCCACCTGCTCGCGGGTGATGTCGGTCATGGTGGCCATGGCGATGCCGATTTTCTGCACTTCCTTGGGTTCCATGTGGCGCAGCACTTCGGCCGCATCCAGCTCACCCAGTGACAGCAGCAGCACGGCCGCGCGCTGTACGCCGGTCAGTTGTGCCTCAGTCATTGGCCACCCAGCCCTTGACCACCTGGGCCACGCGCTTGGAGTCGGTCTTCACGGCTTCACGCGCCATCCGCAGTCGTTCCTCATATGAATCCACCGGCAGGGCCAGTGCATCCGGCCCGCCCAGGCTGGCCCGGTCGGCGCCCAGCGCCGGCAGCGGCATGCCGTCGTCATCGACCAGCTGCACGTCCGCGGTATGCGGTTCCAGTGCCTGCGGGTCGTCCTTCTTGGTCTGGCCAGTGATCGCACGCAGGGCCGGGCGCAGCACGCCGAACAGCAGTGCCAGCACCACCACGGCACCCAGCAGCATGCGGCCGGCGTCGTGCACCCACGGCAGCTCCCACCAGGCCGGGCCTTCGACCGGCGTGGTGTCACGCACGAACGGGGCATTCATCACCGACACGGTGTCGCCACGCTCGGCGTTGAAGCCGACGGCCTGCTTGACCAGCGCCTCGACGCGGGTCAGTTCCGCGGCCGACAGCGGCTGCGGGCTGACCTTGCCGTTGGCAGCGGCGCGCGGCACGTTGTCCACCAGCACCGCCACCGAGACGCGCTTGATGCGGCCAGCCGGCTGGCGGGTGTGCTGCAGGGTGCGGTCCAGCTCGTAATTGCGGGTGGCGTTCTTGCTGCTTTCGGTGGGGGCCTGCGCGGTGGCCGGTGCGGCTTGCTGGCCCGGCGGGCTGTTGCTGGTGGCGCCCGGCACGCCCTGCGGGCCCGGGGTGCTGGTGGTGTTCTCGCTCATCTGCTCGCTGCGCAGCTTCTGCGGTTCACCGTTGTAGAGCTCACGGGCTTCCTCGGTTACCGAGAAGTCCATGTCCACGCTCACTTCCGGATTGACCCGGCCGGGGCCGGTCATCGGTTCCAGCAGTTCGCGGATGCGCTGGTTGAACGAGGTTTCCTGGCGGCGCACCTGCTCGAACTGGGCCGCGTTGACTGCCGCTTCGCTGTTCGGGTCGGTGATGCTGAGCATGCGCCCGCTCTGGTCGACCACGGTCACCCGTTCCGGAGCGAGGTCCGGAATGCTGGCGGCGACCATGTGCACGATGGCGTCCACCTGGCTGCGTTCCAGCTGCTGGCCGCCACGCAGTTCCAGGGTGACCGAGGCGCTGGCCACGTCGCGCTGGCGGGTGAAGGCGCTGGGCTTGGGAATGGCCAGGTGCACGCGCGAATCGCGCACCGGGCGCAGCGTGTTGATGGTGCGCGACAGCTCGGTTTCCAGCGCATGCTGGTAGCGTGCGCTTTCCACGAACTGGCTGACGCCGAAGCCCGGGTCGCGTTCCATCAGCTCGAAGCCGAGCTTGCCGCTGTCGGTCAGGCCGGAGCCGGCCAGCTTCAGGCGGGCGTCGTGCAGGTTCTTTTCCGGCACGGTGATGCCACCGGTGGCCGGGTCGAGCGCGAACGGAATCTGCGCGGCGCGCAGCAGGTCGGTCGCTTCAGCGGTGGCCTTCTGGTCCAGGCCGGTATACAGCGGGACCATGCCGGGCTTCTGCGACCAGAAGAACACGAACAGCCCGGCCGCTACGGCCACGGCGATCATCGCCATCAGTCCGAGCCGACGGGTGATCTGCAGGCTTTGCAGCCGATCGAACCACTGGCCCGCCTTTTCGGCGTTCAGGGATTCCTTGGAGAGCGACAGGGCCATGCGGTTCTATCCTTACAGCGGCATGTTCATCACGTCCTGGTAGGCCTGGACGAGACGGTTGCGGACTTCCACGGTGGCGCGGAAGGCGATCTGGGACTGCTGCGAGGCGACCATGACCTTGGCCAGGTCGGCGTTGGGATCGCCCATTTCGAAGGCTTTGGCCAGGGCGCCGGATTTCTGTTGCGCGTCGTTGACGCCGGCAATCGCACCACGCAGGGTTTCGGTGAAGCTGGCCGGCTGGGCCTGCGGTGCATCCAGCACCGTGCCCGGCAGGGCGTTGCTGCGCGGCGTTTCGCCCAGCGGGTTGAGCGCCGGCTGTCCCATCTGGGTCTGATAGGAGCGGATCTGCGAAAGGATCGACGTGACGGAGTGGGACATCTGCAACGGTTCCAGAAACAGGGGATGGGGTTGTCTGCTGGAGCAGGTGCAAGTGCCGTGCCGAAACCGGTATTCGATTCAGTGAAGTGAGGGTTGTGGATGTGCTGGCAGGGCTGCGCCCTGCACCCGCCAAATCAACGTCAACGTCAACGGCGGGCTATCCGTGGGGTGGCGGGGTGGGCCCGGTTGCGGGGGACGCCGTAAATCCGTCCATGGAGGCTCGGTCGCGCCATCCATGGCGCTCACGCCCCCGCAACCGGACCCACCCCGCCTTCGACAGTTGGCCGCGACCTGTTGGAACCTGCTGCTGATGGTGGGCGCCGACCGTTGGTCGGCACGGGGTCGGATCCCGTTGCGACGCAACGGGCTCTGACCCCATTGAAGGCGCCATTTATCCGGCGTCGGTTTTCTGGCCTACGGCTGCAGGGTCCAACGGCCGGAATTCTGGCGCTGGCGCGGTGCGATAGGGCCGTTGTGCTGGGTGTAGATGAAACGGCCCTGGTGGTCGGTCTGGCAGCTCAGCAGCAGCGTGTAGTGGGCGGGGCCGGCCGGGTGGGCCTCGGTCATCTGGATTTCCGCGATATGCGGGGCCAGGCGCTGATAGCGGTAGCTGCCGCCGATGCGGAGGTCGGTGCCGAGGATGTCCAGCACGTACTGGCTGCCGGCGAAGCTGACCTGCACCATGCGCCCGGCATTGGGGTTGTCGGGCGCGTACAGCGGGTCGCTGAGGTTGGTGAACTGGCGTTGATCCAGTGTGGTAGGCAGGGTGCAGACGGCGGCGGTGGCAATGCCGGGGCAGAGCAGGGCGGCGAGCAGGGTGAGGCGATGCATGATGGGACCTCGCTGGGATGTCTCTGCAATGCACCGCAGCTGCGCACCGTTGTCTGTAGGAATCATTGCAAACGCAAAGGGGACGGATCCCTTTCCAGCGGAAAGGGCTCCGTCCCCATTCGGTTTGGGACCGCTAAACGTGTTCGAGCCGATTTCTACCAAGGATAGTTAAGATCGATTCCGAGTGAACGGTGTAGTTGCACCTTCTCGGATGAGAGCGGAAAGAACCCCTCTGAGAGCTCATAAAGGCATGTGGGCCAGAAGTTCTTCTCGTCCGCCATGGATGTGGCATCGCAGTTGCGGAACGAGGCCTCAAGTTCCATGAGAGTGGACTCCGCTATGTCTTCGTTGGAGTTCAGCGCAGGTCGGATTGCCGCCATGAACGCGGTATGGATAGCTGCAAAGCTCCTCAGATCTGAATTGCAGTACTGGAGTGACACTTCACAGTCGATTGGGAGGAGCCCTACAGAGCCATCCTTGAGGTCCACGAAGAAGAGCCCGCCCAACACCTGTCCAAAGATTGCCAACATGCGATCGTCGACCTCAAATCGCTGAAGGCGCGAATGGAACCTCATGTTGTTGTTGGGATAGGGCTCAAGGAGGTCAGCTAGCCGCTGTGCTTCGAACAACAGGTCAGAGTGATCGATCTCTTCCTGGCTGATCGGCATGAGGTCAAGTGTTGGCGGGCTGATTGAGTTCTTCATCCGGACAAGGCTACCGATATGTTTCGCAGGTGCCTTTAGGAGAAGTTGCAAACTCAGTCCAGTGGTTGAATCCCTCATCCACGCATGGCGTGGATCTACTGGCGTCATACAGCGGCGCCCCAAACACCAACGCCACAAACACGAACGCCCGGGCAAGCCCAGGCGTTCGTGCCCCCTTCATGCTGGTGACGCGCGTCAGCTTGCCAGTTCGGCCTGCTCGCGTTCGATGCCGTACTTGCGCAGCTTTTCCACCAGGGTGGTGCGGCGCAGGCCGAGCAGCTGGGCGGCGTGGGCGACGACGCCCTGGGTGCGCTCCAGTGCTTCGTTGATCAGACCCAGTTCGATGTTGGCCATGTGGTTGCGCAGGTCCATGCCCTCGTCGGGCAGTGCGACCGGTGCTGCCGGGCGATTGACGGCAATGCCGTGCTCCAGTGCGGGTTGGTTGCCGCCGCCCGGGGTGTGGAACGAGAAGCTGCGCAGGTCCAGGCGTTCTTCGCTGGCCGTCGGCTGTACCGGTGCCGGTGCGGCCACCGCTGCCGGTGCAGCGTCGCCACGGTAGCGGGCCGGCAGGTCCTGCACGCGCACCGAGCCGCCCGGATGCAGCACCGCCAGGCGCTCGACCAGGTTGGTCAGCTCACGCACGTTGCCCGGCCACTCGTAGCCGGCCAGCGCCTGAAGGGCTTCCGGGGTGAAGCGCACTTCGCCACGGCCGGTGCGGGCCAGCTGTGCGGCAATGGTTTCCACCAGCGCTGGCAGGTCTTCGCGACGCTCGCGCAGGGCGGGCACGTCGATCGGGAACACGTTGAGGCGATAGAACAGATCCTCGCGGAACTTGCCTTCGGCGATGCGCGTTTCCAGATCGCGGTGGGTCGCGGCAACGACGCGAACGTTGCAGCGGATGGTCTGGTTGCCGCCCACGCGCTCGAAGCTGCGTTCCTGCAGCACGCGCAGCAGCTTCACCTGCATCGGCAGGCTCATGTCGCCGATTTCGTCGAGCAGCAGGGTACCGCCTTCGGCCATTTCGAAACGGCCCTTGCGCGCGGTCAGTGCGCCAGTGAAGGCACCCTTTTCGTGACCGAACAATTCGCTTTCCAGCAGGTCGGCCGGAATGGCCCCGCAGTTGATCGCCACGAACGGGCCGTCGCGGCGCGGCGAGCGCTGATGAATCGCGCGCGACACCACTTCCTTGCCGGTACCGGATTCGCCCAGCACCAGCACGGTGGTATCGAACACGGCCACCTGCTCGATCATGGTGCGCAGTGCGGTCACCGCCGGGCCGTTGCCGGTTGGTCCCTGGTCCTGCGCGGCACCGGCCTGGTGCTCGGCGTCCAGGCGCTTGAGGCTGGCGCGGCGCAGCAGGGCTTCCATCTGCGCGTGGCGCAGCGGCGTTTCAAGCGGCCAGATATTGGCCTCGTGCAGTCCGTGCTGTTGCGCGAACGCAGAGGCATCACCGTCGGCCAGCAGCACCGGCGGCGGAAGGCTGCTGCCACCCAGCCAGTTGTAGAGTGCGGTGCTGGCGGCGTTGTCGTCCAGGCTGCCGACGATCACCGCCATCCAATCGTTCTGGCGCTGGCGGCCCAGATCGAAGTCGGCCGCGTCGGAAACCCAGCGCGGGTTGAAGTCCATGAATTCGAGCAGGGCAACGGTGCGCTCTGCACGCACGGCGTCGTTGTCCAGCACCAGGATGCGCGATTCGCTCACGACTGTTCCTCCCTGAGGCCTTCCAGGATCGGCATGACTTCCTGGATATAGGACAGCTTGCTGACGAAATTGTCGGCACCGGCACGCAGCGCGTGCTCGCGGTGCTCGGCGTCGTCGAAGTGGCTGGCGATCACGATGTACGGTGCATCGTCCTGCGACTTGATCAGGCGGGTGGCCTGCAGGCCACCCATTTCCGGCATTGCCAGATCCATCAATACGACCTGCGGGCGCAGCGTTTCCGAGCGCTCGATCGCTTCCAGGCCGTTGCCGGCGCTGCCGACGATCTGCAGCCAGTCGATCTTGCGGAAATGGCGCATCGCCGCGTTGATGAAGCCCTCGTGGTCATCGACCAGCAGGACCGTGAGCTTGTTCATGTCCAACATCCTTTTCAGCCCACCCGGGCCAGCTGCGGTTGCCTGGCGCCAAGCCGGCGCCGTTCACGGGCCGGGGCGATGTCCAGTTGTTCTCGGTATTTTGCGACGGTTCGGCGGGCAATGTTCACCCCCTGGCGCGACAGCAGGCCGGCGATGGCCTCGTCGGCCAGCGGCCGGCCGGCCGGTTCGGCGTCGATCAGGCGGCGGACCATGGCCTTCACGGCCTGGCCGGAGACGCTGGCACCTTCCAGGCGCACGGCGAAGAAGTGCTTCAGTTCGAAGGTGCCGCGCGGGGTCTGCAGGAACTTGCCGGTGGTGATGCGCGAGACGGTGGACTCGTGCATGCCGATTTCCTCGGCCACTTCCTTCAACGTCAGCGGCGCCATGGCCTCCTCGCCACGCACCAGGAACGCGGCCTGGCGCTCGACGATCACCCGCGCGGTGCGCAGCAGGGTGTCGTAGCGCATCGACAGGCCGCGGCTGAACCAGCGCGCTTCCTGCAACATTTCGCGCAGTGCCGGTGCGGCCTCGCTGGTCTCGGCCAGGGCCTGTTCGTACTGGCTGTTGATCGAGACGCGGCGGCTGGTGGCCGGGTTCAGCGCTACCTTCCACTGCCCATCGGCGTGCCAGGCGACCACGTCCGGCACCACCACGGCATTGCGTTCGGGCAGCAGGCTGTCACCCGGGCGCGGCTGCAGCGAGAGGATCAGGCGCACCGCCTCGCGCACGTCGTCGATCTCGGCGTCGTGCAGGCGGGCGAGGGCGGGGTAGTCGTGGGCGGCCAGCGCGTCGAGCGCGCCATCGAGAATGCGTGCCGCCAGGTGGCGGGCGGGGACTACCCCGTGCAGGCTGCGCAGCTGCGCCTGCAGGCCTTCGCGCAGGTCCTGCGCGGCCATGCCAGCAGGTTCCCCGTGCAGCAGTTGCTGGCGGATGGCTTCGACGCCGTCGGCGGCGATGTCGAACTGGGCGCTGGCCAGCAGCTGCAACTGGTCCAGCGGTGCCTGCAGGTAGCCGGCCTCGTCGCAGTGATCGAGCCAGAATGCTGCGACGGCCAGCTGGCGGTCGTCCATGTCCAGCGACAAGCGCTGCAGTACGCGCAGCTGCGGGTCGGTCGATTCGCCGGCGGCAATGCGCGCCATGCGGTCGTCGTCGCCGTCCTGCCAGCTGGCGCCGGCCACGTCCCACATGGAAGACTCCGGCAGTTCGTCGAACGCAGCGGTTTCCAGCGTGGTGGCGACGGCCTCGGTGGCCTCGGCGGTGGGTGCTTCAGCCTCTTCGATCTCCAGCAGCGGGTTGGAGTCCAGCAGGCGCTGGATTTCCTGTTCCAGGTGCAGGCCATCAAGCTGCAGCAGCCGGATCGACTGCAGCAACTGTGGGGTGAGGTGAAGTTGTTGGCCCAGCTGAGTCGAGAGTGCAGCCTTCATCGTGGTTCCCCGGCACCGCTCCCCGGCGCCTTGTGGAACGCATCTTGCTTTTGATCCGGCGGGGGCGGAATCAGGGGGTTCCTGAGGGGCTTCGTGAATGTCCTGACAGGGTGTAGGGGTATTCCCTACATTGGCGCGGAATGTTGACGATGATCGCCGCTAAGTTGCTGATTTCCGGTGCAAGGCCAGGATTGATCGGGCTGCGCCGTGTACGGATTCCTGTCGGGGAGTGTCAGGGCGACGGGAATTCGTCGCTGGGTGCGGGTTGGCTGCGTCGGCTGTCGATAGAGACGATCACCGGTAGAGTCGACTGTCAGTCGACTGCTCTTCGATCAGACGAAGGAAAAGTCCCGCGCTCCGCGCGCAAGTCGACTGGCAGTCGACTCTACCAACAGCCCACTCTACCCAGCCATCGTTTCGCGCCGCCGAGGCTCGCGCTTACTCCAACTCGTGCTGGTGGCGCGCGGCCAGCAGCAGTAGATCGTTGGCGCGGCGGCAGCCGAGTGATTCCATCATGCGTGCGCGGTGGGTCTCCACCGTCTTGACGCTGATGCCGAGGTCGGCGGCGATTTCCTTGTTGCTCTCACCCTTGCCGATGCGGCGCAGGATCTCGCGCTGGCGCGGCGACAGTGCGGCGATGCCGGTGGGTTTCTCGCGACCGAGCATCGGCGCCAGCATCTTGGCGGAGATCTGCGGGCTCAGGAACACCTGGCCGGCGTGCGCGGCACGCAGCGCCAGTTCAAGCTCCTGCGGTGCGGCATCCTTGACCAGGAACCCGACCGCCCCGCGATCGAGTGCATCGCGCACGTGTGCGGCGTCGTCGTGCATGGTCATCATCACCACCCGCGTGCCGGGCGCGCGCAGGCGGATGTCGCTGAGTGCTTCCAGGCCGGTGCGGCCGGGCAGTGACAGGTCCATCAGGACCACGTCCGGGGCGTGCTGCAGGGCAAGCTGCAGTGCCTGCTCGGCATTGCTGGCCTCGGCGACGAGCTGCACGTCGGCAAACCCCTGCAGCAGCCGCGCCAGGCCGGCGCGGACCAGGGTGTGATCGTCGACGATGAGAACTCGCACAGGCACGTTGAAGGTCCGTGAGGGGAGTCCACCTTAACTTAGCTGAACGGGCGCGCCAAGGGTTGCCCATCCTCCGCCATGGTGGCAGGTTTCAGCGGGCGCGGCGTGCTTCGGCCACCTGGCGGCGATGCAGGCGGAACAGATGCCGCTCCATTGCCATCTCCAGGCCATCGCCAAGACGCTGGAAACGCAGCCACAGGTAGTGACCACCGCCACCGTCCGCCGCTTCGGCGATCACTTCCACGGGCAGGTCGATATGGTCGGGCAGCCAGTCGCTGGGCTGCAGGCGCACCAGGCCGGCCTGGCCGGGGCTGGCGCCGCTGCGCGGCCCCAGCTGCAGACGGATGCCGCGGCGTGACCAGCGCACCGGGCGCAGGGTCAGCTCCTGGCCCTGCTGGCGTACCAGACGGCCGAGCAGCACCATCGCCAGATCCAGCTTGGCTTCCAGCCGCTGCAGCTGCAGGCTGGACTCATTGCGGTCGTCGTGCTCGTCGACGCGGCTGTCCTCGACCAGGGCCAGGCTGCGCAGCAGGCCTTCGGCACTGCTGGTACGACCGGCGGCGCTGCCTGCCTGGAACTCGGCCGGCAAGGCCAGCTCGCAGCTGAGCGTTTCGTCGAACAGCTCGCTTTCGGCCGGGTGATGCAGCGACGTGGTCGGCAGTTGGGTCATGCGAGTGATTCTGCCTGCAGGTAGGCATGCGCCGCGCGAAGGGAGCGCTGGCCATCGCTCATCAGTGCAGCGACGGCATCACGGCGCTGGCGGAGCAGGCCGAGCAGGTTCTGCTGGCGTTCGAACAGCGCGGTCAGCGGTGCGTGATCGGCGGCGGTCAGCGGCTGGCTGAGCAGGGCATGCAGGGCGCTGTCGTGACCATCAAGCAGGCTGTCGGCCTGGTCGAGCGACTCTTCGCCCAGTGCCTTCTCGAAGGCGTCCAGCTGGGCGTGCAGTTCGTGCAGGCTCATGGCGCCACCGCGGCCGGGCGGCGCTGTTCCTGCGGGATCGCATTCCAGGCGCTGTCGATCTCGCCAAGCAGCTGCAGCGACTCATCCAGCGCGGCACGGTCGTTGTGCAGGTTGGCCTCGGTCAGGCGCTGCAGCACGTAGTCGTACAGCGCCGACAGATTTCCGGCGATCTCGCCGCCGGCTTCATGATCCAGCGAGCCGTTGAGGTGGCCGACGATCGCACAGACCTCGCCGATCGCCTTGCCCTTGCCGGCCTGGTCGCCACGCTCGAGGCTGGCCAGCGCACGTCGCACGCGCTCCAGGGCGCCGGCCAGCAGCATCGCCACCAGCTTGTGCGGATCAGCATCGGCGACCGCACTGGTCACTCCCACCTGGCGGTACTGCTCGGCATATTGACGGCTGGAACCGTACATTCGTGATTCTCCTTGCGCGTGGTGCCGCCGGGCGGTCGTGGGGACCGCTGCCGGCGGTGCGGCGTTGATTGCTGTTGCGTCCGTTATCGGTGCGTTACACGCCAAACTTGAGCGTTGCACGCAGTCCTTTAGCGGTTCAGCTGTGCGAGCTGTTGCTGCAATGCGGTGTTGCTCTGCTGCAGTTTGCCCATCAGGCTGTCCAGCGCCAGGAACTGCTTCTTGTAGCGTTCCTCGACGCCCTTCATGCGGACGTCCAGCGCCTTGCGACGCTTGTCGATGCCATCAAGCGTGTTGTTCAGGCCTTTGGTACGGGCGACGAACGCGCCTTCCTTGCCGACCGTGGTGCTGACATAGCCATCCACCAGGGTGTAGAGCTCCCCCGCGCCGCCCTTGTCGCCGGTGATGGCTTGCCGGATGCGTTCGGGCTGGCTGGCCAGCGCCGCTGCGAACTTGGTGCCGTCCAGGACCAAGGTGCCATCCGCGTTTGGGTAGCCGCGGGTCTGCAGGCCAATCGCCTTGGCATCCAGGCTGTCGCCCGCCAGCGACTTGAGCACGCCGGACATGACCGAGCGCAACTGGGCGGTGGCGCCGCGCATCTGCGCATCACCGGTCAGCGTCGAAGCTTCCTTGGTCTTGGCGTCGTACTTGGTCTCGTTGTTGATCGCCGCCAGAGCGGCGTTGTATGCAGTCACGAAGTCCTGCATCACCTTGGTGGCGGCAGCCGTGTCGGTGCTGATCACCACCGTGCTCTTGCCGGTCGTCTTCAGGTTCAGGGTCAGGCCCGGAACGGCGTCTGCAACGGTGTTGCTGGCGCTGGTCACCTTTACGCCATCAATGGTCAGTTCGGCGTCGGCGGCCGGTGTATTTTCCTTCAGGCTCCCGACGAGGGCGGTCAGCTTGGGGTCGCTGCCGCCATATTCCAGCTTGATTGCGCTGGCCGCGCCGGTCTTCTCCTGCGCGATGGAAAGGTACTGGTTGTCGCCGGAACTGATCAGCGTGGCCTGCACGCCTTCCTTGCGTCCAGCGGCATCGATCTTGTTGCGGATGGTCGTAAGCGTGTCACCGGCTTCCACCTCCACGTTCATGGTCTTGGCCTTGTCGCCGACGCCAACGGTCAACGTCAAGGTTCCGGCGCCGAACGTATCGGTCTTGGGCACCGAGGTGTCGGCGATCAGCTTGTGGGCGGTGGCCAGCGATTTCACTTCGACAAGATGCGTCCCGTTGGCGGCAGCGCCCTTGGTCGTGCCAAGGTCGTACAGTGCCACCGATGCCGTGAGCACATCCTCGGTGTTGCCGGGCTGGGCCTTGCCGGTAGCGGTCACGGTCCGGGTGTCGAAGGCAGTGGTGGCCTTCAGCGCGGTCAGCGCGGTCTTCAGCTTGTCGAAAGCGGCGGTGACCGTGCCGATCGAAGACAGCTGCAACTTGGTCTTGGACTGCTGCAGGTTCAGTGCATTGTCGGCGGGCTTGCGATCGGCCGCGACCAGCTGGTTGACGATGTCCGAGATGTTCAGTCCCGAGCCAATGCCACCGTATCCAAAGTCTGCCACGTCGTTTCTCCTGGTATTCGGATCCAGCCGCCGTGCGGTGGCCCGTCGTCAACGAAAATAGCGGCCTGCGCCGCTGGGTCTTGAGGACTTCGTTGATGCATGCGCCGTGCCAATGGTCTGGCGCAGGTTCTGGCACGCAGGTTGCAGGAGGTTTGGGGCAGGTTGCGGGAGGAATCACCGCGGGCTGCCGGGAGCCTGCAAAAAACCCTCCCCCAATGCAGGGGAGGGCACAGGCTACTGACAATCGGGGGGAGACGAAGCCGCCCGGTACGTACAGTCAAAGGTACAGCGCTGAAAGAGAGGTCCGCAGGAGCGGGCGATGCCGAGCCGGTTCGGGAGTGTTCCCGGGCCGGGCATGGCCCGCGCCTTCGTGCACCGTGGCTTCCGGGTTGCCGCTGCCGCCGTATTCAACCGGCGGCAGCGGAACCTTCTTGCCGTGGATCAGCGCAGCAGGCTGAGCACGCCCTGCGGCACCTGGTTGGCCTGGGCCAGCATGGCCGTACCGGCCTGCTGCAGGATCTGGGTGCGGGTCAGCTCGGCGGTTTCCTTGGCGAAATCGGTATCCTTGATGCGGCTACGCGAGGCCGACAGGTTTTCCGTCGAGGTCTGCAGGTTGGCGACGACCGAGGTGAAGCGGTTCTGGGTGTTGTTGATCGAGCTGAGCGCCTTGTCGACGATTTCCAGGGCCTGCTGTGCGCCCGCAACGGTGGACACGTCCACGTTGTCCAGCTTGCTGGAGGTGGCGCCGGTCAGCGTGCCGCCATCGGTGCTGGTCTCGGTCAGGCCCACGGCCGCTTCGTTGGCAGCGGTCGCGTAGGACAGGCTGAAGGTCTGGCCGGCCTTGACCGAGGTCAGGTTGATGGTTGCGTCATCGACCGAAGCCTGGACGCCGGTTTCGCCGATCTTGGCGTTGATGGCGGCGGCGGTGCTCTTGGTGATCGACTCACCGGCCTTGATCGTGAAGGCGCCAACGGTGACGTCGGTTGCCTTGCCATCGGCGTCGGTCACCTTGACGGTGATCTTGTCGATGCTCATGTCAGCGGTGGCCTTGTCGGTGTCGACTGCCGGAACCGGCGGCGGACCCGGCTGCGCCGGCGTGACGCCCAGCTTGGTGCCCTTGTAGACATTGGCAAAGGTGGCGTCGCCCAGCGAACTGGTCTTGGCATCGACGACCTTGTCGATGGCGATGGCCTGGCCGGCGTTGGCACCGACCTGGAACAGCTGGCTGGAGAACGAACCGTCCAGCAGCTTGGTGCCGTTGAACTCGGACTGCTTGGCGACGCGATCGATTTCCGACTTCAGCTGGGTCACTTCGGCCTGCAGCGCCTTGCGGTCGCTGGCCGAGTTGGTGGCATTGGACGACTGCACCGACAGTTCACGGATGCGCTGCAGGTTGTTGCCGATTTCCGACAGCGAACCCTCGGCGACCTGGGCCAGCGAAATGCCATCGTTGGCATTGCGGATGGCGACGTCGGTACCGCGGATCTGGGTGCCGAAGCGCTCGGAGATCGCCAGGCCAGCGGCGTCGTCCTTGGCGCTGTTGATGCGCGAACCGGAGGACAGGCGCTGGATGGTGGTGGCCAGCGAGCTGCCGCTGGTGCTCAGGTTGCGCTGAGCATTCAACGACATCGTGTTGGTGTTGATGACTTGTGCCATGGTGCTTTTCCTTTGGCGGAGGTGATGCGTATTTCAGGAGCCGGGCGGCAGCTCAGCCGCCGCCCGGTGGTCGATCAAGGTGCTGATCAGCGCAGCAGGCTGAGCACGCCCTGCGGCACCTGGTTGGCCTGGGCCAGCATGGCCGTACCGGCCTGCTGCATGATCTGGGTGCGGGTCAGCTCGGCGGTTTCCTTGGCGAAATCGGTATCCTTGATGCGGCTACGCGAGGCCGACAGGTTTTCCGTCGAGGTCTGCAGGTTGGCGACGACCGAGGTGAAGCGGTTCTGGATCGCACCCAGGTCTGCGCGGGTGTTGTTGATCGAACCCAGCGCCTTGTCGACCACTTCCAGCGCCTGCTGGGCACCCTTCACGGTGCTGATGTCGACGTCCTTCAGCAGCTTGCCCGGGGCAGCGGCAGTGCTGGCGGTGGCAGCGGCGCTGTCGAAGCCGGTGATACCCGCGCTGGTGCCAGCGGTGGCGGTCATGGCGCTGAACTTGCCGTCCTTGCCGACACTTTCCTTCACCGAGGTCAGGTTGATCTGGCCAGCGGTGGCGCCATCGACCTCGGCGTACACGCCGGTTTCGCCGATCTTGGCGTTGATCGCGGTGACTGCGGCCGAGACCAGGGCGGCGCGGTCCTTGGTGGCGTCGCCGGTCGAGGTGACCTTGACGTCGGCGATCTTGACCGGTGCTGCCAGGCTGCCGCCGCCGATGGACAGGCCGGAGTAGGTGATTTCCTTGCCGGCGTCGGCTGCGGCCACGGTGCCAGCGGCGATGGTCACCTTGTTGGCATCGAAGGTGGCATTGCCCAGCGCGTCAGCCTTGGCGTCGACCACCTTGTCGATGGCGATGGCCTGGCCCGCGTTGGCACCGACCTGGAACAGCTGGCTGGAGAACGAACCGTCCAGCAGCTTGGTGCCGTTGAACTCGGACTGCTTGGCGACGCGGTCGATTTCCGAGACCAGCTGGGTCACTTCGGCCTGCAGTGCCTTGCGGTCGCTGGCCGAGTTGGTGGCGTTGGCGGCCTGCACCGACAGCTCGCGGACGCGCTGCAGGTTGTTGCCGATTTCCGACAGCGAGCCTTCGGCGACCTGGGCCAGCGAGATGCCGTCGTTGGCATTGCGGATGGCGACGTCGGTACCGCGGATCTGCGTGCCGAAGCGCTCGGAGATCGCCAGGCCAGCGGCGTCGTCCTTGGCGCTGTTGATGCGCGAACCGGAGGACAGGCGCTGGATGGTGGTGGCCAGCGAGCTGCCGCTGGTGCTCAGGTTACGCTGAGCATTCAACGACATCGTGTTGGTGTTGATGACTTGTGCCATGAGGAGAGGTCCTTGAGCGGTTGCACGTGAGTTGGGTTAGACGCCCCCGACGTGCCCCGGGGGCGGCTCATGTCAGCGCTGCAACAGGCTGAGCACGTTCTGCGGTACCTGGTTGGCCTGGGCCAGCATGGCCGTACCGGCCTGCTGCAGGATCTGGGTGCGGGTCAGTTCGGCGGTTTCCTTGGCAAAGTCGGTATCGCGGATGCGGCTGCGCGATGCCGACAGGTTCTCCGAGGAGGTCTGCAGGTTGGCCACCACCGAGGTGAAGCGGTTCTGGATCGCGCCGAGGTCGGCGCGCACGCTGTTGACCGACTCGAGGGCCTTGTCGACGATTTCCAGCGCCTGCTGGGCGCCGGCAACCGAGTCGATCTTGATGTCGGCGACATGCGCGGCCGTGGTGCCGGCGGCCGGAGTGTTCAGGTTGGCCGGGGTGGCGCCTGCCTGGACGGTCACGCTGGCCAGTGTGTTTTCGTCCTTGACCGAGGTCAGGGTGATCTCACCGGCGGTGGCGGACACTGCGGCATGCAGGCCGGTCTCGCCGATCTTGCCGTTCAGGGCTGCAGCCAGTGCCTTGGTGGCGTTGTCCTGGTTGGACTTCTGGATCGCAGCCAGCGCCGGGCCGGTTGCGGCGCCCGGGGCGGTGTAGTCGAAGGAGACATCACCGACGTTGATGGCGCCGACCTTGACACCGACGATCTTGCCGGCGGCGGCATCCACCGCAGCGTTGTCCAGGGTGATCTTGCCGGCATCGACGAAGGTGGTGGCACCCAGCGATTCAGCCTTTGCATCCACCACGCTGTTGATCGCAATGGCCTGGCCTGCATTGGCACCGACCTGGAACAGCTGGCTGGTGAACGAGCCGTCCAGCAGCTTGGTGCCGTTGAAGTCGCTCTGCTTGGCGACGCGGTCGATTTCGCTGACCAGCTGGGTCACTTCGGCCTGCAGGGCCTTGCGGTCGCTGCTGGAATTGGTGGCGTTGGAGGCCTGCACGGCCAGTTCGCGGATGCGCTGCAGGTTGTTGCCGACTTCGCTCAGCGAACCTTCGGCGACCTGGGCCAGCGAGATACCGTCGTTGGCGTTGCGGATGGCCACGTCCAGGCCGCGGATCTGGGTGCTGAAGCGCTCCGAGATCGCCAAGCCGGCCGCGTCGTCCTTCGCGCTGTTGATGCGCAGACCGGACGAGAGGCGCTGGATGGTGGTGGCCAGCGAGTTGCCGCTGGTGCTCAGGTTGCGCTGAGCGTTGAGCGACATCGTATTGGTGTTGATTACCTGTGCCATGGGGTCGTCTCCTCTTATATGGAACCCGTTGGTGAATGAAACGAAGCGCCGCCTGTTTTTTTGTGTGGCTGTGTGCTTCGTTGTTGCCAAATGAATAACGGCGCTTTGTCAACAACCTTTAGCCGTGAATTCCGTTGGAGCCGTAATTCGTTGCCAGAGGCTGTTTTTCCGGGGTTTTCCAGCCCTGGAGGGGCGTGAAGGCGACCCCGGAAGGGGCGGCCGGGCAAGCCCAACCAGCGCTGATGAAGGTATCGGCGGGGGCCAGCCGGGCTTGATGGGCAATCACGGAAAATCCCTGGGAGGCCGCCTGGCGCGTGCCTTGGCAATGGACCGCAGAAACGAAAAAGGCCGCGATGCAGGGCATCGCGGCCTTTCAGGGCTGATGTGGGAGAGCTGTCAGCGGATCTTGTTGAACAACGACATCGACTGCATCTGCGAGAAGATCGTCTGTGCCGCCTGCAGCGCGGTGCTCTGCAGCTGGTACTGGCTCAGCGCATCGGCATAGTCCAGGTCGCGCATCTGCGACAGCGTGGTCTTCAGGGTCACACTGTTGGCCTCACGCATGTCGGCGGCATTGTCCAGCGCCTTCAGCTGTGCACCGCCGGCTGCACGTGAGTCGATCATCCGCTCCGACGCCCGCGCCACGTCGCGCAATGCGCTCTGCAGCTCGTTCTGCTGTGCGCTCATCTTCGCGGTCGTGCCGGTGTCGGCATCCAGCGCGGTGATCAGCTTGTCCATGGTGTCGAAGATGTCGCGGCTGCTCGCCGGCTTCACGTTGAAGCTGTCGCCTGCGGCAGGCGCACCGGTGATCTGCAGGCGTACGCCGTTCACTTCCAGATCGTCATCGGCCTTGTAGGTGCCGGTGCCGGTCACATTGCCCGCACCATCCAGCACTTCGTACTGGTTGGCGGCGGTGAAGCGGACGCTGAAGCTCTGGCCGTTCCAGCTGTCGCTGCCATCGCGGGTGATGTTGGTCAGCACGCCGTTGCCGGTATTGCCGGCGGCGGCAGCTCCATCAACGAAGCCGTCGCCGGTGGGGATGCGCATGAAGATCTCGCTGCCGGGCAGGGCATCGCGGACGTAGGTATCGGGGCCGACCTCGATCTGGCGCTGGGTCTGGTCACCGCGGTAGACAACCTTGCCGTTGATCTTGGCGAACGGAGGATCACCATCGTTGGTGCCGCCGAACACATAGCGGCCGGTGCCGTCCTCGGCGTTGGCCAGCGACAGCAGGCCGTCGCGGATCTGGTTCAGCTCGGTGATCAGCGTCTTCTTGTCGGTCGCACTCAACGCGGGGTTGCTGGCCTGGATGGTCAGGTCGTTTACCCGGCCCATCAGATCATTGACCTGGGCCAGGGTGTTTTCCTGCACGCCCAGCCGGTTCTGTACGTTGCCGGCATTGAGCTTCATCCGGTCCAGTGCGGCCAGGCTGCGATCAAGGCCCACGGCGGCACCGGCGCCGACCGGATCGTCCTTGGCGCTGACGATCTTGCTGCCGGTGGCGATCTGCTGCTCCAGGTGGCTGAGCTTGGCCTGCTTGGCCATCATCAGCGACACCGACTGGTTGTACATCATGCTGGTGGAGATGCGGCTGCTCATCGGCGGACGGCTCCAAGGATGGTCTGGAACATGCTGTCGGCGGTGGAGATCAGCTGCGAAGCCGCCTGGTAGGCTTGTTGCAGGCGCAGCATGTCGGCGGCCTCCTCGTCCAGGTTCACGCCGGACACTTCGTCGCGCGCTTCCTGCGCCTTGTCGTTGATCACCAGCTGGGCGTCCAGCGAGTACTCGGCAGAACGGGCCGCGGCACCGACCTGGGTGGTCAGGCCACCCAGTGCGCCGTTCAGGGTCACGGTGCCGGCGTTGAACGCCTTGGCGCTCTCGACCTTGGCCAGCTTGGCGGCATTGCTGTTGTCCGAGGAACCGGCCGGCGTCGGGGTGATATTGAAGGTATCGCCGACCTTCGGCGCGCCGTCCAACACGAAGCTCCAGCCGTTGGCGCTGATGGTCTGGCCGGGGGTGTAGGTCTGCGGCGGGCCACCATCGATGGTGTAGGTGGTGGCCGAGGTGAACACGATGGCCGCCGGATTGCGCAGGTTGGCGTTGCTCGCATCGGTCACGGTCACGCCGCTCAACTTGCCGGTACCGGTGTTGGTCGTCGCGGCCGCGCCTTTGACCGCAGCCGCGGCGGCAATACGCGACGGATCGGTGATGGCCATCTCCATGCTGCCGGCCACGCCTGCGGTGGGCTGCAGCAGGAAGCGGTCATTGGCCGACGGCGTGCCGCCGACCACCAGCTTGACGCCGTTGATCATCAACGGGTCGGCAGCGGTGCCCGAACCGGTCAGCGGCACGCTGGCGCCGGTGTCAGCCCGGCTGGCCTTCCAGTTGGTGCCATCGAACTGCAGCACAACGTTCTGCGCGTCCAGCTTGCCCAGGTCGCCATAGGTCGCGCTGAGGCTGGCCGTGCCGGTATTGCTGTTGTTGGCGGTGACGCGCGGGTTGCCGATATTGAAGAAGTCGCCACCCAGCTGGCCATACATGTCCACGCCCTGGTGGTGGGCCTGGTTGAACGTTTCGGCAAGGCCCACGGCGAGCTTGCCCAGCTCGGCCTGGGCCGGGGTCAGCACGGTGTCGCGGAACTCCATCAGGCCACCGATCTGGCCACCAACGGCCTTCGGATCGAGGCGGATGGTGTTGCCCTGGGTTTCCAGCGCCAGCTGCAGGCGTTCGGGCTGGTAGGGGTCGGCCACGGTGGTGACCTTGGTGGCCGTGGTGCCCACCACCAGGGCATTGCCGCCGGCGGTGTAGACATTCATGATGCCGCCGTCCTGGATCACCGCCGTGCCACCGGTGTAGCCGATCAGCTGGGTGATCAGCTGGTCACGACGATCGAGCAGGTCGGGTGCGGCCGTGGCGATGTTGGTGCCGATGGCGCCGTTGATCTGCGCGATTTCCTGCGCGAGCCGGTTGATCTCGGTGGCACCGGCCAGCAGACCGTTGTTGACCTCGCTGTTGAGGTTGTTCAGATGGGTGTTGAGCTGCACGAAGCGGTTGGCCAGCGCCTTGCCGCCATCGAGCATGTTCTGGCGGTCGGCCGTGCCGGAGGCATTGGAAGACAGGCCGCTGACCGAATCGAAGAAGTTGGACCAGACGCCGGCTACGTTGGTGGCGGCGTCGGAGAACAGCGAGTTGACCCGGTCGGCCATGCCGGAGAGCTGCTTCAGGCGCGCCAGTTCACCGCTGCTGTCCAGCAGGCGCGAGATCGCCAGCTGGTCGGCGGTGCGGCGGATGTCGGTGATGCGGGTGCCGTTGCCGACCGTGCCGTAGCCGTAGTTCTGCGGATCAGCGGTGGCGAAGTTGACCTTCTGCCGGCTGTAGCCGGGGGTATTGAGGTTGGCCACGTTGTGGCTGGTGGTTGCCAACGCACGCTGGAAGGCGAGCAGGGCACCAGTACCGGTGGAAAGTACGCTGGACATGGGGTTCCTCAACGACGAGTGATACCCAGCGCCGCGGTTGCGGTGCTGGCGAAGGTCTGGCCACGGCGCGAGCCGGCATCGGCGGCGGCGCTGACGGCGCGCTCGATGGTCGGTCCGCCGGCGATCGCGGCGATCTTGGCCGCATAGCGCGGATCGGTGGCATAGCCGGCGCGCTGCAGGCCGCGGGCGAAGCCCTGCACGTCGGTGCCGGCCTGCAGGGCCTGCTGGTAACGCGGGCTGGTCTTCAGCAGGCGCACGTAGTCGGCGAAGCTCTCGGCCGGCGAGCTGTAGGCGCGGAAGCTGGCGGTCTCGTTGCGGCGTACGCCATCGACATATTCATGGGTGCCGGCCACGGCGCGCTGGCCGTTCCAGCCATTGGCCTTGATGCCGAACAGGTTGTGCGAAGTGCTGCCGTCGGCATGCTTGATGTGGCGCTTGCCCCAGCCGGTTTCCAGCGCTGCCTGGGCGACCAGGGCGCGGGCATCCACGCCCAGTTCCTTGGCTGCACTCTGCGCGTGCTGCCAGATGCTGGCGACGAAACCTTCCGGGGTGTGTTCGCCCAGCTGGGCGACGGCAGTGCGGGTGGCCATCGCATCGGCTGGGCTGATTGCGGTGCCGCGATTGCTGGCGGTGGCCGACCACTGGTCGCTGTTGGCGGCCCAGTCCTCGCCCTGCAGGCTGCCGATGTACGGATCGTCGGTGCCCAGCGAGCGGTGCATGCTGCTGCTCTCGCGCCCGGCGATCAGGTCCAGGGCCTGTTCCATCGGCGCGACCGCCGCCTGTGCACCGTGCTGCGCACCGGCGGCCATCTGCTGCAGCAGGCGCACGGCCTGGCTGCCGTCTTCCAGCGGCAGCGACGGTGCCGGCTTGGACGGCGCATTGAGCTGGTAGGCACGACTGGCCTTGGCCGGGTCCACGCGGGTATCCAGCGCCGGACCCTCGGCGGCCTGGCCGGACAGCTGCCGGCTGATGATGCCCGACAGGCCCAGGCCCTTGCCGCGGGTCATCGCCTCGGCAATCTTCTGGTCGTACATCTCGCGGAACATCTTGTTTTCGCCGGGGAACAGCGAGTCGCCGAAGCTGGCGTCACGCATGCTCTTGACCAGCATCTGCGCGAACTGGCCTTCCAGCTGGCGCGCGACCTTGTCGATCTTGGCCGGATCGTTCTGTTGCGCCGGGTGCAGATCGAATGCGGGATTGATACGCATATCAGATCACCTCGAGCTCGGCACTCAGTGCGCCGGCCTGCTTCAGGGCTTCCAGGATCGCGATGAGATCGCCCGGTGCCGCGCCTACTGCGTTCACCGCGTGCACGATCTCGTCCAGGGTGGTGCCGCCGCTGAACTTGAACATGCGGCTGCCGTCGTTGGTGGCGGTAATGGTCGACTGCGGGCTGGCCACGGTGCGGCCGCCGGACAGTGCATTGGGCTGGCTGACGTTGGTGTTTTCCTGGATGGTCACGGTCAGCGAACCATGCGAGATCGCTGCGGGTCCCACGCGCACCTGCTGGCCGATGACCACGGTGCCGGTACGCGAATTGACCACCACCTTGGCCGGGGCGCTGCCCGGGGTCAGCTCCAGGTTCTCGATGCGTGCCAGCAGGCCGATGCGTGCGCCCGGATCGGTCGGCGCGGTAACCGCTACGGTCACGCCGTCGACCGCACGCGCGGCACCTTCGCCGAAGGCGTTGTTGAGCGCGGCGACCATGCGCGAGACCGTGGTGAAGTCGTTGTTGTGCAGGTTCAGGGTGATGTCGCCGCCGTTGGCCAGCGGGTCGGGCAGGGCGCGTTCAACGGTGGCACCGTTGGGAATGCGGCCGACGCTGGGCACGTTAACCGAGACACGGGAACCATCCTTGCCCTGCGCACCAAAGCCGCCGACGATCAGGTTGCCCTGGGCGATGGCATAGATCTGGCCGTCAGCACCGCGCAGCGGCGCCATCAGCAGCGAACCGCCGCGCAGCGACACCGCGTTGCCGATCGAGGACACGGTGATGTCGATCGGCTGGCCCGGCTTGGCGAACGGCGGCAGTTCGGCGTGGATCGCCACGGCGGCCACGTTCTTCAGCTGCGGGTTGACGTTCGGCGGCACGTTGACGCCCAGTTCGCCCAGCAGGTTCTTCAGGCTCTGCACGGTGAAGGGTGCCTGGCTGGTGCGGTCGCCGCTGCCATCCAGGCCGACCACCAGGCCATAACCCACCAGCGCATTGCCGCGCACGCCGCCGACCTGGGCCAGGTCCTTGATGCGCTCGGCACTGGCAGGGGCGGCCACGATCAGCAGCATCAAAGCAGCAAACGACGCCGCGCGGCGCTGCCAGGAAGACGAGAAGAAGGAATTCATGGCCATACTCAGAACGGCGTCAGGCCGGAGTTGAAGAAGCGGCTCAGCCAGCCCATCGCGTTGGACTGCGCGACAGGGCCGCGGCCGCCGTAGACGATGCGGGCCTCGGCCACGCGGCTGGATGGAATGGTATTGTCCTGGCTGATGTCGCCGGGACGCACGATGCCCTGCACCTGCACCAGTTCATCGCCCTGGTTGAGACGCAGGTTCTTCTGCCCCTGCACCACCAGGTTGCCGTTGGGCAGGCGCTGCACTACGGTGACGGTGACGCTGCCCTGCAGGCGGTTGCTCTGCGCGCTGTTGCCCTTGCCGGTGAAGTCACGCGCGCCCTTGGCCGTGGCACTCAGGATGTCCTTGCCGCCGAGGGTGACCGGAGCGCCGAGAATGGACGGCGTACCCAGGCTCAGGTTCGATTCCTTGTTGGTGGCCGTGTTGGCGCTGGTCTGCGCGGTGGTGTTTTCCAGCAGGGTGATGGTCAACAGGTCGCCGACATCACGCGCGCGGCGGTCCGAATACAGCTGCAGGGTCGGGCCGGCAGCGTAGATCGCACCGGCGGTCGGCTGTGCCTGCGGCGGCATGATCGGCTGGATCGGTGCCATCGTCGGGTAGGGGCGCACGTCACCCGCGATCACGCAGCCACCGAGCAGGGCGGCCACGGCGCAGGCGAGGGCAGTGCGGGCGAAGTTGGAAATCGGCGACATGGCAGTTTCCCGGGTTGGCCGGTCAGAGCTTGTTGTTGAGATAACCGAGCATCGAGTCGGTGGTGGAGATCGCCTTGGCGTTCATCTCGTAGGCGCGCTGGGTTTCGATCATCGACACCAGCTCTTCCACCACGTTGACGTTGCTGCCTTCCAGCGCGCCCTGCACCACAGTGCCGAGGCCGTTGAGGCCGGGGTTGCCGTTCTGTGCCGGGCCGGACGCAGTGGTCTCCAGGAACAGGTTCTCGCCACGTGCCTGCAGGCCAGCGGGATTGACGAAGTCGGTCAGGGTCAGCGCGCCGACTTCCACCGAGGCGGCGCCGTCGGCCATCTTCACGCTGATGGTGCCGTCGGTACCGATGGTGACCGACTGCGCGCCTTCGGGAATCTGGATTCCCGGCTGCACCGGATAGCCGCTGTTGGTGACCAGCTCGCTGTCCTGGTTGATCTTGAACGAGCCATCACGGGTGTAGGCCGAGCTGCCATCAGGCATCTGAACCTCGAAGAAGCCGCGGCCGTTGACCATCACGTCCAGGGCGCGGCCGGTCTGCTGCTGGCCACCCTGTTCAAAATTCTTGGCGGTGGCAACCACGCGCACGCCGGTGCCGAGCTGCAGGCCGGTCGGCAACTGGGTCTGCGCCGACGAAGAGCCGCCGGGCTGGCGCACCTGCTGGTACAGCAGGTCTTCAAAACTGGCACGGTCCTGCTTGAAGCCGGTGGTGTTGGTGTTGGCGAGGTTGTTGGAAACCACCGACATGCGCATCTGCTGCGCATCCAGTCCGGTTTTCGCGATCCACAATGCCTGGTTCATCTTCGATGTCCTGTCTGGTGAAGCCGGCCGCGTGGTGCGGCCCTTGTATGCGGGTGTGCAAGCGGTGTGCCAGCGCCGGCATCAACCGGCGCCGGAATTCCGTCAGCTGCCCAGGCGCAGCATGCTGTTGGCGCTGCGCGCGTTTTCGTCGCCGTGCTTGATCACCTGCACCTGCATTTCGTACTGGCGCTGCAGCTGGATCATCTGCACCAGCGCGCCAGCGGCATCCACGTTGCTGCCTTCCAGCTGGCCGCTGTGCACGGCCGTGCCCTGTGCCGGTGCGAACGGTTGTAGCGGGTCGGTGTTGCGGAACAGGCCATCCAGGCCACGCTCCAGGCGTTCATCCGGTGCCTGCACCACTTTGATGCGACCGATCTGCGCCATGGTCTGCGGACCTTCGCCCTGCGGGATGATCGAGAGCGTGCCGTCTGCACCGATCTCCATCGCCTGGTAGGGCGGAATGGCGATCGGGTTGTTGTTGTCATCCAGTACCGGACGGCCGCTGGAGGTCACCAGCTGGCCGTTCGGCGTCACCGACAACGCCGCGCCGCGCGTGTACGCCTCGCTGCCGTCACTGGACTGCACGGCCAGCCAGGTGCCGGTCTGCAGGGACAGGTCCAGCGGCTTGCCGGTGATGTGCTGCGAGCCGGGCGTGCGATTGAATCCGGCGTCGACATGCAGCGCATCCACCCGCGAGGCAAAGCCCGGGCCACGGATCGGGAAGGCTTCCGTGTTGGCCAGCGCTTCCTTGAAGCCGGGGGTATCGGAGTTGGCGAGGTTGTGGCTGAGCGTGCCCTGCGCCTGCAGGGAGGCGCGGGCACCGGTCATCGCCACGTAAAGGGCTTTATCCATGCGGGGAGTTCCGTGACGGGGTCAGCAGGTCATCAACGGATGTTGATGACGGTCTGGGTGATCTGGTCCTGCGTGGTGATCATCTGCGCGTTGGCCTGGAAGTTGCGCTGCGCGGTGATCATGTTGACCAGCTGCTCGGTGAGGTCGACGGTGGACGCTTCCAGCGAGCCGGCCTGGATCTTGCCGAGGTTGGAGGTGTCCGGCATGCCGGTGCGCGGGGTGCCCGAGCTGAAGGTATCCACCCACAGGTTGTTGCCCTTCGATTCCAGTCCCTGCGGATTGTTGAAGGTGGTCAGCGCGACCTGGCCCAGCGGCTTGTCGGCACCATTGGAGTAACGCGCGTAGACCACGCCGGTTTCCGACACGGTGATCTCGTTGAGCTTGCCGGCGGCGTAGCCGTCCTGCTGGGTGTTGCGCAGCGCGAATTTTTCGCCGTACTGGGTCGAGCCGCTCACATCCAGCGTCATGTTCAGCACGCCCGCACCGGTGGTCGGGGTGAAGGTGCCGAGGCTGACCTTGCCGTTGGCCGGATTGGTCAGCTTGCCGCTGTTGTCAAAGGTGACCGGGGTCGGCGCGCCGGCCGGCTGGCCGTCAACGTAGTTGCGCACGGTCCACTCGTTCGGGTTGGCACCCTTCACGAAGTACGAAACCTGGATGTGGCTGACACCCAGCGAGTCGTACACGGTGATGCCACCGCTGGAGTGGTTGTAGCTGTTGGAGTCGGTCGGGTCGAATGTTGTGACGGTCGGCTGCTTGGCGTTGGCCGGCAGGGTGAAGCCGACCTTCACTTCGCTGGTCTGCTTCGGCGGGCTGTCGGTGGTCAGCAGCTGCAGGTCGACCATGCGGCCGGCATCGAAGTTGGTGCCATCGGCATTCGGTGCGAACACCTGCAGGCGAGCGCCTTGTGGGTTGACCACATAGCCGGATGCATCGGTCTGGAAGTTGCCGGCACGCGAGTACACGCGCGAGCCGTTCATGTTCATGGTGAAGAAGCCCTCACCGGAAATGGCCATGTCCAGGCTGCGACCGGTCTGCTCGTTGTGGCCTTGCTTGAACTGCTGGGCGACATTGGAGACACGCACACCGGAACCCACCGCGTTCTTCGACAGGCCGTAGCCGGTGGCCGAGAACAGGTCGGCGAACTCAGCGCGCGATTCCTTGAAGCCGGTGGTATTGACGTTGGCGACGTTGTTGGCAGTGACGCTCAGGTCGGAATTGGCGGCATTGATGCCGGACAGCGAGACATTGAAGCCCATGGGATGCTCCTGGTAAGTACGGGGTGTGCGGCTCAGCTGACGCGGAGCACGTAGTCGATCGGGGCCGTGCCCAGGCCCTTGAGATTCAGGTACAGGCCGTCGGAGCCGACAGTCACGCTCTCCACCGGGGCCTGTACGTAGGTGGACAGCTTTGTGCTCTTGCCGGCGGTGTCGACGTGGTTGGCGACAACCGAGTACTTGCCCGGTTCCATGCGCTTGCCGTTGGCGTCCTTGCCGTCCCACTTGAAGGCGGTTTCGCCGGCGGCCTTGGCTTCAACGCTCAGCGAGGTGACCTTGGTGCCGTTGGCATCGGTGATGTCGACGGTGATGATGCCGGCCGAGGGCGCGGCCACCGTGCCTTCGACGCTGCCTTCCTTTTCCAGCACCAGCTTTTCCGACGGCACCAGTACCTGGTGGCCAACCAGTGCGGCACCGCGCAGCACCTGGTCGCTGGCCATCGATTCCTGGAAGCCCTTTACCGTCTTGTTCAGATCGGTGATGCCCTGCACGGTGGACATCTGCGCCATCTGCGCGACCATCTGCGTGTTGTCCATCGGCTTCAGCGGATCCTGGTGCTGCAGCTGCTCGGTCATCAGGCGCAGGAAATCGGCCTGGTCCAGCGTGTTCTTCTTCTTGGTGGCGTTGCTGTTCGGGGCGTTCAGGCCGAGCGCGGCGTAGACGTCCTGGTTGGTCTGGTTGTTGACGGCGGTGGTCATGGCGATATCCGGTGCTGCGGGCCTCAACGGCCCATGGTCAAGGTGGCCAGGGCCAGTTCCTTGGCGGTGGTCAGCATCTCCACGCCAGCCTGGTAATTGCGCGAGGTCGAGATCAGGTTGACCATCTGCGCCACCGGATCGACATCGGGCTGGTAGATGTAGCCATCGCCATCGGCCAGCGGGTGGCCCGGTTCATAGCGCTTGATCGGCGCGGCTTCGCTCTGGGTGATCTCCTTGACCTTCACCGAGGTGATGTTCGGGTCGTTCTTGCTGGTCACCGCCTGGAAAATCGGTTCCAGCGGCTTGTACACGGCGTCGGCGGAACCGGCGACGGTGTCGGCGTTGGAGAGGTTGGAGGCGATGGTGCTCATGCGCACCGACTGCGCCTGCAGCGCGGAGCCGGCGATATCGAAGATCGGCAGGTTGCTCATGGCTTATTGCCCCGTGATCGCGGTCAGCATGGAACGCACCTTGCTCTCGACGAAGCTGAGCGAGGCGCGGTATTCCAGTGCGGCGCGACCATAGGCGGCACGCTCGGCATCGGGGTCGACGGTGTTGCCGTCCAGGCTGGGCTGCACGCCTTTGCGCGCGATCTGGAACGGGTTCAGGCCACTACTGATTTCGTAGTGCTGCTCGTGGGTGGTGGTCATCAGGCCGTTGGCATCCTGCCCCTGCGCATGGCGCAGGGCGGCATCGAAGTCCAGATCCTGGGCCTTGTAGCCGGGAGTGTCGGCATTGCCGAGGTTGCTGGCGATCAGCTTCATCCGCTGTTCGCGCAACGGCATGGCCTGGGCGTGGACGCCCAGGTAGTCGGTAATCAGGTTGCGCACGGTGCACTCCCACAGGAACGTTGCCCGGGAAGCTGCAAGGGGTGTGCCAAATTCGAGAGGGTAGTGCCGGCCGCTGGCCGGCTTCCCGGATTGTCCGCGGTTGCCGGCCAGGGGCCGGCACTAGCGGATCAGAGGCCTCAGGCCGCCATCGCGACCTTGCGCAGACGGTCCAGCACGAAATCGGCCAGTTCGTGCGGCGAGTACTTGGCGACGAAGGCGTTGGCGCCGACGCGCTCGACCATCGCATTGTTGAATACGCCCGACAGCGAGGTGTGCAGCAGGACGTACAGGCCGGCCAGGCCCGGATGGCGCCGGATTTCCGTCGTCAGCGTATAGCCGTCCATGGCCGGCATCTCGATGTCCGAGATGACCATGGCGTAGCGCTCGGCGGGGTTCTCGCCCGAGGCGTGGATCTGCAGCAGGTGGTCCAGCGCCTGCTTGCCGTCGGAAAGCAGGGTGGCGCCCACCCCGAGCTGGTCCAGTACGCTTCGGATCTGTTGGCGGGCCACGCGCGAGTCGTCCACCACCAGCACCTGAAGTTGCGGGCCGTCGGCGGGCATTGCCATCGCCGGGTCGAGTACTGCTTCACTGCGCACCTGGGCGATATCGGCCAGCACGCTTTCAACGTCGATCACCTGGATCAACTCGCCCTGGAAGCGGGTCACCGCCGTCAGGTAGCTCGATTCGGCGCCCAGTTCCGGAGGCGGGTGGATGTCTTCCACCGCGATGTTGACGATGCGCTCCACGCCGCTGACCAGGAAACCCTGGATCGAACGGTTGAATTCGGTGACGACCAGGTAGCCGGGCGAGGTGTCCGCATCGGGCTCACGCTCGGGGTGGCCGATGGCCAGGCCCAGGTCCAGCACCGGCACCGAGCGGCCACGGACGTCGGCCACGCCGGCGAACTGGCTGGGCAGTCCGGGCACCTGGAACAGCTCCGGGCGGCGCAGGACTTCCTGAACCTTGAAGACATTGACGCCAAAAAGCTGACGTCCGCCGAGGCGGAACAGCAGCAGCGCCAGGCGATTGTGGCCGGCCAGTCGGGTCCGCTGGTCGATCCGGTTGAGCAGGTCATGGGACATGGCTGCTGTATCGGCGGGGTGGGCGCCGAACTTGAGCGCTCTGTCGACCGCGCGTTCCCCACCGTTTTTGTAGAGTCGACTGTTAGTCGACTTCTCTTTGATCCGATCGCGGAAACTCCGCGCTTCGCGCGAAAGTCGACTAACAGTCGACTCTACCCATCCGGCCCCATTCCCATTCCCATCCCGGTCCCGATCAACCCGCCCTGTCGCTCTGGCACACCCCTTGCACGCACCAGGGCCAGATCCCATCAACAGGAGGCGCCATGCGCCGGGTCACATCGCTCTTCGCCATCGCGCTGGCCCTGGCCACGCCGTGGGCGGTTGCCGCCGACTGGCAGCCGGTGGCCAGTATCCGCACCGCGGCGTTGTCGACGCTACCGGCAGGCAGCGAGGGCGAGGCCCAGGTGGCCGATGCGCTGCGTTTGCCCAGGTGTGGTGGCGCGCTGCAGGTGCAGCCCACCGCCAACACCACGGTTGAAGTCAGCTGCCCCGATGCCGGCGGGTGGCGCCTGTTCGTGCCAGTAAAGGTGCGGCGCAACCAGACCGTGCTGGTGCTCAACCGCGGAATCGGCACTGGAGAAACCCTCACCGCCGCCGATATCACCACTGCCCAGCGTGACGCCGCCCGGATTGCCGGTGCGGTGCTGGCCGATCCAAATGCAGCGATCGGCCGCATCGCCCGCCGTCCGTTGCAGGCCGGAGCCCTGCTGTCGAACAACGATCTGGTGGTGCAGCGTCTCATCAAGCGAGGAGACAATGTGGCCCTGGTTTCGCGTCGCGGCTCGGTGGAGGTCCGTATTGCAGGCCGTGCGATGGGCGATGCCGGTGAAAACGAACGGGTCTCGGTGGAGAACCTGTCCTCGCGGCGGATCGTGCAGGGCACGGTCGATGCCGCTGGTGACGTAATCGTGGCGCGTTGATTTACCGCAAAGTATCCCTAAAGATCACGGCCCTGCGGCCGTTATCCCTTGTGAACGGCAACTCCAGGACACCCCATGAGCCAGAAAATCGACGGCAACCTGCAGGTCCCCCAGGCACTGCGCAGCGTGACGACCCCGGCCAACAAGCCCGGCGTCAGCACCGATGCGGCGGCGCGCCCGGTCGAAGCGGCCGACAGCCTGCGCCTGACCGGCGAGGCCACCAATCTGCAGGCCATCGAGCGTGAGCTGACCACCGCCCCGGCAATCGACGCCCAGCGTGTGGCCGCGGTGCGCGAGTCACTGCAGAACGGCACCTACAGGATCAATCCGGACGCGATCGCATCGCGCATGCTCGAGCTGGACCAGCAGCTGCACGGATGACTGCGGCGATGAGCGAGCCGCTGCAGCGTCTTGCCCAGGCCCTGGACGTTGAACGCCAGGCCCTGGTCGAGCACGACGTGCACGCCCTGATCCGGGCCACTGGTGCCAAGCTGGAGGCGCTGCGTGCGCTGGAAGGCGCGCCGCCGGTGGGCGAGGGTGAACAGCTACAGGAACTGGCCGAGCGCAACCGTGCCAACGGCGTACTGCTGTCGCGCCGCCGCCGCGAGGTCAACTGGGCACTGCGCCAGCTCGGCCGCACCGAAGATGCCTCGGCCTACGATGCCAAGGGCCAGGCGCACACCGTCACTGCGCGCCGCCCACTCGCCGTCGCCTGACGCGACGGCGGTCGCACATCCCATCCCCGCGGGCTGAAGCCCGCCGCACGACCGCGTATATTGGGCGCCTGTTCGAATGCCCCGAGTCGCCGTGTCCGCTGCCAACGCCCTGGTTACCGCCCCCCTTCCGCCGCAGCCGGTGCTGCAGGCGCTGCTTGAGCGTCTGCGTGAAGGGCTGCTGCTGTTCACCGAAGACGGGCAGGTGGCCCTGGCCAACCCGGCCGCGCAGAACCTGCTGGCCAGTGGTGAGGGCGGCGGCCTGCCACCGCCGCAGCGCCTGCGTGAACTGCTGCCGCCTGATGCATTGGAGCAGGCGCGCCAGCATGGTCACTGGAACGGCAGCCTGCCGCTGGGCGAGGGCGTGGTCATCGCCCATCTGTATCACCACGGCCCGGTCGGCCAGGGCCACTTCCTGGCGTTGTTCCGCCATATCGAGGGGCAGGAAGACTATGAGCGCGAACTGCAGCAGCGCCATGCAGAGCTGCGGCAGGCCTACCTGCGCCTCAACGGTACCCAGGAAAAACTGCTGCAGTCGGAGAAGATGGCCTCGATCGGCCAGCTCGCCGCTGGCGTCGCGCACGAGATCAACAACCCGATCGGTTACGTGCACTCCAACCTGGGCAGCCTACAGGAGTACCTGCGCAGCCTGTTCACCGTGATCGAAGCCTACGAGCGTGCATTGCGGGCGCCGGACCCGAAGGCGCTGATCCCGGAAATCGACGATATCCGTGACCGCCTGGACATCGATTTCATCAGCCGCGACCTGCCGCAGCTGATGGCCGAGTCGCGCGAAGGCATCGAGCGGGTGACGCGCATCGTGCGTGATCTGAAGGACTTCTCGTATTCCGGCCGCGACGAGTCGTGGAAGCTGGTCGACCTGCACGCGGGCCTGGAATCGACCATCAACATCATCTGGAACGAGCTGAAGTACAAGGTCACCCTGGTTCGGGAGTTCGGCCAGTTGCCGCTGGTGGAATGCCTGCCGTCGGAGTTGAACCAGGTCTACATGAACCTGCTGCTCAACGCGGGCCATGCCATTGCCGAGCGTGGCACGATCACCGTGCGTACCGGTGTTGATGGCGATCACGTATGGGTGGAGTTCGAAGACACCGGCGGCGGCATCTCGCCGGATTTGCGCCAGCGCATCTTCGATCCGTTCTTCACCACCAAGCCGGTGGGCAGCGGTACCGGGCTGGGCCTGTCGATCTCCTACAGCATCATCAACAAGCACCATGGCCGCATCGACCTGGACAGCACCCCGGGCGTGGGCTCGCGCTTCCGCGTGGTGCTGCCGGTGAAGCAGCCGCGCTGACCGTTTCTGGTAATGCCGGCCGCTGGCCTGCAACCTCATTGAACCCGGCATCCAGAGCAGCCGGCCAGCGGCCGGCTCTACCAGAGGGGATCGTTACCGCAGCGGGCGATCCTCGCCGCCATCTCCGCTCTCCACCGGCGCCGGGCCAGCATTGCTGCGGCGCTGCTCCTCATAGGTGCGGAACGCCTGGTGGATGTGCTTGCGCAGCTCGTCGTCGTTCCATGGCTTGGTCAGGAAGCGATAGATCGCGCCGCGGTTGATCGCGTCGGTCACGGTGTTCAGATCGGTGTAACCGGACAGCACCAGGCGGATCGTGTCCGGGTACAGCATCTTCACCCGGCCCAGGAACTCGGTGCCGCTCATGTCGCTCATGCGCTGGTCGGACAGGATCACCTGCACGTCATTGATTGCCAGCAGGTCGAACGCATCGCGCACGTTGCCGGCGGCCAGGATGCGGTAGCCGTCGCGGCGGAACAGGCGCACCAGCGAGCGCAATACGTTCTCTTCGTCGTCCAGCAACAGCAGCGTGCGGTCCGGACGGGTCTCGGCAAAGGCTTCCGGACGCAGGTAGCGGCGGCGCAGGGTCATGCCGGCGGCATCGGCCGACATCGGTTCGCCGAACAGGTAGCCCTGGAACACATCGCAGTCGTTGCGGCGCAGGAAGCCCAGCTGGGCCTGCGATTCAACGCCGTTGGCGATCACGGTCATGCCCAGCTGATGGCCCATGGCGATGATCGCGCGGGCGATGGCCGCCTCACGGTTGCCGGCCGGCGCGCTCTTGATGAAGCTGCGGTCGATCTTGAGCTTGTCCACCGGGTAGCGGACCAGGGCACTCAGGCTGGAATCACCGGTGCCGAAATTGTCCAGGCTCAGGCTGATGCCTTCGTTGCGCAGATTGGCCAGCGTCTCGTGCACGAAGTTGACGTTGTTGGTCAGCGCGCTTTCGTTGATCTCCAGCGTCAGCATCTGTGCCGGCACGCCCGCGGCCTGGATCAGGCCCATGACTTCAGCGAAGAAGTTGGGACGCAGCAGCTGCAGGGTGGAGACATTCACCGCGATGGTGAAGTCGTCGAAGCCCTGATCGCGCCACAGGCGTGCCTGCTTCAGTGCCCCTTCCAGCACCCAGGTGCCGATCTGCACGATGATGCCCAGCCGCTCTGCCGTGCGCATGAAGCGCTCCGGCACCAGCATGCCCAGCGTCGGCGACTGCCAGCGAAGCAGCGCTTCCATGCCGACCACGTGACCATCGCGGGCGCTGACCAGCGGCTGGTAACGCAGTTTCAGTTCGCCGTTGGGAATGGCGTCCACGATCTGGCGGGCGATGATGCTTTCGCTGTGCGCGCTGGGCGGGGTATCCACCGCGTGGATGCGCACCGCGTTGCCGCCTTCGCGGGCCGCCTGGTACAGCGCGTCCTCGGCATGGTCGAGCAGGCGCGAGGTGCTGCTGGCATGGTCCGGGCACAGGCTCACGCCCAGCTTGCCGGTCATGAACAATGTATAGGGCAGCACCGACAGTGGCAGCTCCATCTGCTGGCGGATCTCTTCGGCGAAGTCCTCCGGCAGCGGAACGTCGGCCGTGCGTGGCACTGCGATCAGGAACTCATCGCTGCCGTGGCGCCACAGCTTGCCGCGACCACGCAGGTAGGACTGCAACCGCTGCGCCACCAGCACCAGGGCCTGGTCACCCACCTCGGCGCTCATGTTTTCGTTGACCGAGGCGAAGTGGTCGATGTCCACGTGCATCAACATCAGTGCGGTGCCGCCCGAGGCCGCCTCGGCGACCATCGCCTGCAGCTCGGGATTGCCGGCGCCAAGCCGATCAGGCGCATCATCGATGCTGACCGGGGGCTGGTTGGGATTCCACATAGGCTCAGTAGTCCGGTGACTCAACGGCGGCCATGCTGGCCGCCTGGTAGGGGAGGTGAACGTCGATCAGGGTGCCTTCGCCGTGTGCGGATTCGATCCGCACATGGCCACCGACGCTCTGCGCACGCTCACGCATCACGATCAGGCCCAGCCCGCGCGGGCCATCGGGGTCGAAACCCTCGCCGTCGTCGCGGATCTGCAGGTGCAGGCCGCGCTGGCCGACATCGCGCAGCTGCAGCAGTACCTGGCTGGCGCGGGCGTGGCGCAGCACGTTGGTCAGGCTTTCCTGGGCGATGCGGAAGCAGGCCTGCTCGATGCTGTTGTCGGGACGATGCGGCAGCGGCTCGATCTCGGCCAGCAGTTCCACCGGCGACGAACGGAACAGCACCCGTGCCTGCCAGCTCAGGGCTGCTTCCAGGCCCAGCGCGTCCAACTGTGGCGGGCGCAGCAGGGTAGAGATGTCGCGCAGCTTGGCCACCGTGGTATCGGCCAGGCTGACGATCTGTGCCAGGTCCTCGCCGCGGCGCTGCGGATCGTCCTCGTCCTGAGCGGCATACGCAGACAGTTTGATCGCCGTGATCGCCTGGCCGATATCGTCGTGCAGGTCGCGCGAGATCGCGCGGCGCTCATCCTCCTGCAGCGAGAACAGGCGGCCGGCCATCGCCTGCAGTTCACGGTTGCTGGTTTCCAGTGCACTGCGGGTGCGCTCGGAATCGCTCAGGTCGCGCACGATCAGCAGCTTGCAGTCGCGTCCGCCATAACGCACTTCGCCCACCGCCAGGCCGGCATGGAAGCTGCGGCCATCCGCGCGTTGCATCGCCACCACGCTGCTGTGACCGGGCCCCAGGTGTGGCTGGCCTGCACGCAATTGGCTGCGCACGCGGACCAGATCGGCGCTGTCCACCAGTGCTGACAGGGGCTCGCCCAGCAGAGTGTGGCTGCCATAGCCGAACAGGCTGGCGGCCCAGGCGTTGGCGTACAGCACGTGTTCGTCGGAGAGGATGACCACGCCGTCGGGCAGTACCCGTACCAGCTCGCGGAACTGTTCCTCGCGCTCGCGCAGCAGGCGTCGCGACTGCTCGCGCTCCGTCACGTCCTGCAGGGTGCCCAGCACGCGGTTGCGGCCGGCCTCGTCGATGCCGCTGGCAGCACGCAGATGCACCATCAAGGCGCGCCCATCCATCGACAGCAACGGCAACAGCACGTCCACCTGGACCGGCTCGCCGGAGCAGAGCTCGGCCAACAGCTGTTCGGTCTGGGTGGCGGTGGCCGGGTCTGCCGGGACCAGCAGTTCGTCGAAGCGATGCCAGCGCCGCGCCTCGGGCGGGCGGCGACCGAGCAGGCGATATACCTGGTTCGAATAGCGGCCAAGTCCCGTGGAGGGGTCCAGTTCCCAGGCGCCGATGCGCGCCAGCTCGTGGGCTTCTTCGACCCGCGCCAGCGCCTGGTCACGGCGCAGCTGGGCCAGGTCTTCAGCGGTGCGGTCGATGGCAATCAGCAAGCGGGCGTTGTGGCCGTCGTAGCTGATCGCGTTGGAGCGCAGTTCCATCTGCCGCAGGGAGCCGTCGCGCAGCTGCAGCTGGGTACGCAGGATGCACAATTCCTCCGGTGCCTCGCGGATCGCCTCCAGCTTGGTCTGCAGTGCCTGGTCCTGGCCTGGCGGCCACAGCGAATCGATGGTCTGCTCCAGCAGTTCGTCACGGTCCCAGCCGAAGGCCGTACAGGCCGCCGGATTGGCATCGAGGATCGCCAGCGTATCGAGGTCATAGACCAGGATCGGGCCGGGGTTGCCCTCGAACATCTGCCGCAGGCGCAGCTCGGAGGCCTGCTGGCGTGCATGGGTGTGCAGCACGTGCTCGGCCAGCGGGCGCAGCAGCAGATACAGCAGGCCCGCGCTGGCAAGGGCGAAGAACGAGCCCTTCAGGCCCTGCCACAGGGCCGCCTGCTGCGGGTCGGGCACCAGTGCCTGCACTGCGCTGTCGGTGGAGATCATCCAGGCCAGCGCCATTGCCAGGTAGCTCAGCACCACCCGACGCCGGTCGCGGCTCAGCGCCTGCGCCATCCGCGGGTCGGGAACTGGGGCGTTGCCGGTCGGTTGAGCGGGCATGGACAGGGCGGAAGAAAGGGGCGCCGGCCATCTTACCGCGCAGGTGCGCCCAGACCACTCAATTATCCGCCGCAGGCGCCGTTAACCACTGCGTGCCCCGCTGACGGGCGTGTCATCCGGAGCAAGATCGCGTGGACCAAGGGATCATCGCCAGCCTGCTGCAGCACCCGCTTGCGTCGGCGCTGGTCATCGTCGACCGCACGGGCCGCCCGCTGGCGGCCAATCCGGCTGCGCGCGAGCACGGCCTGCCGGCGACCGTGGCTGCGTATGCGCCGATGCTGGAAGATCTGCGCCTGATGGCCGCCGATGGCGGCATCGTGGCCTGCACGCTGCCCGGTGGCCCGCACGGGCACTACGACGGCCACCTGCGCGCCGTGCATGATGGCGCCGGCAACCTGCTGGCCTTCACGCTGAGCATTCCCGAGCCGGTGCCGCTCGGCGGCGGTGGGCGCTGGGAGCTGGCGCTGGACAGCGCCGGGCACAGCCTCTGGGACTGGGACATTCCCAGCGACCGTGTGGTGCGCACCCCGGCATTGGGCGATGAAACCGCCACCGAGATTCTGGCCCGTGTGCACAACGAGGACATCGCCCAGGTGCGTGCCGCGCTGGACCAGCATCTGCGTGGGCAGAGCGAGCAGTACAGCGCACAGTTCCGCTTCCGCCAGGCCGATGGCCAGTGGCGTTGGGTACTGGACCGCGGGCGCGTGGTCGCGCGCACCGCCGATGGCCAGCCGCTGCGCATGGTCGGCACGCATACCGATATCGAACAACAGAAGCAGCTGGAAGGGCTGCTTCAGGAACAGCAGCTGCACCTGAGCGAGGCCCAGCGCATCGCCAGCATGGGCAGCTGGTCGTTCGACCCCAACAGTGGTCATTTCTGGTGGTCGCCGGAGCTGCGTTCGCTGCTGGCGCTGGAGCAGGGCGCCGTACCCGGCCAGCGGCGCTGGCTGAAGCAGCTGCACCCGCGTTCGCGTGGCGCGTTGCGTGCGGCCTGGCGACGCCTGTGGCGCGATGGTCGCGCCGCCAACCTCGAGCTGGAGCTGACCCGCGGCAATGAGCCGTCACAGCATCTGCGGCTGTGGATCCAGCCGCTGCTGGACATGGACGGCCAGCCCAAGCGCCTGCTCGGCCAGGTGCAGAACATCACCGAGCAGCACCAGACCGACGCGTTGATCCGCTGGCGCACCGAGCTGCTCAATCGCGTGTCCGCGCTGGGCCGCATCGGCGGCTGCGAGATCGAGGTACAGACCCGGCACATGCAGTGGACAGAGGAGTGCTACCGCATCCATGGCCTGCGCAAGGAACCGATCACCCTCGACCAGGCGTTGGCGCTGTACACGGAGGACTCGCGCAACGCGTTCGAGGCGGCACTCGCCCGTATCGCCAACGGCGGCCTGCCCGAGCAGCTGGACCTGTGCTTCTACCGCCAGTCCGGCCTGCGTGTCTGGGTGCAGGTGCTGATCGAGCTGGATCGTCGTGACGGACTGCCGCCGCGCTTCGTGGTGCTGTTCCGTGACATCACCCGCGAGCGCGAGGCCAACGAGCGCATTGAACTGCTGGCCCACTACGATCTGCTGACTGGCCTGCCCAATCGCGTGCTGCTCGGCGAGCAGACCGCCGAGGCCATCGAGGAAGCACGCGATCGCGGAACCTCGCTGGCGATGCTGTTCATCGACCTGGACGGCTTCAAGACCATCAACGACAGCTTCGGCCACGCCACCGGCGATGCGCTGCTGAAGGCGGCGGCCACGCGCCTGCACCAGAACCTGCGCAACAACGACCTGTTCGGCCGCTTCAGTGGCGACGAGTTCATTGTGGTGCTGCGCGACCTGGCCGAGCCGGAAGACGCCGGCCACGTGGCGCGCAAGCTGATCGCCTCGTTGGCCGAGCCGCTGCGCCGTGGCGAGACCACGTTGAAGGTCGGCGCCAGCGTCGGCATCGCGATGCTGGGCGATGCGCAGACCGACTTTGATTCCCTGCTGCGTGCTGCCGACGCCGCGATGTACGCGGCCAAGGAAGCCGGGCGCAATACCTACCAGTACTACAGCCAGGACGCATTGGCCCGCATCCAGCGCCGGCTGGACGTCGAGCATGCCCTGCATGGGGCCATCGAGCGCGAAGAGTTCAGCCTGGCGTACCAGCCGCTGCTGCACGCCCACCACGGCGAGCCACCGGCGATCGAGGCACTGTTGCGCTGGCACCGGCCTGGCATCGGCTACTGCAGCCCGGCCGAGTTCATTCCGATTGCGGAGAAATGCGGTGAGATCGTGCGCATCGGCGACTGGGTGCTGAATGAAGCCTGCCGCCAGGCGACCGCCTGGGACCGTGCTGGACTGCATTTCGACCGCATCGCGGTCAATGTGTCGGCGGTGCAGCTGCGCGACCGCGGGTTCGCCGAGCGCGTAATCGAGATCTGCCACGCCCACGGCTGGCCGCCGCAGCGGTTGGAGCTTGAGCTGACCGAGTCGGCACTGATCCGTGACACCGACATTCTGCGGCATTGCTTCGATGTGCTGGAACGGCACGGCGTACCGCTGGCGGTGGATGACTTCGGTACCGGCTTCTCCAACCTCAATTACCTCAACCGCTTCCCGGTGGGGCGCCTGAAGATCGACCGCAGTTTCGTGCAGGGCATGCTGCACGATTCGGGCACGGCCGAAGTGACCCAGGCGATCGTGCACCTGGGCCACGCGCTGGGCATGAAGGTGGTGGCAGAAGGCGTGGAAACGCACCAGGAAGAAGACATGCTGCGCCGCCAGGGCTGCGACGAGATTCAGGGCTACCTCTACTCGCGCCCGCTCAGCCCGCGCGACCTGGCGCAATGGCTGCGGCAGCAGCACCCGGCACCTGGGCGCACAGATGCTGCCAGCGAGGTCGTGCTGGCACGCTGAGGGTAGCGCCGGGCCTTGCCCGGCGGGATCGCCGCACGCCGACGCACCGCTCTGGTAGGTGTCGACCTTGGTCGACACGAATGCCCGAGCTCGCGCTCATCCACGCATGGCTTGGAGCTACCGGTTATCGCCATCCGGTTGGGTCGGCGGCTTCCCAGGTGCTATCCCGGCAAGAGCTTCCAGCTCGGCGAGGCGATCCGCCTTCACCAGGTGCGCAGCGTTCCAACCGCCTTCGGAAACCGCGGGCGAAAAACTGTAGATCTCATTCGGAGCCAATGGCCCAAGTCGGTCACGTGCATGGGCATGCAGGGGCCGCTCATCGTCGTCGGTGACGTCAAGATAGGGCCCATCCAGGGCCTCCAGCAGGAACGCCAGTTTCCAGTTGCGTTCCACCGCATCGGCGGGGTCTGGTAGATCCGATTCTGTTGAGACGTGTCCGCTGTGCGGATCGATGCTGATCTGCGCGGAGGTGTTCTCCCCACACAGAAGAATCTGGCCGAAAGCCGTCACCGCGTAGACATGGAAAATATCGGCACCCTCCATGGGATTGCCTTGCAGGAACGCGGTAGCAATCTCCGCATACAGGTGGGGATCGACCAAGGCGAGCCTGTCGTCGCGATAGCGTGCGAGGCCATCGCGTCGCCACAGTGCCAGCAGCAGGTTGGGTAGCACGCCTTCCCATGCCGCCAGGGTGGCTTCGGGAACTGCTTCAACCTTGGAGCTCGGAATGAAGCCCTGAAGGAACTCGTCAGGATTCAACTCCGTTACTGGAAACGCGGTGTTCGGTACGGCCAGTGCATTCCAATCCGTGCTGATTGGCAGGTAGTCCAGGAAGGCGAGTAGTGTCTCAGCCCGTGCAAGTTCCGGGCTGCCCTCGTGGGTTGGAATGACGGTCACCGAGCTTCCTGAGACAAGCAACAACGTGCCCGCAGGAAGGCCATGCCAAGGCTTGGCCAGCACCAGATACCGCTCCGGCGCCTCGTCGACATCAACGTCCAGGATGATGACCTGTGGACCACCCTGCAGGCAGCCGGTGGAGACCTCGACGGTTGCGTCGGTCGCACCTGCATCAGGATCGTTCACATCCATAGGCGCGGAGTACGGCTGCTGGAAATCGCCGAATGACTGGAGAGCTTGATGAAGCGCAAGCAGGGAGTCCGGACCCAGGGCAAGCGGTTCTGCGGCAACCGGGAGTTGCAGGGCAAGTGAAAGGCAGAGGGCGGTGCTGGTCATGGGCTGTGGGCTGATCTGAACTGAAATCGGCCCTGCACGATGAGGGGCTGTCCGGCCCAGGTCCATGCAAACAATCCGAATCTGCGCGTCTTTATCAGCGACATCCACGCATGGCGTGGATCTACTGCAATGCGGCAACCGTTCGCTGCGGAAATTCGGAGCGAAGCCGTGCGCGCACTGCTTCGACCACGTGTGCATAGCGTCGGCGCTGGATGAAATAGCCCATGTGGAACAGCAGCAGGGCCACCAGCATCGGCGACGCAGCCGGGCGGACCAGGATGATCCGCACCAGCATCACTGTCAGGCCCAGCGCGAACCAGCTGCACCGCCCGACCACCCGCACTTCCCTGCGTCGTGCGTCGATCATCACCCGCGCAGCAGCGGAAAGTAGCGGCCGCTAAAGCTCGGCGCGAAGCTCTCGCGAAAGGCGATACTGCCGTCAGGCAGCGCGCGGAACACCAGGCGAAGCCAGGTATCGGCCGGCAGATCATGCTCCAACCCAGCCAGCTAAAGCTGCGCCAGCTCTGCTGGCGCAGCGGCGATGCGCTGATTGAACAGTACGATGCCGGTGCGGAAGAAGAACGGCGCCCACAGCACCAGCAGCAGGCCTTCGATCAACAGCACTGCGATCAGGGCGATGGCCATCGGTCTTCCATGAGCGGGACCGGGGCATCATGCCACAGCGATTACGCCACGCCAGTAGATCCACGCCATGCGTGGATGTTGCCCGGAACGAGCCGCGGTCCTGGCGGGGTCGTCCAGTGAAACGAGCAGTCTCCTAGGTTCAATCCTCTTCCACCAGATCGCTGAGATCCAGGATCTGCGGATCAACACTGTGCGCGACGATGCTTCGGAGCATTCCAGCCTTTGGCCTTAGGGCGTAGCAATGCATCGTATGGATGGGATTGAATTCCAGCCACGGGCAGGACGAGTGCCCCACGATAACCGGCATGTTGAAGTTTATGTCCTTGGGGTCATCGAGTGGCAGAGTCCACTTCCCGCCGTGATGCTCCCACACGACATCGCCCAGATATCGTGCAAACACAATCCTCAGGCCCTCCTGTTCGTCCTCCGACTGCGTTGCAGCCATCGTCGTGTACAGGGTCTCCAGGCGATCAAGGCTCTCCAGGCTGCGGTCAAGGTCGACGCCGCGCTGCTGCGCTTGTTCGATCAGCCATTCAATCTGATCGTCCATGATGATCAGAAACTGTTCGAAGGCTTCTCGCGCTTCTTCGGAATTGAATGCCATGCGGCCACCAGGGAGGGAGAGCGACGAGTGTGCCCCGGGCCTGTGATCCACACCATGCAACAAGTCCGAAAGGGTGGAGGGGCGATCGCATGCACCCACGCATGGCGTGGATCTACCGGTTCATCAATGCGATGCCCGCCATGGAATAGCTGGCGATCAGGAGCCCCAGCAAGTACTCCGCCACAATGATCAGCCAGTAGGTCATCGGCTCGATCTCGCGCCACACATCAATGGTGCCGTAGCGGTGGTGGCTTAGATGGACGTGCCCGGTATGGATGGCCGTTGCCGCCGCCCAGGCAGCCAGGAAGGCCATCAGCATGAAGAGCAGGCTGCCGAACAGGAATGCGACAGGTCGATGCCGGGGTGGCCGCAAAGTGGCGTAGGCGGGGCGCCAGGTGAAGGTGACCGCGATGAGCACCATCACAGCAAATCCCAGCCAGGTCATGAACGTGGTGCTCATGCGACGACACTCCGTGTCCAGCCGTAGGTGGCATGGGCGGATCATGCCATGGGTTTGGAGCGGGTGGTGGTGAAGGCCATCCACGCATGGCGTGGATCTACCTCAAGGCTTCCCCATCCAACCCCAGGTCCCACGCCAGACCCAGCAGCGCGTCGTCCGTGCGGGACAGGGCAGGGCGCGCATCGGCCAGCTGCTGCAGCTCGCGGATCTCCTCACGTGCCACCTCTTCCAGCTGCTGCAGCTGCTCACGCACGCTCGCGTTGCGCGGGCGCTCGGTGTCGGTGAGGGAGGGCAGGGCGCGGATCAGGGTCATGGTGCGTGTACAGGATGCATCCAATGGCGGGTCACAGGCAAAGGCCCCGGACGAACCGGGGCCTTGCGGGCTGCCGGTGGCGGCAGCGGACATCAGGATCAGAACAGCTCGACGGTACCGGCGCCCATGCTCTGCTGGGCAACCGGCTTGTGCGGCGGGCGTTCCCATTCGCTGCGCAGCTCGCGCAGGCGGCTGCCGGTGCGCTGCAGGGCGGTGGCGATCTCTTCGTCGAACACGCCGCCATTGCGGTGCAGCAGCTCCTGCAGCGCCACCGCCTCGCGGTTGATCGCGGTCAGGCGGTCCAGGTGAGTGTGCACGCCGCCCAGCGCCTGGGTGGCGATGTCTTCGAACTGCAGGGCGCGCACGGCCTCGGCCACGCTGCCATCGATCGAACGGGCGCACTCGGACACTTCGCGCATGCCATCGCCCAGCGAGGCATTGATCTGCGCGACGTTGTCGAGCATGGCCGCCGCTTCCTGACGCGCTTCGCGGGAGCGGTCCATGTCACGCGAGGCCATGTGCGAGACCGTCTCGCGCACCTTGGCGATGGCGTCCTTGGAGCTGTGCGCCAGCTTGCGGATCTGCTCGTTGAAGGTGGTCGAGCGCTCGGACAGGTTGCGCACTTCGTCGGCCACCACCGCGAAGCCACGACCGGCTTCACCGGCACGCGCGGCTTCGATTGCGGCGTTCAGGGCCAGCAGATTGGTCTGGTCGGCAATCGACTTGACGTCTTCCAGCAGCGCGAAGATGCCATCCAGGTGCTGCGCCATCTGGTCGATGTGCTGCACGGTGGTGCTGCTCTGGCCGCTCACCTGTTCCAGCGCTTCCACCAGCTGCTCCATGCGATGGCTGGCGTGCTGGGCGAAACGGGCAACGTCGAGGCCGGCATTGCCTTCATCACCGGCGCGGTCGACGATGCGCGACAGGGCCTGGCTCTGCTGGCGCGACTTGCGGTTCATGGCGTCGAAGCTGCCGCCCAGGCTGGACACCGCCTGGCGGATCAGGTCACGGGCGCGTTCCACTTCGCCGCGCGAACCGTCGATCTCGTTGCCGACGAAGTTGCGCAGTTCGGTCAGCAGCTGGTCCTGCTCACGCAGGACGCGGGCATGTTCCGGGGAACGGTGCGCCTGGGCGCGGGTGGTCCACCACGCAAAGCCAAGCCAGCTCAGCGTCATCGTGGTCAGGATCGCCCAGCGCAGGGCGGCCGGCCATTCGAAACCGATGGCGAAGGGGAGCAGCAGGGTCAGAGCCAGGGGGGCGGCCAGACGGATGAAAATGCGTGAGTACATGGACGTTCTCGGGAGGTGCACGGAGGATGTATCGGCCGTACCCCCTTTCTCTTTAACGTCGATGTGCCTCGAAGTGCATTCTGAATGCGCCGGTGTTCCGACGCCTTGGCGGCTTCGGGGTCAGAGCCCTTTCCGTGCCGGAAAGGGATCCGACCCCATGGCGGTCAGGCCAGCTGCCGGTCCACAGCCTCGATCATCGCCTTGCGGCTGAACAGGAAGTCCCAGTAGCTGCCGCCCAGCTGGCGCCACAGCACCGCCGAGCGCACCGCGGCCAGCAACAGGGCGCGGATCTCGGCGACCACGCCGGCCTGGCCCAGGTAATGCGGGTTGCCTTGGACCATCACCCGCGGCTTCAGGTGGCTGATGGTGTCGGCGTACAGCCCCCCCAGGTTGGCCAGCACGTCCGGGTGGCCGCTGTCGCCCAGCTCGACGGCCTGGCGCTGGGCGCGCTCGATGCCCGAGGCGACCTTGTTCACGGTGGCGCCATCCTGCACGAAGCGGCGCTCCAGCTGCAGCACCGACAGGGCCAGCTTGGGCAGGATCGGGTCCTGGCCCTGGCTGCGGAAGTAGTTGTGCAGCAGGCGCAGGCCGGCCTTCAGCGCATGGCGGTCACCGAACACCTCCTGCGGCGAGGAGGCATCGACGCGGAACACGCTGTCCACGGCGGTGCGCACGGCGGCGGCGTCGGAATGGCCGGTATCGGCGATACGGCGTACCTGCTGCAGGGCCTGGGCAATGCCGGCCAAAGCCAGGACGCGGTCGTCGACAGTGAAACTCATGCAGCGATTACCTCAAAAGGGGAAGGGGTGGTGCGCAGGCGCTGTTCCAGCGGCGCATCGGTGGCGGCGATCACCGCGCCACCCAGGCACACATCACCGTCATACAGCACCAGTGATTGACCTGGAGTAACGGCGCGCTGCGGGCGCGCGAAGGTGACCAGCACGCTGCCATCGTCCAGTACCTCGACCGTACACGGCTCGTCGGGCTGGCGGTAGCGGGTCTGGGCGGTGCATTCAAAGCGCCGTGCCGGCGGCGAGCCGGCGATCCAGTGCGCGGCTTCCGAACGCAGGCGCTCGGACAGCATCCATTTGCTGTCGCGGTCCTGGTCGACGTACAGCACGTTGCTGGCCACATCCTTGCCGACCACGTACCACGGCGCGGCCGGGCGTCCACGCACGCCGCCGATGTTCAGGCCTTCGCGCTGGCCCAGGGTGAAATAGAACACGCCCGGATGTTCGGCGATCACGCTGCCGTCGGCCGGGTCGAGGATCTGGCCTGGCTTGGCTGGCAGGTAGCGGCCGAGGAATTCACGGAAGTCGCGCTCACCGATGAAGCAGATGCCGGTGGAGTCCTTCTTGGCGTGGGTCGGCAGGCTGACGTCACGCGCGATCCGGCGCAGGTCGGTCTTTTCCAGGTCGCCGATCGGGAACAGGGTGGCCGCCAGCTGCGCCTGGCCCAGCTGGTGCAGGAAGTAGCTCTGGTCCTTGGAACGGTCGGCACCACGCAGCAGCAGCCACTGGTGGCCGCGCTGGGTCACCCGCGCGTAGTGGCCGGTGGCGATGCGTTCGGCGCCCAGCTCGCGGGCGGCATCCAGGAAGTGCTTGAACTTCACTTCGCGGTTGCACAGCACGTCCGGGTTCGGGGTGCGGCCGGCCGCGTACTCGGCCAGGAAGTGCTCGAATACGCCCTGCCAGTACTCGCTGGAAAAATCGCGGAAGTGGAACGGGATGCCGAGCAGGCCGCAGACGGCCACCGCATCACGGCGGTCGTCTTCGGCGCGGCAGTCGCCGCTGCCGTCGTCGGCCCAGTTCTGCATGAACAGACCGGCTACGGCCTCGCCCTGCTGCACCAGCCGCCAGGCGGCGACCGAAGAGTCGACGCCACCGGAGACGCCCACCATCACGCGCGGAGTGCTCATGCGACCTCCCGGACCAGCGAAAGCGGATGGCGCTGGCCACCCAGGAAATCAGCCACCACCTGCCAGACCAGCCGGCTGCGCAGGCGCTCCGTGGCTGCCTGCAGCTCGGCCGGGGTCAGCCACAGCGCGCGATCGATGCCGGTGTCCAGCGGCTGCGCCGGGTCGTGCGAGACCGGACGCGCCGCATAGCAGAAGCGCAGGAAGGTGGTGTCGTCGCCGGCCGTCCACTGGTAGCAGCCGATGAAGTGGGTCAGCTGCACCGTCCAGCCGGTTTCCTCGCGGGTCTCGCGCAGGGCTGCCTCGGCCAGGCTTTCGCCCGGCTCGAGGTGGCCGGCCGGCTGGTTCAGCACCTGGCGGCCGTCGATGGTCTCCTCGACCAGCAACACGCGGCCGCCGTCGACCACCACGGTGGCGACAGTGGCGTGCGGTGCCCAGCGCGGGTCCGGCGTGGTGTTCAACTCAGAACTCGTCCTTCTTGGTCAGTTCCAGCTCCATGGCGTCGGCGGTGCGGATGGCCGCATCGATGGCGTCGCTGAGCTGGTCGGCCGTGGCATCGGCGTCGATCTTGACTACGAACATGGCGGTAGTGTCCTGCTTCACCCAGCCACCCATCTTGGCGTCCTGCGAATCTTCCAGCAGGCGGTTGGCCACGGCCACCGGGAACTGCTTGGTCTTGGCGCTGTAGGCCGGCGACCAGATTTCGCGGATGTTGTGGGTGCCGAAGTCCTCCACCGACGAACGCACGTAGACCATCTGGGTGCGGTCACCCTCGACGTCGAACACCATGCGGTAGTCGCCGTCCTCGTCGACCTCGTAGGTATAGCCCAGCTTGTCCAGGTGGCGGGCCACGGCCTTGTCGGCCTGGGTCTCGGCGGCGGCGGAGCCGGCGGCGGCCAGGGCGATCAGCAGGGCGGGAAGAAGGGTCCTTTTCATGAAGATCCTGTGAAACAGTGTTGAGAGAGGCTGCAATTGTGACGGTGGGCGTGCGTGCCGTCCAATTTGCGGCAGGCCGACGCAGGCTGGCCCGTGCCTCTATAATGGGCAGATGCCCCATGAGCCTTCCCCCGATTCCCATCACGAGCACGGCGTTGCCGTGGAGCCCGCGCGCCCGGAAGTGGCGCCGCCGCCGTTCTACCAGGTGATGCTGCTCAACGACGACTACACCCCGATGGATTTCGTGGTGGACGTGCTGCAGCAGTTCTTCAGCATGGACCTGGACAAGGCCACGCAGGTGATGCTGCACGTCCATACCCGCGGCCGCGGCGTGTGCGGGGTGTTCACCCGCGAAGTGGCCGAGACCAAGGTCGCCCAGGTCAACGAATACTCGCGGATGAACCAGCACCCGCTGCTGTGCACGATGGAAAAGGCCTGACCGCTGCCGATCCTCGTCCGGGTACATCGAGTCCGGACCCGGTGTACCCACCAAGGTGGGCACCTACCAAGGCAGGGGCCTGTATCGATTGTGGATGGGGCGTGCCCACCAAGGTGGGCATCTACCAGAACGCGGGATCACCCCTCCGCCAACGCCTCCAGCGCCATCCGCGCCACCGCCTCGTCGACTTCGGCGGGGTCGCCATCATCCCGGAACCACACCGCTGACAGTCCCGCGCTGGCTGCGATCCAGCGCAGCAGGCGCGTGCGTTCCAGGCCCGCCAGCGCACCGACCTGTTCCAGTCGGGCGACAAACCGCTCGGGCCGGGTGGCCACATGGATGCCGGGGCCGCACAGGTCCGGATTGCTGAACATCGTCGTGTAATCGAACGCGCGGTCGCCCAGCAGCCGCTTCGGGTCGATCGCCAGCCAGCCACGCGCGCCGAAATCCAGCACGTTGTCGTGGTGCAGGTCGCCGTGCAGCGGCCTGATCTCGCGCTCGTCCTGCAGCAGGCCTTCCGCCAGCGATCTGCACTGTTCCAGTAGTGGTGGCAGCGGCGCCCTTGGCTGCAGCAGGTCGACGAACCATCTACGCAGGGAGACCAGGTCGTCTGGTGGCGCGCTCCGTGGCCGGTGCAGCCGCTGCAGGACCTGGCACAGGATCGTGGTGCAGGCGTCATCGTCGCCGTCGATCGAGCGTTGCCGCAGCGAGTTGCCGCCGGCGCGCTCGATCAGGATCGCCGGTCCCTCGTGGGCCAGCAGGCGGGCGGCGCCGTCACCGTCCCACCAACGCAGCAGGCGATGGCTGTTCTGCTCTTCGGTTTCACTGCTGATCTTCAGCATGGCCGGCTCGCCGGCGGCGGTCAGCACCGGCCAGAGCCGGGCATGGGGCGTTTCGATGGCTGCACCATCACGCCGCAATCGCCAGCGGCTCAGGTAGGGTTCGCTCATGCTGGGTGGGCTGTCCTGGAGTGAATGAAGATCAAGCAATTCGCACTGCTAACGCCATCTGAACGCAGCAATCCGCTAGGGTGATGGAAATCGCGTAGTCAGGCCGCATATTGTCCCTATCTGCCGCCGGAGTAATCCATGTTCAGCAAAGACCTCGAACACACCATCGGCCAGTGCTACAAGCGCGCCCGTGAGGCCCGGCATGAGTTCATGACGGTCGAACACCTGCTGTTGGCACTGCTCGACAACCCGTCCGCCCAGGCCGTGCTGAAGGCCTGTGGCGCCGACGCCGAACGCCTGCGCCAGGAGCTGGAGCAGGCCATCGAGGCCTCCGTGTCCCGCCTGGCCGAAGATGACGGCCGCGATACCCAGCCGACCCTGGGCTTCCAGCGCGTGCTGCAGCGGGCCGTTTACCACGTGCAGTCCTCGGGCAAGAAGGAGGTCACCGGCGCCAATGTGCTGGTCGCCATCTTCGGCGAGAAGGACTCCCATGCCGTCTACTACCTCAACCAGCAGGATGTCACCCGGCTGGATGTGGTCAATTACCTGTCCCACGGCATCGCCAAGCTGGGCGAGGAAGGCGAGCAGCCGTCGTCCTCCTCCGAGGGCGAAGGCCGCATCGAAGGCGGGGAGGGCGAGCCGAAGGGTGATGCCCTGACCGAGTTCGCCAGCAACCTCAACGAACAGGCCCGGGCCGGTCGCATCGACCCGCTGGTCGGCCGTGCCGACGAGATCGAGCGCACCATCCAGGTCCTGTGCCGCCGCCGCAAGAACAACCCGCTGTACGTGGGCGAGGCCGGCGTGGGCAAGACCGCCATCGCCGAGGGCCTGGCCCGCCGTATCGTCGAGGGTTCGGTGCCTGAGGTGCTGGCCGATGCGGTGATCTATTCGCTCGACCTGGGCGCGCTGGTGGCCGGCACCAAGTACCGCGGCGACTTCGAGAAGCGCCTGAAGAGCGTGCTGACCGCGCTGAAGAAGGTGCCCAATGCGGTGCTGTTCATCGACGAGATCCACACCATCATCGGTGCCGGTTCGGCGTCGGGTGGAACCATGGATGCGTCCAACCTGATCAAGCCGGCGCTGGCCTCCGGCGAGCTGCGCTGCATCGGCTCGACCACCTTCCAGGAGTACCGTGGCATCTTCGAGAAGGACCGGGCGCTGGCCCGACGCTTCCAGAAGATCGACATCGTCGAGCCGACGGTGGGCGAGACCTATGAGATCCTGCAGGGCCTGAAGTCCAAGTACGAGCTGCACCACGGTGTGACCTATTCCGACGAGGCGCTGCAGGCTGCGGTGGACCTGTCGGTGAAGCACATCGGCGACCGCCTGCTGCCGGACAAGGCCATCGACGTGATCGACGAGGCGGGCGCCCGCCAGCGCCTGCTGCCGGAAGGCCAGCGCAAGGAGCTGATCGACGTCGAGGAAGTGGAGGCGATCGTCGCCAAGATGGCGCGCATCCCGACCAAGCAGGTCAGTGCCACCGACAAGGATGTGCTGCAGCACCTGGAGCGCAACCTGAAGATGGTGATCTTCGGCCAGGACCCGGCCATCGAGACACTGTCCTCGGCGATCAAGCTGGCCCGTTCGGGCTTGGGCAACCCGGAAAAGCCGATCGGCAACTTCCTGTTCGCCGGCCCGACCGGTGTCGGCAAGACCGAGGTGACCAAGCAGCTGGCACTGCAGCTGGGCATCGAACTGGTCCGCTTCGACATGTCCGAGTACATGGAGCCGCATTCGATCAGCCGCCTGATCGGCGCCCCTCCGGGCTACGTCGGCTTCGATCAGGGCGGCCTGCTGACCGAGAAGATCGTCAAGACGCCGCACTGCGTGCTGCTGCTGGACGAAATCGAGAAGGCGCACCCCGACATCTTCAACATCCTGTTGCAGGTGATGGACCGCGGCGTGCTGACCGATACCAACGGTCGTGAAGCCAACTTCAAGAACGTGGTGCTGGTGATGACCACCAATGCCGGTGCGGCGCAGGCCTCGCGGCGCTCGATCGGCTTCACCAAGCAGGACCATGCCACCGACGCGATGGAGACCATCCGCCGCAGCTTCACCCCGGAATTCCGCAACCGCCTCGACGCGGTGGTGCAGTTCCAGGCGCTGGGCTTCGAGCACATCCTGCGCGTGGTCGACAAGTTCCTGATCGAGCTGGAGATGCTGCTGCAGGACAAGCACGTCAGCCTGTCGGCCACCCCGACCGCGCGCGACTGGCTGGCCCACCATGGTTTCGACCCGCTGATGGGTGCCCGCCCGATGGCCCGCGTGATCCAGGACAAGATCAAGCGTCCGCTGGCCGACGAGCTGCTGTTCGGCAAGCTGGTCAACGGTGGCAAGGTCAGCATCGACGTCCGCGACGACGAGCTGGTGGTCGAAACCCAGGCCGAGCCGGAGCGGCTGCTGCCGGTCACGGTGGAGTGAGCTGATGCCATAGGCTTGGCGTGAAAGACTGGAAATGACAAGGGCGGCTTCGGCCGCCCTTGTCCTGTCTGGGGTCAGCGGCTGCGCCGGCGTGCTTCACGCTTGAACCGCTCGGCATCGATTGGCTCGATGCGCGCAACCTCGCAGCTGCCGCGACCGGTGTCCAGAGCGCTTCGGCCCTTGCTGCACAGCTCGTCAGCCTCCTTGCCGTCGGTCTTGAAGCCGAGGCGGGTGGCCAGCACGGCAGAAGGGCAGCTGTTGCGGAAATGCACGACATAGTGGTCTTCGCCGGAGCGAAGCAGGATGTTCTTGTCGGCGCCGGCGCGAACGATCTGCTGTTCGCCGGTCAGCGATACGCACTGTGCCGGCGCGGTGTCGGCGGCATGGACGGACGACGCCAGCAGGGTGACGGCAGACAAAGCCAGGGGGATGAGCAGGGAAGACAGGTTCATGGCGGGGCAGGGGGCAGCGATCCGGACTGGATCGGATCCCAAGATGCCGCCGCCGCTGCAAATGCGAATCTGCCGCAAGCAGGGCTGACCGACGCCACGGTGAGATCGGTCACGATGACCTTTGGCGCATCAGGCCGCGAGCGGCCTCGGTGCCGGCCGCTTTCTTACGCGCACGACAAAGGGCCAGCAGCGAGGCCGGCCCTGTCGGAGTGGCGCAATGCGCCGACCGCTTACTTCATGCGGTAGGTGATACGACCCTTGGTCAGGTCGTACGGGGTCATTTCAACCTTGACCCGGTCACCGGTGAGGATGCGGATGTAGTTCTTGCGCATGCGGCCGGAGATGTGGGCGATGATTTCGTGCCCATTTTCCAGACGAACGCGGAAAGTGGTGTTCGGCAGCGTCTCGCTGACGGTGCCCTCGAACTCGATGGAATCGTCTTTCGACATGTAGTCCTGTGCGGTTCAGAAAACGGCCACGCTGGGCCTAAGGCGCAGTATTTTACGCGTGATGGGCCCGGCTTGCAAAGTTTGTGTTAACCCCCGGCCAAACGCTGTGCTGGCAAGCGTCCTACCGCCTGGGTCCAGGGGCCTTCACGGCCGTCACGGTGTACGGCCTGACGGACGTGCTCCAGAAAGTCCGCGCGTGGCAGGTGTTCGGCGCCCATTCGCAGCAGGTGCGGATTCTCCACCTGGGCATCGATCAATTCCCAGCCCCAGCCACGCAGGGTGGATGCGAGGGCGGCCAGGGCGATCTTGGAGCCGCCGCTGGCGGCACTGAACATGCTCTCGCCGAAGAACATGGCACCGATCGCGACGCCATAGATGCCGCCGACCAGCGTCTGCCGGTCCCAGACCTCGAAGGAGTGGGCAAACCCCAGGTCGTGCAGCTGGCTGTAAGCCTCGACCATCGCCGGGCTGATCCACGTACCGTCCTGGCCGGGCCGAGGTGCCGCCGCGCAGGCGCGCATCACACGACTGAAGGCGGTGTCGGCGGTGACTTCCCAGGTGCTGCTGCGCAACTGGCGGCGGAAGCGGCTGGACAGATGCACGCCGTCGGTGCGGAACACCATGCGCGGGTCCGGCGACCACCACAGGATTGGCTCGCCCTCGCTGAACCACGGAAAGATGCCGCCGGCGTAGGCATTGAGTAGACGCACCGGATGCAGGTCGCCGCCCACCGCCAGCAGGCCATCGGGCTGGCGCAGTGCGGTCTCGGCCGGAGGGAAGGGGGCGTCTGGCGCATCGGCCAGGCGCCAGGGCAGCTGGCGGGTCATGCCGCCATTGTATTCGTCGTGGTGATCGCTGATGTCTGGCACCATCAGCGTCCTACGGCAAGGAGTCCACGCATGAGTGACGCGATCACCGCCATCCTCGATGTGCACGACATCCCGCGCACGTGCAGCGACAGCCAGAGCATGCTGCTGATGCTGGCCACCGAGCAGCCGGACCAACTCGGTTCGCTGATGCTGCTGGCCCTTGCCCGGCGTTCACCCAGCTCGGCCTTTCTCGACATGGCGTTGGATCTGCTGCCCGACGAAGCGGTTGAGCCGGTCTGCACCGAGGCCTGGCGTCGCTATCGTGAGGGCGAGCGCGGCGAACTGCTGACGAGCGTGATGGAGTTTGCAAGCTATCAGGCGCCACAGCTGCTGCAGGACGACTGGGAGGCATTGCTGGCGATCGCCAGTGAGGATGAGGTGCAGTTGGCCTCGCAGGTCTGGCAGGGCCTGCCCGGTGCAACGGCAGCGCACTGGGCGCAGATTCTGGCCGAAGCTGATGACGACCGCGAAATGGCGCGGGCCCGGGCGCTGCTGCTCGCCGCCCAGCCCGAGACCTACGCCGTTGCTCGCGGATACCTGGTCGACTGGGGGCGGTTGGATGCCGAGGTCTGGGCACACTGGGCCGGCGTCGCCGAGGGGCCGCTGCCGCGCCGCCTGCATGGTGAGCGACCGCTGCACATCCGCTTTGGCCGCGAACAGCATCGCGCGCAGCAGGAGGACGAGCCGAGCTGGCGCAAGCGCATCTGGCGCCTGCACCCGACCTGGAGTGGTGGGCGGGTGCATCACGCCGGGCACATGGGAGGACCGCTGGAAGCGCTGTGTGGCAGCTGCCATGCGCCGCTGCAGCGCCTGCTGCGGACCGATGCCGCCGCGCTGCAGCCGGACGCGGCGGGCGAGATCACGCTGGGGCTGTGCCTGGACTGCTGCGGGTGGGAAGACCCGCCCGTGCGTTTCTATCGCCACGATGCCGACGGCCTGCCTGCCTGCCATCCCAGCCAGCACCGTGAAGTGCCGAACACGCCTACCGACAGTGGCGATCTGATGCGGGCCGAGGTCGGCCTGGCCGCCATGGACACCTCGCGCTGGCGGCAGCAGGACTGGGGACAGTCCAACCATCGGCAGAACCTGTCGCGTGTGGGCGGCGCGCCTAGCTGGGTGCAGAGTGCCTGGTATCCGCCGTGCATCGATTGCGGCGAGGAGATGCCCTTCGTGATGCAGCTGGACTCGACGCTGCCGACCAACGGTGGAGGCACGCTGCTATGGGGCAGTGGCGGCATGCTCTACACGTTCTGGTGCGCGAGGTGCCAGGTGAGCGGGCACTTCTGGCAGTGCACCTGAGCGTGGCGCGCCCGTCATCGCTCAGGTAGATGCCAACCTTGGTTGGCACGCTTTTCGGCACCGCGCCAGTCGAGCAAGCTCGACTCTACGTTCCTGCGCGGAACGGCCCATGCCCCTGCAGCTCCTGCTGGTAGCGCCGCACACTCTGTCGCTCCTGCCGGCACCAATCCTGCAGTGCGTCTGCGAAATCCGGATCGGCCACCCAGTGCCGGCTGCGCACCAGTGTCGGCTGGAAACCCCGCGCCAGCTTGTGCTCGCCCTGTGCACCCGGCTCGAAGCGGGTCAACCCTTCGCGCAGGCAGTATTCGATGCCCTGGTAGTAACAGGCCTCGAAGTGCAGGCCGGGCAGGGTGGCGCCGCCCCAGTAGCGACCGTACAGCGTATCGCCGCCGCGCAGGCAGAGGGCGCCGGCAATCGGCTCGCTGTCCTGTTCGGCCAGGAACAGCACCAGCCCGCGCCCCAGGGATATCGCCAGATGGCGCAGGAAGGTCTCGGTCAGCGCCGGGGCATTGCCGTACTCTAGGAACGTCTGCAGGTAGAAGCGGTACATCGCCTGCAGGTCGGCGCGGCTGGCCTCGTCGCCGTGCACCATGCGGAAGGTGATGCCCTGGCGAACGACCTTGGCGCGTTCCTGGCGGATGTTCTTGCGATGCTTGTGGTCCATCGCGCCGAGGAACTGCTCGAACGTGGCCCAGTCGCCCGGGTTCTGCCACTGGAACTGCACGTCCTCGCGCAGCAGCCAGTCATCGCCGAACAGCGCCTCGTCGCCGGCGGTATGGAAGTTGATGTGGGCCGACGACACGCCCAGTGGCGGCAATGCGTCGTGCAACGCCGACAGCAATGCGGTGCGCTCTGAATCGTGACGGGCCAGCAGGCGCGGGCCGGTGACCGGGGAGTAAGGCACCGCGCCCAGCCACTTCGGATAGTAGTCGCGGCCATGACGGGCATACGCGTTGGCCCAGGCATGGTCGAACACGAACTCGCCGTGCGAGTTGGTCTTCAGATAGCCCGGAATGGCGCCGACCAGCGTGTTGCCCTCCCACAGCGTGAAGTGCCGGGGCTGCCAGCCCCAGTCCTCGCGCAGGCAGCCGTGCTGTTCAAGCCCGGAAAGGAAGGCATGACTGACGAAGGGGTTGCGGCCGTCGTGCAGGGCATCCCAGTCGGTTGCGGAAACGGACTGCAGGGAGTCGAGGAAGCGGGGGGGAAGGCATGAGGGAAGGATAGGGCAGATGAAACAGAAAGGCCGACGCACTGGCGTCGGCCTTTTGCCTGGGTCGAGCCTGGCTCGACGCTATAGAAGCAGGTTCGCCCCTCAGCTGGCCTTGCCCTGCGCGTCCAGGTAGCGCTCGGCGTCCAGTGCGGCCATGCAGCCGAAACCGGCCGAGGTGATCGCCTGGCGGTAGTGCTGGTCGGCCACGTCGCCGGCGGCGAACACGCCTTCCACCGAGGTCTGGGTGGCGTTGCCGCCCAGGCCCGAGCGGATTTCCAGGTAGCCGTTGTTCATCGCCAGCTGGCCGTCGAACAGGGTGGTGTTCGGGTGGTGGCCGATGGCCACGAAGAAGCCGTGGGCGTCGATGTCGCGGGTGCTGCCGTCCAGCGTGGACTTCACGCGCACGCCGGTCACGCCGGCATCATTGCCCAGCACTTCTTCCACCTGGTGGTGCCAGACGGTCTCGATCTTGCCTTCGGCGACCTTCTTGAACAGCTTGTCCTGCATGATCTTTTCCGCCTTCAGGGTGTCGCGGCGGTGGACCAGGTAGACCTTGCGGGCGATGTTGGACAGGTACAGCGCCTCTTCCACGGCGGTGTTGCCGCCACCGACCACGACCACGTCCTGGTCGCGGTAGAAGAAGCCGTCACAGGTAGCACAGGCGGACACGCCGCGGCCCTTGAACTCGTCCTCGGTCGGGATGCCCAGGTACTTGGCGGTGGCGCCGGTGGCGATGATCAGGGCATCGCAGGTGTACTCGTGGCTGTCGCCGATCAGCTTGAACGGGCGCTGCGACACGTCGGCGGTGTGGATGTGGTCGAAGATGACCTCGGTCTCGAAGCGCTCGGCATGGGCCTGCATGCGCGCCATCAGGTCCGGGCCCATCAGGCCGTGGGCGTCGCCGGGCCAGTTGTCCACCTCGGTGGTGGTCATCAGCTGGCCGCCCTGCTGCAGGCCGGTGATGACGACCGGCTTCAGGTTGGCGCGGGCGGCATAGACGGCGGCGGTCCAACCGGCCGGGCCGGAACCGAGGATGACGAGGCGCTGGTGGCGGGAGGGCAGGCTGGTGCTCATGTAGACTCGCGAAAAGGTAGATGGGACAAGGCGCTGGCGATGTTTGCGCAGCATCCGTGGCTGGTCATAGAGTGGCGGCTGGGGCAGGGCGATTCAAGCCGATGAACAGAACGCCGTCATCCAGCAGTGATTCCGGCCCTCTGATTGCCCTGTCAGATGTCGCATAACTGAAAACTGACGCCGTCTCATTTATTATCAATCACTAACAGCGCATTCCAAAGGTATGGTCTAAGGTGGCGAAGCAGGTCCCCGAACGCTCCAAGTCCGACGACAGCAAGGCGTCACGTCGCACGGCCGCGGCGGCGACGACCGACAATCCACGCCGCCAACGCCTCTGGCGCGACCTTGGCCTGATCGCCATCGCGCCAGCGCTGCTGTACCTGGCGGCCAGTCTGTTCACCTATTCAGCGACCGACCCGGGCTGGTCGCACACCGGCAGCGTGGTCGCACCGGTGCACAACCTCGGCGGTCGCGCCGGGGCCTGGATCGCCGACGTGCTGCTGCAGCTGTTCGGCTACATCGCCTTCCTGCTGCCGGTGGTGCTGGGCGCGCTGGCGTGGATCGCCATGTTCGGCCTCAAGCGCGAGAGCAAGGGTGACAACGACCTGGACCCGGCGCTGCGCCTGGTCGGCCTGGTCGGTTTCCTGATTGCCGGTACCGGTTTCCTGCACGTGCGCCTGTTCAGTGGCGACGTGGCCCATGCTGGCGGCATCCTCGGCAAGCTGGTCGGCAATTCACTCACGGTGGGCTTCGGCGCGCTGGGTGCGAACCTGTTCGTGCTGGTGCTGCTGCTGGCCTCGATCACCCTGGCCACCGGGCTGTCCTGGTTCACGGTGATGGAGAAGATCGGCCGCGGCGTGATGTCGCTGGCGCCGTTGCTGGCGCGCAAGAAGGAAGAAGTCACCGAGTGGCAGCAGACCCGGGTGATGCGCGAGGAACGCCAGGAAGTGCGCAAGGCCGATGCCGAGGTGCGAGCCAAGCGCGAGCCGGTGAAGATCGAACCGCGCCCGGAACCGGTGATCGAGAAGAGCGACCGGGCCAAGCGCGACACGCAGATTCCGATGTTCCGCGGCGTCAACGGCGACGGTTCGGACCTGCCGCCGCTCGCGCTGCTGGATGACCCCAAGCCGCAGCCGGTGGGTTACGACAAGGAAACCCTGGACGCGCTGTCGCGGCAGATCGAGTTCAAGCTGAAGGACTTCCGCATCGATGCCCAGGTGGTCGGCGCCAACCCCGGCCCGGTCATCACCCGCTTCGAGATCGAGCCGGCGCCGGGCATCAAGGTCAGCCAGATCAGTTCGCTGGACAAGGACATCGCGCGCGGCCTGTCGGTGAAGTCGGTGCGCGTGGTTGACGTGATTCCGGGCAAGTCGGTGATCGGCCTGGAAATCCCCAACGTCACCCGCGAGATGATCTACCTGTCCGAGCTGCTGCGCTCGAAGGAATACGACAAGTCGGCCAGCGTGTTGACCCTGGCGCTGGGCAAGGACATCGCCGGCCGCTCCACCGTGGCCGATCTGGCGCGCATGCCGCACCTGCTGGTGGCCGGTACCACCGGTTCGGGCAAGTCGGTGGCGGTCAACGCGATGGTGCTGAGCCTGCTGTTCAAGGCCTCGCCGAAAGACCTGCGGATGCTGATGATCGACCCGAAGATGCTCGAACTGAGCGTCTACCAGGGCATCCCGCACCTGCTGGCGCCGGTGGTCACCGACATGAAGGAGGCCGCCAACGGCCTGCGCTGGTGCGTGGCCGAGATGGAGCGCCGCTACAAGCTGATGAGCGCGGTGGGCGTGCGCAACCTGGCGGGCTTCAACAAGAAGGTGAAGGAAGCGCAGGACGCCGGCCAGCCGCTGATGGATCCGCTGTTCAAGCCGAACCCGGAACTGGGCGAGGCACCGCGGCCGCTGGAAACGCTGCCGTTCATCGTCATCTTCATCGACGAATTCGCCGACATGATGATGATCGTCGGCAAGAAGGTGGAAGAGCTGATCGCGCGCCTGGCACAGAAGGCGCGTGCGGCCGGCATCCATCTGATCCTGGCCACCCAGCGCCCGTCGGTGGACGTGATCACCGGCCTGATCAAGGCCAACATCCCGACCCGCATCGCCTTCCAGGTCAGCTCCAAGATCGATTCGCGCACCATCCTCGACCAGTCCGGCGCGGAAACCCTGCTGGGCCACGGCGACATGCTGTACCTGCCGCCGGGTACCGCCATGCCTGAGCGCGTACACGGCGCCTTCGTCTCCGACGAGGAAGTGCATCGCGTGGTCGAACACCTCAAGGCGATGGGCCCGGCCGACTATGTCGACGGCGTGCTGGACGAAGTGCAGACGATGGGCGACGGTGTGGTCGTCGGCGCCACCGGCCTGCCCGAGAACAGCTCTGCCGGCGATGAGTCCGACCCGCTGTATGACGAAGCGCTGCGGGTGGTCACCGAGACCCGCCGTGCCTCGATTTCCGGCGTGCAGCGCCGGCTGAAGATCGGCTACAACCGTGCAGCGCGACTGATCGAGGCCATGGAAGCGGCCGGCGTGGTCAGTCCGCCCGAGCACAACGGCGACCGCACGGTGCTGGCACCGCCGCCGCCGAAGTAAGACCCGGCGTATCCCCCACGACGTCCAAGGAACCGACGCATGCTTCACCCCGTACCAAGCGCGCTGGCACTGGCGCTGGCAGCCTTCCTGGCTGCCGGCCCGGCACTGGCAGACACCGCCACCTCCGCGCCCGCCACGGCGCCGCCTTCCACCAGCGGCGATACCGAAGCCAGCAATAATTTCAGCATTGTCCGTTACCGCGCCGACTACCAGGTGCGGCCGGATGCGGGCAATGTGCAGACCGAAACCTACGAAGTCCTGCTCAAGACCAAGGCCTCGGTCGAGCAGTTCAGCCAGGTGCGGCTGAGCTACAGCGAGAAGATGGAGACGCTGGAAGTACTCGGCGCCTACACCATCACTGCCGACGGCCAGCGCCGCGACGTACCGGCCGACCGCATCTACACCCAGGAGAGCTATTCCAGCGCCTCGGCGGCGATGTATGCCGACCGCAAGGTGCGGGTGATCGTGTTCCCGAACCTGGCACCCGGCACGCGCCTGTTCTACCAGGTGCGCCGTACCCAGGCCACGCCGTACTTCCCGGGCTACTTCGGCCTGTGGGAAACCTTCAATGTGTTCACCGAGTACGAGGACGCCGAGGTCACCCTGAGTGCGCCGGCCAACCTGCCGATGTTCGTCGACAGCCGCGGCGTGCAGGGTAGTGATCGCCCCACGGTGAAGAACGGACAGGCACAGTGGCGCTGGCGCTACCAGCGACGCGAAGCCATGCCAGCACAGAACTGGTCGGCGGCGGGGTGGGAGTTTGGCCCGAACATCATGGCCAGCACCTATCGTGACTGGTCGCAGATGGGTCGCGCCTACCAGCTCAAGGCCGGCCCGGCCGCGCAGGTCACGCCGGAACTGCAGGCGCTGGCCGATGAGATCACCGCTGGCATCAGCGACCGTCGCGAGCAGGCCGACGCGTTGTACCGCTGGGTGGCGCAGAACATCCGCTACGTGGCGGTGTACCTGGGTAATGGTGGCCTGGAGCCGAACAGTGCGCAGAGCATCCTCGACAACCACTATGGTGACTGCAAGGACCATGTGACGATCCTGGAGGCGCTGCTGGCGGCCAAGGGGATTGCGAGCTCGCCGGTGCTGATCGGTGCCGGCGGTGGCCCGACGCTGCCGAAGATTCCGGTGCTGGGCCGCTTCAACCACGCCATCACCTACATCCCCGAGTTCGATCTGTACCTGGATTCGACCACGGCGTGGGCGCGCTTCGGGCAGTTGCCGGAAGGTGACCTGGGCGCCCCGGTGATGCGTACCCGCGATGCCTCACTGGCGCGCACCCCGGCCAATACGCCGGAGCGCAATGCCACCTCGATGGAGGTGCGCTTCACCTTCGACGCCAACGGCAACCTGCGCGGCGAGACGATTCCGAAGCTGGGCGAGAACGCCGAGATCGGCATGCGCGCCCAGTTCTCCCAGCTCAACGCGCAGAACCGTGCGCGCGCTGAAGAGCAGATCATGGCCGCGTCCGGTTTCGATGGGCGAGGGCAGCTGCAGATCCAGGGCGTGCCGGTCGACCTAACCCGACCGTTTGGCTACCGCATGGCCTTCCAGGCCGAGGACTACGCCGACTTCAGCGTGGCCGGCGGCATGGCGGTGCCGGATCCGCCGGGGGGTGAATCGGTGCGTGGCCTGTACGCCACCGCGTCGGCGCCGGCCAACGAGACGCCGTTCTACTGCAATGCCAGCCTGCGCGAGGAAACCTATCGCCTGCAGTTCCCGGCCAATGCGCCGATCATCGCCATCCCGGCCAGCCAGCGTTTCAGCAACGCCGCCGGCGAGTACCGGGTGGACTGGAGCCGCGAGGGCCAGGACGTGATCGTGCATCACCGCCTGCAGCAGAACGCGGTGCGCGGCCCGGAGGCGTTGTGCCAGCCGCAGGACTATCCGGCGTTCCGCGCGCTGTACCGCGAAGTACGGCGTGGCTTCCGTGGGCAGGTGCTGTACGGCAAGCTGCCCGGCTCCGGAGGCTGAATCGCCGATGGACGTTCAGGGCGGCATAATGTCGCCCTGATCGCCCATTCATCTTTATCCGGGCACACTGGCAACCACTTTTCCTGGCGCCCGCGCCCACAGGATTCCCGCATGAACTTCCGCTTCCGCCGTTTCCTTGCCACCACCACCCTGGCCGTGGCCTGCGCCGCCGCCGGCGGCGCCTGGGCTGGCGCCCGCGATGACCTGAAGGCCTTCACCAGTGGCCTGAAGGGCTTGGATGGCCAGTTCAGCCAGCAGGTGTTCGACAGCCGCGGCAAGGTGAAGGAATCGACCAGCGGCCGCGTGGCCCTGTCGGCGCCGCGCCTGTTCCGCTGGGAATACGTGCGTCCGCACGAACAGTTGATCGTGGCGGACGGCAAGAAGGTCTGGATGTACGAGCCGGACCTGGAGCAGGCCACCGTGCGCGAGCAGGGCAAGGAAGAACAGAACAGCCCGCTGACCGCGCTGATCAACCCGGCGCTGCTGGAGCAGCAGTACGACGTCAGTGAAGAGGCTGCGCAGCGTGACGGCCTGCAGTGGCTGTCTCTGTCGCCGAAGCGCGAGACCGAAGCCAGCTTCCAGTACGCCGCGCTGGGCTTCAACGCCCAGGGCCTGGCCAAGATGGAGATCACCGACGCCGTCGGCCAGCGCACCGTGATCAGCTTCAGTGGCTGGAAGCGCAACCCGGGCTTCGCTGCCGGCACCTTCAGCTTCACCCCGCCGAAGGGCACCGACGTCATCGGTAATTGATCGGGGACGCCGGGCATGGCCCGGCGCTACCGGCTCTGGTGGGTGCCAACCGTTGGTTGGCACGCTTTCGGTCGCCTCATCCGTTGTCCGGATGAACGATCACCTGCCACGCGGTGCCATCAAATCGAATCAGGTCCCAGGGCGTCAGTACCCACAACACGTTACCGGCAGAACTGATGTCAACGATCGTCGCCTCTCTCAGTTCTTCGGGGATGCCGTCCAACAAGGGTTCAACTACGCCGGTTTCGAGGCTGTAGACGTAGAGGCCTCTATTCTCCGAGCCGATGTAAACCTGTTGCTTGTACTGGCACGCAGAGTTGAAGTTGATGTCTTCGCCGACGTCGTGGTGCAGGCACTCGAATCCAGTGGAGATGTCACCCGTGACGATGGTGCCGTCCATGCCTACAAAGACGAGGCGGCCTTGGTCTGTCCTGCAGGCATGAAACAGGTCCGCAGCGGTGACTTGTTCGGGCACGGTCCAGCTCGCGCCATCCCAGTGGGCAATCAGGCCATGCGAGCCGATGGCGTAGAGGTCAGCAAAGCCCGATCCGCAGAGATCGTTCACGCTGCCCACGTGAAAATCAGCGAGTAGCTGGTTGAATCCTCCGTCCTCCCGGACATCGGTCATGTGGGCGCGCCAATCGGCGAATCTCCGGCGAAGCTCTGCGTCGCGTTCCATTGGATCTTGAGGAAGTGCGGGAACATCGCCCAGTTCGAGCAGGTGGCCGAAATCGTCGAGCCAACTGTCGAAGTCATCCAGATCCGACTCGTCTTCGTCCTCCTCGCAGAAGGCAGTCGTGAACTGGGTTGGGAGCTGCTGCCATCCGCCTCCATCCCGATGATGGATCTGTCCTCTTGTGCCCGCGCAGAAAAGGTCCTCGCCCAGCAGTCGCAAACAGGTAAGACCTCCGGGAAAGTTGGCGCCTTCAGCCGAGACGTACTCGATCTTGGCCCCAGCACGGGAGTAATCTTCCAGCTGCCCATAAAAGTCCAGGGCAAGCACACGACGGGGGCGACCGCCTTCTTCCTCTGGGACAAGCTGTGTGGACATGACCTGGAAGTCCTGCAGGTCATGGTAGAACCACTCCTCTTTGGGGGTGCGGCCAAAGACGAACATGCGGGTGGGTGGGCCGGGATCCGGGTCGTAGTATTCGTGCCCTGGCCCAATCGCCGCGGCCAGATAGTAAATATCTGCGTCGACCGCGCAGCCTGCAATGAACTCCAGGGTATTGGACTCGGGATCGCGCACGCCATGGGTCCTTGATGGTTGAACTGCGGATCTTCGGTCACTGCTTGCGGCACTTGGCATCGCGGGGAATTGGGTCTATTGGAATCAGTGGTTTACTGTCGACCCGTAGCACTGGGTACGGTCCATTTCCGACAGCTTGCGGGGCTGCCGGCCGGCGGCCGGCACTACCGATCATGGCCCGGCTGCCGTGGTGGGTACCAACCTTGGTTGGCACGGTTTCGGTCGGCTCATCCGTTGTCCGGATGAACGATCACCTGCCACACGGTGCCATCAAATCGAATCAGATCCCAGGGCGTCAGTACCCACAGCACGCCATCGGCGGAACTGATGTCGTTAATTGCAGCATCCATCAGTTCTTCAGGAATGCCCGCCTTCAGGCGTTCAACCACTCCAGAGTTGGGGCTGTAGAGATAGAGTCCATTCTCTGAGCCGATGTAGATGGCTTGTCCGTACCTGCAAGCGCAGTAGAACGGGACTTCGGGGCTGATCTGATGCGGGATCGGCGTGAAACCCGTATTGATCTGCCCCATCAAGATAGTTGCCTCGGTACCGACCAGGAACAGTTCGCCCGAATCCGTTCTGGATGCATGCAGCAGTTCGGCAGAGGTGATTGGCTCTGGAATATTCCAGGCGGCCCCATCCCAGTGCGCAATCAGGCCGTCAGAGCCAATCGCATAGAGATCGGTAAAGCCGGTTCCGCAGAGATCATTCACGCTGGCCAGATCCAACTCAGCGAGTAGCTGCTCGAACGCTTGATTCTTGCCGATCTGCGCCAGATCGGTGCGTGATTCTTCAAATCTTCGCCGAAGCTCTGCGTCGCGTTCCGCAGGGTCAGCGGGTAGTGGTGGCACACCGTCCAGTTCGAAAAGATGGCCAACGCAACCAAGCCAGTTGTCGAAATCAATCGACTCAAGATCGTCCTTGAGGCTCCCGCGATCGGGTGCGGGGAAGTGGGTGGGAACTTGCTTCCAGCCAGTTTCGCTACGGTGATAGATCATTCCGTGCACGCCGCAGCAGAAAAGATCCTCACCGAGCTGCCGAATCCGGGTCAGCCCCCCGGAGAAATCATCACCTTCATGTGAAATGTACTCGCATGTCGTGCCTGCCCGGGCGAGATCCTCAAGCTGGCCGTAGTAGTCAAGGGCCAGTACTCGACGAGCGCGCCCGTCCTGTTGTTCAGGGATGAAGATGGTGGACTCGACCTGCCAGTCGGACAGGTCGTGATAGAACCATTTCTCCTCCGTCTGATGTTGATAGAAGAACATCCGGGAGGGCGGGCCGGGATCAGGGTCGTAGCATTCGTGCCCCGGGCCAATCCTTGCAGCCAGGTAGTAGATGTCCGCGTCGACGGCGCAGCCAGCAACGAACTCGAGAACATTGGAGTCGGGATCGCGCACGGGTGGGTCCTGAATGGTTGAGTTCCAGATTTTCGGTTACTGATAAGGATGCATGGGCCCCGCGAAAGCATGCTCCATGTGAATCAGCGGCTTACCGATGTATCGGTGGCGCCCGCTTCGGCCCATTTCCGACACGCGGGGTTGCCGGCCAGCGGCCGGCATTACCGCCATTCGTCCGGCCCTGCTTGGCGAAAGCGGTACAATGACCGCGTGCCAAGACATCGCTCCACTTCCTTTCCCGGCCCCGATCTGCTGAGCGTCGATCGGGAACACATGCGCCCGCTGGCCGAGCGCATGCGCCCGCGCACCCTCGACGAAATGGTCGGTCAGAAGCGCCTGCTGGCGCCGGACAGCGCGCTGCGTCGCGCGGTCGAATCCGGTCGCGTGCATTCGATGATCCTGTGGGGGCCGCCAGGCTGCGGCAAGACCACGCTGGCACTGTTGCTGGCCGAGTACTCCGACGCCGAGTTTCGTGCGATCTCCGCCGTGCTGTCCGGCCTGCCGGAAGTGCGCCAGGTACTGGCCGAGGCTGCGCAGCGGTTCGCCGAGGGCCGGCGCACCGTGCTGTTCGTGGACGAGGTGCACCGCTTCAACAAGGCGCAGCAGGATGCGTTCCTGCCGCACATCGAACGCGGCACCATTCTGTTCGTCGGCGCCACCACCGAAAACCCGTCCTTCGAGCTGAACTCGGCGCTGCTGTCGCGGTGCCGCGTGCACGTGCTGGAAGGCGTTTCGCCCACAGACATCGTCGAGGCGCTGGAGCGTGCGCTGGGTGACCGCGAACGCGGCCTGGGCGAGGAGGGCATCGAGGTCGCCCCCGAGCTGCTGCTGGAAATCGCCACCGCCGCCGACGGCGACGTGCGCCGTGCGCTGACCCTGCTGGAAATCGCCGCCGAGCTGGCGGGCGGGGAAGGCGGCCGCATCACCCCGCAGACCCTGACCCAGGTGCTGGCCGACCGCACGCGCCGCTTCGACAAGGGCGGCGAGCAGTTCTACGACCAGATATCGGCGCTGCACAAGTCGGTACGCAGTTCCAATCCCGATGCCGCGCTGTACTGGCTGACCCGCATGCTCGATGGCGGCTGCGATCCGTCCTATCTGGCGCGCCGGCTGACCCGCATGGCCATTGAGGATATCGGCCTGGCCGATCCGCGCGCGCAGAGCATGGCGCTGGAGGCCTGGGACATCTACGAACGGCTGGGCAGCCCGGAAGGCGAGCTGGCCTTTGCTCAGCTGGTGCTGTACCTGGCCAGCACCGCCAAGTCGAACGCCGGCTATGCGGCCTTCAACCAGGCCAAGGCCGACGTGCGCGAAAGCGGCACCGAAGAGGTGCCGTTGCACCTGCGCAATGCGCCGACCAAGTTGATGAAGGAGCTGGGCTACGGGGCCGAGTACCAGTACGACCACGATGCCGAAGGTGGCATTGCGCTGGACCAAACCGGCTTCCCGGATGCGATGGGCGAGCGCGTGTACTACAACCCGGTACCGCGTGGGCTGGAGATCAAGCTGAAGGAAAAGCTGGACCGGCTGCGCGCGGAGCGCGAGGTGGCGCGGGCCGCGAAGGGCCGCTGAGTCGGCTTATGTAGAGTCGAGCCATGCTCGACTTCGCTCTTGCGCGGGTTACGGGTGCCTTCTGGAACAGCAGTCGAGCATGGCTCGACTCTACAGGGGGCAATGGCAGCCGAGCGTGGTTCGTCGCAACATTGTCCAGCGTGCGTTCATTTGGCACACTGCGCGGCTTCTCTTTCAAGGATCGATGCCGTGCAGGAAATGATTCTGCCGTTGAAGCGCTATGCCCAGTTCGAGGGCCGCGCCAACCGCCGCGAGTACTGGATGTACCAGCTGTTCCTGTTCCTGGTGGCAACCGCGGTGATGCTGCTGGCCAGTGTGCTGGCGATCCTCCTGCGCAATAGTCCCGATGCACTGGCCGGCATCCTGATCGGCATGGTGGTGCTGTTGTGTGTGATGTGGCTGGCCACGATCGTGCCGCTGATTGCGGTGACCGTACGCCGCCTGCATGACTGCAACCAGTCGGGTTGGCTGTTCCTGCTGGCGCTGGTGCCGGGCGGCGGGATCGTGATCATGATCTTCTCGCTGCTGCCGGGCACGCCGCAGGAGAACGTTTATGGTCCGGTGCCTTCGGGGCCGTGATCTTGCATGAGTCGAGCATGGCTCGACGCTAGAGAGGCAACGAAGAGAAGCCGGCGTTTCGCCGGCTTCGTCTTTACTTGATGGCGCAATCGCCGAAGGACAGGTGGTCCGTGCCGGAACTGAACTGCAGCGTGCAGCTGGCGGTGAACACGGCGCCTTCTTCCAGTGCGCCGAGCTTGGCGGCCTGCTGCGCATCGTCGGTGGTCAGCCGGGCCAGGACATTGCCCTGGTCATCACCGGCCTCGATCAGCGGTTCGCCCGCCAGGTTGCTGGAGACGCCCAGCGCCACAGCGGTGAAGGTCACCGTCTGGTTGAGTTCTTCCATGCCCAGTGACGAATTGCCGGCCTCTTCAAAGGCCTGGTAGAGCGTTGGCAGATCCTGTGCGGCATGGGCGGCCAGCGGTGCAAGCAGGCCGAGGGAAAGGGCGATCAGGGCGGTGCGCTTCAAGGTGTTCTCGCAGTCACGGGATTCATTCCCGTGGATGGTGTCAGTAGATCCACGCCATGCGTGGATGGGTTTGGCAAAGGACAGGGCGCGGCCGGCGGCTCGATTGCCCATCCATCCGCAGCCCTGCGACGGAAGGGCGCTCCTGCGCCCCGCTGGCCGGCAAAATAGTGGATTCGGTGTTTCCGACGCAACCGGGAAAATGAACGCATCGCGCGCGTGATACACAGCGTGACGTTCGATCGATGTGATAATCATTCGCGTTTAAGGTAGACTGCGGTCCCTTGTGAACCGGCGGCCCTGGGCCGCTTCTGCCGCCGCTGATGAAGCATTTCGTCCCGCCTTCGCGCCGTGGTCCGCTGGCCCGCGGCCTGGCCGCCTTGATGATGGGTCTGCTCCTGGCCACCCCGTACGCCCATGCTCAGCAGCGCAATCCGCTGCAGAAGATCGGCCAGACCGTGCTCGACGAGCCGGCGGCCAGCTATCGCTTTGAGCATTTCGTGGTGGACAGCCCCGACCAGCAACGCCGCTGGCGGGTGAATGTGGCCATTCCCGCCAAGGCCGGCAAGGCGCCGCTGCCGGTGCTGTATGCGCTGGATGGCAATGCCGTGGCGATGGTGCTGGACCAGCCGATTCTGGCTGAGCTGGCGGCACGCAAGGCGCCACCGGTGCTGGTGCTGATCGGCTACGACAACGACCTGCGCATCGATTCCAAGGCGCGCACCCGCGACTACACTGCGTGGATCGACCGTGCCGACGATGAGAGCGGTACGACCCAGGCGGTCGGCGGCGGTGCTGCCGCGTTCCTTGATGTGATCGAACGCCGCATCAAGCCCGAAGTCGAGCGTCGCGCACGCATCGATACGCAGCAGCAAGCGCTGTGGGGCCACTCGCTGGGTGGGTTGTTCGTGCTCAATGCGCTGTACACCCGGCCCGCCGCCTTCCAGTCCTATCTGGCCGCCAGCCCGTCGCTGTGGTGGAGCCAGGGCGCGGCGCTGGGCGATCCGGAGCAGCAGTTCGTGCAGAACGTGCATGGCCAGCCAGCAAAGCTCTGGCTGATGCTGGGTGGCGCCGAGCGTGTCGGTGATCGCGGCAAGCGTGACATGAACAACCCGCGCGTGGTCGCGCACCTGCGCCGCATCGGTGGCGCTACCCCGGACGCGGCAATGCAGTTGTCCGGACGGCTGGGCAAGGTGCCGGGCCTGAGCGTGCAGTACCGCGAGTTCCCCGGCCTCGGCCACGGCCCAATGCTGCCGGCCTCGTTCCATGCAGCACTGCATGAGCTTTACGGTGTGACCGATCGCAGCACTGGCGACGGCGACCCCACTGGCGGTGACAACGCCGCCGAATGAATCCCTTCGCACGCCTCGTCGTGCGACCCCACTACCCAGGCGAGGCTGCCGATGTGCAGCGGCCCAGGCAACCGATGAATCCCGCGTCACGTGGCGCGGCCTACGTGTGCAAGGAGCCTTCCATGTCGTTCCGTCCGTCTTTCCGTCTTACTTCTCTCGCCGCTGGCCTGTTGCTGGCCGTGACTGCCACCGCGCAGCCGGTGTTCGATCAGCCGGCCAATGCCACCTTCAAGGGCCAGGTGGTCTCACGCGGTGAGAATGTGGTCCCCGGCAGCACCGCGGACGTCGTTGGACGCGGTTTCGTACCGGGCCAGAAGGTCAGCCTGCTGCGTGGCGACAGCGTGCTCAACACGCAGCCGCTGGTGGTCGATGCCGATGGCAACTTCAAGACCCAGCTGAGCATTCCGGCCGACGCCGTGCCGGGCACCCACCCGGTGGTGGTGCGTGCCAGCCAGCCAGCTGCAGCCACCGTACTGAAGCTGCGCGTCTCGCCGCAGCTGCCGCTGTCCGGCCAGGCGCAGTTCGCAACCCAGTCCAACAAGCTGGTGCCGGGCCTGTACCAGTCCGCTTACAGCGCTGCCAGCAACGCGGTGTTCGTGACCTCGGCCGTGGGCCGCCCGCCGGTGACCCAGTCGCAGCTGCTGAAGCTGGACCCGAAGTCGCTGAAGGTGACCAAGGCGATCACCCCGGCGCAGGTGCCGGGCAGCACCAACGGTGCGGTGTACGCGGTCTATGGCGTGGGCGTGGATGACACCAACGGCAATGTCTGGGTGACCAATACCCGCCAGAACTCGATCGCGGTCTATCGCCAGAAGGACCTGTCGCTGGTCCACCAGTTCCCGGTCGATGCCGTGCCGCATGCGCGCGATGTGGTGGTCGACGGCACCCATGGCAAGGTGTTCGCTTCGGCCACCGGCGAGGACCACCTGTCGGTGTTTGATGCCAAGACGTTCAAGGAACTGCCGGCGGTGACGCTGGAATCCGGCGTGGACGACGGCAAGTTCACCCCGATGAGCCTGGTGCTGGACGAAAAGTCCGGCAAGCTGTTCACCGTCAGCATCGGCACCCCGGAAGCTGCAGTGATCGATGTGGCCAGCGGCAAGGTCGACAAGGTCATCGACCTGGGCAACTCGATCAGTGCCTCGGGCGTGGCCTTCGACGCAGCGCGCAATCGCCTGTACGTGGCCTCGCAGGGCACCGACAACCTGCTGATCATCGATGTGGCCGCCGGCAAGGTGCTGCACGACGTGCCGGTCGGCGCCGGTGCACTGAACGTTGCCTTCGATGATGCTTCCGGCCTGGCCTACGTGAGCAATCGCGGCGCCGGCACCGTCACCGTGGTCAACGGCGACGGCAAGGTGGTCGCCAACCTCGATGGCGGCACGCTGCCGAACCACGTCCGTGCCGATGGCAAGGGCAACGTGTTCGCGGTGAACAAGTCGCGCGGTGCTGAAGACCCGAAGGGTGACCGCATCACCCGCATCACCCCGAAGCAGTAAGTCACACGGCAGGGCGGCGTGCGCGTCGCCCTGCCAGCAAGGAGAACGAGCATGAACATCGCGTCCCGTCTGCGCCTGTGTGCGCTTCCATTGGCTGTTTCGCTGGCGCTGTCTGCCTGTGGCGGCTCCTCGGTCCCCTCGGATGCTGCGAAGCCTGCCGAGCCGGCGGCCGCAGCGCCGGCTGCGGAAACCGCGTTGCCGGCAGGCTGGCAGCGCGTGGCCGGTGCCGAGATGCAGGCTGTGCACGACCAGAAGGCCGTGCTGCCGGCCAAGGTGCATTCCGACGATGGCGCCGACGTCGAAGTGGCCGACACCAGCCGCATCATCGCCGGTGGCGACGATGTCATCGCGGTGATCGAGGCGCTGGGGCTGGGCAAGCAGGTGTTCGCCGCGCCGACCAACACCACCACCCAGGCCGGCCTGGCCGCACCGCACCAGTTCCTGTTCAACCGCACCACGGGCGTGGAAGGCGTGCTGAGCCTGAAGGGCTCGCTGTTCCTCGGCAACAGCCTGCGTCGGCATACCGAGCTGGCAAAGAAGCTGCGCGAAGTGGGCGAGCCGGCGGTGGTCATCGATGACCTGCAGCCTGCACCGGAGAAGGTGCGCAAGGTTGCCGCCGCGCTAGGGCTGGCCGAGGCCGGGCAGGCGCTGGCCACCCAGGTGCAGCGTCAGCTCGACGAGGCTGCAGCGATTGGCAAGGGGCTGGGCCATGCGCCACGAGTGATCCACGTCTCGGCAACAGGTGCCGGTGGCTCACCGACCGTGGCGGGTGCCGACAGCGCGTCGGCGCAGCTGATTGCCCTGGCCGGTGGCGTCAACATCGGCACTGAGGCTGGGGTGAAGAACTACTCGCAGCTGAGCAATGAGGGTGTGGTTGCAGCCGCACCGGAGGTCATCCTGGTGACCGAGCATGACCTGCAGCTGTTCGGCGGTGCCGAGGGCCTGTGGAAGGCGTACCCGACGCTGAAGCAGACCCCGGCCGGGCAGGCCAACCGGGTCTGGGTGATGCCGGATGTGCAGCTGAAGTACACCAGCGTCGGCTCCGGTGCCGGTGCGCTGGCGCTGGCCAAGGCGTTCGCGGCGATGCCGAAGGCATGAGTCCAGCGGATCGGCGCCGCCGTCGCGGGCGGACGATGTTGATGGTGGCGTTGCTGGCACTGTTGGGGGCAGTGCTGGCGTCGTTTGCCGTGGGTCCGCTGCGCTTGCCGCCGCTGGAAGTGATGCAGGCGCTGGCGGTGAAGCTGGGCCTGCTGGATCCGCAGGCGGTCAGCAGTCGCGATCTGGCCGTGGTCTGGCAGCTGCGCATCCCGCGTGCCCTGCTGGGTGCGATGGTGGGCGCGTCACTGGCGATGGCTGGTGCCAGCCTGCAGGGCTTGTTCGGCAATCCTCTGGCTGATCCAGGCATCGTGGGTGTCAGCCAGGGTGCGGCGCTGGGTGCGGTGGCCGCGATCGTGCTGGGCGCTGCCGGTGCCGCCGGCTGGCTGGTGCCGGTAGCCGCATTTGCGGGCGGTGCGCTGGCGATCGGCCTGACGTATGCGTTGGCCCGGCCCGGCAAGGGCACGGGTAACGCCACGCTGCTGCTGGTCGGCATCGCGATGGCCGCGTTCTGCTCGGCGCTGATTGGTTTCCTCACTTACATCGCCAGCGAAAGCGAACTGCAGTCGCTGGTGTTCTGGCAGATGGGCTCGCTGGCGCGCGCCAACTGGGCCGATGTGGCAGCCGTGGTGCCGTTGTTTGCCATCGGCGTGTTTGCGTTGCAGCGGTTGGCCACGCCGCTGGACATGCTGGCACTGGGTGAACGCCAGGCGCAGCACCTCGGGCTGGATGTCACTCGCACCCGTCGTCGTCTGGTGGCGTTCAGTGCGCTGCTGGTGGGGGCGGCGGTGGCGTTCGCTGGTTCGATCAGTTTCGTCGGCCTGGTGGTGCCGCACGTGGCACGCCTGCTGGTCGGCCCGGGACACCGCTGGCTGATGCCGTTGTCCGGGCTGCTCGGTGCGCTGTTGATTGTGGTGGCCGACACCGCCGCGCGCACATTGGATCCGCCGGCCGAGATTCCGCTGGGCCTGTTCTCGGCCGCGCTGGGTGCGCCGTTCTTCCTCTGGCTGGTGCTGCAGCAGCGCCGCAAGGCCGCGCCATGAGCGTGCTGTTGAAGTTGCATGAGGTGGTGGTACGCCGCCAGCAGCGCGAGATCCTGCACGGCATCTCGCTGGCGTTCGAACCGGGTACGGTCACCGCGCTGGTTGGCCCGAACGGCGCGGGCAAGTCCACGTTGCTGGCCGTTGCCGCAGGTGACCTGCGTGCCGACGCGGGCGAGGTAAGCCTGCTCGGCAAGCCGTTGGCCGGTTACAAGGCCGGGCCGCTGGCGCGCGAGCGTGCGGTGATGCCGCAGGAGCACGGCGTGCGCTTCGCCTTCAGCGTGGAGGAAGTGGTGGCGATGGGGCGACTGCCACACCCGCCGGATCCGGTAGTGGATGACGCGCAGGTGGAAGCGGCCATCGATGCCGCCGAACTGCAGGCGCTGCGCCTGCGCGAGGTGCAGCAGCTGTCCGGTGGCGAGTCCGCCCGGACCACGTTCGCACGCGTGCTGGCGCAGGACACGCCGCTGCTGCTGCTGGATGAGCCGACCGCAGCGCTGGATCTGCGTCACCAGGAACGCACGCTGCGCAGTGTGCGCGCCTGTGCCGAGGCCGGTGCGTGCGTGATCGTGGTGCTGCACGATCTGAATCTGGCCGCCGGCTATGCCGACCGCATCGTGCTGCTGGAGCAGGGCAGGGTGGCAGCCGATGGCACGCCGTTGCAGGTGCTCACCGAAGACAACCTGCAGCGGGTCTACCAGCAGGATGTGGTGGTGCTGGAGCACCCGCGGCGCGGGGTGCCGCTGGTGGTGGTGACGTAGTCCGGAACTGCCTGCGAAGGTGGAGGGCGCACGTAGTTGCGCCTCTCAATTTTGACGCAAATGGACCGGCGTTAGTGGCTTGCTGCTTTGGCAGTTACATTGCGCCCAACGGGCGATGCTCCGGCGGGCGGCGCATCGGCTTTACTTCTTGAATGCTCTGCCTCATTGATTGGCCTTCGCCGAAGATTCGAGAGGGGTGCTCAGTGTGGGTGTGATGTTTAATGAAGTGTGGGGCACGCGGGCGGCGGTACTCTGCGTGGCAATGGGGCTCTCATTTCCGACTCAAGCGCAGCAGGATGTATCGTCGACCCTGTCCCGCTTGTTGCAGTGCCAGCTGACTCACCAGGAATTGGACAACTTCACTGATCGGATTGCAGCGGGCGACCTGACGGATTTCAGTCAGAGCAAGAAAGGTAATGGCGCGGCACTGATGCTCTGGGAGGCTCGGGCTCCTGTCATGGCGTGGGGAGAATCCTCGACGCTTGTGCATGTTTCGGGTGTTCAGGAGATGCTTCTTGCAATTCCGGTGCCCGTTGGAGAAGAGATGGAGCGGGGGAGATCCATTGCGAACCATATCGGGGGTATGTCATCGCGCTGGGATGCCGAGGCCATGGAAAGAGTGTATGGCTGGAAAGGACTCAATCTGTACAAAACGCTCCCTGGTGATCGACATGTACGGATGATTGTTGATCTTTCCTATTCACCGGGATGGGTGACGGTAGGCTGCACCTACGGGGAAATGAGCTGATCAGGGCCGCACGGGCGCATCGTGCCTTGCTCGACTTATCATGGTGCATCTGAATTTCTCAATGGACTGATGCAATGATCTGTAATGTTTCGCGTGGGGTGCTGCTGGCCGTGATGGCCGCCTCCGCAGGCGCCGCCAATGCGGCATCGAGTTCGCCGGTGTCGCTGATGAGCGCGGCCGAGCAGGCCTCGCTGATCGAGAGCCGGTATTCCGCCGGCGGGGGCGCTCCGGTGGTTCCGGTGACGACCCGCTATTTCGCCAGTGATGAAGTGCTCATCAGCTGGGATGACCAGCAGGTGCTGATGCTGTGCAGGGAGGCGGTGTACCTGCAGAATCCTGCCGGCAAGGCAGGTGACGTTGCGCTGGCCGCTGAACAGCGGCAGATGATTGCCTATCAGGCAATGATGTCCGGCCTGGGTTCGCTTGCGACCGTGGCCGAAGCGGCGGGGGATTCGGTGGTGGTGGCAGACGACGGTAGCGAGACCCGTCGCGCAGGTGAGAGCAGCTGGGCCTACGGGGTGGAGCGCCATGACGTCACTACCCAGCGCATGGCCGATGGCGCGCTGCGGATCCGGGCGCGCAAGACCGAGACCGTGAACAAGGCCAAGCCTGCGGAGCCGGACGACATGTTCAGTACCGAAGACGACCAGGCGGCGCGACTGTCGGAGCTGGCGCCGGTCGGCAGCTGGACCGAGGTGGTGGTCCATGGCGGCCCGCGCCAGGCGCAGGTGGATCCGGCGATGTCGTTGAAGGGATGGATCTCGATGGGGGGCGACCAGGCTGCGACCGTGGCTGAGGCGCGCAAGCTGCACGACTGCAAGTAAGGCAGGGCAGGCGTCAGAGCCCTTTGCATTGGGCAAAGGGATCTGACCCCGATCGTTGCCGGCCTCATCGTTCCATTTATGTGCGCAATATTCACTTGCACGCCAGATTGGCAGGTCTAGAATGCCCCCTATGAACCGGATGCCGCTCCTGAAGTTTTTCACCCTGACCCGCGCAAGCGCGGAACGGGCGTGTCTGCCTGGAGCCCCACGAGGCCGTTGAGACGGCCATCGCTGGACCTTCTACAGAGCGCCCTCCGGGGCGCTCTTTTCGTTTCCGCAGTTCCATTTCCCGTAACCCGATGTACCGCAAGGAGAACGTGCCATGCACCAGATCGCCGAGACCGAACGCTAGCCGCGCACCCTGTCGCCAACCGGGGTGTGCGGCCCCCGAAGTTGGCTTTGCAGGAACCTTTCTCATGAACACCCAAGTCCTTTCCCGCCGTCGCAACCTTGGCATCATTGCCCACATCGACGCCGGCAAGACCACGCTGACCGAACGCCTGCTGTGGAAAAGCGGCGAGATCCATCGCGTCGGCGAAGTGCACGACGGCAATGCGACCACCGATTTCTCGGCGATCGAACGCGAACGTGGCATCACCATCGGCGCTGCCGCCGTACAGGCGCAGTGGGCGCCGCGCGACCTGCCGCCGCATAGGCTGACCCTGATCGACACGCCCGGCCACATCGACTTCGCCATTGAAGTCGAGCGTTCGCTGCGTGTGCTCGACGGTGCCGTGGCCGTATTCTCGGCGGTGGATGGAGTGCAACCGCAGTCCGAGACGGTGTGGCGCCAGGCGCGCCGCCATCGCGTACCGCTGATCGCCTTCGTCAACAAGATGGACCGCGTCGGCGCTTCGTTCGAGCGCGTGCTGGAGCAGCTGCAGGACAAGCTGCAGGCGCGGCCGTGGGCGCTGGGGGTGCCGTTGGGCAGCGAAAGCGGCTTCAACGGCTGGGTCGATCTGGTCGAGGAGCGCGTGGTGCAGTGGCAGGAGGGTGCCGCAACCACGGTGACCCCGTGGGACGCCGCGGCGTGCGCCCAGTGGCAGCCGCAGCGCGATGCGTTGGTCGAGGCCGTGGCCGACCACGACGAACTGCTGGCCGATGCCTGGCTGGAAGGCCGCGGAATCGATGCCGAACTGCTGCGCGCGGCGATCCGCCGGGCGACGCTGGCGGGTGCAGGCGTGCCGGTGCTGGCCGGTGCGGCCTTCAAGGACAAGGGCATCGAGACGCTGCTGGATGCGGTGGTCGATTACCTGCCGTCGCCGCTGGATCGCCCTGCCGTGACCGCCGAAAGCGAGAGCGGCGAGGTGGTGCTGCCGCCGGATCCAGATGGTCCACTGGCCGGTCTGCTGTTCAAGATCACCCACCAGCAGCACGGAGCGCTGAGCTTCGTGCGGCTGTATTCGGGCACCTTGAAGGTCGGCGATGCCGTGGCCAGTTCGCAGCATCCGCAGGGGCGGCGTGTCAGCCGCCTGGTGCGGGTGCAGGCCGACCAGACCCACGACATCGAGCAGGCCGTGGCCGGCGATATCGTCGCGGTGCTGGGCTGGAAGGATGCGGTCAGCGGTGAAACGCTGAGTGGGCGTGCGCAGCCGTTGCGCCTGGAGAGCATCCAGGCCCAGATGCCGGTGCTGGCCTGGCGGTTGGAACCGGCGCGTGCGGCCGACCTGATCCGGATGGCGCAGGGTCTGGCCAGCCTGGCCCAGGAAGATCCGTCGTTCCGCGTCGAAACCGATCGCGACACGGCGGAGACCCTGGTCTGGGGCATGGGCGAGCTGCACCTGGAGGTGATGGTCGAACGCCTGCGCAGCGAGTGGAAGGTTGATGTGGGCGTGGGTGCGCCGCGCGTGGCCTACCAGGAGACACCGATGCGCGCGATGTCCGGCGTAGTCGGGCGGCTGGTCAAGCAGACCGGTGGCCAGGGCCAGTTCGCGCACGTGGTGCTGGATGTATCGCCGCGCGAGGACGACCAGGTGGTGTTCAACGACCGAATCGTCGGTGGCGTGGTGCCGCGCAGCTTCATCGTCGCGGTGGAAAAGGGCGTGCGTGCCGCGCTGTCGGAAGGTCCGCAGGGCCATCCGGTGGTCGGTATCGAGGTCAGTCTTGTCGATGGCCAGACCCATGCGAAGGACTCCTCCGAAATGGCGTTCCATCGCGCGGGTGCCGAGGCGATCAAGGCGGCGCTGGCCGAGGGTGGCACGCAGCTGCTGGAGCCGGTGATGGCGGTGACGGTACATTCGCCGTCGGCGTCGGTGGGTGACGTTGTTGGCGATCTCAACCGCCGCCACGGCCGCATCACCCGCATCGACGACCAGGAAGGTCGCGCCGAGGTCAGTGGTTTCGCACCGCTGGCGCAGCTGGTGGGGTACACCACCTCGCTGCGTTCGCTCAGCCAGGGGCGGGCCAGTAGTGAGGCGCACCTGCACGGCTATGAGCCGGTGCGGGTTGCATAAGGAGAGGCGAGGGGAGCCCGTGAGCGGGCTCCCTTTTTTTGAGCTGGCGTGGGTTTGCGTATCCACGCATGGCGTGGATCTACCGAGCGTCGACGGATTCGCATACCGGGCGATCGGGCGCGAGCTCTTCAATAGATCCACGCCATGCGTGGATGCCGTTCTCAGGGGATCCGCTTTTTTTGCACTGCATCGCAACAAAACTGCAGAAAAAGCTGGATTAAAGTGATGCCTCACGATAAATTGCGCACCCCCCGTTGCTCGCCGCCGCCCGCACCCCTCTCATGCGTGATGACAAAGACCCCGGAACCCTGGAGCTGACCCTGCCGCGAAAGCGCGGTCGTCCGCCCAAGTTCGGGTACGCAATGAGTGACGCGCAGCGCGCGGCGCGCTACCGCGCGCGCCGGGCCGGGCAGGCCAACCACGCCGATGTGCGCTCCTGCTCGGACATGGTGCTGCTGGACAAGATTCGCGCCGCGGTCAGCGCGCGCGACACCGAGCTGGCCGGGTTCCTGGTCCACGTCCTCTGGCAGCGCTACCCCCTGCAGTTGAAATAGGCCGTCGGTGGGGTGGCCGTTGTCATCGAGCTTGTTGATAATGCGGGATTCAGGTTGTTCCCGCTGGCGCGCCCGGGATGGCAGGCGCGCATGATCGAACGGTTCCCAAGATGACGACCACCAGCGACACCACCACCGAAGCGGCGCCGAGCAGCGCCCCCCTGTTCTACACCCGTCCGGTGCCGCTGCAGGCCGATGTGCATGCCGATCTGCGCATCCTGCCGGGCAGGCTCGAGTTTGCCGCCGGCAACAACGCCATTCCGCTGGTGCTGGGCGAGTTCTCGCTGGCCCTGCACCACTTCCCGATCCTGTTCGCCGGCCCAACCGCCGTGCCGATGGCCGCCGTCGGCGTTTCCGACCAGAACCTGTTCATCAAGGACGGCCTGTGGGAAGACGAGGCCTATATCCCGGCCTACCTGCGTCGCCACCCCTTCATCTTCATCGACACCGGGGCAGACAACGACTTCCTGCTGGGCATCGACGAAGAGAGCGCGCGCGTGGTCAAGGGTGGTGACGAAGGCCAGCCGCTGTTCGTTGATGGCAAGGCCACCGACATGGTGCAGCAGGCGCTGGAGTTCTGCGGCCAGTACACCCGCGAACACGAACAGACCCAGGCCTTCTCCAAGGCCCTGATCGACAACGGCCTGCTGGTCGAGCGCAACGCCACCGTCCGCACTCCGGATGGCCGCGAGTTCAATCTCAACGGCTTCCTGGTGGTGGACGTCGAGAAGTTCGTGGCGCTGCCGGAAGCGACCGTGGTCGAGTGGCACCGCAGCGGCTGGCTGGCGCTGATTCACCAGCACCTGATGTCGCTGGGTCGCTTCAATGACCTGACCCGTCGCCAGGTCGAGCGCCTGGCGGCCTGATCAGGCCGATGGTGCGGCTTCCGCCTTGCGGGAGCCGTGCCACTGCTGCAATCCCCGCAGCAGTCGCCGCGCCTCGACCCAGTCAGGCGCGGCCTCATGCCCCAGTTCCCACAGGTCGGCCGCTGTGCCGGCCTGATCCGTTGCCCGGCACATCTGCAGCGTTCCCTGCAGCCGGTGTGCATGATGGCGCAGTGTCGAGGTATCGGCCTCCTGCACGGCCTGTTCAATCCTGGCCAGCTCATGGGCAATGTCCGCAGCATAATCCGGCTCGACGCCAGGGGGGTCATCGGGCGCAGTGCCGTGCGCCGAGGGCGGCAGGTCCAGCGCCTGCAGCAGGCTCGCAACCTGCAACGGCTTGATCAGGATGGCGTCGAAGCCGGCCCTTCGGCAGCGTGCCGCGTGCCGGCGCCCCATGCGGGCGGACAGGGCAATCACTCGCAGAGGTGTCTGTGCCTGCGCGCGCAGCTGCTGCGCCAGTGCATAGCCATCCGAGCCGCGAAGCCCGATATCCAGTACTACCGTGCCGCGCGGTCGCAGCGCATGCTCGGCCAATGCGGCGTCGGCATCGGCAACCGCGCGCACATCGGCGCCGAGCCGACGCAGTTGCTCTGCGACGACATGCCGGCTGAGTGCATGATCTTCGACAAGGAGCAGGTCGATGCCGGTCAGTGGCGTCTGCTGCAGCGGCTCGATGGGCGGCAGATCGCCGTGGACGGCGCGGACCGGCAATCGCAGGGTGAAGCGGCTGCCGCGCCCATGCACGCTGTGTGCGGTCAGGTTGCCGCCCATGGCAACGGCCAGTTCGTGCGCAATCGTCAGGCCCAGCCCGCTGCCGCCACGTCTCTGGCCATCCTCGTTCTGCTGGAATGGTCGGAACAGAAGCGCCAGTTGAGCGGGTGCGATGCCGATGCCGCTGTCGATCACATCCAGCAACAGCTCCCGGGGAGACAGGGCGGGTTGTAGTTGCAGGCGCACCTGGATACCGCCGACATCGGTGAATTTCAATGCATTGCCCAGCAGGTTGTCGACAATCTGGCGCAGTCCATCAGCATCGAGCATAACCACCGGCGCTGGATCGGGCGTACGATCCAACTGGAGTGACAGCCCTCTCCGTAGTGCCTCCGGCCGGATTGCTTCCAGTGCACGGGCACAGAGTTGGCCGACGTCGCAGGGCGTGGAATGCGGCCTGAAGCTGCCGCTGGCAAGGCGCGAGAACGCCAGCGAGCGATCGAGCAACCTGCGCAGCGAGTGGCCGGCGGCAAGGGCTGCCGCGAGCAGTTCGCGCTGCCCCTTGGGCAGGTGTGACTGGCTCAGCAGGTCGATCGTAGCCAGTACTGTCTGCACGGAATTGCGCACTTCATGGCTGATCATCCCTGCCGCGCGCCCGAGGCGTTGTTCGGCGCGGCCGATTCGCCATCGTAACGCCTGCCAGAGCACGGGCAGGCTGATGAGTGCCACGGCCAGACACAGCAGCCAGAGCAGGATCGGTGGACGCACCCGCTCCAGTGCGCTCTCGCTGGATGTGGGCAGCATCTGCTGCGCCCACAACTCCAGCAGGCCTGCATGCTCTTCGAGGGTGATGGCGCGCAGCGCCTGATCGATGCGCGCCAGCAGCGGCTGGTCCTCCCGGCGGACAAGCAGGTGCAGATCGGTCGAGAATTCGCTGTCGAACGGGTGCAACTGCAGGCTTCCTGTGAAGTGCTGCCGGATCATCGAGTGCAGTGTTGCTTCCAGCCCGATCGCAGCATCGGCAATGCCGCTTTCCACCGCGGCCAGGGCCGCATGACGGTCGGGGAGATGCAGGAGGCGGATCCGGGGGTGGTGGATCGTCAGCCAGTCGGCATAGGGACCGCCGTCAACCACGGCCAGAACCTGCGCCCTCACGCCGGTAATGTCACGGGGCAGGTGCTCGCCTTTACGCACGGCCAATACCGTCTTGCCGCCATGGAAGGCGCCGGAGGCCATCAGCTCGGGACAGGGAAGCGGGTGATGCGAAGGGCTGCCCATGACCAGCACCAGGTCGGCCTCGTGCCGGCAGACGGCAGCGACCGCTGCGCTCGTGCTGGCGTAGGTGAGATCGCGGAAGCGCAGGCCGGAATGCCGAGCCACAAGCCTGGCATAGCCATGGGCGAGGGTGGGCAGCGCGCTTGAGTCCATCAGCGTTGGGGGGAGCGGGCGCAGTGATGGCGCGGTGGCGACCCGCACTTCGCGGCCGGCGGTCCATCTCTGCAGCTGTGCATCCTCGGCCGATGCAGCCGGCAGCAGGATCAGGGCCAGCAACAACGTGCACGACGTGCGCAGACGGAGGCGAACGCGCCGCCTCATTGGAGCTCCAGCTGCTGCCGCAGTGCATAGATCTCCACGTCATTGCGCAACCCGAGCTTGCGCAGCGCGGCCACCTTCTGGGTGCTGACCGTCTTGACGCTGCGGTGGCGGCGCAGCGCGATCTCCGAGACAGTCAGGCCGGCCAGGAGCAGGTCCAGCACTTCGCGTTCATTGCGGCTGAGTTCCTCGCGGCACGCCGGGAACAGGCAATCGGCAGGGAGGCGGCACAGCCCCTGCGAGATGCGCACGATGGCGTCAGACAGCATCTCCAGGGGCTCGGACTTGCTGACTACGCCGGAGATGCCGCTCGCCAGCAGGTGGTCGATGCGGGTGGTTGGCGTCAGCGTAGCGAAGGCGAGCAGGGGGATATGTGGAAAGCACTCGCGCAGCAGGGGAACCAGCTCATCACTGCTGCGGTCGCCAGGCGCCAGGGTGAGATCGATGATGGCGACATCCACTGCCAACTGGCGCAGGCTGTCGATGAGCTCATCGCTGCGGGTATGGCTGGCGACAATGCTGAAGCGGACGTCGCGGGACAGGTGCAGGGCGGTGCCGCGGCGGACGATTTCGTGATCGTCGAGGAGTGCCAGCCGCAGTCGGCGCGGTGCAGGATATCCATTCATGCGCAGGGAGGTGATCGGCGCCCGCAGGGCGGGGCGATCATTCTGGCGCCGCTGTCGCGTCGAGCATCGAACTTGTTGAAATTTTGCGATTATTCCTAAGAATCGATGCGTAAAGCCCATCAATTCAATGCCGCCGATTGATGAAGTGGATCGTCAGGCCCCAATCGCGCGCTTCAGGGCACTTCGCTCGCGCTGCGCAGGTCGCGGGCCATTTCGCTGGTCGCAGCCCATCCGAGATCCGCATACAGTGGTTTCCCTTGGGTGGTAGCGTGCAGCACCGCGTAGGCCACCGCTCGTCCGGCGAATGCATGGTCGGCCAGTTTCATCAGTTGGCGGGCGATGCCGCGACGCCGATAGCCGGGCTCCACGTAGACATTGAGTACGTAGCCGCGCGTGTCCTGCTCTGGATGGGCGGGGTGGGGCGGCCAGTCGATCAGCATCAGGCCAATGCCTGCGATGGGTTGTCCATTGTCGGAAAGCACATGGCCGAAGTAGTCGCCTGACACCAGGCGCGGTTCGAGCCAGGTGCGGAACGGGGCCGCCATCCGCTGAAGGACCTCTTCGCTCCGGCCGCTTTCGCGGAACATCGCTTCCCGGTGAGCACAGATGAGGTCGAGGTCGCACGGAAGGATCTGCCGGACTTCGAATCCATTCCAGGAGGTTGTGATGGCATCGTCCGCGGGGCTGTTCATCGATCGTGTATCCGTTCCGGCCTTGCTGGCCTGCCCAGCATCGTATCTGCAGGGCGCGTCGCGAGTGCACCACGTTGCAATGATTGATGATCGACTGATGCTCCAGGACGATCGACCCGGGCAATCGGTGCCGCGTCATCGCACCGATTGCGGCACCCGCCTCAGCTTGCGGGTGTCGTAACCCATGGCCGCAATCCGCTCGACCGCCTGCTGGTAGTCACTGTCCGACACCTGCGGGGTGCGGGCCATGTACCAGACGTAATCGCGCTTGCTTCGTGCCACGATGGTCTGGCGGTAGCTTTCATCGAGCCAGGCGATCACGTACTCAGCCTGGATCGGCCAGATGAACTGCATGCCCCAGACCGCGCCGTTGCCTTCCTTCTCGACACGACCGATGGGGTGCATGGACTTCTGTGGCGCTTCGAAGCTGCCTTTGCGGTACGTGAAGGTGGTCTGGATGCGTCCATCGGGGCGCAGGGCATAGCTCTCCACGGCGTCGAAGGCTTCGCGCTCAGGGCGCGACGGGATATGCGCGATCACGTACCAGTCGCCCATGAAGCGCGGCACATCCACCGACGGTGGACGCGGCAACGGGCGGGTGTCGCTGGAACTGCAGCCGGAACCGAACAGGCCGACCGCGATCAGGGGAAGCAGCGGAAACATGCGCATCGGGCACCTCAGCGGGGTCGGAACAGATAGTGGGCCACCAGCCACTGCTGGCCGTCGTCGTAGCCGAACAGCTCGGCGCATGCCATCCAGAACATCCGCCAGCGCTGCCACCAGACCTTCGCTGCAACCTGGCCATAGGTGGCGATCAACACCGGCATCACCTGCTCGCGGGCTGCATCCTGGTTGGCCAGCCAGTGGTCGGCCGTGCGCTGGTAATGGGTGCCGTCCAGCAGCCAGCGTTGCTCCAGGCGCAGGTCGCGCTGGAAATGCAGCAGCGTGTCGGCCGCCGGCATCAGTCCGCCGGTAAAGAAGTGGCGACCCATCCAGTTGTCGCCGCCGTCTGTCTCGAACGGATACATCAGTGTGCGATGGGCGAAGATGTGCACGAACAGTGCACCCTCCGGTTTCAGCCACCGTGCGATGCCGGCCAGCAGGCGCTGGTAGTTGCGTACGTGCTCGAACATCTCCACCGAGACGCAGCGGTCGAACCGCGCCATGGGCAGGTCAAGCTGGTTGACGTCGCGGGTCACCACCTCGACGTTGCCCAGGCCACGCGCCTGGCACTGCGCCATGATGTACTGGCGTTGGCTGTGCGAGTTGGAGACGGCGGTGATATGCGCCTGCGGGTAACGTTCGGCCATCCACAGGGTCAATGAGCCCCAGCCGCAGCCCAGCTCAAGTATCTGCTGGCCGTCGGCCAGTCCGGCGCGCTGGCCGTACAGTTCCAGCATGGCGTCCTCGGCCTGGTCCAGCGTTTCGCGCCCGGTGGCGTAGTAGCAGCTGCTGTACTTCAACCGCTTGCCCAGGCAGGCCTGGAAGAACGCCGCGGGAACTTCGTAGTGCTGGCGGTTGGCCGCTTCGGTATGCAGCGCGAGTGGGCTGTCGGCCAGCTCGGCGATGCGCCGGCTGAAGCGTGCCGATTGGCCTTCGATGCCGCCTTCGCTTTCCTCATGCAGGCGTTGCGCGCACAAGCGGCGAATGCCCGCACGCAGCGCCGCATCGGGCACCAGCCCGCGTTCGGCCCAGGCGATCAGCCCGGTTTCCGCACCTTCGGCCGGATTCAGTGACGGTATCGCGCTCATGCGGAATGCTCCTTGGAAGAACGGGGGAACCAGGGAAAGAACATCGATGTAGTACGCTCGTAGGCGCGGTAGTCGTCGCCACGGCTGCGCAGCGCTTGCTTTTCAGTGAAGGGAATGCCGCTGAGATAGCGCAGGAACACGTACATCAGCAGCGGGCCGGCCCAGGCCAGCCACCACAGTGGCGAGCCGACCGCGAGCAGGACATAGCTGAACCAGTGCAGCCACTCGAAGAAGTAGTTGGGGTGGCGGGAGTAACGCCAGAGCCCATCGCGGCAGGTACGGCCCTTGTTCGCCGGGTCGGCGCGGAAGCGGGCCAGCTGGCGGTCGGCCAGGCTTTCGCCGCCGACGCTCAGCAGCCAGACCAGCGCTGCGGCCACTACCCACAGGGTCAGGTCGCCCCGCGGATTGGTGGCTACCGCGACGAAGGGCAGGGCGAACAGGACGACCAGCAGGGCCTGCGCCATGAAGAAGCCGAAGATCCTGCCCTGATGCCCGTGCCAGTACTCGCGCAGGTAACGATAGCGTCCGTCCTCCTGTTCGTGGCTGACCCGGTGCCACAGATGCAGTGCGAGGCGGCTGCCCCACAGTCCACCCAGTACGCCCAGCGCAACCCGCGGCATCGCGGCGCCGTCGCCGAGCAGCGCCAGCAACAGGGCTGATGCGCCCACGCCCTTGGCCCAGAGCACATCGACCACGCCGATGTTGTGGTGGCGGCGCTGCCAGGCCCAACCCCAGCTCATCACCAGCACGGCGTACAGCAGGACCCACATCAGATTGATCATGACGACGCTCCTGCGAAGGGCGGCTGCGGGGTGTGCATGCCGCGACGGGCGGTCTGGCACAGCAGGGAAAGCGCAATGCTCCAGCCCATGCCCAGGACCAGCATTCCTGACCATGTTTGGTCTGCGAACTGCACTGCATCGAATCCCCGTGCGGCAGAGAGATAGGCCAGAGGCGCCAGCAATAGGCCGAACAGGGCCGGTAGCGCCGGGTGACGCTGCAGGAAGCGCATCGACGCGGTCAGCGTCATCGCGAACGCCGCCCACAACGCCATGATCCAGGGCGGTGGCGCCCAACCCAGTGGGGCCGCCGCGTAGCGCACCGTACCGCTGGCGGCGGCAGTTGCGTCGACCAGCCATGCGCAGACCAATGCCAACATCAGCAGCCGAAGATCCAGTCGCGGCTGCGGTGAAGTGAGCAGTTGGCTGCCGATATAGATCGTCGCGGCCAGCAGCGCCGGCCACTGCCAGCCTCGCCCCGCGCCGGCCACGGCACACAGCCAGACCAGCTGGTTGCCAAGCAGATTGGCCCAGAACCGGCGCATGTCAGCCGCCTTGGTCCGGTGATGCGTTCGGACGATGGCCCGGGCGGGCCAGCAGCAGATGCGAGACGCCGATCGAACGTTCCAGGAAGCCGCCCTCGCAATAGGCCAGATAGAACTCCCACAGCCGGCAGAAGCGCGCATCAAAGCCCTGCGCCTGCACAGCGGGGAGCTGGGCCAGGAAGCGTTGGCGCCATGCGCGCAGGGTCAGTGCGTAGGAGTGGCCGAAGTCCTGCTGGGCGATCAACTGCAGGTCGCTGGATCGGGTCTTGGCGGCCATGATCGCGTTGATCGATGGGATGAAGCTGCCCGGGAACACATAGCGCTTGATGTAGTCGACGCTGCGCCGGGCCTGTTCGTAGCGATGGTCCTCGATGGTGATGGCCTGCAGCAGGGCAACGCCATCCGGCTTGAGCAGGCGTTGCAGCGTAGCCATGTAGGTGTCCAGGTACTCGGCGCCGATGGCCTCGATCATCTCGATCGAGACCAGCTTGTCGAATTGGCCCTGCAGGTCGCGGTAGTCCTGCATCAGTAGCGTGACCTGGTCCTGCAGCCCTGCATCCCGCACGCGCTGGGTGGCAAGCGCATGCTGCTCGGCAGAGATGGTGGTGGTGGTGATATGGCAGCCGTAGTACTGGGCGGCATGTACCGCGAAGCCACCCCAGCCGGTGCCGATTTCCACTACGCGGTCGCCTGGCTTGAGCTGCAGCTGCTGACAGATGTGGTCCAGCTTGCGCCGCGAAGCGGATTCCAATGACTCGGATTCGCTGGTGAACAGCGCCGACGAGTACATCAGGTCCGGCGACAGGAACAGGGCAAAGAAGTCGTTGCCCAGATCATAGTGCGCGGCAATGTTGCGGCGGCTGCCTTCACGGCTGTTGCGGCGCAGGCGGTTCCAGCCCCGCAGCAGCCAGCCTCCCACACGGGCCGGGCCACGCTCCATGCCATCCAGCAGGTCGCGATTGCGCACCAGCAGCCGGATCAGTGCCACCAGGTCATCGCAGTGCCACTCGCCCTGGATGTAGCTTTCACCTGCACCCACACTGCCTTGCGCAGCAACTTTGCGATAGAACGCCGGGTCATCGATGGTGACGGTGACATGCAGTTCGCCGCGGGCATCGCCCAGCCAGACTTCGCCAAGTGCATCGCGCACGCACAGCCGACCGTCGCGCAAGGGGGCAAGCTGGGCCAGCAGGCGGCGGCGCAGGAAAGCATCCAAGGCACCGGGGCGCGGCAGCGCGACCGAAGGAGTCATCGAGTTCATCGCGGTTTCTCGGCAAGAGTGGGGTGGTCATGCACCGGGTTGCGTTTCAACCACAGCCGCAGTGCGTGCCAGTGAATGGCGGCCACCACCTGGGTGGTCATCAGGGGATAGCAGGCCAGGACCCGAGCCAGCCCGCGGCCATCCAGGGCACGCCGCTGCATGGCCTGGGTGGCATCGAACTGACGCACGCCGTCGCGCCAGACCTGCATGTGCACGCGCAGGTCCTGGTCCGGGCGGTTGAACCGCCAGTCGTAGCGGCAGTCCATCTGCATGAACGGCGAGACATGGAAGCGTTTGTCGAACTGCCAACGCAGTGAACTGCCTTCGTGCGTGGCGGTAGCGACCGGCAGCACATAGGCGTGCCGCTCCTTCCAGGGCGTGTTGGTGATCTCGGCGACAATGCAGTCCAGCGTGCAGCCGTCGGCCTGGTAGCAGTAGTAGAAGCTGACCGGGTTGAACACTTGCCCGGCAAAGCGAAGATGGGTGAGCAGGCGCACCGGGCCGGTCGGCCGGTAGCCAAGCGTGTGGGCAGCGTGATCGCGTATGGCATCGGCCAGTGGCCGTGCGGGATCGCCGAAGTAGTCGCTGCGGCGGAACTCGGCCAGGTTGCGGCGATTGACCGACCACAGCCAGCGCCCGGCGAACACCGTGTCCAGCTCATCCAGATCAAGGAACAGCTGGGCGATGGGGTAGCGGAATGCATGCGGATGCGGATGATGCCGGCGATGCATCACCTGCCCGATATAGAGCGCGCTGGCGCTCATGCGGCCACCTCGCCGGGAGCGGCCATGACGCGGTGCGGTTCGCAGGTGCGCAGTGCATCGACCACGCGTCGGGCGCTGCGGATGCCGTCCTCATGGAAGCCCCAGCCCCAGTAGGCGCCCGCGAACCAGGTGTGGCGGCGGCCCTGCAGCTCAGCCCAGCGCTGTTGCGCGCGCACTGCCGCATGGTCGTGCACCGGGTGCGCATAGTGCAGGGTGCGCAGCACCTGGGACGGGTCGATCGCCGCGCTGCGGTTGAGCGTTACCACCAGGGGTGTGCTGCCGGGCAGGCCCTGCAGCAGGTTCATGCAGTAGCTGACAGTGCAGGGCGCGGCACGATCCTCTGGCACGTGCGCGTTCCACGCGGCCCACGCCTTGCGGTTGCGCGGCAGCAACGAGGCATCGGTATGCAGCAGCGCCTCGTTGGATTGATAGCGGATGGCGCCGAGGACCTCACGCTCGATGGCATCGGCGTCGGCCAGCAACGCCAGCGCCTGGTCGCTGTGGCAGGCCAGGATCACCTGGTCGAAGGCCTCCGCGCCGGCGGCGCTGTGCACGCGCGCGCCCCAGGGCATGCGTTCGACCATCCTGACCGGGCATTGCAGCCGCTCATGCACGCGCCAGCGGCGACGCAGCGCATCCACGTAGCGCGCCGATCCGCCGCTGACCACTCGCCAGTTCGGGCGCCCGGTCATCTGCAGCATCTGGTGATTGGCCATGAACTGGGCCAGGTAGCGCGCCGGGAAGTCCTGCACGGTGGCGGTCGGTGAGGACCACAGTGCCGAGGCCATTGGCAGCAGGTGCTCGTCGATGAAAGCCTCGCCATAGCGCTGGCTGCGCAGGTACTCGCCGAGCGTGGGGCTGTCTTCCTCGGCCAGCAGCAACGGCGCATCCCGATAGAACCGGCGCAGGTCGGCCAGCATTCCCCAGAATCGAGGTGACACCAGGTTGCGGCGCTGGCAGAACAGGCCATCCAGCGAGGTGGCGTTGTACTCCACGCCGCTGCGCTCGCTGTGCATCGAGAAGCTCATCGTGGTCGGCTGCGAAGCTACGCCAAGCTCGTCGAACAATGCGGTCAGCAGCGGATAGTGCTGGGGATTGAACACGATGAACCCGGTATCCACCGCCATGCGTGTGCCACCCACCTCCACGTCGTGCGTGTGGGTATGGCCACCCAGGTAGTCGTTGGCCTCGAACAGCGTGACGTCGTGCTGGCCATCGAGCCACCAGGCACTGGCCAGCCCCGCGATGCCCGAGCCGATGACGGCGATGCGCATGTCAGTACCTCGCCTTGGCCAGGACCCACTCGGGGATGGGCTTGAGACCTTTGACCAGGCCCAGCGCCGCCATCGCGCGCAGTCCGTACCAGGTCAAGTCCACTTCCCACCAGCGGAAGCCCTGGCGGACAGTGCCGGGGAAGAAGTGGTGATTGTTGTGCCAGCCTTCGCCGAAGGTGAGCAGCGCCAGCCAGAGGTTGTTGCGGCTGTCATCGCGGGTCTCGAAGCGGCGGCGGCCGAATCGATGCGCCAGCGAATTGATGGTGACGGTGGCATGGAACAGCACCACGGTGGAAATGAAGAAACCCCACACCAGCAACTGCGGGCCCGTGGTGTGCAGCCCTGGCGCCCACCGCTCCAGCGCGGCGCCCAGTGCATACAGTGCTGCGGCCAGCAGTATCGGCACTGCCGTATCGAAGCGGTCCAGCCAGCGCAGCTCGGGGAAGCGCGCCAGGTCCGGTACCCGTGACAGATCGGTGGCGAACGCCTCGCGGGTCAGGAACCAACCCATGTGGCTGCGCCAGAAGCCGCCCTCGCGTGGCGAGTGCGGATCCAGCGGCTGGTCGGCATGCCGATGGTGATGGCGATGATGGGCGGCCCACCACAGCGGCCCGCGCTGTACGCTGGCGGCGCCGATCACCGCGAACACGAACTGCACCGTTCGCGATGCCTGGAAGGTCCGGTGCGAGAAATAGCGGTGATAGAACGCCGTGATGGCGAACATGCGCATCGTATAGAGCACTGCGGCGACGATCACCGCTGTCCATGAGATTCCGACCCAGAGCACAGCGATGCAGGCCAGGTGCATCAGTGCGAATGGCACGGCGCGCAACCAGTCGATGCGGCCGGGCTGTTCGCCGGTAGTCTCTGCGACGCTGCCGGTGTCGATCCACCGCTGCAGCGTACGCAGCAGGCGCCAGCGTCGACGGGGGAGGGGCGCTACAGAGGCCATTGGGAGATCTCGGCGGGTGTCGTGTCTTCCTGTACGCAGCAGGATGCGCAATGGATGCGCCACGGCGCAGTAAATTTCGGCTTCACCCGGGCGTCACGACGCAGCGCTCAACGAGCGGCTGCGTCCACGCCTGCCGCCAGTCGCTTGCCGGTCGCTCTGCAGCTGGCGAGCTGAAGCTCACCGTCACCTGCGGATAAGTGCCGCGTGCATCGCGCAGGTTGCTGGTACCGCGGAATTCCAGCAGGCGGCGGTCGGCGCTGGCATAGACCAGTGACAGACGCGGTGCGATACCGCCGTACCAGGTGTCCAGACTGACGTCGATCGACTGGCCTTCAATACCCTGCCAACGTACCGTACCGATGCGCCGCACCTGCACCGGGAAGTAGCGCTGCCTCCCCGGCACCAGGAAGGGCAGGCTGATGCGTTCGCCGCGCAGCAGCGCCGGCCAGTGCAGGCGCACCGCGGCGTCGAACCCTGCATCGATCACCGCGTCCGGCGGTAGTTCAAGCCGGCGCTGACGCGGCTGGCTGGCGGCATCTTCCTTCCAGACAATCGACACCGAGTCGCCAGTGGCGTCGACTTCGGCGGTCTGGCCGCTGCGGCGGTCCTGCAGCGAATAGCTCCGTGCCTGCGGGCGGGCGCTGGAGGGCAGATGCTTGCGGGCGAAGGGCTGGCCATCCGGGCACTGGTACAGCACCCAGCGCTCGGCACCCTCCGTTGCCTCGCGCCGCCAGTGCACTTCACGGTAGAGGATGTCGCCCTGCGCGGAGGTGGCTACACCCTCACTTCGCAGCCAGGGTGCCGCCAGCGCGGCATGGGGCAGGCACAGCAGCAGCCAGGCAGTGCGCATGGTGTTCATCCGGAAGTGCAGGTCTCTCCGGTCATACGGCGCGGGCGCCCGGTTGGATGCACAGTGCCGACTGCATCCAATGTCTGCTCCTGCGCGTATAGAGGACAGACCTTCACCTGCCCGCCGCGAACGCAGATGTACCCTGACGCCGCCAGCACACTCCTCAACTTCGATACCGCACGCACCGTGTCCAGTTCCCAGCAGCCGAGCAGCGAGCCGACGAACTGGGCCGGTGACATGGACGGCGTGGCGCGGCTGCGCGACCGCGAGTGTTTCATGCGGATCTACGACTACTTCATGCCGCGACTGTGCGTGTACCTGCGCGGCCTGGGTGCACTCGATGCCGTAGCCGAGGAGCTGGCGCAGGAATGCCTGTTGCGCCTATGGCTGCGGGCCGCCGATTTCGATCCGGCACAGGGGGCGCTGAGTACGTGGCTGTATCGCATCGCCCGCAACCTGCATATCGATCGAGTGCGCCGTGAGCGCAGCTGGATGCAGGTGCAGGCGGCGGTGGAGGACGCGGCGACGCTGGATGTGATCGAGCGCAGCAGTGCCGAGCAGTTCGCCGATCAGGCGCGTCTGCGCCAGCGCATCAACGAGCTGCCTGCGGTGCAGGCGCGGCTGGTGCGTATGTCCTATTTCGAAGCCAGGAGCCACAGCGAAATCGCCGAGGCACTGGGCATGCCGCTGGGGACGGTCAAATCGCACCTGCGCCGTGCCTTCCTGCAACTGCAGGCGAAAGTGGGAGGTGTGCTGTGAATCCGCGCCACCACCTGCACGAATCCACGCTGATGAGCTATGCCGCGGGTGCGTTGCCGGCGCCGTTGAGCATCGTGGCCGGCGCCCACCTGGAGCAGTGCCCGCAGTGCCGCCAGCGTCTGCGCGACGCTGAGGCGATCGGTTCGGTGCTGCTGGAGCAGACCCAGCCGCCTGCAACCGACGCGCGGCGCGAGCAGTTGCGCGAGGCTATGCTGATGCAGCTGGCCACGGAAACGCCGATGGCAATGGCGGAATCCCTGCGCCCTATGCCGGAGGAGCGGCCCGAGGCCGATCCCGATCATCTGCCGGCGTCACTGCATCCGTACTTTGGCACCTCGCTGGGTGATCTGCGCTGGCGTTGGATGGCGCCCGGCGTGCACTGCATCCGTGCCGAGCAGATGCCTTCGCTGATCATGCTGAAGATCGCCCCGGGCAAGTGCCTGCCCATGCACAGCCACGGCCGCAGCGAGCTGACCCAGATCCTGCGCGGTTCCTACAACGACGCGCTGGGGCTATTCGCGCCGGGTGACGTGGCGGATCTGGACGAGGAGGTGGAGCACCAGCCGGTGACCGCGCCGGGTGTGCCATGCATCTGCGTGTCTGCGTTGGATGCACCTTTGGTGTTCAGCGGTTGGCTGGCGCGGAAGATCCAGCGTTTCGTGAAACTGTGAGGCGGGTGCGATGATGGTCGAGACAGGTGCATTACGGATTCTGTTGACCGGTGCAGCAGGCCTGGTCGGGCAGGGTGTGGTGTTGGCCTGCCAGCGCTCACCGCAGGTCTCCCGCCTGACCGCGCTGGTCCGCCACCCGGGTAGTCTGAGCGGCACCGGCAGCGAGCTGATCGTGCCGGACTTTCTGCGTATCCTGGATCGGGTGGAGGACCTGGCCGGGTTCGATGCATGCTTCTACTGCGCCGGCGCTCCGCCGGTGGGCACCGCCGAGGCCGAGTACCGACGCGTTACCGTGGACACCACACTGGCGGTAGCCCGTGCCTGGGCGGCTGCGAATCCCGACGGATGCTTTCTGTATGTATCCGGTGCGGGTGCGGACCCTCGAAGCCGGCTGATGCCGCTGAGGGTCAAAGGCGAGGCCGAGGTTGCTTTGCAGGCCCTGCCGATGCGCTCGGTGATGCTGCGCCCGGGTGGCGTCACGCCGGTCGCGGGAACCGGCACCCGTCATGCCCTGTTGAAGCCCTTGTACTGGGGCGGCGCGCCGTTGATGAAGCTGGCAGGTGCAATTGCGCCTTCGTTGATGACCAGCAATCTGGCCCTGGGCCAGGCGATGATTGCGCTCGCCTGCAGGGAGCATCCGCCGGCCACGGTGGAGTGCGCGGACATCAACCGGATCGCCGCTGGCACGCGCGATCCGGCGTCCTGACCTCAGTGCGGCGTCGCCCCCAGCGCGGTGCGTACCGCCGCTGCAAGATCACTGCGGGTAAACGGCTTTGGCAGCAATGAAACGGCGCGTCCCTGGCTGCCCACCTGGTCGTGGTCGCGTGGATAGCCCGAAGTGAACAGCACGGAGACTTCCGGCCAGCGTTCCCGCACTTCACGCACCAGCTCCCAACCCGACATGCCGGGCATCACCACGTCCGAGAACAACAGATCCACCTTGGTGTCGGGGCGTTCCAGCAGCCGCAGTGCGGAGGGGCCGTCGTGGGCTTCCAGCACGCGGTACCCGAGCAGCCGCAGCGCATCCACCGTGTGGGCGCGGACATCGTCATTGTCCTCGGCCACCAGGATGGTCTCCTCGCGTGGTGCGTAACCGGCCAGGCCGGTCTGTGGTGCGCTGGTCTCGCAGGGCAGGGCCAGTGTCGAACGCGGGAACATCATGGTGATGCTGGTGCCGCCGCCTTCCACCGAGTCGATCAGCACATGGCCGCCGGATTGCTTGACGAAGCCATGCACCATGGACAGGCCAAGCCCGGTGCCGCGGCCAACCTGCTTGGTGGTGAAGAACGGCTCGAACACGCGCGCGAGGGTGGCCGCATCCATGCCGTGGCCGTTGTCGCGGACCCGCAGCATCACGTATTCGCCAGGGGCTGCATCGGGGAACAGGGCGGCGTAGTCGTGGTCGAGATGGCTGTTGTCCACCTCGATCACCAGCCGGCCGCCATGGGGCATGGCATCGCGGGCGTTGACGGCCAGGTTCAGTACGGAGGCCTCCAGCTGGCTGACGTCGATCTCGACGCACCAGACGTCCTCGGCGGCGCGGATTTCCAGCTGCACCAGCTCACCCAGCGCACGCTGCAGCATGTCATGCATGTCCAGCAGCCGGTCGTTGAGATTGGCAGCCTGGCTGTGCAGCGGCTGGCGCCGGGCAAATGCCAGCAGGCGCTGGGTCAGGCTGGCGGCACGGCCCACGCCCTTGAGGGCATTGTCCAATGCACGGCTGACCATGGCGCCCGGCTCGCCGGCACGTTCGCTGAGCAGCATGGCATGTTCGACATTGCCGGAAATCACCGTCAGGATGTTGTTGAAATCGTGGGCGATGCCGCCGGTGAGCTGGCCCACCGCTTCGATCTTCTGTGACTGGCGCAGCGCATGCTCGGCCTGCAGGCGGGCAGTGGTTTCCACTGCCTCCGATACCACCGCCGTCACTGCGCCTTCGGCATCCAGCAGCGGACGGAACGAGAAATCGTAGCTGCGGCGGCCGGTGGGCAGCTCCAGATCCAGTGCATGCAGCGAGCTGTGCCCGTTCGCGGCAGCGGCAACGGCCTGATCCACCAGGGTGCCGGCGTCGCCGCTGGTGGCGAACCACAACGATTGCCCATAGCGTTGGCCCACAACGTCGGGCTTGTCGGCCAGTACGGCAGCCAACGACGCGACATTGGCGTCAACCACGCGGCCATCCAGGTCCAGCAGCACCTGATGCTGGAAACTGGATTCGAAAATGGCCTGCAAGCGTCGCTTGCTGGCCCGCAGTTCGGCGGTGCGCGCCTGCACCTGCCGTTCAAGCAGTTGGTTGTCTTCGCGCAAGGCGAGCTCGGCCTGCTTCAGCCCGGAGACGTCGCTGCCCAGGCAGATGTAGCCCACCACGGCGCCATCGGCGCCTCGCTCCGGTACGCAGTCCATTTGCACGAAGCGCGATTCACCGCTGCGGTGGGCCAGTTCCACCTGGAAGCGAGTGCGCTCGCCCTGCAGCACCCGTTCGATGCTGGGCAGGGCGTGTTCAAACGCGGAAATGCCGCTGACATCGCGCGCCGTGCGGCCCAGCAGCTCGGCCAGGCTGACCCCATGCCAGTCCAGGAAGGCCTTGTTGGCGAAACGGTAGCGATGCTCCTTATCGAGCTGGGCGATCAGTGCCGGCACGGCATCGGTCACCTGCTGCAGCTGGGCCTGGCTGTCATTCAGGGCGGCCTGCGCGTGAGCCAGCTGGGTGCGCTCGTGCGCCTCCTGGCGGGCGCGGCGAATCGCATCCGGCAGGCGTTGCAGGCGCTGCTTGACCACGTAATCGCGTGCGCCACGGGTCAGGGCCTGTACCGCCAGCTCCTCGGTGAGCGTGCCGGAGACGAAGATGAAGGGCGTCTGCGGGATCCGCTCGCGCGCCAGCGCCAGCGCGGCGTCGCCATCGAATCCGGGCAGCACGTGATCGGCCAGGATCACATCGAAGGCGCGATTCTCGATCGCCTCGATGAAGGCATTGCGTGTCCATAGGCGCTCGGCCTCGAAGTCGAGGCCAGCCCGCTGCAGTTGTGCGGTGATCAATTCCGCATCAAGCGCGCTGTCCTCCAGCATGAGGATGCGCAGGCGCTCGCTGCGGCGCGATCCATCACGCATTGTGCTGCCCCGAGCCGTTGGGGCGATGCGGCGGTGGCTGGTTGGTGATGCCCCAGAACATGCCCAGTCCCTGGATAGCGTCGAAGAACTCCTTGAAGTCCACTGGCTTGACCACGAATGCGTTGACGCCCAGTTCGTAACTGCGCACCAGATCCTGTTCTTCGCGGGAGGAGGTCAGCATCACCACCGGTGTGCTGCTCAGGTTCGAATCGCCACGGACCTGCTCCAGTACCTCCAGGCCGTTCACCTTGGGCAGCTTCAGGTCAAGCAGCACCACCACCGGGCCGCCGTGGTTGGCGCCGGCGAATTTGCCTTCGCAGCGCAGGTAATCGAGCGCTTCGGCGCCGTCACGTACATGGATGACATCGTTCAGCAACTGGCAACGCGACAGTGCCGCCAGCGTCAGCTCTGCATCCTTGGGGCTGTCCTCTACCAAGAGGATCGGCCGCAGGTCCCTCATGGGTGATCTCCTGTGGAACGGGGTAGGGTGAAATGGATCGTGGCGCCCTTGCCTGGCTCGCCCTCGGCCCAGGTGCGGCCGCCATGACGGCCGATGATGCGGCGGACATTGGCCAGGCCGATGCCCGTGCCTTCGAATTCCTCGACGTGATGCAGGCGCTGGAACACGCCGAACAGCTTGTCCACGTAGCGCATGTCGAAGCCGCAGCCGTTGTCGCGTACGAAGAAATGGTCTTCGTCGACGTTGCGCTCGTGACCGATCTCTATCACTGCCTGGTCGCGCTCGCGGGTGAACTTGATCGCGTTGGCCAGCAGGTTCTGCCAGACCAGGCGCAGCATCGTCGGGTCGGCCTCGACCTCCGGCAGCGGTGCAAGCGTCCACTGCACGTCGCGTCCTGCGTAGTCCAGCGCCAGGCTCCTCCGGACATCCTCGGCCAGAGCCGCCATGTCCAGCCGCACCCGGCCGAGCGTGGAACGGCCCATCTGCGAGAAGCTGAGCAGGTCATCCACCAGCGTTCCGGCAGATTTGGCCGACTCCACGATCGTATCCAGGAAGCGGCGCTCGGTGTCGTTGAGGCGTTCGCCGGCCGAGCTGCCCAGCAGCTCCGAGTAACCGACGATGTGGCGGAAGGGCGCGCGCAGGTCGTGGCTGACCGAATAGGAAAACGCTTCGAGTTCCTTGTTACTGCGGATCAGCTGCTCGTTGAGCTCGGCCATTTCCTCGGCCTTGCGCAGCACGATGTCGACGATGGCGGTGCGCATCTCGAGGGCGGCATCGCGGTCGGCGTCGTTCCACGGCAGGCTGCGCTGCTGAACGATTTCCTTCCAGGCCTCGAAGGAGCTGCGCGGCGAAAGTGCTACGTCGGGTGCTGCGGTCTTGCGTGGATCGCCGCCCCAGCGCACGGTACGCACCACCTCCGGTCGGAACCACATCAGGTAGCTGTCGTGCAGCTGCGAGATGGACACCGCCAGTACGCCGCTGGCCACGTCGGACAGGCGCGCACCGGGCGCCCAGTCGGCTGCCAGATGGTCACTGCAGTACGTTTCCTGCCCGGCCTGCTGTGCGGCCAGCCAATCGGCCAGTGCCAACACGTCGGTTGCGGGCGGGCACTGGCCCACGCGCATGCAGTCGCCCTTGTGCACGATGGCGGCGCCTGCCGCGCCGGTCAGCGACAGCAGGCTGGCTTCATCGTGGCGCAGCGCAGCCATGAAATCCTCGTCGCCGGCCATGCGTGCCAGCAGCTTGACCAGCACCGAGCGGCGCGCCACGCGCTCTTCGATGGCACGTGCGCGCTCCTTCAGCGCGATCTGCAGCGACAGGATCTGGCCCATGAACTCACAGGCGGTGCGAACGTGGTAGGGCAGGCGGCGCGGCTGCACCGTGTGGCAGGACACCAGGCCCCACAGCTGGCCTTCATGCACAAGCGAGACCGACATCGACGCGCCGGTGCCCATGTTGCGCATGTACTGCAGGTGCACCGGCGAAACGCTGCGCAGCACGGCCAGGCTCAGGTCAGTGGCCGGTGCATCGCGATACTCCTCGCTGCGCGTCAGCGGGGCAGGGGTGTAGTTGTTGTCCGCGATCAGGCGTACCCGGTTGCGCCGGTACAGCTCGCGGGCCTGGGCCGGGATGTCCGATTCGGGGAAGCGCAGGTCCAGGTAGGACGGCAACAGGCCGTTGCCATCCTCCGCGACCACGATACCGTTCCAGCCGGCATCGAACTGGTAGACCAGGGTGCGATCGAAGCCGGTCAGCCGGCGCATGTGCGCGGCCGCCAGCTGGCACAGATCTTCCACGGTGCTGGCGGACTCGATGCCGGTCATCAGTTCGCGGATGGACGGATACAGTTCTTCCAGCGAACCAGGTTGCCCGGGAACCGGTGCCTCCAGCTCGATCAGCAGATCGGTGGCGGAGCGATGCAGCAGCAGCTGATGCCGGCCGTGGCCGTCCAGGTGCACAGCGCCGACATGGGCGCTGCTGCCCACCGTGGCCTGCTGGAACAGCGCCTGGAAAGGCGCCAGCACGCCGCCGAGCACCTCGCTGACATGCTGCGTCAAAGGCTCGCCGAACTGCTGCAGCAGCCCTGGCTGGCCGATGGCGCGCTCACGCACCCGCAGTGACTGTGGCTCCACTACCAGAAGCACGCCGTATGGCTGGATGGCACCAGGAGTGTGGATCGGTTCGCGCGCACAACGGGACTGGGCAGTGTCGTGCGTGGACTCGGCAGAAGGCATCAAGGGCGGGACTCATGATTCGTGGATGGCTGGAATGGCCCAGCGGCGCATCCGGGCGCATCCGGTAGGCGAGGATGGTGAAGCAAAATCGTGCATTCGCCTACCAGCACGTGCGCGTGAAGAACGTTTCATTCAAACCTGAATTATTCATCTGGACCTTACAACAGCATTTGCATGTTTCGCGAAAGGTACATGCGCGCTGCACGTGCGCTCGACACCGACTTGCCTAGGGTGAACGCACATTCCTGAGTGACCACGCCCTGTGAACCTGCAGACCTTGCCTTCAACCCCATACCACATGCTTGCCGACAGCTGCCAGTTTGAACTTCTGGACGTGGATGTGCTGCAGGACCCGGGCAGTGGTCGCCTGCTCCACCTGTACTCGCTGGTTGCGCGGTGCATGAGCTGCGAAACGGTGTTCAAGGCCGAGGAGGGGCAGGGACTGGTCAGCCACACCGCCGCACGGGTGGTGCGGTGCCCCACAGGTTGTGGCCAGCAGGCGTTCAAGCCGGCGTTGCTGCGTGCATGGCAGCCGCAGCGCGTCGCACAGGCCTGAGGTTGCTGATACGGGGTCACAGCAGCCCGGGATTGGCACGCCACACCGCGAAGTTCAGCGCCGAGGCGAACGATATCCAGGCCAGATAAGGCAGCAGCATCACCGCCGCGCCGCGGTGGATGCGGGCGAATGCAACGGTTGTTGCGCACACCAGCGTGATCAGTACCAGGATGTCAACGAAGGCGAGCGCGCCCAGCTTCCAGCCGAAGAACAGCCAGCTCCATAGCGCATTGACGGCCAGCTGCAGCAGATAGAGCGTCAGCGCCGGTTGTGCGCTGCGCCAGCCACGTTCGCGCCAGACCAGCCACGCCGCAATGGCCATCATCGCGTAGAGCAGGCTCCACACCGGACCAAACACGCTGGCAGGCGGAGCCCAGGCAGGCAGGGCGAGGGTGGCGTAGAAGCTGGCTGCGGAGGTCGATGCCCAGGCGCCGACTGCCGCCGCCGCAAACGTGACCACGCCCCATCCCAGAAGACCCGCAACCTGTGAACGCCGCTTCATTCCGTGCCGCTCCATCCTGCGTTTACCCGCTCATACGAACGGAGGCGGCAGATGGATGCAGCCCCGGGGCGATCAGTCTGAAGAGCCCGCGGCGCTTCCACTTTGCCCACCCGGCAACAGCGAAGGGCGCTGATCGAACCATTCGCGCGCCTTGGCCAGATGCCACTGGCGCTGTTCGCCATCAAGCTCGATGCCGGCGCCCAGCAGCCCCCAGCGCAGGTAGAGATCGCCACGCTTGCGCTGCTCCAGAAGATCCAGCCGCGCACGTACCGACAGGCGATCATTCTCGGCCCTCAGGCCGTCGATCAGCAGATGACCCGGGCGCCAGCGCAGCGTGGCCTGTGCATCGACCTGGCCGGAGTCGAGCAGCGACAGCGTCCAGCGCGGGTAGTCGGTGCGTTTGGCGAACACCGCCAGCAGGGGGCGTGCATCGCTCAGGGTCAGATCGGTGGTGGCGTCCACCTGGAACGGGGACTGCGCGTCGATGCGGCCCCGCTTGAACACAGCACGGCCTTTCCACGCGCTGCTGGAATCGGCGCCGGCCACCTGCACATTGCGCAGCTCCACGGTGGTGCCGGACAGATCGAAGTGGCGCTGGTTGAAGTCCCCGCGGCGAAGCGTCGCGTTCACGTCGACATCGCCGCCCATGTCCAGGCCGGCCACCTTGGCGCTGGCATTGCGGCCCAGCAGCCGCGCGGTGCCGTGGCCGACGCGGCCATCGGTGTCGAGCGTGGCGTCGCCGCTGAGGCTGCCGGTGCCACGCAGCAGGCGCACCTGTTGTGAGCCAAGGTAGCGGTTGTAAGCGGCCAGGTCAGGGATGGTCGCCTCGCTGAAACGCAACCGTGCGCGAACGCCCTTGCGCAGTTCCTGCAGGCGTCCATCGCCGGTGAGGTCCACGGCCAGGTCGCGCCCGTCGAACAGCCGTACGTCCTTCGCATCGCTGGGGCGCGCGGTGAAGCGGGGCAGCCGGATGGCCAGCTGTGCCTGGTTGGGGTTGCCTGCCTTCAGCTCGCCATGCGCGCTGGCCGTGCCGGCCAGGCGCACGCCGGCCACTTCGGCCACTGCTGCGGCCGAGGGAATGTCCACTGTGCTGCCTTCGATCAGTTCGCCATTGCGCAGGCGCAGATCCGCCTTCAGCGTGCCGCCGCCATCGAGCTGCAGCCATGGCTTGCGCACGAACAGGGCAGGGATCCAGTTGAGCGAGGTGAAGGCCCATTCGCCACGCACGGTACCGGAGCTGCGTTCCAGCAGCTGGGCAGGGTGCTGGAATGGAATCTCGCGCCCGGTGATGTGCAGGTCGGCATCGATGCCGGCGGCCGAATCCGGGCGTGGCGGCAGGCGGGCCTGCAGGCGCAGGTCGTTGGCCACACTGAGCTGCAGGGCCAGCACGCCGCGATCGGGCGCGCCATCGCCGAGGAAGAGCGGTACCTGCCAGAGTGCATGGTCACCGGGTTGCAGCTGGCCGTCGATCAAGTGGAGCGCCAGCTGCAGGTGTCCGGCCACGGGCGCGCTGGAGACCTTCGGCGATGTCGCATCCGTATCCATGCGCAGGCCCTGGCTGCGCGCATCCACCTCAAGTTGCGCATGCAGCAGCTTCAACTTGGCCAGGCCGGGCGCCTGGTCGCGATAGTGGCGCGGATAGCTGAAGCGCGCGGTCAGATCCATGTCGCCCAGCAGCTGCACGCCGTCATAACTGGTGTCTGCCGCGCTGAACGACACCTCGGAATCGAACAGCTCGGACGGCCCGCCACGCAGTTGCTTGAGGAACCCCACCGTGCCCTGGCCCTTGCCGATGATCAGCAGCTTGCCGAGCCGGGTACTGCGAATGCTGTCGCTGTGGATGGCGTCGAAACGCAGGGTCCAGCCCTGGTCGCTGCGCGGAGGCGACGGAATGGCGTCCTCGACGCGGCTGATCTCGGCAGACACGCCAGTGGCCTGCAATCGGGGGACCCGCACTTCGCGGCGGAACAGGGGCAGCACGGCCAATCGGGCGCTGGCACGCTCGGCATGCAGCACGTAGACGGTGTGGTTGACGTGGCCGCGCATGTGCACGTTCCAGGCAATCACATGGCCCGGCAGCAGCGTGATGGCCGGGCCGGTCGTCATCACGAACTTGTGCGGCTTGCGGTTGGTGACCTGGTCGAACAGCGGGGTATTGAGGAAGATGTTGCCGGCCAGCAGGTAGAGAACGTACACGCCCAGTAGAACGTAGCCAGCGACGCGCCATCGGCGGAACCGGTGTGGAGTGCGCGCGGGAGTGGGGGACATGTACTGCTCTAGAGGCCGGGATTTGCTCAACTATTGCGGAACTGATGGCGGTGGCGCGTGAAGCGGGTGCGGGGCACGTGCTGGATTCTGCTAGTGTCCGCCTTGCCCACTATGCCGAACCGCGGGGAATCGCATGGAGATCCGAGCTGCCACCGCCGGTGACTTCGACGCCATGTGGGCGATTTTCAAGGCGGCCATTGCGACGGAGGATTCGCTTCCGTTCGCCGGCACCTTCGAGGCCGGAACCTTTCGGAGCCACTGGTTCGGGGTGCAGCCGGCCTTTGTGGCCGTTCTGGAGGGGCGCGTGGCCGGAATGTACAAGATGGGTGCCAACTTCCCGGACCTGGGCGCGCACGTCGCCAGTGCCACCTACGTGGTCGATCCGCTGACGCAAGGGCGTGGCGTCGGGCGGGCGCTGGTGCAACACAGCCTGGATCGGGCCAGATCGGAGGGGTTCCTGGCCATGCAGTTCAACTACGTGGTCAGCACCAATGCGCCAGCGGTTGAGTTGTACCGGAAGCTGGACTTCGCCGTGGTCGGGACGCTACCGGCGGCGTTCCGGCATCGGGCGCTGGGGCTGGTTGACGTGTATGTGATGCACCGGTTCCTGTAGGACGACGCAGGGCAGGGGCTCACGGTGAGCGGGCGACACTGCTTCCACGCACGAAGGCCGCTGCCAGCCGCAGTGCATCGTTACTGCCACGATCGCCGCGCAGCGCGTCGGCCAGTCGGCCGGGCGTGACGCCGGTCCAGCGCACCAGGTCATGCGTGGCATGGGCCTGGTCGCTGTAACCGTGGCGCGCCGCAGCGGAGGCGATGCTGGTGGCTTCTCCATCCAGCGTGTGCAACAGAGCCTGCAGCCTGCAAACCCGGGCATATTCTTTCGGGGTCATGCCCACGGCCGCCAGAAAACGCGACTGCAAGCCACGCAGGGACATGCCAAGCCGCCGTGCCAGTTCGGCGATGCGCAGAGCGCCTTCCGCTGCATCCAGTTCCGCAACGGCCAGTTCGATGCGCTCGTCCAGCCCGAAGCTGGCACAACGATCCCGCAGCACCTGCCAGAGGGGCTCGGGCGTTCCGCTGGCGGCACTTGCCCGCGCGGCGGCGCTGAAGGTCTCGGCAAAGATGGCATCCAGCGTGTACAGGTCCGGCGCCTGGTCGCGAAGCCCGGGCAGGCGGACGCCGGCAATCAAGGCGCTCGCGGCCGGCTGCAGGCGCACGCCGATGCAGGAAACCGGGCCGACAGCCTGCAGACGAATCGGGCCGCATTGCTGTGCAGCGAAGCAGAACGGCAGATCGGAGCGGATCCGGCCATCTGCCCCATGAAGATGCAGCGGCACGCCCAGTTCCGCCAGCAACTCGCAGCGGCCATCGGGATAGATGACCTGCACGTCATGGCCGGGGGCTTCGTCCCGCAGCCACCAGAGGCACTGGACATGACGGCGCAGGTCGTCGGGGGCAGGGTGCTCGCGGTAGTCCATGCGGCATCGGACGCCATCCTGCGCATTTTTACAAGCGCCCTTGGCGGCCCTGCCGCTAGCCTGCAGCCAACCCATCCAGGAGGTCTGTGCATGTTGAAGTCGAAGGTGGCGTTGCTGGGCGCAGGCCTGGCGTTGGGAAGCGGCGCGGCCATGGCTGCACCGGCCGAGTTCGACTGGCTGGCCGGGCATTGGTGTGGCGGCACCGAGGAGCGCAGGCTTGATGAGGTCTGGCTGCCCGAGGCCGGCGGCGCTTTGCTTGGGGTGTCGCGCACGCTGAGCCACGGCGATATGGAGTCATTCGAGTACATGCGCCTGGTGCCTGCAGACAAAGCGGCTGGCCTGCATGTGCAGCCCAATGGCGTGGCGCCAACCACATTCGTCATTGCTGACCACGGCGAAAACTGGGTGGTGTTCGAGAACCCGCAGCATGACTTCCCGAAGCGCATCGAGTACCGGCGTGATGGCACTGCGCTGAAGGCGAGCATCTCCGGTCCGGCAGATGATGGGAAGATCCTGCGGATTCCGTTTGACTATCGTCGTTGTGGGGATTGAGTGGGCAAGATGGCCCAAGGTGAGGCTTTGGGATCTGAGGGCTGGGAAGGCTCCGGTCGCTTGGGCGGCGATCCTGCTGTGAACATAATATACATTATGCGAAATGGTATCAGGCGCTTCGGTCAGCGCTGGTCCTCGTTCGTCGGCTCCGCTTGGCAATGGCTGGGCCTCTGGCTCGGCTCTTGCCTGCGACCTGGCACCCCGGCCAAGGATGA
>NZ_JAWIRS010000005.1:0-16270 GCF_036320005.1 Stenotrophomonas sp. SMYL11
AGCCGCTGGCGGCTGTGCGTTCGGGCGCTTGCGAAGCAGTGCTTCGCAAGCAAAGCGCCCTCACCCATGTAAGCTCGGTCGCCGCTTGCTCGTGTGCGCAGTCCTGCGCACACGGCAAGACCGGGGTTGGGCGTCCTGCCCAACCCGCCCGAGGCATGCCTCGGGCCCATGCGGCTCACGCCCCCGCAACCGGACCCACCCCGCCTTCGGCAGTTCTTCGCGATCTGCCGTAGATCCACGCCATGCGTGGATGCTTTTCGTTCAATTGTCGAAATATTCGATTTCGATGGAGATTCATCCACGCATGGCGTGGATCTAGCGTGTCGACCAAGGTCGACATCTACCAACAGCCATCGGAATCTGTCAGAGGTGGGGCGGTGTCGGGGTGCGGGGTGTCAGCCGCATGGATGCGGCTGCCAAGCTTGCAGGGACGTACTTGCAGCGTCCCCGCACTCCGACACCGCCCCGCCATCCCACGGAATGCCCGCTTTTGCTTTTGCTGTTGAGGTTGCCGGCCAACGGCCGGCACTTCCGCGGGTGCAGGGCGCAGCCCTGCCGAACCCTCACTTCACCCAGCGGTCGATCTCGCCGTGGGCGAACGGTCCCAGCTTCGCCTTCACCAGCCGGCCCTGTGCATCGAACAGCACGCTGTAGGGCAGCAGGCCCTGCGCATTGCCCAGCTGCACGCTGGCATCGCGTGGCCCGGGTGTCTCGATCACGATCGGATAATCCACCGGGACCCGCTGCAGGAAACCGCGCACGTCTTCCGGCGTATCCAGCGCCAGGCCAAGAACCTGCACACCGTTGTCGCCCTGGGTGTGGGCAAAGCGCGCCAGTTCAGGCATTTCTTCCACGCAGGGCGCGCACCAGCTGGCCCAGACATTGATCAACAGCGGGCGACCGGCGGCGTGCTGGCGCAGGTCCAGCGGCTGGCCTTCAAGATCAGGCAGCGACAACGCGGGCAGGCTGTCGCCGACCTGCAGGGCGGGTACCGCCGCCGCCACGGCGAGCGCCGCTGACACGGCCTCAGGCGCAGCCGGCGCCGGTGCCAATCGATGCCCGGCCCACAGGCCAAGGCCGGCGGCCAGCACCGCTGTCCACAGCAGCGCTGGCCGTTGCCACTTCATCGCGCGGTGCGCAGCAGCGCTTCCTCGACCACCGCCTGGGTCAGCAGGGTCGGCAGCACAGTCGGCGGTGCGCCGGGGCCGTACACCACGTACAGCGGCACGCCCACGGCCTTGTGCTCTTCCAGGAACGTGGTGATCTGCGGGTCGACGTTGGTGTAGTCACCGCGCATGTATACCGCGTTGGTGCGCTTGAGCAGTTCCTTGAACTCTGGGCGCGACAGTACGGCGCGCTCGTTGGCCTTGCAGCTCACGCACCAGTCGGCGGTCATGTTCACGAACACCACGCGCTTGTCGGCACGCAGGCGGTCCAGCAACTGCGGCGAGTATTCGACCATGTTGTCAGTGGCCGCCTGCGCGGTGCGCGCCGGCGCTGCCAGCTGGGTCACGCCCCAGGCCGGAACCAGTGCACCGATCGCCAGCAGCACGCCGAGCAGGGTGACGGCGCGCGAGCCGGTCCAGCGGTTGCGTTCAAACAGCCACAGGCCGAAGGCCAGCAGCAGCAGGCCACCCAGTACCAGCGCCATGCCGTCCACGCCGCGCTGCTTGCCCAGCACCCACAGCAGCCACAGCACGGTGGCATACATCGGGAAGGCCAGCACGTGCTTGAGCGTTTCCATCCACGGGCCCGGCTTGGGCAGGCGGCGCGCCAGCGCCGGCACGAAGCCGATCAGCAGGAACGGCAGGGCCAGGCCCAGGCCGAGGAACAGGAACACCGTCATCGCCTTCAGCGGCGGGGCAATGAACGCGTAGGCAATCGCGCCGCCCATGAACGGGCCGACGCAGGCACTGCCGACTACGCAGGCCAGCGCACCGGTGAAGAAATCACCGGCCGGGCCACTGCGGCTGGCCAGCGACTGGCCGAGGTTGCCGATGCCGCCGCCCAGTGTGAACACGCCGGACAGGCTCAGGCCCACCGCGAACATGATGTAGGCCAGCGCCGCCACCACGCCCGGGTGCTGCAGCTGGAAGCCGATGCCGACGGCGTTGCCGATCGCGCGCAGGCCAACCATCAACGCACCGATCACCGCGAACGCGACCAGTACGCCCAGCGTGTACCAGAGGGCGTGGCTGCGCGCGCGCTGCGGGCTTTCGCCGCTCTGCGCCAGGCTCAGGACCTTCAGCGACAGGATCGGCAGCACGCAGGGCATCAGGTTCAGTACCAGGCCACCGGCCAGGGCCAGCAGCAGGACCCATACGAACGAACGGTCCGGATTCGGTGTGGTCACCGGCGGTCGCGTGCGCAGCGCGTTGTCGCCCTGTGCATCGGCGGCGAACTCACTGCTGGCGGTGCCGTCACCTGCTGCAGCAGGGGCCGTTGCATCCGTATTGGGCACGGTTGGCAGCAGGCGCAGCGGCGCGCCGTTGGCGGCTTCGCGTGGTGCGCCGTTGGCAGCAGGCAGCGGGCTGATCACCTCATTGCGCGGTGGCGCCTGGTCGGCACTGCTGCTGACCTTGCCGGCCGGAATGGACAGCTTCACCCGGCGGGTCATCGGCGGGTAGCAGATGCCATCGGTCTGGCAGCCCTGGAAGCTCACCACCAGAGTGCTGTCGATCGCATCGGGGATGGAGCGGCGCAGCGGCAGCGGCACTTCCACCTGGTTGAAGTAGACCGAGACATCGCCGAAGTGTTCGTCGCGATGTGACTGCGCGGCAGGCCAGCGCAGCTTGTCGGCCAGCACCCCGGTGCTGCCGTCCAGCTTCACCGAAGTGCGGTCGCGATACAGGTAGTAGCCCGGCGCCGGGCTGAAGCGCAGCAGCAGGGTATTGCCGTCGCTGGCGATGGCGTCGAAGCCGAACGCCTGCTCCGACGGCAGCGGCAGCGCCTGGCTGTTGCTGGCCGTACCCGGCAGGCGCAGGCCACCGCTGTTGCCGGCACCGGCCAGCGGGTTGTTGAACGGGCTTGCCGCACCGGCACGCGCGGCAGGCACAGCGGCCGCCGCACCGGCGCCCGGCAGGGTGACCTGCACCACGCGCTTCTGCGGCGGGTAGCAGACACCGGCGTCGGCGCAGCCCTGGTAACGCACTTCCAGGCTGATGGTGCCGGCTGCGTCGGTCGGCGTGCCGGGCAGGGTGGCCTGCAGGCGTTCGCGATAGGTTTCGACTTCGCCGAAGAAATCGTCGTGGTGCTTGTCGCCCTTGGGCATCTGCAGCGCGCCGGCATTGAAGGCCGGATCCGCCTTGACGCTGGTGCGGTGGCGATACAGGTAATAGCCCGGTGCGATCTTGAACCGCAGTTGCACCTGGTCACGTTCGGGAGCGGTGGCGGTCAGCGCGAACGCCTGGTCCACCGGCAGCAGGTCCTTCTCATCCAGAGCGAAGGCGGGCAGTGAAAGCCACAACAGGGCGCACAAGGCGGCGCCACGCGCAAACAGAGTCTTCAAACAGTGTCCTCCCGGGTCTGAGCCCGGATCCAGTCCAGATACGCCGGCAGGCCGGCCCGGGTTTCGACCGCGATGCACTCCGGGAGTTCATACGGATGCAGTTCGACGATCCGGGCGATTGCGTCATCAACGCGGCTCGCGCTGGTCTTCACCAGCAGCTGCAGCTCGGCATCGGTTGTGACCTCGCCTTGCCAGCGGTAGGTCGACTGCGCGCCATCGAGGCGGGTCACGCAGGCCGCCAGACGCTCGGCGACCAGCGCGTGCGCGATGCGCTCGGCGCTGGCCCGGTCGGGGCAGGTGGTCAGCAGCAGCAGGACGGGATCGAGGGTCGACATGACCGCCGAGTATAGGGCCGCCGCCGGGGCAAGGCCCGGCGGCGGCGGTGGACCGCAGCGTTGCGCGGTCAGTTGGCCAGCTGGCAGGTCGCCGGTTTGGCCGAAGTGAACAGGCCGGGGGTGGCCCATTCGGGGTGGTCGATGAACGGGTTGCGGTTGCCCTGGAACGAGTAGATCACGTCATTACGCGCACGTTCGGCGGCATCCGGCGGATCGGACAGGTGCCAGTCGATCAGGGTCGACAGCAGGCCCATGTAGGCCGGGGAACTGCTGGTCTTGACGATCCTGCTGCGGTCGTCGGTCAGCTCCAGGTCCGGTTCGGACTGGCCGGTGGCCGCATCCTTGCCGCCTTCGTAGCGGATGGCCATGTACATCACCGCACGCGCCATGTCGCCCTTGCGATGGCCCCACACCTCGAAGGTCCCGGTGTTGCCGTCCGGCGTGCGCACCCAGTTGGAATTGCCGGGGTAGCCGCCACTGCCGCCACCCTGGCCGTTGTTGGCCTCGGTGGCACGCTCGCCGCAGTTGGCGTCGCACTTGCCGAACGGCTTGTTGCCGCGGTCGGCGTTCCACTGCGCGTCGGTCAGGTACAGCATGTGGGTGTCGGTGTACGGGGCGTACGGCAGGCCCTTGTCGCCGGTGGTGCTGGCAAAGCCCAGCGAGTTCGGCCAGGTGTGCTCGCGGTTGTACTTCAGGCCGCCGCCGCTGCCGGCGCGGTCGGTCACCTTGGTGTAGCTGCGGTTGCGGTAGGCATCCAGGATCCTGCCGCTGTTGCTGGGATCCTCGTCGGCGATCTCCAGGATGGTCCAGGTGCTGGTGCCCGAGCCGCTGTACGGGTAGGCGGTGTGGCCCTTGATGGTGGCGTGCAGCGAGCAGCGCAGCTGGCTGGGGCTGCTGGTGTTGACCTTGGAGTAGTAACCGGCCGGCACGCCCGGGTTGCCCGGGTCCGGATTGCCACCGGTGCTGGCCACGGTGAAGGCGATGCGGCTGTCGGCGGCGGGATGCGCACCCTGCAGGTCGGTGATGCGCGCGGCGCGGATGTCGAAGCGGCAGGCTTCACCGGCCACCAGCGCGGTGTTGGTGGACAGCTTCACGCTGCGCCCGCTGGCGGGGAAGGTCAGCGGCACGCTGCCGGAGGTGCCGCAGCTCAGGGCGAAGGCGCCGCTGGCCAGGTTCACCGTCTCGCTGAACACCACTTCCAGGTCGGCGGCGGCCGGGAAGGTGCTGCTGCCCTGCGCCGGGGTGGTGGTGGACACCGACGGCGGCGTGTTCGGGCCCGGGGTGCCGCCCCCGCTGAAGGTCTGGCCGTTGTTGCAGCTGCCAAACGTCTGCCTGGCCGATTCGGCCCAGGTGAAGTGGGCGTACTGGCTGCCGCTGCCGGTCAGCTGCAGCGAGGTGCCCGGGGCCGTGCTGTTGGTCTCGGCCACCGGGATGTTCTGGCTGGTCATGCCGGCGGCGGGGCCACCGGAGGCGGTGATGGCGCCCTCGTAGCTGAGGAACTGGACCACCTTGCCGCTGGCATCGACCAGGGCGATGCCGTCGTTCGGGCCGTTCTGCAGGCCGTTGGTCGGGTAGCTGACCACGGCCAGGGTGGCGCTGCCGCAACCCGCGGCGGTGCCGGCCGGGACCGGGTTGTTGGCGTAGACCGTGGCGGCCGAAGGATTGCTGCCGTTGTAGAGGTAGAGGCGGTAGCCGGACAGGTCTTCACCCGCGGTGGCGACCACTTCGATCGCTTCGCCGACGTCACCGGCGGCGGTGCTGTCGTCGTAGTGCAGTTCGTTGATGAAGACCTCGGCCTGGGCCGGCGCGGCGGCCAGCGCCAGCAGGCAGGCGGCGGCGAGCGGGGACAGCAATCGCATCGACTACTCCTTGTGATTGGGAATGCGCGGCCGAGCCTAAGGCCGATCCAGTGACACTTTGCCGTAAATGAACGTCAGATATCTGACAGTGCGACGCTGGTCACCGAATCAGGCCGGATCCGCTGCGTCGCCGCATTAGCGAGACGGAAAAATTTTTTGCCTCCCGCCCTTGAAAGGGGATCGCCGGGCTCCATCTCTGCCCTGCTCCCGACGTTGTCGGGTTTCTTCACGTGCGGTTCTGGCACTCGCCATGAGCGAGTGCTAACATCGCCGGACTTTTTCAGACCAATCAATAACTTAAGAGGTCTCTCATGAGCATCAAGCCGCTGCACGACCGCGTTGTGGTCAAGCCGATCGAAGCCGACGAAATCTCCGCCGGTGGCATCGTCATTCCGGATTCGGCCAAGGAAAAGTCCACCAAGGGTGAAGTCGTGGCCGTCGGCCCGGGCAAGCCGCTGGACAACGGCAGCGTGCGCGCGCCGTCGCTGAAGGTCGGCGACAAGGTCATCTACGGCCAGTACGCCGGCAGCTCGTACAAGAGCGAAGGCGTCGAGTACAAGGTCCTGCGCGAAGACGACGTGCTCGCCGTCATCGGCTGAGCCTCGGCGCAACCTGCTTTCCTGTAAGACATCCCCTTTTCGTCGCCGGGCCCGGCCCGGCGCAAACATCGAGGTAATCGCAATGGCTGCCAAGGATATTCGTTTCGGTGAAGACGCCCGTTCGCGCATGGTGCGCGGCGTCAACGTTCTCGCCAATGCCGTCAAGGCCACCCTGGGCCCGAAGGGCCGCAACGTCGTGCTGGAAAAGAGCTTCGGCGCGCCGACCATCACCAAGGACGGCGTCTCCGTCGCCAAGGAAATCGAACTGGCTGACAAGTTCGAGAACATGGGCGCGCAGATGGTGAAGGAAGTTGCTTCGCGCACCAACGACGACGCCGGCGACGGCACCACCACCGCCACCGTGCTGGCCCAGGCCCTGATCCGCGAAGGCGCCAAGGCTGTTGCCGCTGGCATGAACCCGATGGACCTCAAGCGCGGTATCGACAAGGCCGTCGTGGCCGCCGTTGCCGAACTGAAGACCATCTCCAAGCCGACCGCCGACGACAAGGCGATTGCCCAGGTCGGTACCATCTCGGCCAACTCGGACGAGTCGATCGGCCAGATCATCGCTGACGCGATGAAGGAAGTCGGCAAGGAAGGCGTGATCACCGTTGAAGAAGGCTCGGGCCTGGACAACGAGCTGGACGTGGTCAAGGGCATGCAGTTCGACCGCGGCTACCTGTCCCCGTACTTCATCAACAACCAGCAGTCGCAGACCGCTGACCTGGATGACCCGTTCATCCTGCTGCACGACAAGAAGATCTCCAACGTCCGTGACCTGCTGCCGGTGCTGGAAGGCGTCGCCAAGGCCGGCAAGCCGCTGCTGATCGTTGCCGAAGAAGTCGAAGGCGAAGCGCTGGCCACCCTGGTGGTCAACACCATCCGTGGCATCGTCAAGGTCGTGGCCGTCAAGGCTCCGGGCTTCGGCGACCGTCGCAAGGCGATGCTGGAAGACATGGCCGTGCTGACCGGCGGCACCGTGATCTCCGAAGAAGTGGGCCTGTCGCTGGAAAAGGCCACCATCAAGGACCTCGGCCGCGCCAAGAAGGTGCAGGTCTCCAAGGAAAACACCACCATCATCGATGGCGTGGGTGACAAGGCTGCCGTCGACGCACGCGTCGGCCAGATCAAGACCCAGATCCAGGACACCTCCTCCGATTACGACCGCGAGAAGCTGCAGGAACGCGTGGCCAAGCTGGCCGGCGGCGTTGCCGTGATCAAGGTCGGTGCTTCGACCGAAATCGAAATGAAGGAAAAGAAGGATCGCGTCGACGACGCCCTGCACGCTACCCGTGCGGCCGTTGAAGAAGGCGTGGTCCCGGGCGGCGGCGTTGCCCTGGTCCGTGCGGTCACCGCACTGGCCGGCCTGAAGGGTGCCAACGAAGACCAGAACCACGGCATCCAGATCGCCCTGCGCGCGATGGAAGCCCCGCTGCGCGAAATCGTGGCCAACGCCGGTGAAGAACCGTCGGTCATCATCAACAAGGTCAAGGAAGGCACCGGCAGCTTCGGCTACAACGCCGCCACCGGCGAGTTCGGCGACATGCTGCAGTTCGGCATCCTGGACCCGACCAAGGTGACCCGTTCGGCGCTGCAGAACGCGGCCTCGATCGCTGGCCTGATGATCACCACCGAAGCCATGGTTGCCGAAGCTCCGAAGAAGGACGAGCCGGCCATGGGCGGCGCCGGTGGCATGGGCGGCATGGGTGGCATGGGCGGCATGGACTTCTAAGTCCCCCGCGTTCGCCCCGCAATGAAAAACCCCGCCGCAAGGCGGGGTTTTTTTGTGGCCGGTCGGAATCGAAATAGTAGATCCACGCCATGCGTGGATGCCGCTGCCAGGTGCAAATCTACCCGCGGCCCTCGCGCCGCTGCAGCCACAGGTGGGCCGCCAGCAGGGCCAGCGCGCCGCCAGCGATCATGCCCTGTACCCACGGCAGACCCGTGATCGGCGCAAGCAGCAGGCCCGCCGCCATGCCGATCAGACTGGCGCCGACGGCCACCCGCTGACGTCGCTGCCGATGTGCGGCCTGGCGATGGCGTGCAGCGATGCGCAGACGCCGTGCATCCGGCCGCATTACGGCCTCGGCAATGGCATCGATCTCTGGGCGATTCATCCTGCGTCCTGCTTGGGGAGTGCGCCTGCATCCTGGGTCATCATCAGTGCCGCGCGCAACCATGCCATGAATGCGGGCACTGCCGCGTTGGATTCGCCGTCCGAACGCGTCACCGCGTAGTAGGCGAAGGCCTGTGGCCAGGGCTGGTCGATCACCACCTGCAGCCGGCCGCTGGCGAGTTCTTCGGCCGCATGGATGTCGCGCACCAGGGCGATGCCTTGCCCGGCCACCGCCGCGCGGATCAGCAACAGGTCGTCATCGAACGCAGGGCCGCGCTCCAGTCGTTCATCGATGGGCAGATCCAGTGCCTGGAACCACAGCCGCCAGTCGCTGCGGTCGGCGTCCTGCAGCAGCGGCAACTGCAGGCAATCCTGCACCGTACCCACGGCAGGCGCGCTGGCCAGCAGCGCAGGGCTGGCCACCGGCAGCAGTACCGGCGCCAGAAGATGCTCGGCATGCAGGCCAGGGTAGCGGCCCAGTCCATGACGGATCGCGATGTCCACGCCGTCGCGGCGCAGGTTGGACAACGCCGCGCTCGCATCCAGCTGAACGTCCACCTGTGGATGCAACGCACTGAACCCGCCCAGTCGCGGCGCCAACCACTGTGCGGCGAAACTGGGTGCGGCACTGATGCGTAGCGTGCACCGTGTTTCCCAGCGTTCGAGTGTCTGCAGGCTCTGTGCGATCTGATCGAAGGCCTGCAGCAGCTCCGGATACACGCGCGCGCCGGCTGCACTGAGCACCACGCCATGCCGGGTGCGGTCGAACAGGCTCACGCCCAGCCGCTCCTGCAGCTGTCGAAGCTGCTGGCTGATTGCACCAGGTGTCACCCCCATCGCATCGGCGGCGGCGGTCAGGCTGCCATGTCGGCCAGTTTCAACGAAGGCCCGCAGGCCCAGCAGCGGCAGCACCGCACCCATCTCAACTCTCCTGTAACCGCGTCGGCACGCGCCGCGCTGCGACAGCATATCGACCGCACTGCAGGCTGTCGCGCGCGCGTCGCGCACGTTGAGCCCCGCTCAACTCCCCGTGCAGAAGACATCGTTTCCCCGCGACTCAGGCCCTTCCTAGACTGCCTGCACGGCTGCTGCAGCGCCCGTTCCCGCATCGCCCGGTCACCTTCAACGGCCGGTGCATGCCGTCGCTCCCTGCGTCCAGGATTCCCATGAACGAACCTTCGCTGCACCTGTACTCCGACAGTTCTCCCAATGGCTTCAAGGCCACCATCGCACTGGAAGAACTGGGTCTTCCCTATCACTTTCACCACGTCCACATCGCCGATGGCGAACATCGCCATCCCGACTTCCTGCGGCTCAACCCGCATGGCCGCATTCCCGTGCTGGAAGATCGCGCGCGCGGCATCGTTGTCTTCGAATCGGCGGCGATCCTGATGTACCTGGCCGAACAGGGCAATGCGTTGCTGCCTTCCGAACCGGCTGCACGCTGGGAGACGCTGACCTGGCTGATGTTCCATGCCGCCAGCGTCGGCCCGATCCTCGGCCAGCGCGTGCATTTCGAGCACTTCGCGCAACAGCCCGATTCCGCGGCAATCGAACGCTACCGCCGCCTGAGCGACGAGCTGTTCGGCGTACTCGACCAGCGCCTGCAGGGACGCGAGTGGTTGGCTGGCGATCACTACTCGATTGCCGACATCGCCCACTTCGGCTGGCTGCACATCGCCCGCATCATCGACATCGATTTCTCGCGGCATCGCCATCTGGATGCGTGGTACGCGCGGGTTGCAGCACGCCCTGCGGTACAGCGCGGCGTGCAGTTGCCCGAGCCGGCCACCGGACCGTAAGGAGGCGACGCATATGAACGATTCCATTGCAGTGCCGGGCGCGTCGGCGCCGGTCTTTGCCACGCACCCGGGCTACCAGCGCATGTTCCGCGCCGATGCACTGACGCTGGGCATCTACCTGCCGCTGCGCTTCTACCAGGGCGACATGGCCGTGCTGCAGGGCCAGGCGCGGCTGGTGGAGGAGATCGACCGCCATGGCTTCGCTGCGGTATGGGTGCGTGACGTACCGCTGTTCGATCCGTTGTTCGGCGATGCGGGGCAGCTGTTCGATCCATTCACCTACCTTGCGTGGCTGGCAGCACGCACACAGCGCGTGGCCCTGGCCACCGGCAGCGTGGTGCTGCCACTGCGCCATCCGATCGATCTGGCCAAGGCCGCGGCGTCGCTCGATCAGCTGTCCGGTGGGCGGCTGGTGATGGGTGTGGCGTCCGGTGATCGACCGCTGGAGTTCCCGGCCTATGGACTGGAGCACGCGGCGCGCGGAGAGCGTTTCGCCGCCGCAATGAACGAGATGCGCCGTTGGCTGCAGCCGGGCACGGATGGGCGGATGACACATGCCGGTGCCGAGCAGGGCGTGCAGTTGCTGCCGCCCACGGTCAGTGGCCGCGTTCCGCTGGTTGTCACCGGTGGCGCACGCCAGCCACTGGAGTGGATCGGCCAGCATGCCGATGGGTGGCTGACCTATCCAGAGGCCACCCATGACAACGCCGGTCCGCAGCGGCTGGCCGCGAAGATCGGCGCCTGGCGCGCGCTGATTCCGGATGGCGGCTTCCGTCCGCACATGACCAACGAATGGATCGACCTGGTGGACGATCCGGATCATCCACGCATGCCGCTGCGGGGTGGCTTCACCCTGCGCACCGGCCGCAAGGGCCTGATCGATCTGCTGCAGGCCTGGCAGCGGGCCGGCGTCAACCATGCCGCGCTGGGCATCCAGTTCGCCGAGCGGCCTGCCGGCGAGGTGCTGCAGGAGCTGGCCGAGGAGGTACTGCCGTTGTTCCCGTCGCATCCCGGGCCGGCGGCGAAGGTAATGGACTGGTAGCCACGCCGAAGCGGATGGCATATGATTAGGCGCCTAATCATATGCTCATCACGAGATGATCGAAGCCAAGCACCATGCCCTGATGGATGAGGCGCAGCGACGCGGCCACGCCAACGTCGCGCAGCTGCGCCTGTGCTTCCAGCTGCTGTCGTTGTCGTCGTCCATCGACCACGATTGCGCCACCCGGCTGGCGCCACACGGGCTCAGTGAGGGTCGCTTCATCGTGCTGTTCCTGCTGCATGGGGCCGGTGGCACGCTACCGCCCCACGAGCTGGCCGAACGCGCAGGCGTCACCCGCGCCACCATCAGCGGCCTGCTCGATGGCCTGCAGCGCGAAGAACTGCTGCAGCGTCGCAGCGATGCTGAGGATGGCCGTCGCCTGCAGATCGTATTGACCGCACGGGGAAAACGCTTGGCCGAGACACTGTTTGACCAGCACACACAGTGGATCGGTGGCCTGTTCAATGGTCTGGATACCGATGAACAGCAGCAGCTGTCGCGGTTGCTGCACAAGGTCTGGCAGCACACCGATGCTGGACGAGAGTCTGCAGCATGAGCCCGGCGATTGCGGCGCAACGCCTGCATGAACTCAACACCGGTCGCGTTGCCACCACCCATCTGGCCGAATGCCTGGCAGTGGATTTCGCCGCGTTGCTGCAGGTGGTGGCGCCTGAGCTTGCACCGGAAGCGCTGCAACGCATGCGGGATGCCTCAGGCAAGGGCATCACGCTGCGCATGGCCTTGGCCGCGCAACTGCTGCGTGAGGCGGGGCAGGGTGCGCCTGAGTTCTGGCAGGATCACAGCTCCGATACCGTGCGTGGCTGGGCCTGCTATCTGGTCGGCAGCGATGCCCGCGCAACGTTGGCAGAGAAGCTGCAGCAGATGCGCACGCTGGCCGATGACACACACTTCGGTGTGCGCGAATGGGCGTGGCTGGCGCTACGCACGGACATCGTTGCCGCGCCGATGCAGGCGCTTGAGTACCTGCAACCCTGGACACAGGAAACATCGCCGTACCTGCGCCGCTTCGCCTGTGAAGCGCTGCGCCCACGCGGTGTCTGGGCCACGCATATCGCACTGTTCAAGCAGCATCCGGAACTTGCGTTACCCATGCTGGAAGCACTGGCTGACGACCCGGAACGCTATGTGCAGGATTCGGTCGGCAACTGGCTCAATGACGCCGGCAAGACTCAGCCGCAGTGGCTGCGCGAGCTGTGCACGCGTTGGCAGCACGAGCGCCACAGCGACGCCAACGCCTACATCCGCAAACGCGCATTGCGCTCGTTCCGGTAGTGCCGGCCGCTGGCCGGCAACCGCGCAACCTCGTAAACCTCAAGGACGAACCACTATGTCGCACACCTTCATCGAGCTCTACACCGCCACACCTGCCTGGACCGCACTCCCGCCCGAGCAGCGGAATGCCTTCTTCGCCCGTATTGGCGCCGGCATGCAGCAGTTCGATCCAGCCCGCATCACGCCGCTGGCGATGGGCCGCATTGCCACGGACGTACCGCACGGCAGCGATGAGCAGTTCTATGCGGTCTGGCGCTGTGCAAGCCGCGAGGAGGTCGATGAGCTGGTGGCCGGCATCGCCGCGACCGGCTGGCATGCGTACTTCACCACCACCCATGCGGTAGGCGCGATGGACGGCATGGCCCAGCACCTGGCCGACCTGGCCGCCCTGTAGCGGGGCGGCAGACGCCGGCAGATCCCGGGCCTCGGCATGGGAGGCACATGCGCCTGTCACCCAGACACGGTAAACAGTGCATTGCCCATGTCCATCCGCAGGGAAGTCGATCATGCAGAGCACGCTCCAGGTCACGCTGTTCGGCCCTCTTGGCGACAGCCCGGCGTTGCAGTTGCCGGGCCTGGAGGGGCCGTCGGTGGCCATCCCGGAATCGGCCCTGCGGCGGTTGGTTTCCGACCTCTACACCGCGCGTTCCCTGCTCAACCCCGAGCAGCTGGACGAAGCCCGGCAGGAGCTGGATCGCGTGCTGGAACGCTGGGCCGACATCCACGAAGGCCTGCTGCTGGACGTGGAAGTGCATGGTAAATGAGCAACTTCGCGTGGCTGCCGCCGCGTAGGCATGGCTGGTGCGCACCTCGCTGAACCGCGTCCCCAGTTGCGGATGAAACATTTTGCACTGCGCAAAAGCTGTGCTATCAATAGATCCCATGAACGCAGCCGCCACCCGCTTTTACTGGTATTACTTTCCGAAGCCACTGGCGGAGGAAGGACTGCGCTCACCCTGAAGAAAGCTTCAGACGCATTCCCGAAAGCCGCCAGCGAACCTGGCGGCTTTTTTCATGCCGCCACGCTGGGGACCCCCAACGTTCCGGAGATCTCCCGCAATGCCCCCGCACACCGACGACCTGCGTATCCGCACCATCGAACCGCTGACACCGCCTGCCCAGCTGCTGGCGATGCTGCCTTGTGACGATGAAGCCTCCGACACCGTCAGCGCCTCGCGCGCGGCCCTGCACCAGATCCTGCACGGTCGCGACGACCGCCTGGCGGTGGTGGTTGGCCCGTGCTCGATCCACGACCCGAAGGCCGCCATCGAGTACGCCCAGCGCCTGAAGCCGCTGCGTGACGCGCTGGCCGGTGAGCTGGAGATCGTCATGCGCGTGTACTTCGAGAAGCCGCGCACCACGGTGGGCTGGAAGGGCCTGATCAACGACCCGGACCTGGACGGCAGCTTCAGGATCGACAAGGGCCTGCGCATTGCCCGCGGCCTGCTGCGCGACATCAACAAACTCGGCCTGCCGGCCGGTGTCGAATTCCTCGACGTGATCTCGCCGCAGTACATCGCCGACCTGGTGGCATGGGGCGCGATCGGCGCACGCACCACCGAAAGCCAGGTGCATCGCGAGCTGGCCTCGGGGCTGTCGTGCCCGGTCGGCTTCAAGAACGGCACCGATGGCAACGTGAAGATCGCCGCCGACGCGGTAGGTGCCGCGTCCAATCCGCATCACTTCCTGTCGGTCACCAAGCAGGGCGGTACCGCCATCGTGTCGACCACCGGCAACCCGGATTGCCATGTGATCCTGCGCGGCGGCAAGCAGCCGAACTACGACGCAGGCAGTGTTGCTGAGGCCTGCCAGGTGCTGGCCAAGGCGAAGCTGCCGACGCGTCTGATGATCGACGCCAGCCATGCCAACAGCCTGAAGAACCCGGAGAACCAGCCGAAGGTGATCGAGGACATCGCCGTTCAGCTGGAAGACGGCGAACAGCGCATCGTTGGCGTGATGATCGAGAGCCATCTGGTCGGTGGCCGCCAGGAACTGGTGGAAGGCCAGCCGCTGGTCTATGGGCAGAGCATCACCGATGGCTGCATCGACTGGGACACCACCGTGACGGTGCTGGAGCGACTGGCTGCGGCCGTGCGCGCCCGTCGCGACGTGAAGGTGTCCGAAGCAGCTTGATGGAAGCCGCCTGAGTGCGGCACGTGTGTGGATGGCGGCCAGCGCCTGCGGGGGTGCGGCCGCGATCAGGGCCGGTCGGAGTTGGAGACCGGCCCATCTGCACCGGCGATGCGCCTGGCGCTGCGCATGAGCGACAGCGCCAGGTACATCGCCGGGGTGGCAGTAGATCCACGCCATGCGTGGACGATTCGCCGTACCCGGCAATGACGGCTACGACCCGCTGGAGGCCACATCAGCGCCGCCAGCGCGCTTCAGGCTACTGATGAGCCTGCTTCTGGCAGATATCCATCAGAACCATACTTCACTGATTTCGCTGAAAAATTTCCGCGCAGCAGGCGGGCCTTGCGTTTGTCACGCCTGGCCTGCCGCAAACGCCCATTCCGACCGTTCCGCCTATGGCTCACGGTTGTCCTTCCGGGAGTCGCCAACCCACGGCGGCAGGAGCGGAAGGCAAGTCATGGACTTGACGAAATTTATCACGGTGATAAATTGAGGCCCGAGCTGTGGAGGGTCGATCCGGCGCAGTTGCCGCAGCCAACGGAATGCGGCAGGTCGCGCCGAACGATCAATGTTCGCGGATCTCCCTTGATTGATCTGTTGGCTTTGCAGGAATGCGTGCGCACAGGCGGGTTGCAGCCTGACGATGTCTGGGTGGCTACCCGCAAAGCACAGAGAGATCTGGAAAACCTTCGCTGGACGCTGGGCGACCTCCTGGACTGTCTGCTGTGCCTGCAAGCGGAGGACCATAGGGGATCAGAGTGGTGCAGGGACCAGTTGGGCACCTGGCATCCATGTGACGCCTACGCAGTTCGCTATGACGATGTGCAGAAGTGCCGGATGAACCGATCCGACATCAACTATTACCTGAAATTTTCTGTTGGCCGGTGTGGAACGTTGCGGCTCGTATTTCTCAGCTGCCATCTGTAGAGCATCATGCGTTTCATTGGAGCGCGCCATGAACAAAGCCACGTCCCGACTCTGTCCCGCCTGCGAGCAGGCACCGCTGGTGGCATCCACACGCGAACGGCACTTCACTCCGCGCGGCAATCCTGTGGTCGTCGAACTGCTGGCGATGGAGTGCCCCGCATGCGGCGCGACGGCAACCAGCGCCGCACAGCAGATCGAGAACCTGAGACGACTTGCCGCACGGCGCGCCCACTACGGCGGGCTGCTGCTGGGCGAGGATGTGTTGGCGTTCCGGCGCCGCTACGGCTTGACCCAGCGCGCAGCGGCCACGCTGTTTGGAAAAGGCGCGATCGCGTTTTCCCGCTACGAGAACGAGACGACCTATCCCGACGATGCCACAACCATGCTGCTGTCGTTGGCTATGGAGAAGCCCGAGGTCGTGCGCTGGCTTGCCGAGCGCACCGGCACGGCGGTCCCGCTGCTGGACAGGCTGCAGGACGTTGCAACCAAGCCTCCCCGGCGTGTGTCGCGGGCCCATCGGGTCGCACCCGGCACGCCAAGTGGTCCAGTCCGCGCAGTGCGTTGATCCGACTTGGATACGTAGAGTCGGGGGGGGGGGGGGGGGGGGGGGACGGGGCGCACAAGCAGCGGACGCGCGCGACCAAGCGACACAAGGG
>NZ_JAWIRS010000005.1:16280-185265 GCF_036320005.1 Stenotrophomonas sp. SMYL11
TACGTAGAGTCGAGCTTGCTCGACTGCGGAAAAACGTGCACCAACGGCAGTCGAGCAAGCTCGACTCTACTCAATGTCCGCCGTAGATCCACGCCACGCGTGGATACCGCTCTTCTGTAGCGTCGAGCCATGATCGACTTGCGCGAGAAGCGCGTTGGTTCCCTGTAAAGAGCAGTCGAGCATGGCTCGACGCTACATGGCCTTCTTCGCGCGCAACCTCGCCAACGCCAGATACATCGCCGGGGTCGTGTACAGCGTCAACCATTGGCTGACCAGCAACCCGCCCACAATGGCGATTCCCAGCGGCTGCCGCAGCTCCCAGCCTTCGCCGTTGGCCAGCATCAGCGGCAGCGTGCCCAGCAGCGCTGCCAGCGAGGTCATCAGGATCGGCCGCAGGCGCAACCGTGCGGCTTCCATCACTGAATCCTGCGCGCTCAGCCCGCGCCGCTCGCCGGCCAGTGCGAAATCCACCAGCAGGATGGTGTTCTTCATCACCACGCCCACCAGCAGGAACAGGCCGAGCAGGGCGATCAGGTTCAGTTCGTTGCCGAACAGCCACAACGCCAGCAGCGCGCCGACACCGGCCGAAGGCAGGGTGGACAGGATCACCAGCGGCTGCAGGAAGCTCTCGTAGAGGATGCCCAGCACCAGGTAGACCGCCAGTGTGGCGCCCAGCACCAGCCATAGCTGGCGCGCGCGCAGCTGATCCAGGCCGCCGGCTTCGCCGGACAGTTTTCCCTGGACCGAACGTGGCAGCATCAGTTTCGACATCGCACCATCGATCGCCTGCGTGGCCTGTTCCAGGCCCACCCCCGGTGCCAGTGCGAACTCGATCCAGATCGAGGCGAACTGCTCGCTGTGGTACACCCGGTCCGGTGCCATGCCATAGCGCCAGCTGGCGATGCTCGACAGCGGAATGCGCTGGCCGTTGCCATCGATCACCTGCAGTCGTGACAGCGTGCCCGGGTCCTGGGTGTGCTTCGGGTCCAGCTCCATCACCACGCGGTACTGGTTGAGGCTGTCGTACAGCGTGGCGACCTGGCGCTGGCTGAAGGAGTTGTTGAGCATGTTGGCCACCGTGCGCAGGTCGACGCCGTGGCGCGCGGCTGCTTCGCGGTCGATATCCAGCACCACCTGGCGCATGCCCGCTTCACCCTGTGCTTCCACGTCCACCAGTTCGGGCAGGCCACGCAGCGCGGCCGCCACCTTCGGCGCCCATTCGCGCAGTGGTGCTGTATCGGCCGACAGCAGCTGGAACTCGTACTTGCCGCTGCTGCCGGCGCCCTCCAGGCGGATGTCCTGGTCCACCCACAGATAGAGATTGCCGCCGGGTAGCTTGGGCAGCCGCGCGCGCAGGCGGTCGATCACCTGCTGGCTGGACACCTTGCGCTCTGCCAGCGGCTTCATCTTGATCATGATGAAGGCGTTGTTGACCCCGTTGCTGCCACCGATGTAGCCGATGATGTCCTCGATGGCCGGATCGGACAGCAACAGCTTCCTGTACGCATCGATCTTCGGTTGCATGGCCTGGAAGGACAGGCCGTCATCGCCGCGCGCGAAGCCGCGCAGCTGCGCGGTGTCCTGCTTGGGCACGATGCCCTTGGGCACCTGCTGGAACAGCCACGTGTTGAGCGCGATGACTGCAACGAACGCCAGCAATGGCCAGCGCAGCCGGTGCAGGCTGGCCTGAAGCGTGCGCAGGTAGGCGCTGCGCCCACGTTCGAACAGCGCATTGCTGCCCCGCTGCCAGCGCGAGGGTTGCTGCGCGGCATCCACGAACAATCGTGCACACAGCATCGGCACCAGGCTCAGCGCGACCAGCACGGAGACCGTCATGGCCGCCACCAGGGTCAACGAGAATTCGCGGAACAGGCGTTCGACGAAGTCGTCCAGGAACAGGATGGAGACGAACACCACGGCCAGTGCAACGTTCATCGACAGCAGCGTGGCACCGACTTCCGATGCACCCCGTACTGCCGCCTGCCAGCGGTCGGCGCCCAGTTCGCGATGGCGGGCGATGTTCTCCAGCACCACGATGGCATCGTCCACCACCAGCACGGCGGCGACGATCAGCGCCATCAATGAAAGCGTATTGAGCGAGAAGCCCATCAGCGCGATCAGCGCCAGCGTGCCGAACAGCACCACCGGAATCGCCACGCAGGGCACCAGCGCTGCACGCCAGTGGCCGAGGAAGCCGAGCACCACCAGCACCACCAGCACGATCGCCAGCACCAGCGTGAGCTCTGCTTCGTGCAGGGTGGCGCGGATCACCGGCGAGCGGTCCATCACCAGCCGCATGTCCACGCCGGAGGGCAACAGCGCATGCAGTTGCGGTAGCTGCGCCTGGATGGCATCAACGGTGGCGATGATGTTGGCGCCGGGTTGGCGGCTGACGATCAGCAGCACGGCGGGGCGTTCGTTGTGGAAGCCGCTGGCGTAACGGTCTTCCACGCCATCGGCAACGGCGGCGACATCGCCCAGCCGCAGCGTGCGGTCGTCGCTGACCTTCAATGCCAGTTCGCGGTACTGCGCGGCCTGGCGCAGCTGCAGCGGCGCTTCCAGCTGCCACTGCTGACGGTCATCGCCCACGGCACCCAGCGGGCGCATGGCGTTGGCGCGGCCGATGGCCTGGGCCACGTCCTCCAGCGCCAGGCCTGCATGGTTCAGTGCATTCGGGTCCAGCGATACACGCACGGCGGGCAAGGCGCTGCCGCCCACCTGCACTTCGCCCACGCCCGGTACCTGCGACAGCTTCTGCGCCAGCACGGTGGAGGCCAGGTCATACAGCTGGCCTGGCGAACGCGTGTCCGAGGTCAGTGCCAGCGCCAGGATCGGTGCCTGTGAGGGATTGACCTTGCGGTACTGCGGCATGCCGGGCATGCCACTGGGCAACTGCCCGCGTGCAAGATTGATGGCGGCCTGCACTTCACGCGCTGCCTCATCGATGTCGCGGCCGAGTACGAACTTCAGTTCGATCTGGGTCTGGCCCTGGGTGCTGGCCGAGTCGATGCGTGAGATGCCGGGCAGGCTGCCCAGTGCGCGCTCCAGCGGCGTGGCGACGGTGGCTGCCATCGACTCGGGCGAGGCGCCGGGCAGGCTGGCACTGACTTCAATGGCGGGGTAATCGACCTGTGGCAGCGGCGCCACCGGCAACAGGCGCAATGCCAGCAGGCCGGCCAGCACCAGCGCCACCGCCAGCAGGATCGTCGCTACCGGGCGCTGCACGCAGGCCTGCGCCAGGCGCGCGATGGGGGTCACGCGCGCGCCTTGTCAACGGCCACCGGGGACGTCGCACGGCCACGCTGCAGGCGATCAAAGGCCAGGTAGATCACCGGCGTGGTGAACAGGGTCAGTACCTGGCTGACCAGCAGCCCCCCCACCATCACCCAGCCCAGTGGCTGCCGCAGCTCGGCGCCGGAACCACTGGCCAGCATCAGCGGCACTGCGCCGAACAGCGCGGCCAGCGTGGTCATCAGGATCGGCCGGAAACGCAGCAGCGCGGCCTGATGGATCGCCTCGCGCGGTGACACGCCGCGTGTGCGCTGCGCGTCCAGCGCGAAGTCGATCATCATGATCGCGTTCTTCTTCACCAGGCCGATCAGCAGCACGATGCCGATCACCGCGATCAGGTCCAGGCTGCGTCCGCTTACCCACAGTGCCGCCAACGCACCGACGGTGGCCGAGGGCAGGGTGGAGAGGATGGTGATGGGGTGGATGAAGCTCTCGTAGAGCACGCCCAGCACGATGTACATCACCACCACCGCGGCCAGGATCAGCCACAGTGTGGACGACAGCGAGCTGCTGAAGGCCGCTGCGGCACCCTGCAGGCGAAGTTCGATGCTCTGCGGCAGGTTCACCTGTGCGCGCGCGGCGTGCACAGCCTCCACCGCTTCGCCCAGTGATGCGCCCGGGGCAAGGTTGAACGACAGCGTGGCCGCCGGGAACTGGCCGACATGGTTGCGCAGCAGGGCGGTCGGGCCCAGATCCACGCGTGCCACCGCACCCAGCGGCACGGTCTGCCCACTGCTGCTGCGCACACGCAGGCCCGTGATCGCCTCCGGCCCGGGCTGTCGTGAAGGATCGGCCTCCAGCACCACCCGGTACTGGCTGGCCTGGGTGAAGATGGTCGAAATCTGGCGCTGCCCATAGGCGTCGTACAGCGCATCGGCTACTGCTTCCACGCTTACGCCCAGGCGCGCCGCCGCATCGCGGTCGATCGCCACGCGCGCCTGCCGGCCCTGCATCTGCAGATCGCTGGCGACATCGCGCAGTGCAGGTTGCTGGCGTAGCGCCTGCAGCAGCTTCGGGGTCCAGCGTTCCAGTGTTTCAAGATCCGGCGTGGTCAGGGTGAACTGGTACTGGGTGCGGCTGATGCGGTCTTCGATGCCCAGCTCCTGTACCGGCTGCAGGTACAGGGTGATGCCGGGGATCTTCGACACGCGCTGTTGCAGGCGCGCCATCACCACGGCGGCGCCATCGCGGTCGCCGTGCGGTTTCAGCTCGATCAGCAGGCGGCCGGTATTGAGCGTGGCATTGTTGCCGTCCACGCCGATGTAGGACGAGACGCTGGCCACCGCCTCGTCGGCTTCGATGGCCGCCGCCAGCGCCTGCTGGCGCTCGCGCATGGCCTGGAATGAGATCGCCTGCGGCGCTTCGCTGATGCCCTGCACCAGGCCGGCATCCTGCACCGGGAAGAAACCCTTGGGCACGGCGAAGTACAGCGCCACGGTCAGTGCGAGGGTGGCAACGGTGGCCAGCAACATCAGCGGCTGGCGCTGCAGCACCCAGCGCAGCTGGCGGTCGTAGAGGCCGATGACGCGGTCGAAGACATCGGGCGCATGTGCAGTCTTCGCGTGCGGCTTCAGGAACCGCGCGCACAGCATCGGCGTCAGCGTCAGCGAGACCACCAGCGAAATGCCGATGGCTACAGCCAGTGTCACTGCGAACTCATGGAACAGTGCACCCACCAGGTCGGCCATGAACAGCAGCGGGATCAGCACCGCGATCAGCGAAACAGTCAGCGACACCAGGGTGAAGCCGATCTCGGCTGCGCCTTTCAGCGCTGCATCGCGGGGCCTTTCACCTTCCTCCAGATGGCGGGCGATGTTCTCCAGCATCACGATGGCGTCGTCCACCACGAAGCCGGTGGCGATGGTCAGCGCCATCAGCGTGAGGTTGTTGAGCGAATAGCCGGCCAGCAGCATGACCGCGAAGGTGCCGATGAGCGATAGAGGCACTGCGACGCTGGGAATGAGCGTGGCCGGCAGATTGCGCAAGAACACCCAGGTGACCAGCACCACCAGGCCAATGGCCAGTACCAGCTCCTTCTGCACACCGCGCACCGACGCGCGGATCGATTCGGTACGGTCGCTCAGTACATTCATCTGCACGCCGGCGGGCAGCGTGGCCTGCAGCTGCGGCAGCAGCGTACGCACCTGCTCGACCACGGCGATCACGTTGGCGCCGGGCTGGCGCTGGATGTTCACCAGTACTGCCGGCGTGGTACCGCTCCACGCAGCCAACTGGCGGTTCTCGGCGCCATCGGTAATGGTGGCTACATCGCCCAGCCGCAGCGGCGCGCCGTCGCGCCAGGCCAGTACCAGGGCGCGGTACTCATCCACGCTGCGCATCTGATCGTTGGCATCGAGCATCACCGCGCGGATCGGGCCGTCGAAACTGCCCTTGGGCAGGTTGACGTTGGCGGCGGCGATGGCGGTGCGGATGTGGTCCATGCCCAGGTTGTTGGCGGCCAGCGCCGCTGGATTGACCTGGATGCGCACCGCCGGGCGCTGGCCACCGGCCAGGCTGACCAGGCCGACGCCGGGCAACTGCGCCAGGCGCTGGGCGATGCGCGTATCCACCAGATCGTGCACCTGCGGCAGCGACAGGCCTTGCGAGGTCACCGCCAAGGTCAGGATGGGGGTGTCGGCCGGGTTGACCTTGCGGTACACCGGCGGCACCGGCAGGTCCCCGGGCAGGAAGCTGCCCGCCGCGTTGATGGCGGCCTGCACGTCCTGCTCGGCCACACCCAGCGACACCTCCAGCCCGAACTGCAGGGTAATGACCGAGGCGCCACCGGAACTGGTCGACGACAGTTGTTTCAGGCCGGGAATCTGGCCGAGCTGGCGCTCCAGCGGTGCGGTGATGGTGCGTGTGGTCAGTTCGGGGCTGGCCCCCGGATACAGCGTGGTGATCTGGATGATCGGGTAATCGACCTGCGGCAGCGCCGCCACCGGCAGCAGGCGATAGGCCAGCACGCCGGACAGCAGCAGCGCCACCATCAGGAGAGTCGTTGCGACCGGGCGCAGGATGAACGGGCGCGAGAGGTTCATGCGCCGGCCTTGGTCGCGACCTCCTCGGTGATGATCTCCACCGCCGTGCCGTCTTCCAGCCCGTCGATGCCTTCGATCACCACCTTGTCCCCTGCGGCCAGCCCGGAGCGCACGGCCACGCGTCCATCATCGGCCGGACCGAGCACCACGGTGCGGCGCTGTGCCTTGCTGTCCTTGTCGACGATATGCACGTAGTTGCCTTGGCTGCCGAACTGCACGGCGGCATCGGGAATAAGCAGCGCGGGCTGCTCGCCCAGCTGCAGGCGGACGTTGACGAACTGGTTGGGGAACAGCGCCAGATCGTGGTTGGCGAAGTGCGCACGCAGTTTCAGCGTGCCGGTGGTGGTATCGATGCGGTTGTCGACGCTGGACAGCGAGCCGCGGGCCAGCTGCCGGCGTTCTTCGCGGTCCCAGGTTTCCACCGCCAGTGCCGGTTGCGCCTGCACGGCATCGAGCAGCGCAGGCAGCTCGGGTTCGGGCACGGTGAACAGCACGCTGATCGGTGCGGTCTGTGCCAGCGTCACCAGGCCTTCGGCATCGCTGGCACGCACCAGGTTGCCCACATCCAGCCGGCGCAGCCCGACGCGGCCACTGACCGGGGCGGTGATGCGGGTGTACTGCAGCTGCAGGCGCGCTTCATCAACAGACGCCTGATCGCTGAGGCGGCGGCCCTGCAGCTGGCGCACCTTGCTCTGCTGGTCGCTCAGTTCCTGCCCGGACACGTAGTTCTGCTTCTGCAGTTCGCGGTAGCGCTGCAGCTGGCGCTCGGCGTTCTCCAGCTCGGCCAGGTTCTGCTGCTGGGTACCCCGGGCCTGTGCCAGCTTCACTTCATACGGGCGCGGGTCGATCTGCGCCAGCAGATCGCCGGCCTTCACCTGCTGGCCTTCCTGGAAATGCAGCCGCAGCAGTTCGCCATCCACGCGGCTGCGTACCACCACGCTGTGCAGCGGGGTGACCGTACCGACCGCCTTCAGGCGCAGCACCAGCGGCTCGGCGCTGGCGCGTGCCACGCGTACCGGCACCGTCTTGCCCGGGACATCGTCGCTGCTGCCGGCGCCGTTCCGGGGCCACAGCCACCACGCCAGAACGGCGACGAGGGCGATGGCCAGCACCGCCCACAACAGGCGGGCACGACGGAAGCGGGAATTTTTGGCGACAGACATGGGGCATCCTGCGCCCTGCGCGCGCAGGGACATGCGGGCCCGTCGGCGCGTTCACGGCACCACGGGCAGCGGGGAGGGAGTGTCTGGCGGGGCCGCGGGCGCGGCGTGGCTGGATGCCATCGCGGCAGCGACGGGGTGACAATGGTAGCCAATCACCCCGGCCAATGCCGCATGACCATGGTCATGCAACGTATTCGGTAGTGCCGGCTGCTGGCCGGCAACCTGCCGGAATCTGCGGGCGTGTGCCGTGTTGCCGGCCCGCGGCCGGCACTACCGTCAAACAATCAATGTACTTCGTCGTGATAGACGAACTTCGGCATTTCCCAGCGGTAGTGGATCGCCAGCAGGCGCAGCGCGAAGCCGCCGCCCAGGCAGCACAGTATCGCGGTGGCGTCGGCCACGCCCCAGTGCAGCAGCAGCAGATACGCCGCGCCAGTCAGCAGCGCGATGATCGCGTACAGCTCCTTCTGGAAGATCAGCGGCACCTCGTTGCAGAGAATGTCGCGCAGCACGCCACCGAAGGCGCCGGTCAGCATGCCGGCGATCAGCACGATCGGCATCGCATGGCCGGCCTCGCGCGCGATCGAGCAGCCGATCAGGGTGAAGGCGATCAGGCCCAGGCCATCGAGCACCAGGAAGGTGCGTCGGAAGTGGTGCATCCAGCGTGCCACCCAGGTGGCGATCAGCGCGGCGCACACGGTGAAGCCCAGGTACTCGGGATGCTTCACCCAGCCCAGCGGGTAGTGCCCGAGCAGGATGTCGCGCAGCGAACCGCCGCCGAGGGCGGTGACGCAGGCGATCATGACCACGCCGAACAGGTCCATGCGGCGACGGCCGGCGGACAGCGCGCCGGTCATGGCTTCGGCGGAAATGGCGATCAGGTAGATGATGGACAGCAGCATGGGACAGGCTCCGGGCGCGGTGGGGCCGGCCATGCGCGACTACCGCCACTGCCTGCGCAATGACGGGATGACGATGACCGGTGCCGCTCCCGCTGTCCTTTTGCCTGAGAGTTCAGCGGCATGGGCCGCGTGCCCCTTCGGCGGATCGTCCCGGGCATGCCCGGTGACCTCTCTCCAGCTCGGCGAGTCGAATGCATGGTTGGTGGGATTCCAGCCCACCGGCCTGAGCGATCATGGGAGCCTGCGCCTTCGGCGGGCGCCAGCGCGGCGCCTCTCTCCTGCATTCGGGCGCCAGTATATCCGCTGCAGTGCAGCACGGCATAATCCGGGCATGGCCCCGTCCCTCCGACCCTGGTTCCTGTACCTGCTCGAATGCCGCGATGGCAGCTATTACGCCGGCATCAGCACCGATGTGGACGCGCGTTTCGCCGCCCACCAGGCCGGCAAGGGCGCGCGCTACACCCGGGCGCGGCCGCCGCTGCGGGTGCTGGCCGTGCGCGAGTACCCGGACCGGGCCGCCGCCTCCCGTGCCGAGTGGCAGCTCAAGCAACAGCCGCGCGAACGCAAGCTGGCCTGGCTGCAGGCCCCGGTCCTGTAGATCCACGCCATGCGTGGATGGGGCACTTGGCCCATGCCATGATCACCCCGCGCCCAGAGCTGGAGACCCGGATGTCCACGATCGCCCTGCTGTTCGCTCTCTCCGCAACAATGAGCCCCACTGCCGATCCGGCTACCATCGCGGCCATTGAAGCCACCTGCCACGATTACGTCGACGGCCAGCTGGAAGCCGACCCGCAGCGCGTCGCGCGCTCCCTGCACCCGGACCTGGCCAAGCGCGCGGTCCTTGGCGATACACCCGACGAACGCCTGGGCCTGCGCCGCATGTCGAAGGAAGAGCTGGTCTCGTTGACGAAGCAGGGCGCGCTGAAGACCCCGAAGGATCAATGGGATCGCCGCTGCACGGTGCTGGACGTGACCGGCAACGCCGCCTCGGTGCGATTGGAAACGCCGTGGTTCGTCGACTACTTCCACATGGGCCGCTTCGACCAGCGCTGGGTCATCGTCAACGCGCTGTGGTACCCGAAGCCGAAGGCAGACGTTCGCTAGCTGTTGATAGTTAAGTTCACGACAGATTTATACTCTTCGGCAACCCTGTCGTAAGTGTGTAACTGATTCCACGATCGTCGAACTCCTTCTGAATCCAAAGAGTTGTCTTCATTGTCAATGTAACGCACATGATGAATAGCTTTTTTGGATTGCCGGAGTTCCAACTGTGAGTCTGCTTCGCCAAGCGACCTTGCGGATCGATGCCGGAGCTCTCAATGACGAAACTAGAGCAGCTGTTGACAGGATGTTCTGGTGCTGCGTTATCGATCAGGGCTGAAAGCGACTCAACGTCATTGGCCGCCATGTTGTACTTGAGTCGATGGGAGTATCTGTTTCTTGCAGTATTTAACTTGTCCAGGGTTTTGAAGATTCCGATCTCAAGGCCGAGATTCCTGGCAATTGCTAGCTTCGTTTTGAATGGAACGAAGTCTATGCCTGCAAATAAGTCATCTGTGTAGGTGCGCTTTGAACACCAGATGTTGATGAACTCCTCCATGATCAAATGGAATTTCAAAGCCACCGCCGCTTCATCGTGAGAATTAAGCATCGAAAGCAGAGTGGCTTGATCAAATATTTCCGCGAAATCACCCCCGACTTCGACGTACTTGTCTGATGATGTGGTTTCCATATCTATCCTCTTCAGTGATTCATCACTTGCTCAGTGCCTCGTGCTTCGATTGGATCGACTCTGAGACGACATGTCAGAAGAACATGTCATTCCATCTACGGGCCGGTGATGGCCGCCACAAGTGCAGACCCTACCGCCTCGGCCGCCGGTCTTCCTGGTCATCACCAAAAATGATGCGCGCGCTGCGCTGGTAGCTCCAGTACGCCACCGCCCAGTTCAGCAGCACCACCACGCGGTTGCGGAAACCGATCAGGAAGAACACGTGCGCGGCCAGCCAGAACCACCAGGCCAGTACGCCTGAAAGCTGCAGCCGGCCCAGGTGCACGATCGCGGCCATGCGGCCGATGGTGGCCAGGTTGCCGAAGTCGGCGTACTTGAACGGACCCGGCGCGGGCTTGCCATGCAGGCGTGCGCGGATCACCTCGGCCACGTACTTGCCCATCTGCTTGGCGGCAGGCGCCACGCCGGGCACCGGTTTGCCATTGGCCTGGTTCAGTGCGGCCAGGTCACCGGCCACGAACAGTTCGGGGTGCCCGGGCAGGGTGAGGTCGGGTTGCACCTGCACGCGGCCGGCGCGGTCCAGCGGCACGTCCAGCGTGCGCGCCAGTGGTGAGGCGGCCACGCCGGCGGCCCAGACCACGGTGCGGGCCGGCACGAACTGCTCACCGAGCTTGAAGCCCTGGCTGTCGATGTCGCTCACCGGGGTACCGGTCAGTACTTCCACGCCGAGTTTTTCCAGCTGCCGACGCGCCTTCAGCGAAAGCACTTCCGGGAACGAGGACAGCACGCGCGGGCCAGCCTCGACCAGCCGCACCTTGGCGCTGGCCGGGTCGATGTGGCGGAACTCATTGCGCAGCGTATGCCGCGCGATCTCGGCCAGGGTGCCGGCCAGTTCGACGCCGGTAGGTCCACCGCCGACCACGGCAAAGCTCAACCACGCCGCTTTCTTCGCCGGGTCCGGTTCGGCCTCGGCGCGCTCGAACGCCAGCAGCAGCTTGCGGCGCAGTGCGATGGCATCGTCCAGCGTCTTCAGCCCGGGCGCATCATCGGCCCACTGGTCGTTGCCGAAGTAGGCGTGGGTGGCGCCGGTAGCCAGCAGCAGGCTGTCGTAGTCCAGCGTGCTGCCATCGGCCATGCGGATCTGCCGGGCCTGCTTGTCGATGGTCACCACTTCGCCCAGGCGGACTTCCACATTGCGCTGGTGGCCGAGGATGTGGCGCAGCGGTGCGGCGATATCCGGCGCGGACAGGCCGGCGGTGGCCACCTGGTACAGCAGCGGCTGGAACAGATGATGGTTGCGGCGGTCGACCAGGGTGATGCGTATGCGCTCGCGGGCCAGGGCACGGGTGGCCCAGAGACCGGCAAAACCGCCGCCGACAACGACCAGGTGGGGAACGCGCTCACGACTCATCGACTCACTCCAGTGGGGGCATTGGGGGAAGCGCCTGGCATCTTCGCACGGCGACTGCCTGTCACGTCAGCGCCCGCGTGGATCGGCGATACTCGGGTTCAGGCAACCGCCCTTGAGGAGCCCATGAGCGAACCGGAAAAGCGCATCGCCCTGTTGATCGACGCCGACAACGCGCCGGCCTCGAAGATCGACGAGGTCCTGGCCGAAGTCGCCCGCTACGGCGTGGCGAACGTTCGCCGTGCTTACGGCAACTGGAAGAGCCCGCGGTTGAAGGGCTGGGAAGCGGTGCTGCACGAGTACGCGATCCGCCCGATCCAGCAGTTCGCCTACAGCAAGGGCAAGAATGCCTCGGACATGGCGATGGTGATCGATGCCATGGACCTGCTGTACGCGCGCAATCTCGATGGCTTCGCCATCGTGTCCAGCGATGCCGATTTCACCCCGATGGTGATGCGCCTGCTGACCGATGGCGTGAAGGTGTATGGCTTCGGCGAGAAGAAAACCCCGGAGCCGTTCGTCAACGCGTGCTCGAAGTTCACCTATCTGGAAGCGCTGGGCCAGACCCATGCCAGCGTGCCGGATACCGAACAGGCTTCCAGCGAACAGGCATCGAACGAGCCTGTTGCCAACGACGATGCCCGGCCACGCAAGAGCGGTGCGGAAATGCGCAGCGACACCCGGCTGGTGAAGATGCTGCGCCGTGCGGTGTCCTCGGCCGAGGGCGAGGATGGCTGGTCGCATCTGGGGCCCGTGGGCAGCCAGATCGGCAACCAGGCGTCGTTCGATCCGCGCAACTACGGTTACGGGAAGCTCAGTGACCTGCTGGCAGCGATCGGCCTGTTCGAGCTGAAGAAGGACGGCAAATCGTCCTACGTGCGCGCACTGCCGAAAAAGAACCGGTAATGCCGGCCGCGGAGCGGAAAGGAACCGGTAGTGCCGGCCGCTGGCCGGCAGCGCGCAGATGCCCGATTCCACATCCGCCAACCACACACCCACTCCGATCAGGCGTATCGTTGCCGCATTGCCAGCAAGGAAAAAAACCGCATGTTGAAGATCTGGGGCCGCCGCAATTCCAGTAACGTCCGCAAGGTGCTGTGGTGCGCCGAGGAAATCGGCCTGCCGTATGAATCCATCGAAGTCGGTGGCAGCCATGGCGGCACGCAGACGCCGGAGTACCAGGCGATGAATCCCAACAGCCTGGTGCCGGTGATCGAAGACCACGGCCTGCCGCTGTGGGAGTCGAATGCCATCGTGCGCTACCTGAGCGCGCGCTACGCGCTGGGCACGCTGTACGCCGAAGACCCGATGGAACGCGCCCAGGCCGAGAAGTGGATGGACTGGAGCACCTCGCGGATGGCGCCGCTGTACACCGACCTGATCTGGGGCATCATGCGCACCGCCCCGGCTGACCGCGACGAAGCGCGCATCAATGCCGCCATCGTGCGTGCCGGTGACTACCTGGCGATGGCCGATGCCACGCTGGCCAGACAGCCGTGGCTGTCGGGCGAGAAATTCGCGATGGGTGACATCCCGCTGGGCTCGCTGATCTATGCCTGGTTCGAACTGCCGATCCAGCGCCCGGAACTGCCGCACCTGGCCGACTGGTACGCCCGCCTGCGCGAACGCCCGGCCTACCAGCGCGGCGTGATGTCGCCGCTGACGTAAGCGGCAGGGCCGTTGGTAGAGTCGAGCTTGCTCGACTGCTTCTGCATGAGGCAGTCGAGCAAGCTCCGGGGGGCGGGGGGGGGGTCGGGGGGGGGCCCCGGCCCGCCCCCCCCCCCCCCCCCCCCCCCCCCCCCCGACTCTACGCAGCATCGGGCAGCACCCTCAATACAGATCCGTCGGATCCACATCCAGCGACCAGCGCGCCTTGCGCGCTTCTGGTAGCGCATACAGCTGCGGCACCAACTGCGAAAGCACCCCATGCAACGGCGGCCGCTGCACGGCGGACAGCAGCAGCTGGGTGCGCTGGTAGCCGGCACGCCGCGGCATCGGCGCCGGCATGGGCCCATAGGCCTCGACCACGTTCTGTTCGCCCAGCAACTGCCGCGCCGCCAGCAGGAACGCGTTGGCATGCTCGACCTGCTGTGCCTCGGCGCGCATCAGTGCCAGATGCGCGAAGGGCGGGAATCCGGCGGCCTGGCGCTGGTTCAATTCGGCCTGCGCGAACGGGTGGTAGCCACCGCTGACCAGGGTTTCCAGCAGCGGGTGCCCGGGATGATGGGTCTGCAGCCAGACCTCGCCAGGATCACGCGCGCGTCCCGCACGGCCGGCCACCTGGATCAACTGCTGCGCCAGTTTCTCGCTGGCGCGGAAGTCGGCGGAGAACAAACCTTCGTCGATGCCCACCACTACCACCAGTGTCAGCTTCGGCAGGTCGTGGCCCTTGGCCAGGATCTGCGTGCCGACCAGGATGCCGGGCTGGTCACCCAGTTTCGCCAGCTGCTGTTCCAGCGCGTCGCGTCGCGAGGTGGTGCCGCGGTCGATGCGCACCACCGGAAAATCGGCGAAGGCGGCGGTGAGGTGCTCTTCCAGGCGTTCGGTGCCGATGCCCTGCGGCTGCAGCGCGAGGCTGCCGCAGGCGGGGCAGGCCAGGGGCGCCGGCTGCCGCGCACCGCAGTGGTGGCACTGCAGGCGACGGCCGCCGCCATGCACGGTCATCGGCGCATCGCAGCGCTGGCATGGCGCGGTCCAGCCGCAGTCGTGGCACAGCAGCACCGGCGCGTAGCCACGGCGGTTCTTGAACACCAGCACCTGCTGGCCACGCTGCAGGTGTTCGCCGATACCGGCCAGTACGTCGGCTGACAGACCGTCATGCAATGGCCGCTTGCGCACATCGAGGATGCGCACGCGCGGCGGCCGTGCATCGCCGGCACGCTGCTTCAGGCGCAGGTGGGCGTAGCGCCCGGCGTAGGCGTTGTGCAGGGTTTCCAGCGAGGGCGTGGCACTGCCCAGCAGTACCGGGATGCCCAAGGCCTTGGCCCGCACCAGGGCGAAATCGCGCGCGTGGTAGCGGATGCCGTCCTGCTGCTTGTAGCTCCCGTCATGTTCCTCGTCGACGATCAGCAGACCGGCCTGCGGCAGCGGCGTGAACACTGCCGAGCGAGTGCCGACAATGACGCGTGCTTCACCACGTGAGGCGGCCGCCCAGACGCGAGCGCGCTCGTTGTCGTTCAAGCCCGAATGCAGCGCATGCACGGCGATGCCGAGGCGGCCGCGGAAGCGTGCCAGGGTCTGCGGAGTCAGGCCGATTTCCGGCACCAGCACCAGCGCCTGCCTGCCCTGTGCCAGGCAATGGATGATCGCCTGCAGGTAGACCTCGGTCTTGCCGCTGCCGGTCACGCCATCCAGCAGGAAGGGCTGGAAGCCGTCGGCGGCGTTGATCGCAGTCACGGCTTCGGCCTGGTCCGGGTTGAGCGTGGGCCCGGGCAGCGGCTGCGCATGCTGCGGTGCCACCGTCATCGCCACGCGCTCGGCCAGTGCACGCTTGGCCAGACTGCGTGCGGCGGTGCGCCAGTCCTCCATGCGTTCGCCCAGTACGTCTTCATCCACCACGGCCTCGGCCAGCAGTTCGGCCAACTGCCGCGGGCGGCTGCCGGCGCGCAGCTTCCCGCGCTGGGCATGGCCTTCGGGTGTCAGCTGCCAGCCCCAGTGATGGGTGTCGGGCAGGGCCTCGCCATGGCGCAGCGGGCCGGGCAGGGCGGTGCTGAGTACTTCGCCCAACGGCGCGTGGGTGTAGCGCGCCAGCCACTGCAGGCTCTGCCACAGCTCACCCTGCAGCAGCGGCTGCGGGTCGCACCAGGCCAACGCCTGGCGCAGGCCCTGGCCGTCGTCGGTCTGGCCGTGCCCCACCACCACACCGACCAGCTCACGGTTGCCGAACGGCACCTTCAGGCGGCAGCCGACCGCAACCGTGGGGGCCACGCCCTCCGGCGACAGGTAGTCGAACAGGCGGGGCAGGGGGACGGGCAGGGCGACCTGCAGGGTCGGAATCGGTGAAAGCATCGGGCCAGTGTACCGGGCCATGCGCGCGCGAATGGCGGGGTGGGCGGCGGCGGGGCGGCGCCCGTTGAATCATAAATGTCACCTAAATATCGGTGTCCATTGGAGATTCAGTCTTATCCACATGTTCTGTGGATAACGCTGTGCGTTACCGGTCGGCGGGCGCGCAGGAGGCCGATGGCGACGGCCTCACGCTCGGGTTGGTCAAAAAATCGCCATACTTTAAAGTCCATCAAAATCAATGATTTAAGTGTGAAACAATGCTGAAACAGAGTGAATTCAGTTGGATGCCACAGTTTCCTGCGCAGGCAGCGTGGTGCTGTGCACAACCTGCAGCACGAAGTGCCTGTGGGCGCAAGTCCTACGGGCGCCGATGGCCTGCCGCTATCATGCGCCCAGACCTTTGGAGTGATCGATGACGGCTGTGCCCGCCCCTGTTTCCTCGACCGCGGCCGGCGCGCTGTCGGCGTTCCTGCGAGGTGTTGAACGCCGCGCCCTGGTGGTGGCTGAACTGCAGTGCGGCGATGCTGCCCGGGCCGAGCAGACCCTGGTGGCGGTGATGCGCGCGTTTGCGGCGGTCGCCAGCGACCTGCCGATGGCGCAGTGGCCAACCCGCTTCTGGACCCTGCTGGCCCAGCGCCAGGCGCTGCGTGAGCCGGCGGGCGGCCAGTGGGAGCCGCCGCTTGCAGCCTTGGGCCAGATGGGACCGTTGCCGCGCCTGGCGCTGTTGCTGCGGGTGGGCGGCAGCCTGGATGAAGGTATCGCCACGCGCGTGCTCGACCAGGACGAAGCCGGCTACCAGCACCTGCTGGCCGATGCCTGCCCGCGTGACGCGCACGGCCAGCCCGATGCATCGGCCTGGCGCCAGCTGGCCGAGCAGGTGCAGCTGCGCATCCGCGATCTGCCCGTCAAACGCCTGCAGCAGCTGCAACAGCCGGCCGCACCGACGACCAGCAGTGAAGCCCCGACCTCCAGCTGGCGCACCCCGCAGCGCGACGAGCGGGCTGCAGCCACTGGCAAGCGCCGCCGCGCCAATGCCAAGCCGCGCTGGCGCGGTCCGTTGATCCTGCTGATAACCGTGGTGGTACTGTTGGCCGCCGCGCTGGGCTGGCGCCATTGGCAGGGACATTCGTTCGGCAGCGACACACCGCTGCCGGAAGGCGTGGTTGGTGAGGCGGGCCCCGTCACGGTGGAAGCACTGCCGCCGAGCAAGGTCAATGCCACGCCGGACGCGACCCCTGCGCAGGCTACGGACGACGCCACGATGCTGGCCGACCGCGACTATCCGCTGGTGGCCGATGCCGATCTGTATGCGTGGACGGCGGCCGGTGGCCCACTGCCGGTGGACGAATCGCAATCCAAGCCGAGCCGGCCCGAGCCGGCAAGCGCCACGCTGGAAACCGCTGCTGCCGATGAATAAGACCCTGTTCGCCAGCCTGCTGCTGGCCCTGCCGTTGTCGCTGTCCGCCGCGCCGCAGACCTTGAACGTGCCGCTGCCGCCGCCAGTGCCGGGCAGTTCACCGGCGGCCCCGGCCACCACAGGTACGACGCCCGCTGCGTTCGCCCAGCTCGATGCCCAGCAGCAGCGCCAGCGCCGCGCCGACTACGCCGCCTGGCGCGCCCTGCCGGAGGGCGAACGCGAGCGGATCCGCCAGGCCGCTGCGCGCTTCAATGCGCTGCCGGCCGACCAGCAGCAACGCCTGCGCCAGCAGTTCCAGGCGCAGGACCAGGCATTCCGCGAAGGCTGGCGGCTGGGCCCGCAACTGGGCCTGGAATTCCCCAAGCTGCACGGCCTGTTCGGCTTCGTGCCGCCGGAGCAGCGCGAGGCCGCGCTGGCCGTGCTGCGCCAGCTCAGCCCGGCGCAGCTGGCCCAACTGACCTTGGTGGCTCAGCGAACACCACCGCAGGAACGCGACACGGTACGCAGCGCGTTCCTCGCGGTGCCGGCCGCCGAGCGCGACACCTGGCTCAAGCGCCAGGCGGGTCAGTAAACCCGAAGGCGTAGCGTCTAGCGGTAGAGTCGACTGTTAGTCGACTTGCGCGCGCAGCGCGGGGTTTTCGCGGCCCTGTATGAAGAGCAGTCGACTGACAGTCGACTCTACAAGGCGTGCGTCTTTCCCGGTAACGTGATCGCAACGCGTGATGCCGGGGCCTGCCGGAACCCAGCATTCACGCCATGTCATGGGAATGCGCGCGCTGCACGCGTAAGATGGCGGCCCGCAACCCGGTGCCTGTGCCCTTCGCGCGCAACCGTAGTTCGCGTCAAGCACCTTATGTCTACTGCAACCTCCACGCCGCGCTTCAGCAAGGAAGTCGGCGCTACCGGTCTGCTCGCCCTGCCGCTTGTGCTCGGGCATGTGTCCACCGGTCTGATCTCCTTCGTCGACAACGTGATTGCCGGCCACCACGCCACGGCGACCCTGGCCGCGGTGACCATCGGCACGGCGCTGTTGTGGCTGCCGATGCTGATCCCGATCGGCACCCTGATCTCGCTCACCGCCTCGGTGTCGCAGCTGCATGGCGCCGGCCGCGAGCGCGAGATCGGCCCGCTGTTCCGCCAGGCACTGTGGCTGGCGCTGGGCCTGGGCCTGATCATGTTCACCTTCCTCACCGTGGTGCCGCCGCTGCTGCCGGCCTTCGGCATCGCACCGGACATCGTGCCTGGGGCGACCGCGTTCCTGCATGCGGTGCGTTGGGGCGGCCCGGCGCTGACCCTGTACTTCTGCATGCGCTATCTGAGCGAGGGCATGCACTGGACGCTGCCGACCATGCTGCTCGGCTTCGGTGGGCTGCTGGTGCTGGCACCAATGGGCTACGTGCTGGCCAACGGCAAGCTCGGCTTCCCGGAAATGGGCGCCGAGGGCCTGGGCATCGCTTCGGCGGTGATGATGTGGCTGCAGGCGATCGCCTTCGCCACCTACCTGTGGTTCACCAAGCGCTTCGCCCACCTGCAGCTGTTCTCGCACTTCGAAGGACCGCGCTGGAAGGCGATCTGGGACCTGCTGCGCACCGGACTGCCGATCGGCATCACCGTGCTGATGGAAGGCGGCCTGTTCATCGTCACCGCGCTGCTGATCGGCCGCCTCGGTGCCAATGAAGCGGCCGCGCACCAGATCGCGATCAACGTCGCCCAGCTGTGCTTCATGATCCCGATGGGCGTGGCCGAGGCCACCACCGTGCGCGTCGGCCATGCGGTCGGCCGTGGCGATGGCTTCGGCGTGCGGCGCGCGGCCTGGGCCGGCTACGCGATCATCATGGGTACGCAGACGTTGTCGGCAGCGGTGCTGCTGTTCGGCCATGACGCCATCGTCGGTGTCTACACCAACGACCTGGCGGTGGCCGGCCTGGCCTCCACCCTGCTGCTGTACGCGGCCACCTTCCAGTTCCCGGATGGCATCCAGGTGCTGTCGGCCGGCGCACTGCGCGGCCTGAAGGACACCCGCGTGCCGATGTTCATCGCCATGTTCGCGTACTGGGGCCTGGGCATGCCGCTCGGCGCTGGGCTCGGCCTGGGCATGGGCATGGGCCCGCAGGGCATGTGGATCGGCCTGATCGTCGGCCTGACCGCCGCCGCCATCCTGATGGGCTGGCGCCTGCGTCGCAGCAGCCTGCGCATCGGCCAGTCGGCACTGTCCTGATCCGCCCCGCCCGCCGCGATGACCCGTGGCGGGCGATCCCCTGACTTGTGTCCGATGCCGCATCACACGGCACCGGCTATGCTGGCACCACGGCAAGAAGCCATCCGGAGCGTTCCATGAATCAACCCGTGCCCCCGCTGCCCCCGGCGCGTCGCAACCCCGTCGCCAGTTTCTTCATCGGGCTGTGGGACGTCATGAACTTCACCCGCCGGTTGATCCTCAACCTGGTGTTCTTCGGCCTGCTGTTCCTGCTGCTGGTGATGTTCGTCATCGCCGCCGGCATGGGCGCCGGTGCCAGCAAATCGCTGCAGGACCGCACCACCCTGGTGATCGCGCCGGAAGGCCGCCTGGTCGAGCAGTTCAGCGCTGACCCGGTCAGCCGCGCGCTGGCCAAGGCGGTGGGCGACAACGGTGCCGAAGAGATCCAGCTGCGCGACCTGCTGCGGGTGATCGAGTCGGCCAAGGAAGACAAGAAGATCGAGCGCGTGGTGCTGGAGCTGGACAAGCTGCAGCCGTCGGGCTTCGCTTCGCTGCGTGAAGTGGCCGCGGCACTGCAGGACCTGCGTGCCTCCGGCAAGCAGCTGGTGGCCTACAGCGAGAGCATGGGCCAGTTTCAGTACCTGCTGGCCGCGCAGGCCGACGAGGTCTACCTGGATCCGATGGGGTCGGTGGTGCTCGAGGGCCTGGGCCGCTACCGCCAGTACTTCCGCACTGGCCTGCAGGACAAGCTGGGCGTGGACGTGCACCTGTTCAAGGTGGGCGAGTACAAGTCCGCCGCCGAACCGTACGTGCTCGACGCCGCTTCGCCGGCCTCCAAGGAAGCCGACCTGTTCTGGATGAACGACGTGTGGCAGCGCTACCTGGGCGACATCGCCAAGGCGCGCCGCCTGGATCCGGCACAGCTGGCTGCCGGCATCGACACGCTGCCGGAAGGCATCGCCGCTGCCGGTGGTGACCTGGCCAAGTTCGCCCTGCAGCAGAAGCTGGTGACGTCGCTGAAGACCCGCGAGGAATTCGAGGATCTGATGATCGAGCGCGGCGTGGCCGACGAGGATGCCGACGGTGGTTTCCGCAACATCGACTTCGGCTCCTACCTGGGCCAGCTCGATGCGCGCCGCAACCCGGTCGACAGCCGTCCGCAGGTGGCGGTGGTGGTGGCTGCCGGCGAAATCAGCGGTGGCGACCTGCCGGCCGGCCGCATCGGTGGCGAATCGACCTCAGCGCTGCTGCGTGCCGCGCGTGACGACGAGAACGTGAAGGCCGTCGTGCTGCGCGTGGATTCGCCGGGTGGTGAAGTGTTCGCCTCCGAGCAGATCCGCCGCGAAGTGGTGGCGCTGCAGGCCGCCGGCAAGCCGGTGGTGGTGTCGATGGGCGACCTGGCCGCCTCCGGTGGCTACTGGATCAGCATGAATGCCGATCGCATCTATGCCGATCCGTCGACCATCACCGGTTCGATCGGCATCTTCGGCATGGTGCCGAACTTCAGCCGCGCGCTGGACAAGATCGGCGTGCACACCGACGGTGTCGGCACCACCCGTTTCGCCGGTGCGTTCGATGTCACCCGCCCGATGGATCCGGCCGTGGGCCAGGTCATCCAGTCGGTGATCAACAAGGGTTACGCCGACTTCACCGGTCGCGTCGCCGACGCTCGCAAGAAGCCGGTCGAGGCCGTTGACGAAGTGGCCCGTGGACGCGTGTGGAGCGGTGCGCAGGCCAAGGAACGCGGCCTGGTCGATGCCTTCGGTGGCCTGAAGGATGCGGTGGCCGATGCCGCCAGCCGCGCCAAGCTGGGCAAGGCCGATGCCTACCGCGTGCGTTACATCGAGAAGGCGGCAACGCCGTTCGCGCAGTTCGTCAGCGGTTTCGCCGGCAGCCGTGCAGGTGCCTGGATGCTGTCCGACTCGGGCATGGCGCGGATGGTGCTGGCGCGCACGATGCCGGAAGTGGATACGCAGCTGCGCTTTGTCGAGAACGCGGCCCGCGAGAAGGGCAACGGCACGCCGGTGAAGGCGCTGGCGTACTGCTTCTGCGGGTTCTGATCGGAAGCCATCCACGCACGGAGTGGATCTACTGGAAACGCCCGGCCTTGGCCGGGCGTTTTCGTCTGCGGGGTTACTGCGTCGCGTCGGCCTCGGCCTTGCGCTCACGCGCGGCGGCATCGTCCACGGTCTTCTGCACGCCCTTGGCGCGGTCCAGCGGTTCGTTGATTGCGCGCGACATCGCCCGGGGCACCGGTGGCTTTTCCGGGTTCGGCGCCGGTGGGCGCTGGCAGCCTGCCAGCAGCACGATGGCCAGCAGGGATGTGGACAGGATCAGGATGCGCATGGCGGCACTCCGTGATGGGCGTGCGGGCAGTGTCGCATCCTCGGCAGGGGGCGGCCGTGAGCGCGTATCCTTGCCGCATCGAAACACAGCGGGCGCGGCCCGGGAGTACACATGACCCAGCAACGGTGGCGCCTGGACGGCCAGACCGCCCTGATCACCGGCGCCAGCGCCGGCATCGGCCTTGCCATCGCGCATGAACTGGCTGGCTTCGGCGCCGATCTGATGATCGTCGGCCGTGATATCGACATGCTGGAGACCGCGCGCGACGAACTGCTGGACGTGTATCCGCAGATGCAGGTGCATGCGCTGGCCGCCGATGTCTCAGACGACGAGGACCGCCGCCAGATCCTGGACTGGGTGGAGGACCATAGTGATGGCCTGCACATCCTGGTCAACAACGCCGGCGGCAACGTCACCAAGGCGGCCACGGAGTATTCCGAGGACGAATGGCGGAAGATCTTCGAGACCAACCTGTTCTCGGCCTTCGAGCTGTCGCGCTATGCACATCCGTTGCTGGCACGCCACGCGTCGTCATCCATCGTCAACGTCGGCAGCGTGTCCGGCCTGACCCATGTGCGCAGCGGCGTGGTCTACGGCATGACCAAGGCGGCGATGCACCAGATGACCCGCAACCTGGCCGTCGAGTGGGCCGAGGATGGCATCCGGGTCAACGCGGTGGCGCCGTGGTACATCCGCACGCGGCGCACATCCGGCCCGTTGTCGGACCCGGATTACTACGAGGAAGTGATCAACCGCACGCCGATGCGCCGTATCGGCGAGCCGGAGGAAGTGGCTGCGGCCGTGGGCTTCCTGTGCCTGCCGGCGGCCAGCTATGTCACCGGCGAGTGCATCGCGGTGGACGGCGGTTTCCTGCGCTACGGGTTCTGATCTTTCAGCAGGTAGTGGCGGGGGGGGGGCGGGGGCGGCGCCCCGCCGGGGGGGCAGGGGGGTGGCGGGGGCCGCGGCCGCCGCCCCGGGGCGCCCCCCCCCCCCCCCCCCCACCGACGTCCGCCCGGGGGGCCCCCCCCCCCCCCCCCCCCACTACCGGTGGGTCTCACCCTGGTACCGGGCAGTTGCTGGCCTCCAGCACACCCTGCAGCCGCTCGCGTTCACCGCGCGCGGTATCGCGGTTCTCCGGTGCGGCGAAGCGCTCACGGCCGCGGGCATCGCGGAAGCGCTGCTGCCAACCACCGCAGCGCTGCGCTTCGGGAAGCGCTTCGCAGTGGTCGCGCACCACTTCACAGCTGGCGGCATTCACCGGCGTCACTCCGCCAAGGCCCTGTACCGTCATCAGCTCGCAGCGGCCCGGCGCGGCCTCGTACTCGTACAGGTAGCCGCCGCCCTGGCTGTCGGTGCACTGGAAGATCGGAGGAAGCGGCGGCTTCGGTGGACCGTCACCTGCGGCGGCGCGCGCCTCGGCATCGCGGCGCAGCGTCGCGCTGTCGAGGATCTGGTCGTCTCCTTCGTGTTCGACCATGCCTGCCTCCATGATCGTGCGTCCCTCGTCCGCGCGTCGTGGTTTCGCTGGAGCCCCAGGGGCAACGGCCGGTCCGGCCGGCACCGGCGCGGGTGTTTCGACGGGGGCGGGTGCAGGTTCGGCGGCCACCGGTGCAGCGGCGGCCGGCTGTGTGTTGGCCGGGTCGGGGATGCGCAGCACCTGCTGCTTGCTGCCGGTGGGGCACGGCGTGCGCTGCAGGGTAGGGACGTCACTGCTGCTGGAGGTACAGCGGTAGATCATGCCCTCTTCGGCCAATGTGCTTCCAGGCAGCAGCGCCAGGAGCAGCCAGATCACTCGGTTCATGCGCACAGCGTACAGGCTGCGACGGCGTGCTGCGCTCAGCGTTCGCAATCGCGCGACAGGCGCGCATCGATGCCGCGCTGTTCGTTGCTGATGGCGGTGCGTTCGCTCTGCAGCGCGCTGTTGTAGCGCCGGTCCAGCTCCCAGCGCCGGTCGCGCAGGCGCGCGCAGACTTCCTGCGGCGGCAACGCATGGCAGCTGTCGCGGACCAGCACGCTGCCGGCCGGAACCTGCACGCCCATGCCGATCGAAGGGGGGCGATAACCTGCGCCTTCGCCGATCGGCGTGCCGATGGCCGGGCGTGGTCCCGGGTAGGCCGGACCACGATGACCGTGTGGCAGCCAGACGCTGGTCCACAACGGCACCCAGCGCGGATTGCCCTCGTTGTTGTCGCTGGTATAGCGCTGGCCGTCGTCGCTCACGCACTCGTACATGGGCTGCGGCGGCTGGATGTAGACGTGGCGGACTTCACGCTCGCGGATGACCGGGGTTTCGCTGGGCGGCGGAGGCGTGGCATCACTGCGCACCACCCGTGGAGCGGGATCGCGCGGGCGCTGCAGGTCGCGCACCTGCTGGCGGCCGCTGTTGCACGGCCTGTCCTGCAGGGCGACGGCACCGTTGCTGGCAACGCAGCGGTAGACGCGCACGTCCTCGGCCGCGGGTGCAGTCCACGGCAGCAGCAGGCAAAGGCTCAAGGTGGCGCGCAGCAGGGTCATGGTGGCAGGGTGCGCGATTGTCCGCAGCAGCGCAATCGCCGGCTCAGGAGCGCAGCACGTTGCCGCTGAGCGCGTCGCGGATCGGGGTGGGCTGGGCCAGGCCGCCGGTCTGCCCATCGAGGATGCCGTCGAGCAGACGCAGCAGGCGCGGGTCCAGTTCTTCGCGGCTGCGTGCCGGTGGTTCGCCGGCCAGGTTGGCGCTGGTGGAGACCAGCGGGCCGCCCCAGGCACGGCAGAGTTCGGCCACCAGCGGGTGCGCGCTGATGCGCACCGCGATACCGCTGTGTTCGCCGGTGACCCAGGGCTGCGCGCGCGGGCCGGCAGGCAGGATCCAGGTGTTGGCACCGGGCCAGCTGGCCAGCACCGCGCGCTGGCGGGCGTCGGGCAGCGCCTGCAGCCGCACCCAGCCTTCCAACTGCGCCAGCTCGGCCGCGACCAGGATCATGCCTTTCTCGATCGGGCGCTGCTTCAGCCGCAGCACCATGTGCACCGCAGCTTCGTGCGAGGGATCACAGCCCAGGCCCCAGACCGCTTCGGTCGGGTAGGCGATCACGCCGCCCGCGCGGAGCGTGGCGACAGCAGAGTCCAGGGTGAGTTCTTTCATGGCGGCGACCGGCCCGGCGTGGGCCTTCATTATCCCCCTGCCGCGTGCAGAAGGGGTGGTGGGTGCGGACGGTGGGTGCGGACCGTTGGTCCGCACACCTTGACCCTCATCCACGCAGGGCGTGGATCTACTTCTTTGCAGCGGCCTTCTTCGCCGGGGCTTTCTTCGCGGCAGCCTTCTTCACCGCTTTCTTTGCCGGGGCCTTCTTGGCAGGCGCTTTCTTTGCAGCAGCCTTCTTCGGCGCCGCTTCCTTCTTCACCGCCGCCTTCTTTGCCGGGGCCTTCTTCGCGGCAGCCTTCTTGGCGCCGAAGCCCTTGCGCACCGGCTTGCCGGTTTCTTCCATCAGCTGTTGCACTTCGGCCAGGGTCAGCGATGCCGGTTCGCGATCCTTGGGGATCTTGCCGTTCATCTTGCCGTCGCTGATATACGGGCCGAAACGGCCGTTCAGCACCTGGATGTCGCTGCCCTCGAACTCCTTGATGATCCGGTTGCGCGCGATCTCTTCCTTCTCTTCGATCAGGAACACGGCGCGGGCCAGATCGATGGTGTACGGGTCGTCTTCCTTCTTCAGCGAGGCATAGGTGCTGCCGCGCTTGGCGAACGGGCCGAAGCGGCCGATGCCGACGCTGACCGGCTCGCCCTTGTCCTCACCGAGCGCGCGCGGCATCAGGAACAGTTCCAGCGCGTCTTCCAGGGAGATGGTGTGCATCGACTGGCCGGGGCGCAGCGAGGCGAACTTTGGCTTCTCCTCGGCGTCCTCGGCGGTGCTGCCGATGGCCGCATACGGCCCGAAGCGGCCCAGGCGCACGCTGACCGGCTTGCCGGTCTTCGGGTCGGTGCCGAGCTCGCGCGCGCCACTGGCCTCGGCACGGTCGACCGATTCCTTCTTGTCTTCCACCAGCTCCTTGAACGGCTCCCAGAAGCGGGCCATCAGCGGGATCCACTCTTCTTCGCCACGCGAGACGGCGTCGAGCTCGTCTTCGAGCTTGGCGGTGAAGTCGTAGTCCACGTACCGGGTGAAGTGGCTGGACAGGAACTTGGACACCGCGCGGCCGACGTCGGACGGGCGGAAGCTGCGGCCTTCCATTTCCACGTACTTGCGGAACAGCAGGGTCTGGATGATCGAGGCGTAGGTCGAGGGACGGCCGATGCCGTACTCTTCCAGCGCCTTCACCAGCGCCGCTTCGGTGTAGCGCGGTGGCGGCTGGGTGAAATGCTGTTCGGCCTGGATGCGTTCCAGCGGCACGCGGTCGCCGGGCTTCATCGCCGGCAGCTTGCGGCCTTCGTCCTCGTCCTCGGCGCTCTTGTTGTCCTTGCCTTCTTCGTACACGGCCAGGAAGCCGGGCACCACCACGGTGGTGCCGCTGGCACGGAACACGTGTTCGCTGCCGGCGGACAGATCGACGCTGACGGTGTTGAGGGTGGCCGGAATCATCTGGCAGGCCACCGCACGCTTCCAGATCAGCTCGTACAGTTTGCGCTCGTCATCGGCCAGGTAGCGCGCCACCTGCGCAGGCGTGCGCAGCGCCGAGGTCGGGCGCACCGCTTCGTGCGCTTCCTGGGCGTTCTTGGACTTGGTCTGGTAGGTGTTGGGCTGGTCCGGCAGCGAGGCGATGCCGTAGTCACGGGCGATCACGTCGCGGATCTCGGCCAGCGCGTCCTGCGACAGGTTCACCGAGTCGGTACGCATGTACGAGATCAGGCCGACGGTGCCTTCGTCACCGATCGCCACGCCTTCGTACAGCTTCTGCGCCACCTGCATGGTCTTGCGGGTGGTGAAGCCGAGCTTGCGCGAGGCTTCCTGCTGCAGGGTGGAGGTGGTGAACGGCGGCGCCGGGCGGCGCTTGCGCTCCTTGCTGGCCACATCGGTGACATGCAGCGAGCCCTGCGCGGCCTGCTGGATGCGCAGGCGGGCCGCCTCGGCGGTGTCGCCGTCGGTGATGGTGAACTGTTCGAACTTCTGCCCGTCCAGCTTGATCAGCTTGGCGTTGAAGTGCTGCGACGGGTGCGCACACTCGGCGGCGATCGACCAGTATTCGCGGGCGATGAAGGCTTCGATCTCTTCCTCGCGCTCGACGATCATGCGCAGCGCCGGGCTCTGCACGCGGCCGGCGGACAGGCCGCGCTGGACCTTGCGCCACAGCACCGGCGACAGGTTGAAACCGACCAGGTAATCCAGCGCGCGGCGCGCCTGCTGGGCGTCGACCAGGTCGCTGGCGATCGCGCGCGGCTGGCTGATCGCTTCCTTGATGGCGCGCGGGGTGATCTCGGTGAACACCACGCGCTGCATCGGCTTGTCCTTGACCAGCCCGCGTTCCTTCAGGATCTCGGCGATGTGCCAGCTGATCGCTTCACCCTCGCGATCCGGGTCGGTCGCCAGCAGGATGTCGTCGGCGCCCTTGGCGGCCTTGGCGATCGCATCGACATGCTTTTCGTTCTTGTCGATCACGTCGTAGTGCATGGCGAACCCGTTGTCCGGGTCGACTGCGCCTTCCTTCGGGATCAGGTCGCGCACGTGCCCATACGAGGCCAGGACCGTGTAGTCCTTGCCGAGGTATTTGTTGATCGTCTTGGCCTTGGCCGGCGATTCGACGATGAGCAGGTGCTTGGGCATGTCAGGAAAGGTCTGTGGGCGGACCGGGGGAGAGGGGCCGCTAGGGTGGAGCAAACGGCCGCATTAGTGAAGCGGCCACGGGCAAATCCATAAACTGAACGCCCGGTAATGTGCCGGGCGTTCAGGTTTCACCTTATTAGAGGAATCACGCCCGGCCAGCCCATGTCAAGCAGCCAGGCGTGAGGATGGCCGTTCATGAGGCCATCTTGGCGATGAAGCCAACCGCGAACACCATGAGCGCCAGGCCCACCAGCGACAGCAGGCCGGTCAGTACGAGCACCAGCACGGTCACCGTGCCCAGCTCCCGGCGCTGCAGCTGCGGCTGGTCGGTGTAGGCCCAGCGGTCAACCACCAGGGTGTCGCAGATCATGTCGTGCAGGCCCTGCTTGCGCTCGGTGAAGGCGGCCATCAGGAAACCGATGCCGAGGGTGAAGGTGCTGAGCACCGCGCCCCAGTAGCGACCAAATGCGCGGGCCTTGGTCAGGCGCTCGCCATTGCTGCGCACGACCTTGATGCCGACTGCCATCTTGCCCAGCGTGGCACCGCCCTGCGAGGCATGGAACCAGGTGTAGTACGCCATGCCGATGGCCAGGTTGATCAGGGCACTGGCCAGCTGGGCCACGATTTCGATGGCCGATTCGCCGCTGCCCACCGCACCCATGCTGGCACCAAGCACCACACCGAGGATGGCGCCGATGATGCCGCCGGGGATGGCCAGCACGAAGTAGTCGATCATGTAGGCCGCCACGCGCTTCCAGAAGCCCGCGTAGACCACTTCGCCGCCCATCACCGGCTGGGCATGGCCGCCGCCGCCGAGCGCCGCAGGGGCGCTGTAGGGCGAACTGCTGAGGGCGCCGGTGCCCGGCAGTGGCGCCGTACCGTTGTCGATGGCGGCATAGTCGCCACGCAGGTCGAAACCGCCACTGACGGTGGCCGTGCTGGCGTCGGCCAGTGTCTGCAGTCCCAGTTCGTCGACCACCTGGCGCAGCGCAGCCCACTGCGCCATGCCTTCGCGCCAGACCAGGGTGTCCAGGTTCAGCTGGCCGCGCTGGAAGCGCTGGCGGATCTCCTGGACCGGCAGCGGGCCCTGGCGTTGCTGTCCTTCGGCGTAGTACCACTCAGTCATTGCATGTTCCCTGTTGAATCATCCTTGGAGGTGCTGGCGTGCGCGTGGCTCAGCCGCGGCACGTCGGCGGCAGGTACTTGTCGTTGCTTTCGCCACTGCATTCCCATCGGCCGCTGTCGCGATCGTATTCCAGCCACAGCAGGTCGCCATCGAGGCTCTTGCCGGGCAGCGCCAGGGTGGCTTCGATGCCGCAGTGGCCATTGTTGAAGCGACCGATGTTCACCGCCGACAACCCTGCATGGGCGAAGTCACCCGGGGCCGGGAAGCCGGCGTCGTTGGCACCGGGGCAACGGCCTTCGTCATCGGCGAAATGCTGCACCTGGTCTTTCAACGGCTGCAGCGCGGTCACTGCGCCGGCGACCTTGGCGCGCACGGTGTAGTCGTTGTAGGCGGGCAGCGCGATGGCGGCCAGGATGGCCAGGATCGGGACCAGCACCAGCAGCAGGCCGCCGCCGATGATGGCGGTCAGGGCGCAGCCGGACAGCTTCTTCTTCGGGGCCGGCAGGGCGGTGGCCGATGCACTGGTGGTGTAGGGCGTGGACGGCGGCAGTACCGGCGGCTGCGGCGGAGGCGGTGCCACCGGTTCCGGATCGGGCTCGGGTTCCACGGGCGGTGCGGCAGTGTCCAGCGCCGGCACGATCAGGCCGAGTTCGTCGACCACGGTGCGCAACGGCTGCCATTGCGGCAGGCCGTCGCGCCAGACCAGGGTGTCAAGGGAGATCTGGTTGTTGCGGAACAACTCGACCAACTGTTCCGCCGGCAGCGGACCCTGCTGCCGGTTGCCTTCTGCATGGAACCACTCGCTCACGGGGACGCTCCTGAATGCGCTATGCCCCCAAGTGTACGGTCAGTGCAGGGGTTCTGGCTCGTCCATGAACATCTGCGTCTCCATCCAGGCGTATGCCGCCTCGGAGCCGGGCTGGTTGAACAGCACCATCAGCACGACCCACTTCAGGTCGTCCAGGTCCAGTTCGTCCTGGTCCAGGGCCATGGCCCGGTCCAGCACCAGCTCACGCTGGTCGGCGTCGAGGATGCCGTGCTGTTCCAGGTACAGCAGGAAACCACGGCATTCCACGTCCAGCTTGTCCAGCTCGGGACCGTGGTAGACGCGCACGGGGCCATCGACCCGTGCCTGGGCCACGCTCGGCCGCTGCGCGGCCAGGGCATCGAGCCAGTCGAATGCCTTGTTGATCTCGGTTGGGCTGAAACCGGCCTGGATCAGGCCGTTCTGGAGCGAATCGCGGTCACGGATCAGGTCCGCATCTTCGCTGAAATAGTGTTCAAACAGGTACAGCAGTACGTCCAGGATGCTCTCTTTCATTGCCCCTCGGCCTGCGTCGCGCGACGCTGTGGAGGTGAAGAAACTAGGGAGTTCGACAGTAGCGGCCGTGTACGCACACCACGATTCCCGCCAGTTCCATGGCCAGCAGCATGGAGGACACCTGGGGCGCCGTCAATCCACAGCGCGTGATCAGTGAATCCATACCGCTTGGGTTGTGGTCCAGGGCCCGCCACAAGCACTGGTAGTCAGGGTCGTCGGCCCAGCGCGCCGGCAGGAGTACCGGCGGTGCCTGTTCAGTGGGGGTGGCGAGCCGTGATTGCAAGCCCGGCAGTTGCTGGCGAAGGGCGGGGGCCAGCAGTTCAAGGACCTCCTCCGGGCGCTCGACCAGTGCGGCACCCTCGCGGATCAACCGGTGGCAGCCCGCAGCGCGTGGGTTGAGTATCGAACCGGGCAGGGCACAGACCTCGCGGCCGGCCTCGGCGGCCAGGCGTGCGGTGATCAGGGCACCCGAGCGCTGGGCGGCCTCGACCACCACCGTCGCCAGTGCCAGCCCGGCCACCAGCCGGTTGCGCGCGGGAAAGTGGCCGGGGCGTGCCGGCGTTCCCGGCAGGTATTCGCTGAGCACTGCGCCTTCGGTGGCGATCCGGGCCTGCAGCCGGGCGTGGCTGTCCGGGTAGGCCCGGTCCGGGCCGGTACCGATCACCGCCACGGTGCAGCCCCCGGCGTCCAGCGTGGCCTGGTGGGCGGCGGCATCGATGCCTGCCGCCAGACCGCTGGTCACCGCCAGCCCGGCTTCGACGAAGCAGCCGGCAAACCGGGCGGCCAGGGCGCGTCCGCCCGGCGTCGGCGAGCGGCTGCCGACCAACGCCACCGACGGGCGCCAGGCCAGGCTGGGGTCGCCGGCGATGAACAGCGCCAGGGGTGGGTTCGGGACATCCAGCAGGGGCGGGGGGAATGCCGGATCGGTGAAGGCCAGCAGGTGCTGGTTGTCGTCTTCCAGCCAGCGCCGTGCCACGGCCCAGGCTCGGGTGTCCGGGCGTTCCAGCGCGGCACACTGCTCGGGCGTGCAGCCGTGCGCGCGCCAATTCGCGGCGCCCTGCGCGATCGCAATCTCCGCGCTGCCTGCGGCCTGCAGCAGGGCCCGCCGTGGCGCCAGCGCGCCGCCTGCCATCAACAGGCGCAGCAGCGCCTCGTCAGCTTGGTTGGTCATCCCCCCACTATCGAGCGCATACAACAAAGGCGCCCTAGGGCGCCTTCGCATGTGGCTGTCAGGTTTTGCCGGAGGTGCCTGCCGGCCAGCGGCCGGTACTACCTGCAGTGGCCGGCAACCCGGCACTGGTTACTTCGCGTCCGGGTGCAGTGCGTTGAACCCCACGCGTACCGGCTTCACGCCCTGCATCACCAGCGCGTAGCTGACGTTGTCGAAGGTACGGAACACCATGGCGTGCGCGGCGTATTCGTCCGGCAGCGAGACCCGGCCGGCGCCGGTGCTGAGCGAATCGTCCATGCGCGATGAGGTGGGGTACTTCATGCGGTGCGCCACGTGGCGGCCCGGGCGCCACAGCGAGAACACGGTGCCGTTGTCCACGCCCTGGGCGCGACCTGCGGAAATCGCGATCACATCGCGCGGGCCAGCGGCGGTGAACATGTCGGTGACGGCCAGCACGCGCACATCGACGCCCTCGACACCGGCGGCCGGGACATGGGGGACGAACTGCAGGTCGTACGGCTTGGCCTCGACCGGGACCAGACGGTCGCCGGCACGCACCTCGCGGCCGCCTTCGTTCTTGTCCAGCACCAGGGTGGACGCTTCGACCTTGCCGCCGGCGACATGGGTGATGGTGCCGGTGGCGACCTGGGCCAGCTCATAGCCGAGTACGCCGCGACGGTGGTTGGGGGCGTTGTAGGCCCGCCACAGGTTGCCGCTGCCGGGGGTGACGTCGCCGTTGGCGGTCAGGTCCTCGGTCGGCTTGGGCTGGGCGTAGCGTACGGTCGGGCGGACCACGGCCCAGCGCTGGCCCAGCTGGGCGTCGGCCAGGCGCACGTAGACCGCACTGCCGCTGGTGACGCGCAGGCGTTCTTCCTCCAGGCCGGCCACGTAGGGCAGCTGCTCGATGCTGTCGACCACGCTCAGCTGCTTCAGGAACGGCTCGACCTGGGCCAGCGGAATGGCATCGATCGGGGCTTCCTGGCGCGGGCCGGGCTTGGCAGCGACGGTCACCCGGTCCAGATAGGCCAGGCTGAGCACGTCACCGGGATAGATCAGGTGCGGATTGGCGATCTGCGGATTGGCCTGCCAGATCTCCGGCCACAGCCAAGGCTTCTGCAGGAAACGTGCGGCGATATCCCACAACGTATCCCTTTTTCGGACCACATAGGTGTCCGGGTGCCCGCCATTCACTTCCACGGCGGTAGCATAGGCAGCCACGGTCAGCATCGCCGCGGCGACGACCGTACGAAAACGAAGCAACATAGGTGTGAAGCCCTGATTCCCCAACAGGTCCGCGCACTATAGTCCAGAAACCGGGGCGCAAGGCAAGCGTTGGAGCTAGAATCTGCGACGTATGCCGGCGTGCCGGCCCCCTATCCGGAAACAGCCATGGCCCTTCTCCCCATTCTCGAGTTCCCCGATCCGCGCCTGCGTACCAAGGCTGCGTTGATCGAAGCCGCCGAAGTCACCACGCCGGCCTTCCAGGAACTGATCGACAACATGTTCCTGACCATGTACGACGCCCCGGGCATCGGCCTGGCCGCCACCCAGGTGGACGTGCACAAGCGTTTCATGGTCATCGATGTCAGCGAAGAAAAGAATGAACCGCATGTGTTCATCAACCCGGAAATCGTCGCCAAGGACGGGGGCCGGGTGTACCAGGAAGGCTGCCTGTCGGTTCCGGGCATCTTCGCCGACGTGACCCGCGCCGATACCATCACCGTGAAGTACCTGGACCGCAACGGCCAGGAACAGCAGCTGGAAGCCGGCGAAGTGCTGGCCACCTGCATCCAGCACGAGATGGATCACCTGGACGGCAAGCTGTTCATCGACTATCTGTCGCCGCTCAAGCGCGAGATGGTGCGCAAGAAGCTGGCCAAGCAGCGCAAGCACGTGGCGTGATCGCCAATCCGGGCCGCCCTCCGGGTGGCCCGCGCCTGCGCGGCACGCGCGGGCTGTACGGCGCCGGCCGACGGCGCCGTTTTCTTTCCTGCACGAATCCATCCTGCAAGTGGGGTAGCCATGAGGATTGTCTTTGCCGGTACGCCGGAATTCGCGGTGTCGTCGCTGCGCGCGGCTGCGCGCCACCATGAGGTCGTGGCCGTCTACACCCAACCTGATCGTCCGGCCGGCCGTGGCCGTGGCCTGGCGCCGTCGCCGGTCAAGCTTGAAGCCGTGGCCCGTGGCATTCCGGTCTATCAGCCCGGATCGCTGAAGGATGAAGCCGCCCAGCAGCAGTTGCGCGAGCTGCAGCCGGACCTGATGGTGGTGGTGGCGTACGGCCTGATCCTGCCGAAGGCGGTGCTGGCCATTCCGACCCACGGCTGCTGGAACGTGCATGCCTCGCTGCTGCCGCGCTGGCGCGGCGCCGCGCCGATCCAGCGCGCGATCCAGGCCGGCGATGCAAAGACCGGCGTCTGCCTGATGCAGATGGAGGCCGGCCTGGATACCGGCCCGGTGCTGCTGCACCAGGAGCTGCCGATCGCGGCCACCGATACCGGTGGCCAGCTGCATGACAAGCTGGCGGAACTGGGCGCGCAGGTGCTGTCCGACGGCCTGGGCCTGCTGCGGGCCGGCATCAAGCCGATCGCGCGGCCGCAGCCGGAGCAGGGCGTGACCTATGCGCACAAGCTGGACAAGGCCGAGGCCCGTCTGGACTGGGCGCTGGATGCAGGGGCGCTGGCACGCACCGTGCGCGCCTTCAATCCGTGGCCGATCGCCGAGGCGACGCTGGCTGGCGAGCGGGTGCGCATCCATGGCGCGGTGGCGCTGGATGAGGCCCACGGCCAGGCGCCGGGCACGGTGCTGGCGGCCAGCCGCGATGGCATCGACATCGCCTGTGGCCAGGGCGCACTGCGCCTGCGTGTGCTGCAGCGGGAAGGTGGCAAGGCGATTACTGCGGCCGACTACCTCAACGCCCGCCGCGATCTGCGCGTGGGGGCATAAGCGGTGTCGAAGCAGAACGATTTCTCCGTCGCCAAGGCGGCGCCGGGCGCGGCCACGCGCATGCTGGCTGCACGCGTGCTGGCACAGGTGTTCACCCGTGGCCGTTCGCTGAAGGCCGAACTGGCCTGGGCGCTGCCGAAGCTGGCCGACAGCCGCGACCGCGCGCTGCTGGAAGCCCTGTGTTTCGCCGTCCTGCGCCGCCGCAGCACCTATGACGCGGCGCTGCAGTCGTGGATGCAGAAGCCGCTGTCGGCGCGTGATGCCGATCTGCGCACGCTGCTGATGGTCGGGTTCGCCCAGCTGGACGTGCTGGAGCTGCCGGCGCACGCGGCGCTGTCGGCTACCGTCGATGCCGCGCGTGCACTGGGTCGTGAGCGCCAGGCGGGCCTGGTCAATGCGATCCTGCGCCGCGCGCAGCGCGAAGGTTTCCCGGAGCAGCCTGCGCGCGATGCCTTCCCGGAATGGCTGGCCGATGCGGTGGAACGCGATTGGCCGGCACAGGCCGACGCGATCTTCAGCGCCAGCCTGCAACCGGCGCCACTGTGGCTGCGCGCCAACCGCCAGCAGGGCGGTCGTGACAAGGCACTGGCTGCGCTGGCCGAAGCCGGCATTGCCGCAGAAGCCAGTCCGCTCAGTGCCGACGCGTTGCGCCTGGCCTCTCCGGTTGCCGTGAATCAGCTGCCCGGTTTCGCCGAGGGCGCGATCTCTGTGCAGGACCTGTCGGCGCAGTGTGCTGCCGATGCGCTGGCCCCGGTGGCCGGTGCCCGCGTGCTGGACGCTTGTGCGGCACCCGGCGGCAAGTCGGCGCATCTGCTCGAGCGCGACCCCAGCCTGCGCCTGCTGGCGCTGGATATCGACGCGCGCCGTCTGGCCCGTGCACGCGATACCTACACCCGTACCGGCGTGGGCGAGCATGCGCAGACCCTGGCGGCAGATGCCAGTGATCCGGGCGCCTGGTGGGATGGCGTGCCGTTCGACGCGATCCTGCTTGATGCGCCGTGCTCGGCGACCGGCGTGATCCGCCGCCAGCCGGATGTGATGTTCCACCGTCGCGCCGAAGACATCGATGCGCTGGTCGGCGTGCAGGCGCGCCTGCTGGAAGCCTGCTGGTCGATGCTGCGCCCGGGCGGCGTGCTGTTGTATGCCACCTGTTCGATCCTGCGCGCCGAGAACATCGATCAGGTGCGCGCGTTCCTGAAGTGGCATCCGGATGCCGTGGCGCAGCCGCTGGGCGATGCATTCGGCGTGGATTGCGAAGGGGTGGCGCGCCAGCGGCTGCCGGGTGAAAACGATGCTGACGGTTTCTTCTACGCGCGTCTGTTAAAAGCAGCCTGACCCCCGCTGCCGTTTCGAGTCCCATGCTGAAAGCCCACGCGTCGCGCCAGACGTGGTTGTTGGTGGTGATGGCCTTGCTGGTGCTGGGGGCCGGCCTGGGCCTCCGTGATCCGTGGCCCTCGGATGAGCCACGTTTCGCGCTGGTGGCCAAGCAGATGGTCGACAGTGGCTACTGGTTGTTCCCGCATCGCGGCCCCGAGCTGTATTCGGACAAGCCGCCGATGCTGATGTGGTTGCAGGCGGCGATGTACAGCCTGGTCGGCCACTGGCGGGTGGCGTTCCTGCTGCCCTCGCTGCTGGCCGCGCTGGGCACGCTGTGGTGCGTGGTCGATCTCGGCCGCCGCCTGTGGACGCGGCAGGTGGGGCTGTACGCGGGCTGGGCACTGCTGTTCGCGCTGCACTTCACCTTCCAGGCGAAGAAGGCGCAGATCGATCCGCTGGTGGTGCTGTTCATCACCCTGGCCAACTACGGCCTGCTGCGCCATCTGCTGCTGGGTCCGGCCTGGCGCTGGTGGTGGCTGGGCTGGTTCTTTGCCGGCATCGGTGTGATCACCAAGGGCGTAGGCGTGCTGGCGCTGATGATGATCGCGCCGGCGGCAGTCGCATCCGTGCTGCACTGGCCGCGGGTACGCCTGCACGTGCGCGACCTGCGTTTCTGGCTGGCACCGTTGGCCTTCCTGCTGGCGGTGTCGTTGTGGCTGGCGCCGATGCTGCTGGCAGGCTTCGCCACCGGTTCGGAGCCGTACCGCGCCTACATGGACGACATCCTGTTCCGGCAGACCGCGCGGCGCTATACGCAGTCCTGGGACCATCACCAGCCGTGGTGGTACTTCCTGGCGATCATGCCATCGATGTGGATTCCTGCGTTCCTGCTGCTGCCCTGGGCGCTTCCGGCCTGGTTCCGGCGGCTGCGCCGGCGCGATGCGCGCTACCTGCTGCCGTTGGCCTGGTGGCTGCTGGTCGTGCTGTTCTTCTCCCTTCCGCACGGCAAGCGCGACGTCTACATCCTGCCGGCATTGCCGATGTTCTGCCTGGCGCTGGCGCCGTTGCTGCCCGGGCTGCTGAGGCGACGCGATGTGCAGCGCGTGCTGGGCGCATTCACCGCGTTGCTGGCACTGGCGCTGGGGCTGGTCGGTGCGCTGGCGCTGCTGGGTGATCCGGGTTTCGAAGTGCGCCTTACCCATGGCCGCGGGTTGCTTCCCGGTGCCACCGATGCGCTGGCCTGGGCGGCGCTGGCGATGGCGGTCTGGTCGGCCTTGAGCCTGTGGGTGTGCGGGCGCCAGCGTCGGCACGTTGCCCTGGTCTCTACCCTGGCAGGAGTCTGGGTGCTGTACAGCCTGGTCGGTTATCCGGTGTTGAACGACTCCAGCTCGGCCCGTGGCCTGATGCGTGAAGTGAGTGCACGCATCGGCCCGCAGGCCGAGCTGGGACTGGTGGCATGGAAAGAGCAGAACCTGCTGATGGCCGATCGCCCGGCGGCCACCTTTGGATTCCAAGCACGTTGGCATCAACAGCTGCAGGCGGCCGTGCGCTGGCAGCGGCTGGTTCCGCAGCAACGCTGGCTGCTGGTGAACGAGGATGCGATGCAGGCCTGCATCGATCGTGCGCGGGCCGAGATGGCGGGCATTTCCAATCGTCGCCGCTGGTGGCTGGTGCCTGCCGATGCGGTCGCCGGCGACTGCCGGCCGTCAGTGGCGGAACTCGAGCACGAGCGCCGCCTGCAGGGGCCCGGCATCACCGATTGAGCGTTCGGGGAGCGTGGCTCAGGTGCTGGCCAGGGCGGCGTGATAGCTGGCCAGCGTGGCGTCGGCGAATGTCTGCAGGCCGAACTCCCGCTGTGCATGGCGGCGTGCTGCGCGGCCCTGTTCCGGCAGTGCATCGCGCTGTGCGTACAGCGCCTGTACCTGGGCGGCGATGGCGTCGATGTCGCGTGTGGCAACCACCCAGCCATCGACGCCTTGTTCGATGTTCTCCGGCAGGCCTGCGTAGTCGCTGACCAGCATCGGCTTGGCGCTGGCCATCATCTCGCGGCAGGCGAAGGAGATCGTCTCGACGTCATGGGACAGTACGAAGCCAGCATCGCCGGCCGCGATCAGGACGCGGGTATCGGACAGCAGGCCGGTGAAGTGCACCTGTGCGGCCACCTCGCCCAGCGCCTGCACCTGTTCGCGCTGCTGCGCGCTGGGCAGGTGGCCGGCCACGGCCATGTGCACATGCGGACGCACCGCATCGGGCAGCCGTGCGATGGCCCGGGCCAGGTCGATCCAGCCCTTGTAATCGTCGGTGCCGGCATTGCTGACCAGCACCAGCGCCTGTGGATCCTGCGTCCACTGCTGGCGCAGCGCGCTGCCCGTGCCGGCCGGCTGCGGTGAGTAGCGCTCCAGGTCAACGCCATTGCGGACCACGTCGATCGGGCAGCGACGGTACGGGCCTTGTTCCAGCAGGCGCTTGGTGTCGGCCGAGACCGCGATCAGCCGATCAGTGGCCCAGCGTGCGCGCAGCGCATTGCCAAAGGTATTGGTGGGTTTGCTGTTGTGCTTGGTCAGTACGATCGGCGGGCGGCGCATGCCCAGCAGCCCCTGCATCACGAAGCGGTGGTCGCGTGCACCGTTGACATGGATCAGGTCGATGCCTTCATCGTGGACCAGCCTGCGCAGCGCGCGCTGTTCGGCCAGCTGCCGGGGCAGCGTTGGCAGGCCGCTGCCGAACGCAATCGGCAGTGTGCGGGCAATGCCTTCATCGGCCATGGTCCGCAGCAGGCGGCTGTCGGCCGGTGCGGCGACGTGGAGCGTGTGCTGGCCGTGCAGCGCACGCGCCAGCGAGACGATGTACGTGGTGTGGCCGCCACCGTCGCCGTAGTGGAAGTTGGTGTACAGGATTTTCATGGGGGGTCTTCAGGCAACGCCCACGCAGTGTGACACAGCGTGGTCAAGGCCGGTCCGCGGAAGGCGCCGGGTCGGCCACTGCCTGTCCATTGCCCAGCATCCACAGCATGATGGTCTTCTGCCGCACGTAGTTGGCGCGGACGTAGGCGTAGACCAGGCCGTGCCAGCCGTCGCGGAAGCCGCCACGGAACAGGAAGCCGCGCCAGAACCGCCAGGCCGGCGCCAGCACCAGCTTGCCCAGCGTGGCCCGCTTGCCGCGTGCGAACTCGTGCTCGGCCATCATCCGCGCGTACTTCTCGGTCTTGGCCAGCTGCTGCTGCAATGACCGGTACGGATAGTGGATCAGGTCGCCGCGCAGGGGGCCCACACTGCCGTCGACACTGGCCGCCTCGTGGATCTCGCGCTTGCCGCGCCAGCCGCCCCGGCGGCGGTCGAACAGGCGCATCACCCGGTCCGGGTAGGCATTGCCATGGCGCAGGAACTTGCCGAAATACTCCGACAGGCGGGCGAAGCGGTAGCCGGCGTGGCCGGCGAAGCCACCGTCGCGGGCCTGCTCGATGGCCGTGCGCAGCTCGGGGCTGATGCGCTCGTCGGCGTCCAGGCACAGCACCCAGTCGTGGCTGGCCTGCTCGACGCAGAACGCCTTCTGGCTGCGGAAGCCCTCGAACCGGCGCTGCAGCACGCGGGCACCGGCGGCCTCGGCGATGGCTACGGTGGCATCGGTGGACTGCGAGTCCACCACCACGATCTCATCGCAGAAGGCCAGCGAGGCCAGGCAGTCGCCGATGCGCCCGGCCTCGTTGAACGCGATAATGCACGCCGAGATGCGAGGCCGTTCGATGGGAGCGGTCGTGGAGGACATGATGGCCGGGTACCTGTTGTTTGCGACGGAGCGCTATGCGCTGCCTATTCTCGCCCCGTTGGCGCAGGCCTTGCACGCGTCCGGGCAGGAGGTGGCGGCCTGGTTCAGGGACGGCGCGGCCGGCAGCAGCCTGCCGGGGGTGCCCAACGTGGGCCTGAAGCAGGCCCTGGCAATGCGTCCGCGGGCGGTGTTCAGCGCGGCCAACTGGGTGCCGACCTTCCTCGCCGGGGCCAAGGTGCAGCTGTTCCATGGCTTCAACGTGGAGAAACGGGACAGTGCGCGCGGCCACTTCCGGGTGCGCGGCATGTTCGACCTGTACTGCACGCAGGGGCCGGCCACCACCGCACCGTTCCGTGAGATCGCCAGCCTGCAGGGTCACTTCGCCGTGGCCGAGACCGGCTGGCCGAAGCTGGACCCGCTGTTCCGCGATGACGGAGGCGAGAGTTCCGCGCTGCGCGCACCGGCCGGCGACCGCCCGGTGATCCTGTTCGGTTCCACCTTCACCGAGCGGCTCAGCGCGGCCCCGCACCTGCATGCGCAGATCGCCGCTGATATCGCCGCCGGTGACCACTACTGGCTGCTGACCCTGCACCCGAAGTGCCCACCGGAACTGTTCGAACGCTACCGCGCGCTGGCCGGTGCCAATGCCCGCTTCATCGAGCCGGAGCAGGTGATGGCCGCGCAGCGCGCCGCCGATGTGCTGGTGTCGGATACCTCGTCGATCGTTTCGGAGTTCATCGTCCAGCACAAGCCGGTGGTGACCTTCCGCAACCGCGTGCCCAAGCCGCACATGATCGACTTCGATGATCCTGCGCAGCTGCAGGCGATGCTGCAGCGCGCGCTGCACCCGGATGCAGCGTTGCAGGCGGAGATCGTGCGCTACGCCGACGCCATCCACCCCTACCGCGACGGCCTGTCCAGCGAGCGCGTGATCACGGCCACCGAGGATTTCCTGTCCGGTGAAATGGGGGCGCTGCGGCGCAAGCCGTTCGGCAGCTGGTTGCGCGACCTGCAGATCCGCAAGGACCTGGGGTATTGGGGCCCGTCGCAGCGTTGACGGGGGCGACAGGTCTACCGGGTGGCGCCCACCGGGTAGCGCCGACTGGGTAGAGTCGACTGTTAGTCGACTGCACTTCCATCGGCCGCGGAAAACCCCGCGCTGCGCGCGACAGTCGACTAACAGTCGACTCTACCTTGGGGCGGCCACGCGCCTGGCGTCACCAGCGCAGCTTGCGCCGCGCCAGCGCCGCGGCCAGTTGATCCATCACCTGTTGGGCCTGTGCCTGCGGCAGATGATGCAGCGTCAGCGCCACATCACCATGCGCGCCGGCGGTATCCAGCTGCAGGCTGCTGGTGCCCAGCAGTTTGTCCAGCGGCGAGCGTTGCAGGCGCAGGCCCTGCACCTTGTCCAGCTCGGCCCAGCGCCACCAGCGCTTCCACCAGCCGCCGCGCACCGCGACATAGTGTTCGTCCAGGTACCAGCCCATGCGTGCCATCTGCCGGTGCGCGACCAGCAGCGCCACTGGCAGCCACGCCAGCACCAGCAGGCCCCATGGGCCCCAGCGCCAGTACGCGGCCGCAGCCAGCAGCGGCACCAGCACCAGTGCGCCCAGGCACAGCCGCCACCAGCCGCGCTGCGGAATGGACTGCCATTGCAGCGGAGGCCACTGCAGCTGCGGGAGCAGGTGCTGCACCAGCTGCTCACAACGTGTACTGGACGCCAGCGGCGCGAGCTCGCGCAGGGCGCGGTCCTCATCGCGCGCAGGGCCACCGGCGGCACTGTCGATGCGCAGCTGGCGCAGCCCGAACCAGCGCTGCAAAGTACCTTCGCGCAGCGTCCAGGCCTGGATGCGCCGGCGCGCCACGCTGCTGCGGGTGCGGCTGAGCAGGCCGGCCGACACGGTCAGGCGTCGGTCCTGCTCGCTGAGGGTGAAACCGTGGTAGCGCAGCAGCGTCAGCACCACCGACAGCACGCGCAGCGCCAGCCAGCCCAGCAGCAGCGCGGCAGCCAGCAGCAGAAACGCGCCGGTCACGCCGGGGTGCAGATGGCTGGCGTAGCCGAAGGCTTCGCGTCCACCGCGCTGGAGAGCATCGTCCATCACCGGCCGTGGCACGGTCTGGAACAGCACGCCGAACGCGGCGATCGCCAGCGCCCAGCCGCGGTTGGAGAGCAGGCCCATGCGTACCACGTCCCAGCTCGACAGGCGCAGCAGTACCTGCTCGTTCTCAGTGGCGGTGCTGGCAACCTGGTCGGGCTCGGCGATGCCGGCGGCCTGCGGCGCCTGCCCGCGTTGGCGGACCAGCCGTTCCAGCGCCAGCGCCTGGTCCAACTTCAGCACCCGCATCTCCGCTTCCGGGCGCACGCCGCCGGCCGATTCCAGGCGCAGCTCGGCCACACCAAACAGGCGGTGCAGCGGGTTCTGTCGCACTTCCACGTTGTGGATGCGGGCGAACGGGATCTCGCGGCGGTTGCGTGCCAGCAGGCCACTACGCACGGTGATCGCATCGCTGCCGATGCGGTAGCGGTAGCTGAGGTACTGCAGCACCGACACCAGCACCAGCGCTGCGATCGCCGACAGTGGGATCAGCTGCGCCCACATCGGGTCGCGGTCGCCGCGCTGGCCGAACACCAGCAGCGCGACCAGCGGCAGGAAGTAATGGCGCAGCTGCATCAACAGCACGAACAGCCACGACCACGGATGCAGGCGGTGGTCCTCGCCACCAGTGGGCAGCGCTGCAGGCAGAGGCGGTGGCAGGCTCACAGGGCGTCGGCGTCCTGGTCGAGCTGGTGGGACAGGGTATCGCGCAGGCGCTCGGCATCCGCCTCGTCCAGGCCGCTCACGGTGACCGCGCTCATGCGGGTGCCGGCGGTGTGCACGATCAGCGTGGCCAGCCCAGCGCGGCGTTCCAGTGGTCCGCGGCGCAGGTCCAGGTGCTGCACGCGCGACAGGGGAATGCGGGTTTCCAGCTGCCACATCAGGTCACGGCGCAGGCCCAGGCCCTGTGCGTCCAGCCGCCAACGGGTGCGGGTCAAGCGTCGGCGGCCGAGCCAGGCGCCGAAGACGATGCCGATCAGCAGCCCGAGGGCGGCCGTCCACAGGCCGCCGGGTAGATCGAAGAACCACCATGCAGCAGCCAGCGGCAGGCCCGGCACAAACAGGCCGCCGAAGGCACCTTCCAGTGCGGCCAGCCGCGCGGCGCGGCGCGGCAGCGACTGCCAGGCATCGGTGGTCGGAGCAGTAAGGGGAACGTCGGTCACGCGGGCTCCGTCAGGTGGCAGGGCGGGCGGTGGCGGCCGTGGCCGCACCGCGCAGACGGTAGCAGGTCGGCTGCGTTACTGGGCAGCCTGGATCAGCGCGTCCACATCCAGCATGTGGCCGGCACGATCGGCCTTGGTACGCAGGTAGTGTTCGTTCTCGGCGGTGATCTCGCCGGTGACCGGAATGCAGTCCAGCACTTCGATCCCGGCATTGCGCAGGCGCTGCGCCTTGGTCGGGTTGTTGCTGAGCAGGGCCACGCGCGAAATGCCCAGGCCGCGCAGCATCGCCACCGCGCTGCCGTAGCGCCGTTCGTCGGCGCCGAAGCCCAGCTGTGCATCGGCATCGATGGTGTCCAGGCCGTCATGCTGGTAGCCGTAGGCACGCATCTTGGCGGCGATGCCGGTGCCGCGTCCTTCCTGGTCCAGGTACAGCAGCACGCCGCCGCCCAGTTCCTTCAGCTTGCGCAGGCCGCGCCGCAGCTGGTCGCCGCAGTCGCACTTGAGCGAGCCGAACAGGTCACCGGTCAGGCACGAGGAGTGCACGCGCACCGGCACCACGGCCGACAGGTCCGGCTCACCGACGATGATCGCCACCTGGTCGCGCTGGGCCACGCCACCGCGGAACACCGCGAAGGTGGTCATGCCGACATCGCGCAGCGGTACCGGCGAACGCGCCACCAGTTCGTAATCGTGGGCCGCATGGGCCGCGCCTTCGGCCAGATCGCACAGGGCCACCTCGGCGGCACCATCGAAGGTGCGGTCATCGGCATCCAGGCGCACCGCCACCATCGCCGGCAGCAACAGGCCGAGGCGGGCCAGTTCCACCGCGCCTGCATCGAAGGCGTCACCGGCGCTCCAGCCGTCCGGCATCGGGCCCGGTTCACGCAGGTAGCCCAACGAGGGCAGGGCATCGAAGGCAACACCGGCCAGCGGCAGGCGCGCACCTTGCGGGGCCTCCACGCCAAGCACGCGGGCGCGGGTGGCGGTCAGGAACAGGTAATGCCGCTCGCGGGCGGCATTGGCGAAGGCAGCGAAGCTGCTGGCCGTGGCGCTGTCCAGCGCGATCACCGCCAGGCGCTGGCCCTGGCCATCGTGGAGCAGCACCGGGCGACCGGCGCGCAGTTCGGCCACCGCGCGCTCGCAGCGGATCGCGGCCGGATCGCCGAACAGGGAGGAAGCAGCAGACATGGCAGGACCGGGGGAGTCGGACATCGCAGTCTCTATGGGGGCGCCGGCGTCGTATTCAACGTGGTGCGGCCGCCGGTCGCAGGGGCCGGATGGGCCTGGGTGCGGCGGCCTTCAGTGCGGATGCTCTTCGGTCGCGTAAGGGTCTTCCTCGCCGCTGCCCGGTGGCCGCAGCGTATAGCGCTTGTAGGTCCACTGGTACTGCGCCGGATCGCGGCGCGCAATGCGCTCGATGCCGGCATTGAGCGCGGTGGCGGCCACCTGCGGGTCCGGGTCGGCCACGGCGGGGTCGGTTGGTTCGATGTGCAGGGCGAATTCCATGTCCGGGCCGATACGCTCGCACCAGCCATACAGCACGGTGGCGCCGGTGCGCTCGGCCAGCCGGTTGACCAGGGTCATGGTCAGCGCCTGCACGCCGAAGAACGGCACGAACACACCATCGCCGGCCTTGGGCTGCTGGTCGGGCAGGATGCCGGTGGCACCGCCGTCCTTGAGCACCTTGAACAGCTGGCGCACGGCCGGGCCTTCAGCGCGCACCTGCTGTACGTTCTGGCCGCCCCGCACCAGCTGCAGGAAGGCATCGCTGGCCTCGTCCTCCGGTGGCTTGTAGACGATGGCGATCTGCCCGCGCGAGGCCAGCCACTGGTTCAGCAGCTCCCAGTTGCCGAAGTGCGGCGCCGCCACGATCACGCCCTTGCCGCTGGCCAGGGCGGCGTCGTACAGGGCCTCGCCGTGGCGCTGCTTCAGGTGCAGGCGCAGGTTGTCCGCCGGCGCCTGGCTCCACAGGCGCAGGGTCTCGATGGCCTGCAGGGCGGTGGAGCGCAGCAGCTCCCGATGCAGGCGGTCGCGCGTGGCGCGGTCCAGGTCCGGGTAGGCCAGCTCCAGGTTGCGTCGGGTGACGCGGCTCTCGCGGGCGTTGAGATTGATCCACGCCCACGCCAGGGCGCGCGCGAATCCCCGCAGCAGCGGCCAGGGCAGGCGGGCGAACAGGGTGGTGGCGCGGTAGACCAGCCGGGCTTTGCGTTGCGGATTCATCGGCGCCAGTTTAGCCAAGGGCGCTGCTATCGTGGCCGGCCCATTCATTGGAAGCCCGCAGATGCTCGTCCTGATCCAACGTGTCAGCCAGGCCGCCGTCCATGTCGATGATGAGGCGGTGGGGCAGATCGGCCCGGGCCTGCTGGCGCTGGTGGGCATGGAGCCGGGCGATACCGAGGCCCAGCTGCGCCGCATGGCCGAGCGACTGCTGGGCTACCGGGTGTTCGCCGACGAGGCCGGGAAGATGAACCGCTCGCTGCGCGACACCGGCGGCGGCCTGCTGCTGGTCAGCCAGTTCACCCTCGCGGCCGATACCCGTTCGGGCATGCGGCCCAGCTTCACCAGCGCCGCATCGCCGGACGAGGCTGAACGCGGGTTCAATCGATTTGTCGGGATCTGTCGTGAAAATCACGCGCCAGGGGTGGAAACGGGCCGATTTGGTGCCCATATGGTCGTCAGCCTGGTCAATGACGGTCCCGTGACCTTCCTTCTCAGGCCCTAGGCCGCCGGGACCACCGCCCGGCAGGCCGGGCCCCGGGCTGGTATAATGCTACGTTCCCTATTTCTCCCTAGCCGGTGGCGCGAGCACTACATGGCCAACGAACGTCCTGCCCAATCCGAAATCAAGCAACTGATCAGCAAGGGCCTGGAACAGGGCTACCTGACCTACGCCGAAGTCAATGACCATCTGCCGGACGACATGGTCGACCCGGAACAGATCGAAGACATCATCGGCATGATCAACGGCATGGGCATCGATGTCCATGAAGTTGCGCCGGATGTGGAAACCCTGCTTCTCAACGACGGCAACACCGGCAACCGCGAAGTCGATGACACCGCGGCCGAAGAAGCCGCCGCCGCGCTGAGCGCGCTAGACACCGAAGGTGGCCGTACCACCGACCCGGTGCGCATGTACATGCGCGAAATGGGCACCGTCGAGCTGCTGACCCGCGAAGGCGAAATCGCCATCGCTAAGCGCATCGAGGAAGGCCTTTCGCAGGTCCAGGCTGCTCTGGGCCAGTTCCCGGTTTCGGTCGAGTCGCTGCTGACCGATTACGAAGCCCACAAGGAAGGCAAGAAGCGCCTGGCCGAAGTGATCGTCGGCTTCAACGACCTGGCCGACGAAGAGCCGGCACCGCCGCCGGCCGCTGCCGATGACAGCAGTGATGCGGACGCCGAGGGCGACGAGGACGAGGACGATGATGTCGAGGGTGGCGAGGAAGAAGCCGCACCGACCGGTCCGGACCCGGAGGAAGTCGCTGCGCGCATGCAGGCGCTGAGCGATGCCTTCAACGCCTTCAAGAAGGCCGCCACCAAGGGCGACAAGAAGAACCTTCCGCGCCTGCGCGAAGAGATGTCGGCGGTGTTCGTCACCCTGAAGCTGCCGCTGCCGCTGACCGACGTGCTGACCAAGCAGCTGCGCGACACCATGGCGTCGATCAAGGCCCATGAGCGCCGCGTGCTGAATCTGGCGACCGTCACCGCCCGCATGCCGCGCAAGGACTTCATCCGTTCCTGGGAAGGCAACCAGACCAACCTGGAGTGGGTGGAAGACGCACTGAAGCGCAAGCAGAAGTGGTCTTCGGCCCTGCGCGAAGTGAAGGACCAGATCATCGCCGAACAGCAGGCGACGATCGACATCGAGAAGCTGACCCAGCTGGACCTGGAAGAGCTGAAGGAAATCAGCCGTGCCATGGCCTACGGTGAAGCCAAGGCGCGCAAGGCCAAGAAGGAAATGGTCGAGGCCAACCTGCGCCTGGTGATCTCGATCGCCAAGAAGTACACCAACCGCGGCCTGCAGTTCCTCGACCTGATCCAGGAAGGCAACATCGGCCTGATGAAGGCCGTGGACAAGTTCGAGTACCGCCGCGGTTACAAGTTCTCGACCTACGCCACCTGGTGGATCCGCCAGGCGATCACCCGCTCGATCGCCGACCAGGCGCGCACCATCCGTATTCCGGTGCACATGATCGAGACGATCAACAAGTTGAACCGCATTTCCCGCCAGATGCTCCAGCAGTACGGCCGCGAGGCTACGCCGGAGGAGCTGGCCAAGGAAATGGACATGCCGGAAGACAAGATCCGCAAGGTGATGAAGATCGCCAAGGAGCCGATCTCGATGGAAACCCCGATCGGCGACGACGAGGATTCCCATCTGGGCGACTTCATCGAGGACACCAACGTGGAGTCCCCGATCGAGAACACCACCAACATCAATCTGTCTGAAACCGTGCGCGACGTGCTGGCCGGCCTCACCCCGAGGGAAGCCAAGGTGCTGCGCATGCGCTTCGGCATCGACATGAACACCGACCACACCCTTGAGGAAGTCGGCAAGCAGTTCGACGTGACCCGCGAGCGCATCCGCCAGATCGAAGCGAAGGCCCTGCGCAAGCTGCGTCACCCGAGCCGCTCGGAGCAGCTGCGCAGCTTCCTGGATATCGATTGATATCTGGCGGCTGTTGAAGCGTTGAGAGAAACCCCGCTTCGGCGGGGTTTTTCTTTGCCCACCACATTCCTGTAAAGCCGAGGCTGTGCTCGGCTGAGACTTATAATTACGTAACAAACAATGTAACAAATACCCGCGTCGAAACTAGCTCTTCGTGAAGATGTCCATTATTTTCAAGCGCATAGGTGTACGACGAGCTTGCGGTCCCGATTTTTTGATGCTAATTACGTAACAAATTTCGTATTACGTAATGCATATGCCACGTGCTCAACGCCCACAGGTACTGGATCTGATCGCCCAGCTGGCCCCCGGCCAGCCGCTACCTGCCGCGGCGCTGGCCGCGCGTCTGGGGGTGGACCGGATGGCGCTCAGCCGGCTTGTGGCCGCCAGTGGCCCGCAGGTGGTGCGCATGGGCAGCACCCGGGCAACCGCCTATGCGCTGCGGCGGCCCACCCGGGCCGGCAGCGAATGGCCGCTGTACCGGCTGCGCGAAGATGCGACGCTGGAGGAGCTGGGGCGGGTAATTGCGCTGGTAGGAGGCGGCTTCCACGTCGATGCCGGGCCTGACTGCCCGAACCTGCGACGCGCGCCCGAAGGTGACGTCGCCGCCTTCTTTCCTGACTTGCCGTGGTACCTGGATGACCTGCGACCGCAGGGATTTCTTGGTCGCAGCTTCGCCCATGGCCGTGCGCAGGCGCTCGGCCTGCCAAAGGACCTCAAGGGCTGGCAACCGGACGATGTCTTGATGGCCCTGGTAACCGCCGGCGGGACTGAAGCGGGCGATCTGCTGCTCGGTACCGCCGCCGTGGAGGCGGCGATGGAGACGTTGCAGGTGCCGATCGATCGGGTTGCGGCCGACGATCGTCTTGCACAGTATCGCGAGCGTGCGCGTGCTGCGCTGGACGGAGAGGACGTGGGCTCCTCGCCGGGGGGCGAGCAACCCAAGTTCACCGCCACCGTAGAGGCCTACGGCAGGCGCCGCTCGGTCCTGGTCAAGTTCGCGCAGCCCGATGAAGGCGCCGCCGCCCAGCGCTGGAGCGATCTGCTGGTCTGCGAACATCTGGCGCTTGAGGCCCTGCGCGAGTCCGGACAAGCCGCGGCGTCCAGCGAACTGCTGCAGTCGCCCACGCACACCTTCCTGGAAATCGAGCGCTTCGACCGCACGCCCGATCTGCTGGGGCGGCGAGGCCTGGTCTCGCTGCTGTCGCTATCGTCTGCGTTCACCGGCGAGGTCACCCCGGCGTGGCCGGTTGCAGGCGCCGAACTGCGTGATCAAGGCTGGCTGACGGCCGACACCGTGCAGGCGATGGGCCGACGCCACGCGTTCGGGCGGCTGATCGGCAACAGCGACATGCACCACGGCAACATCGCCTTTTACTTCATTGATCGCGGCCCGCTGCCGTTGGCGCCGGTCTACGACATGCTGCCGATGTCGCTGGCGCCGTCAAAGCTGGGCGTGTTGCGCGCGGACGAGCCGCTGTCGCCGGTCGCGCCGCTGGGCAGTGGTGATCTGCAGCATCTGCGCTGGGCGGCACCGGTGGCTGAAGCATTCTGGCAGTGCGTGGCTGTTGACGGGCGGATCCAGTCGCCGGCAATGCGGTCATTGGCGGGGGCGAACGCCGAGCGGGTGCGGGAGATGGGCGCGCGGTTTGGGTGAGCCAGCTGTTGCGCAAGCCTGGGCGCTTGACGTTGCACAGCAATGGCTGAGGGTTTTTCAGTGTGTCCTGGCGCCGGCGGGTAGCCGGCTGAGCGCAGGCTCCACTACACTGTGACGCTGCGCCGGGCCTATAGCTCAACGGTTAGAGCAGGGGACTCATAATCCATCCCAACCCCGTTTCGTGGTGTCGCTGGATCTCTCCGTTCCCCTCAGAAATCAGCCTTTTTCAGGCGTATCCGGTGCATCGCTGTTTCAGCCGATAGCACCGGATACGCCGGATTTTCCGACACAGTTACACCGGAATTACACCGGTCGTGGGGTCGCCTTTGGGGTTATGCGATTTCAAATCGCAGATGGCCGATCCCTTAAAGCACGCTCAATGGCGTGATTTCTGCAAACCTCAATTTTGAGGTTTGTTGGCAAGTGGCTGATTTCAAAGAAAAGCTCAAAATTGCGCTCTGTCCTGCACTCCCCACTTTTGGGGAGTGTGTGCAAAAGTGCGTGGACCCCACCTTTAAATCACCCTCTTTCCGGTGATTTACCGATTGAGCGATGCCCGCAGTGCGCTGCTGCCGGATGCCCGTACGCCCTGCGTCGTGACGGCCTCGAGCCGGTCCAACCGATCCACCACCTGCGCGAGCAGGGCATTGCTCTGCTGCACCGCCGCCGTGGTCGCGGCCTGCGCCTTGTTGTCCACCACCAGGTCGAACACAGCGCGCGCGAAGTTGTCCGGCAGCGCCTCGATGGTGTCGGCCAGCTCGCCCATGCCGACGCCGCCCTTGTCGAGGTCGCCCACCTTCATGCCGTCGATCAGGCCCGTCACCTTCCCGTAGAGGCTGTTGTAGTCCTGGCCGCTGGCGTAGAGGTTCCGACCGAAGCCCAGCGCCGCCTGTGCGGCCGCCTGCGCCGCGCTGCTGTCGCCACCCGACACAGCCCGCTCCAGCTCCTGCATGGTCTTCTGCAGTTTCTCCTGATCGGTCAGAGGCGACAGGTCGCTGACAGATAGCCCGTAGCTAATGGCTTTCCTGTCCTTGTCGATCTGCGCTTGCAGCTTGCCCATGTTGGTGGCGCGCAGTGCCTCGATCTTGGCCAGGTCCTCAGCGCGCGCGCCGGACAGGCCCAGCGCCTTTGCGTAGTCGTTGGCCGACTTCACCTGTTGGCGGTAGGTGCGCTCGATGCTCAGTGCCTGCTGCTGGTAGGCGGTCAGGTCGCCCGTGAGCAGCTGCGTGGACACGTCGGCCATCAGGGTCGAGTAGTTGCCCAGCAGGCCCGACACCTTGCTGATCTGCGTGGCCAGGTCCGTACCGGCAACGCCGGCCAGGTCCTGGAAGTAGTCCACCGCCTTGTTCACCTTGTCGATCTCCAGCCCGTTGAGTGCCCGGCCCAGCTCGTCGGCGTTGCCCACGGCCAGTGCGATCGATGCGCTGAGCGCGTTGAACACGTCCGATGCCTCGAAGTAGCCATCCAGCTGACCACCGAACCCTGCAGCCTTCACCGCCTCAGTGAACAGCCGGTCGGTCATGTCGCCCAGGTAGGCGGCCAGCTGCTCCTTCGCCTCGGCCGAGTCTGCGGATAGGGTCAGCTTGCCCAGCGACACCTTTACCCCCGCCAGCTGCTGCGAAAGGTCCACGCCCAGCTGCTTGGCCAGGTCCGTGCTGGCGCCCCGCACCTGCCGCGCCGCCATGTCGAACGTGCGATCGATGCCCGGATCCAGTGCGCCGAACTGCGTCCACTTCTTGTCGCTGCGGAACAGGCCGCCCTTGGCCTTGATATCGGCGTAGCTCTGACCGTCGAAGCCGCCGAAACCGTAACTGCCGGTGATGCCCTGACCGGTGACCTTGGGCGCCTGGCGCCCGAACAGCTTGGCGTGGATGCTGGAGCCGGACAGGATCGAAGCAACCTTGTCGTTGAAGCCGATCCCCCGGAAGGCTTTATCGGCCAGGCCGACAGCGCCGGCCGTCGCGATCTTGCCCGCCCAGCTCTCACCGTTGGAGATGTTCCAGCCTTGGTCGAACAGTTGGGCGTTCTTCATCATGCCCGCCACGATCCAGCCGATGATCGGCACCGCCGCCGCGGCGGAGCTTGCCGCGCCGGCCCCGGCACTGGCGCCGGCACTGCCGCCGCCGATCAGGCCCGAGAAGTTGGAGCCGGTCATCCCGGCCATGCTGGTCACGTCACCGAAGCCCGTGAGCGTCCCTGACGCAGCGCCCGCCGAGCGGCCGAAACCGAACAGGCCTTGGCCCTTCGACAGCAGGCCGGCCACCGTGCCCGCGTTCTGGCCGCCCGCCGCCGAGCCGTTGCCGCCCAGCACGCCCAGGACGCTGTTGAGGCTCATTCCGTTGCCGCTGCCGAACCCGTTGATGCTGTCTAGGATGCGGGTTTGAATCGGGATCACCAGCTTTTGCTCCAGCAGCTGGCGCGCAATATCGCGCAGCCCCTGCTTGGCCACGTCCTTCATGTCATCCCACATGCCCGACCAATCGCGCAGGCCGCCCGCGACGAAGTTGGCCATAGCGTCGGCGGTGTCGCTGACCAGGTAAGTACCCACGTCGGCCCACTGCTGCAGGCTGGCGGCGTACTTATCCGCGTCGATGCTGGCCTGAGCCGCAGCGCGCGCCTGCGCCATGAGCGAGGCGCTGAGGTCGGCGGTGATGCCCGCGCCGGCCGCGTTCGCCTCGTTGATGGCCTCCTGCATGTCCCGCTGGTTCTGCATCTCCCGGCGTGCGCGCTCCCGTGCAGGCCCGATGAGGCGCAGCATGTCGAGTTCGCCGCTCATGGTGTCCAGCAGCGCCTGCGGCGCCCGCTTGCGCTTGTCCAGCTCGGCGGTGGTGGCCGCCAGCTGCGCCGCTGATTCCTTCTCCAGCATGTTGAAGGCAGCGCGCGTGATGTTGCCGGCGGCCAGCTCCTTGTTCAGTTCGGTCAGGCGCTGCTTGTGCTTCTGCTCGGCCTCGGCCAGCGGGCCGGCCATCGTGGCAGCAGCCATGTCCGCCTCTGCGGTGTAACGGCGCAGCAGCTCGGCCTGACGGTCGTACGCCGCGTTCCCGGTCTTCGCTGCGCTGCCCTTGCTCGTTGGCTTGCGTTGCTCGTAGGCGTCCGGCGTGGCTGGCAACAACGCCCATTCGGGCATGCGCTCCGATCCCTCCAGCACAGTGACGCCGGGCCGCCTGGTGGTCTTGGGCTGCATCGCCTTCCAGCCGTTGTCGGCATAGGCCGTGCCTTGTGCGTACTCGTTCTTGAAGCCCTCCCAGCCGCCACCGCCGAACGCGTATTGACCGGTCGCCAGCTTGAACGCGGCATGGCCTTGCTTCTCGACACCCACCAGGCCGCCCCGGATGCGGTCGAAGAAGTCCACGACGGCGCCGCCGTCCCGCACCGCGTCGGTGACGCCCCGGATGGCACCGGAGAGAGCGTCGGCCGCTTCCTTCGCGAAGTTGCCGTTGACTGCCACCGCGTCAAGCTGGTCGGTGAAGTCCTGCAGGGCAGGCATGATGCCCGATACCACCTGCACCTTCATGCCTTGCAGGGACAGCTCCGCCCGGTTGGTCACATCACGCATGCCCAGCATTGCCTGCGTCAGCTGCACGTCGATGATGCTGCCTGCGGCCTCCGCCGCGTTGCCCATGCGGTTGAACTCGGCGCTGTTGTTGCGCAGCAGCGGGATCAGCATCGCCGAATCGCTGGCAATGGCCTCCATGTAGCTGGTCAGCTCCGACTGCGAGAGGTTCGCCTTTTCCAGACTCTTGAAGTACAGGCCCAGGGCGTCGGGGCCGGACAGCCTGCGGAAGCTCTCGACGGTGAGGCCGCTGCCCTTGGCGATGTTGTCGAAGAAGTCTTTCATCTCGCCGCCGCCCGTTTGGGCGTAGTCGCCGATCTTCTCCTGCACGTCCTTGAAGATATCGGCCAGCTTTTCCTGGCTGATACCCACTGTGCGGGCGCCTGCGGCCATGCGCTGGAAGTCCTGCGAAGTGGTTCCGGAGAGCTTGCCCAGGCGGTCGTACTCCACGGCCAGCTGCCCAACCTGCTTGGTCCAGGTGAACACGGCCGTGCCAGCAGCAGCGGCAGCAGTGCCCAGCGCCGCGCCCGCAACGGTCGCGATGCGCGTCATGGAGGCTTGGATCTGCGTGGCCTTTTGACCAGCAACATGCTCGGCCCGGGTCATGCCCTTTTCAAAAGAGCCCGACTTCATCAGCAGGTCGACGGTGAGGGTATAGAGGGACATTCGGGCAATCTCCTACTGCCGCAAGGGTTTATTTGCTGATTTCCATTTGCTGAATTGTTTTTTCAGCAGGTTTTTTTTCCACGCGTGCGGGGGGGCGCGGTCTAGATCCGAAGGGGTTTGAACCTTTCGCCTCCCCCTGGACCGACGAAGGCCCTTGCGGGCCTTGTCGGGGGCGCTCAGCGGGCTAAGAGTTCCGCCGCGCCCTGCCGGTGTTGTTGCGGACACCGCCGGCTGGTCCTGGCCTGTGAACCTGCAGGCCCACCCTCACTCAGTCCGCAGCCGGTCGCACGCCAGTGATGACGGTGAACTGCTGCGGGTAGTTGATGACCACATCGGCACGGACGTGGCACAGGAAGCCGATCTCGCCCGTCTTGGCGTACGCCTCGCGCAGCAGCTGGATCGACAGCGCTTCGCGCATCAGGAAGTACAGGCCGCTGAAGTTGCCAACGAAGATTTCGCTGGCGTCGGTGGCCGTGCCAGCTTCTACGTCGGTCGGGAGCTGGCTGGTCGGCACGAAGGACATGCCGTCGATCAGGCGCGGGCGCTGGAGCGGCTGGCCGGTGGTGTCGGTCAGTCCCTCGAAGTCCATCAGCGTGCGGGTGGCCATGATTGCGGCAGTCGGCGCCGGGGCGTTCACGTCGATGATCGAGCCATAGGCATTCAGCAGCGGACGGTAGCTGCCCAGGGCCGCGCCATTGGCGCCCAGCGACACGGTGTTGATGCCCGCCGTATTGCGCAGGCCGCGCGGCTCCGGCGCGGTGCCCGAGCCCAGCAGGCCAACCCGGTCCAGTTCCTTGGCGAACGCCTGCGCGATCACCTGGCGCAGCGCGCGATCCACGTCCGAGCCATCGGCCAGCAGCTCGCGCGACACGCGCACGATGCAGGCCAGGCTGCGCGGGGTGGACTGCACCGAGCGCAGGGTGGGCTGGCTCTCGCCGATGTTGCCCAGCTCATTGCGCCAGTTGGCAGTGGGCAGAGTGTCGATCGCCGCGGTGGACACCGACTTGGCGCCGTAGCCCATCGGCACGATGCCCGCACCCGCCTGCAGCAGCGAGGACGCCGGGACCAGCGCGGACAGAATGCCCGGCATCACCACGTCCGGGACAGCGTAGCCGCCTGCGCTGTCGGTGCCGACTGCGAGCGAAGCCATCACGGCCTCGGTGCTGCTCATACCGGCCACGCCGCGCATGAAGTCGGTCAACGTGGTTTCGACAGCGCGCGGCTTGTCAGCGTCGTCGCGGCGGCTGGCGTAGTACGCCCGGAATTCTGCCGGAGTGCGCAGCACCTTGATGCCGCCGCCGTCCAGGTCAGCCTCCGGAGAATCGTTGTCGCTGCGGCCGTTCATTTGCCACGCGGCCAGCGCAGTGGTGTTCTCGTCCACCTGCTGGCGCACAGCGTCCACGTCTGCGGTGTGCTTGGCCTTGAACTGGGCGAAGGCATCGGTGAGCTTGAGGACAATGCCGGCCACGTCGGTCGGCTCGGCCTCTGCACGTACGGCCTGGATGCCGCGTGCGATCTTGGTTGGCTTGGTCATGCTGGGCTCCTGTGTAGGAGTCCAGTGTCTTTTTCAGGCTCAGTCGCAACCATCAGTTATCGTGGGGTTGCGTGGAGTTGTGTGGCCGAATCTATTGCCTGTGCGCCTCAAGCCAGCGCGCGGCATCGATCAGCCTATAGGTGATCTTGTGCTTGCCGCCGCCGAGCGCGTAGCTCTCCGGTGCTGTGCCTTCCCTGCGCTTGTTCGCCAGCGTGCCAGGCGCAATGCCAATCAGCTTGGCCAAATCAGCCTCGCCAACGCGCCCATCAGCGCTGATCCACATTCCGTGATTCTCTGCCTGCTGGCGTAGCAGCGTTGCGGTCGAATCTGCGCGCCCATCCATTGTGGCGATGAGTGCGTCCAGGCCTTGTGCCCGTAGGCTATGCGGCTTCAATGGTTCCTCCTTTGGGGTCGTCCGGCCAACTGTGGATGCGCGAAGAAAGGGGGGCGCGCGTGTCGCAGCGAGAGGGGCGGAAACTTTTCCCTCCCCCGGCCGTGGTGGTGAACGTCGTGCACTGGTGAACGTGGTGCATCGGGTGCAGCGGGCGCATGGGGTGCGCCCCATTCCCCTTCGCTCGGTGGTGCAGTGAGGCGGAGAGCGGGTGAATCAACAGCGCAGGAGCAACAGCGCCAAGCGTCCGCTGCGCTCCCGCTTGGTAGATATCTATAAGGGGGGCCCCTGAGGGGTGTAAAAAGCGGGCGATTTGCCTGTATTTGCACCCCTCAGGGGTGTTTATCGACTGGCTCATGCTGCTTTTGCACCCCTCAGGGGTGTTACGTGGTCCCCTGAGGGGTGTTGAGATTGCGATTCTGTTTGCACCCTTGAGGGGTGTTGAAGATGCGTTTTGCGCCAGTCGTTGCGTGGAGGGCCCGCAGCGATCTCCAGGTTCTTGCCGGGGCAGCGATCAATACCTACCCAGGTGAGCGCGTACAGATGGCATTGCTTCTTGATGCCGTGTCGCGTCTGCACGATGAACCCCGCCTCCTCCAGCTGGGCCAGCAGCTCCTTGCTCTTACTCGCAGCACACACGCCAGCGCCTTCTACCATCGCCTTTGTGGCGCTGAGGTCGCCGTTGTTGCGCCCGTTGTACTGCGCGGCCAAGAACAGGAGCATCTTCATTGCCGCCCCGCTGAGAGCGAAGAAGGCCGGATGCCGCATCATCGAGTGGGGCAGCCGAACGAACGTGTCGCTCGACTGCCGGCCAGTGATCTTGCGGCGATTCCTCTCAGCTGCCATGAGGCGTGACCACGTTGGTGACCGCGCGCAACCAGTCCGCCCCAGCGCGCGCCGCCCGCGTCATGATCCATTCGCGCACGCGGGCATCAGATGGGTTGCCTCTATGCTGCAGGGCGCAGTCACCGCACAGCACGTAGGGGAGGGATGCCCACCCGAACTCCCGCTCCACGCGATGGAACGTGCCGAACACCGGCAGCAGCGGCTTGCCGCAGCAGTCGCATGCGATGGGTTCAACCGCAGGACGGCGGCTCATGGCGCGCGCTCCTGTCGGCGGGGTGGGGCGCGATCGATGGCAGCTGCCAGGCGTTCGGCGAGTGCCTGTAGGCGAGCCTCAGACAGTGCGGACAGCGGCGGAGTCCGCACGATGCGGTGTGCAGGGAAGGGGATGATGACGGCGTTCATCCGACCCTCCGCAGCGTGTTGGCGTAGGTGACAAGGCCCAAGACCCGCAGCGCAGCGCGCGGGATCGTGTGCCCCTCGTAGATGCCCGACAGCGCGTAGACGTACAGGCCGGCAGGGCGCACCTGCACGTAGCGGATCAGTGCCTCGCCGTTGATCTCCACGGCATACAGGGCATCGCCCCGGAATTCCGTTACCTCCAGGTCGATCACCAGCACGTCGCCCGGCACGTAGCGCGGGGCGTTCTGGCTGTCGGTCAGCGCGACGGTGTCCCAGCGCGCGGTGTCGGAAAAGTCTGAATGCGCGCCGGGTGTTTGCCCGATTGCGGGCAGGGGTGGTTGGTGTACGATGTGGCTCATGGTCAAGTCGTTCCTCGCAAGGGTCCGATGGCTTTCACGGCTCACTCCGGCTGCAACCGGGTGGGCCGTTTCTCTTTCAGCGGGGCAGCGCACGGCTGTCCGCCGTCTCCACAACTGCGGCCTCCAGGTAGGCGTCCAGGTCGGCAGGCCGGTAGAAGCAACGCTTGCCCACGCGCAGGTAGCGCGGGCCCCTTCCTTCGCAGCGCATCTTGTCGAGCGTGCTTTTGCTCAATCCCAGCCAGTCGGCGGCCTCAGTGGCACTGAGCCTTGGTGCTGGCGCGCTGGTTGCTGCGTCTTTCGCGATCATTGGTTGCCTCATGTTGGATTGGTCCATAGAGGGACCATATTTGTCCCTCTCGCGCAGTGGACCACCGTTGTCCGTTGTAGTCAAGGACAATTTTGGTCCATCATTGGCCCATGACAGCCGAATATCACCAATTCAAGTTGCGCCTTCCCGTCGACCTCATGCAGAGGATTGAGGCGGAGGCTGAGCGCGCGGGTCGCTCGTTGTCGGCAGAGATCGTTTTCCGGTTGAACGAGGCGTACGCATCGGGCGCTGAAGAAAGCGGGGGCGCGGTGACGGACATTGCCGCCAAGCTTGTGGCCTATCAGCAGCAAGTCGACCGCAATGCGCGACAAGTGCAGGAGGGCATGGAGAGGGTGCAAAAAAGCATGGAAGACCTCGAGACGCTCAGGGCCCTGCTGGAGTTGCGCCTGGCGGAAACAAATGAAGAGTTGGATGCCAGTAAGAAGGCGAAGTAGTGACTGCCTTCACCAAGCTCACCAGGTCGGCACAGCGCGCGCTGAAGCCCGGCCAGTCGATCAGCGAACATGGGATCACCTACACCCGCACCGCGAACGGCGATGGGCGCTGGTCGGTCAACGTGATGGTGGCAAGGCGCCGGCATCACCAGGTGGTGGGCTTGGAGTCGGAGGGGTACACCCGTACGCAAGCGGAGGACGTGGTGGCCGCGCTCAAGGCCGCCAAGCGCAGCGCGTCCCACGGGGTGCAGGGGAGCAAGGGCAACGCCTCGCAGACGGTCGCGCAGGCGGCTGACGATTACCTGGACTATCTGCGCCGGCATGACGGCAAGGACATCGACACCAAGGAGCGGCGGTTCCGCGATCACATCAAGCCCCACCTCGGGCGCCGGCCGGTGGCCAGGCTGACCGATGATGACTGGCTCGCCTACGTGGCCACCCGGAAGGGCGAGGGCGCCAGCCCGGGCACGATCAACCGTGAGCGCTCTGCGCTGCTGCACATGCTCAACACGATGCGGCGCCGGAAGATCCTGAACGCTGCGCCGCTGCTGGCCCGCCAGCGCGAGCCGCAGGGCAAGCTGGTGTACCTGACCCCGGAAGAGTCGCAACGGCTGCTGCTGGCCGCTCAGGAGGACGTGTCGCCATTGGCGCATCGGTTTGTGATGGTGACGCTCTACACCGGCCTGCGGCACAGCGCAGCGCTCAACCTGCGGGCTGGCGACGTGGACGTGCAGCGTAGGATTCTGTGGATCGGCAAGGACAAGGCTGGCCGGCGCGAGCAGCCCATGCCGCAGGTGCTGGCGCAGTACCTTGGCAAGGTCATCAAGGGAATGGAGGCTGAGGCCTACCTATTCCCGTCGCAGCGCGCGGGCAGCGGCCGGGCCTATCAGATGAACGCCGTGTTCGGTCGGTGCGTGCAGCGCGCGGGCATCGCCAAGCATGTGACCCCGCACACGATGCGGCACACCGCGGCGACGAACGCTGCACATGCTGGGCTCGATGCGGCCACCATCCAAGCAATGGGCGGCTGGAAGACAAGAGCTATGGCCGAAAGGTACACTCACGCGGCTTCGATGCAGGACGCTATGGCGGCCCTACAGAAACAGCTTTCCGGCGACGCGATTACACCGAAATTACAACGGCGACCGCGCAAAACCGCCTGAAACCCTTGCAGGGCCTATAGCTCAACGGTTAGAGCAGGGGACTCATAATCCCTTGGTTCCAGGTTCGAATCCTGGTGGGCCCACCATAAAAAACAGGCACTTAGGCTTCCGCCCAAGTGCCTTTTTTGTGCCGGCGGGAAAATAGCCGGGAAAATTCAGCATCGCATCAGTGTTCCACGGTAGCTACGCGAACGCCCGAAGCACCAAATCGCCATATCCCCAAATGATGGCGCCCACCACTGTCACCGCCGCGACGGCTGTCGACACCAACCGATAGTGTCCGATGAAGAAGTGGAACAGCTGCCATGATTCCGCGAACGTGCCACCCCTGATTCGCTCGTAAAAGGCGCTTATGCGGAACTGTGCAAGCACCGCGAACACCGAGGTAACAGCACCGCTGCGCTGGAACCACCCCGGCAGTGACTCCGATGCTGGCCGCAGCGGAATGATTAGCGCAGCCAGGGGGGCAATGATCGCTGCAACGCACAGAACGACGATGAAGCAAAGCTCGATTTTCCGAGCAATCTTTGCTTTCGCAATAGTGTCAGCAAAACTGTTCAAGAAGGCCTCAACGGTTGTGATGTGGTCGGTTGACCAGCCGAGTTTACGATTCACCGCTTGCGCGGTGGCTTCACGACTGGCACGTCGTGATCGTAGCGGCCCGTAGTGGTGGGCGATTTGTGCCCGGCCGCGTCCTGCTTGTCGCCACGGTTCCCCTCGGTGTCGGTAATGCCTCGGTGCTTGAGGCCGTGCATCGAGAACCGCTCTTCTTCCGCGATTACCCCCTCGCTCATCGCCATGCGAATGAAGCGTTGCCACGCGCTTGACATAGATGATCGCGCGATGGGGTTGCCCGTCTGCTCAACCAGAAGGAATCGCTGCTCCGGCCTGATAGGCACAGGGAAGTTGCGGCCTTTGCGGTTCCAGATCGCACTACGTCGCGCTACCAGGGCCTCCCATGCCTCGATCATCTCTTCGTTCCATTCCGTGACCGACGCGCGCGATCCTTTCCTACGTTCGCCGTGCACGCCTTGGTCGAGTCGGTGGGCGTCGGTGAGGGTGCAGACTTCGATGCCGCGCAGGCGCGCACTGAAGGCCAACACCATCGCGGGGGCGATGTAGGCAGGGCAGCTTCCTTTCGTATGTGGGCGCCGAGCACCACGCTCACGGGCGAAGGCGAGCACCTTCGCGAAGGCGTCTGGGGTAGGCATCTTGTGCTCGCGTGCTTCCTTCGCCTGTCTGACGCCTTGTGCTGGGTTGCTCTTGCAGTAGCCGTGCCGGACTCCCCACGCCAAGGTGCGGCGCAGGTAGCGGAACTGGTGGTTGGCTTTGCTGGGGAACGCCGGCAGTGCGGGCTGGGTCTTAGTGGCCGGTCGTCCCCTGGCGAATACCTCCACCAGCCGCTGCACAACCGGTGTGGTGATCCTGTCCACCTGCATGCGCCCAAACGGGGTTCCGCATTTGCGCACGTAGTTGGCCAGGCTATCGGCGTATCGCTTGTAGTCGTCCTGGGTGTCCAGTGAGAGTTCCTTGAACTCGCTGGATTCGTGGAATCGATCGAACAGATAGCGAACTGTCCCGCGTTGCTGGCCGGTGGCCAGTGATTCCACGATGGCATGTAGCTCCGACAATCGCGCAGTCGCGTGGGCGACCGTGCGCTTGACGCGACGGCCGCCCTCCGCGTGATCCTCAAGCACGTACCACCTGTTGTCGTGCCAGTAGATCCCTTGCGGCAGCGCGTCCTGCTCGATGTGCCCCGGAATGTCGGGGTTGAACTTCCTCTTTCTGCCGCGTGCCATCAGATGTTGTCCTCTTCCCTTACGTCTTCGTGCTGCGGATCGATCAACCCCAGCGCCGCGTTCACCGCGTCGAGGGTCGTCCAGATCCCGCCTTGGCGGTCGTACTTGTAACGGATGCCTTCCCTGTCTGCCCAGCGGCGGACTGTGACGGCCCTTGGGGGAGGGCCGTCGGGAGTGCAGATCCGCTGCAGGTCTGTGAAGTGCAGGATCTGCGCCATGCTCAAGCTCTCCCTGCGGCGAACAATTTCATCTGTAACACGTTGCTCGGCAAGGGTTCCTCCACCGCCGCGGCTGTCGGCTGCAGCCCGTGTTGCTTGTGCCAGTGCGCCCAAGCTAGGTCGAACGACGGGTGCTTCGCGGTGGTGCTGCAACGGCATTCGATGAAATGGCCACCGCCTGCACTCTCGCGGCGCAGGTCATGGATGTACCGCACAGGGTGGCGATCCGGGCAAGTGAAAAGTACGCGAGGCGGCGTCTTCTGAACCTGTGTCATGCAGCCTCCAGGCCCTTGCGTGCAAAAAGTGCCGTCGCGGAGTAGCCGGGCGTCGTGCGGTACGCGTACAGCGCGGCCGGTTGCATCCTTCGGCTGAAGTAGCCGACGCCGTTGGCGTCTTCCATCCACCATCCGAACGGGTCAGCCTGCAGGGCGCAGGCGGCTTCCAACTGAGCAAGCTTGTCAGCGGGCGTCAGGCCTGACACGTATCTGGCGACTACCTCAATGTCTCCGCGCTCAGTATCGAATACCTCGCCGATGTAGTTCTCTGCGCCGGACTCGATGAGCCTGCGTGCAAAGGCAGGGCCGGGTGCGGCCGCAGTCAGCGCTGCAGCAATGGCTGCGATGTACGCGCCCTGGCCGTATGGGCTGATGCCTGCGAGGATGCTGCCGGCGGCGTGAGGCAGGCCGGCGCTCTCGAACTCAGCGGCGAGGAACCGGCGGGCAGTGTCGATATCAACCACGGGAATCCTCCCAGCCGGTGAGCGTGAATGAGGCGCCACAGTCGCGGCACTCGTAGTCGCGGGAGGGGCCGTTGTGGTCCGAGTAGTTGCCGTCTTCACGGGTGTAGGTACGCACCGAGGCGGGAACGTTCGTGAAGTCGAGGACGCCCGTCTGGCCGCAGTCGGGGCAGTGCCTGCCGGGGTCACGGATCATCCGTTCAAGCATGGGCCACCCCCCGGCGCACGGCCATGGGGGCACGGCGGCGCAGCGGCTGCGGGATCTGGCCCACGGCCAAGCCGCTATGACGGCGCCGAGGCGGGCGTGTCTGCCACATCTTGAGCATGGTGGCGCCGGCGACCGGCAGAAGCACGCACATGGCCAGCAGGGCGACGAAATCAGCCATTGGCCACCTCCTGTGCGGCCAGGTTGACCGCTTCGGCGCTCGCACGACGCCCTGGCAGCATGTTTGCAACCTCATGCGGGAGGGGGATGGCGTTGGCTAGCCTTGCCAGCTCCGGCGAAATCCAGTCCGTTATGTCGCTGAACCTGGCTCCCTTGGTGTGGACCCAGCCGGTTTCGCTTCCACGCCGACGCTCGAAGACACACTGCGCGGTCTTCGGTGTCCCCATACACAATTCAACGGTGGCGATCACCTTGTTGTGGGTTACGTGAATGGTGATCGTTGCGCTGCTGTCGGGGGTGTGTGGAACATTTCCACAGTTCTGCACACCCGTGGTAGCCTCCGCTCCGGGTCCGGTGCTGGAATCCAGCGACTTTGCGAGGGTGGTCATGGCTTGGCCTGTCATCTGTTGCATGGTTCTCTCCTGAACTTCGTTGGTGGATGGCCTTGGGGTTGGAGGTGGTGCTCCTCCCGCCGGCCCGCTTCTACTTCTACTTCCCAAAAACCCAGCAGCGAATCGCTGCACCTTTGCCAAAGCTGTCCATCTTGATCGCGCTATTCACGGTCAAATTGGCGTCGATCAGCTTGTGGCGGCGTGAGTCACGCAGATAGTTGCGCAGCACCTTGAGGTCAGGCACCGGTTGGTTGTGCTGCGCGGCCCGTGCCAAGAAATCATTGAGGTTGATGGCGATGCGCTGAGGATCGCGGGAGTGATTGACCACCGGACGTTCGCCCGCGCCAATGCTCTCCAGATACTCGTAGGTCTCCCAAAACTCATTGACCAGCGGGTGATCGGCACTGATGGCCGATTGGCGTTCCATAGCCATCCCGGTCAGCGCCTTGCGCGTCTCGATCACCATTTCCTCGGGCACGTCGATGACCAGGCGCAGTCCATCAAGCAATGCCAGCATCTGCGAGTGGTTCTTTATGAGGCGCTCCATGCGCAGGTCTTTGTTCTCCCGCAGCCGGGCTTCGTAGAAGCGCACGCGCTCGTTGAACTTATCCATCACTGCGGCCTCGGCGCGAACCGACTTGAGCAGGAAGTGGCTTACATCCTCGACCTGCAGGGCGTTGAGGTTGTCGGCCGCTTGCCGGCTCTCGGTGGTCGCGTTGGGCTTCTTGAAGTGCAGCTTCACGATGCGCGTCAGGATCGCCTCGCTGGCGTCCACCGGGGCGTTCTGGCTGATTACCAGGGTGCCCATGAACGGCGGCTCGTAGGTTTCGTTGCCGGCATTGCGCACGCCGCGCGTGGCCAAGCTGCCACCGTTGTAACAGGGCTTGAACTCGTCCCAATCGAATGACTTGGAATGTGATTTGTCGCCGTTGTCGCTACGGTCGGCTTCCAGCAGCACGACAGGCATGCCCGAAATCTGGCCCATCGCACGGGCGCGGCCGGCCTTGGTGGACTTGATCGGGTCAAAGCCTTCGTAGTCGCTACGCGCCAGCAGCTTCCAGAGGAACGTGAGCAGCGTGGTTTTGCCCGCGCCAGCCTCGCCGGTTGCTTCGAGAAACGGGAATGACTTGTGGGCATAGCGGATCTGGTTGGCGAACAGTGAGCCAAACCAGAACGTGAGGGCAACCATGCCGTTGGTGCCGAAGCACGTCCAGAGCCAGTTGAGCCATTCGGTTCGGTAGGCTTCGTGGTCGCGCTGGATGTCCAGCCGGATCGACCGCTGTGTGGTCTTTACGCGCAGCTTCGGGAATTCGAAGTAATCCTCGGAATTGGCAACGGTGAGCGCGCCATCGCGCACGGCCAGGTCGCCAAAGATGTACGCCTTGTGGTCGGGGCTGTAGCCGACAAAATCGACCGTGGCCACGTCCTTGATGCCGAACGTCTGCGCGTCCATCACCTTGTCCAAGTGCCTTCCCGTTCCAAAGAACAGCGCACCCTGAGCGAGGCTGAGCAAGCGCTTCTTGAACTCGGTTGCGCTGGCGATCTGCGCGCCGGTGAAGGTGCCCTTTACCGGCGGAGCGTCATGCGGAAAATCAACACGGAAGAAGTACCAGCTTTCCTCGGTCGCATCGTTCTTCTGGAAGTAGAGCGCTTCGGGATAGCAGTTGGCGATCTCTACAACGGATGCGCTGGCCCGCTGCAGCTTTGCCAGTTCTTCGGCTTCGAGCTCGTCTTCGTCGGTAAGGTCGCGGTCGACCATGCGGTCTTTGCAAAGCTTCTCAAAGCGAAGCGGGTCAAACTGAAACCAGAACAGGCGCGAGCCATGTTCGACATGGAATTCCACGTTCTTGCTGCGCTCGTACACGATGAGACCCTTTTCCATCGCGGTGCGTGCCAGCAGCAATGCACCGTTGTGCCGGGCCAGTTCCAAGTCGGCCTGCCACACGCTATCGCCATCTTCGGCGGCCTGTGCCCGCAGGTGCAGATCGTTCCAGTCGGTCTTTCGGTCCCCGGCTTGCTCGATCTGCGCGGCCTTGCAGCGGTAGCCCAGCTTCTCGGCGCGGCGGATGTGCTTAGCCGTGAATCCACGTGCGCCGGGCTCGTTGTCCAGCGCCCACACCAGCACGGGTAGATCATTGGGACGCGCGGCGCTCAGTTCCTTTAGGGACAGTTCCGGATAGGCGTTGCTCGACATAGCGGCAACGGCGCAGATTCCCCGCTGTAGTAGCGCGACGGCGTCAAAGATGCCCTCCACGATCCAGACCTCACGGGCGGTTCGCAGCTGGTCGAGCGCGCCAGCGCTCCACCACACGCCGGCATAGCTCTCACCCGGCGCGAAGCGCGCCTTCATCTTTCCGAAGCGGTGCGGCCTGTCGATCAGTCGTTCCCACCAGCCGCCCTTTACAAGCGGGAATCGCACAGTGGCCGTGCCCTGGCGCTTGTTGGAGTCGTAGTAGCTCTCCTGCACGTACAGCCCCTGCAGTGGCTTGACGTTGAAGCCACGACCTGTGGCCAGGTACGCGTCGGCCGCAGCATGTGGCGCCTGCGGTGTCTGCGGGTTGTGCTTGGAATAGTCGTCAAACAGATCGTCGTAGAGGTCGCGCACGCGCACCTCATGGCCGCACTTGGCCTGTCGGCCACAGCGCAGCACCCAAGGCTTGAGGTAGCTGGTGTAAAGCTCCTTCTTGCCGCAGTGGGGGCACTTGCCCCCGCGCATGTACTCGGTGCCGCTGCGGTGTTTGAGGCCATAGTCGCGCTGGACGCGCGAGAGTACCTGTTGGCGGATCTCTTCTTGCATGGAGGTTCAGCCTTCGTTCGCCGCGCTGGCGGCGGTGCGGTGGTGTTGCATGGTTCTCTCCTGACCTCCCCGGCGGCGGTGGTGCGCTGCCGGGGAGGGGTAGTGCATTACTCGTCGGCCGGGCGTGACCTAGTCAGAATTCCGCGCAGGTCATCGGTGATGTACTCGGCGACGGCCGAGGTGTGGTCGGCCGTGATGCCCAGCACCTTTGCTGCCTCCGCAGGCAGGACCGCGATCAACTCCACTGCGTAGGAAATGCGCCAGAGGCGCGTCACGTCGGCGGCGCTGATGAGGTGCCCGTGTGGGTCAGCATCGGGTGGCGGCGGGTTGCGGTGCGGCGGCAGATGGCCGTTCTGGCTGCCCATCAGTTCACCCCGCCCGGATAGGCGTCGCCGCTGCGCAGCCACTGGAAGAAGCGGTCGGCCTCGCCCTTGGCGAGCAGGTAGACCACGGTTCCTGTCTGGATGCCCTCGGTGGCGGCGCGCAGCACATCCCCCGACTTGTGCGCGGACACGGTTGCGGCCGCGTCCGATTCGACGTGTATCAACGCCAGATACAGCACGCCGCGTTGGTCGAAGGAAGCGCGCAGGCCAAAGCCCGGCACCTGTGTCTCCAGCACGATCACCGGACGCAGGGCAGTTTCGGGGATTACTACGTTGGAAACGCCGGCCATCAATGCACCGCCTTGTCGTCGGTGCTGGGAGCGCCGCCGCTGGCATCGCAGGTAGCGGTGTAGGCGGCGATCACGTCGCCCAGGGTGATTGCGAGCGGGCACACGCCGACGGCGAGCAGGCGCGTGATGAACGCCTGATACGCATCATTGGGCCATTCGAGGGTGTCGGCGATCAGGCCGAAGGCGAGCGAGATTTGACGCGCGGAAGGATTGCCGGGCGTGGAAGGGGCGCCATGAGGCATGGAGACGTCTCCTGTATCCGAGGTATGGCCTCGGCGAGACGTTTCTACGCGTCGCACCGAGGGTGTCGGGAGGGTAGAAACCGGGATACAGACCGGCGGGCAGCTTTCCCCTTGCGGGTGTTGTATGACTGCCGCCCTCCCGACGCAGAAAGCGTCGGTGCGCTCGTTTTGCGGGCGCAAAAAAACCGCAAAGCTGACGGGCGCGGTTACCGCTGTATCCTCGGAGTTTCTACGCTCCTTGCGGCAGACAATGCTCTCCCAGCCCGGCGAAGTCAAGGGGAAATGACGGAAAGTGTGGGAACCGAATACAGCAGCGAACAGGTTCATGCAGACACCTGTTCGGCGGCACTGTTCGGCAGCTGTTGGTAGTCGCCACCGGCGGCGATGTGGGCTTCGACCAGGGCGCGCAGTTCAGCGGCTTTGTGGGCCTTCTCGGTGTAGGGAACGTACTCAACCCCGCTGGGGCTGGTGACAAAGTTCGGCTGAGTGGCGGTAGACCATCCGTCACGCTGGGTTTTGTGTCGCATCATGCACAGCACTCCCTAGCCGGCGGCCGCAGCCGCCAGGTCAGTTCGTTGTGGAAGGGGAAAGGTGAATCAGACGGCGGGCAAGTCGCCGCCGTCCGGTGAGCGTGTTGAGGGAGCGTCGATCCAATCCAGTTGCACGTTCCCTCGGTCTTCTTTCCAGCGCTGCAGCAGCAGGGCGCGCTCGTAGCCGGGCGTCTGCGGCAGTTCGCAGGCTGGTGCGTTGGGCATGCCGCTGGGGCTGGAGATGCTGGTCAGCTCAGAATGCCCAACGTAGGTCGCGCCACACACCGGGTTTTGGCACACGTAGGCGTCGGTGCGCAGATGACGGTGCTGTAGGGCACTGGTGCGCTTCGTCAACGGCGTGCCGCATACGTCACAGGTGAATATGGCGCGCTGACCCACCACGGCGCTCATGCCTTGCCCCGAGCCTTGGTAGCCTTCTTGGCGACGGTGGTCTTCGGCACAGCTTTACCGCTCTTGCCACGCGTTGCGGGCGACTGACGGGAAGTGGCGGGAACTGTGCAAGAATTGGGATCGCGCTTGATGCCAAGCGCGACAGCCGCGTCGTGCGACTTGCCGAAATTGCCTTTACCAACGCCGCGCAGCGCATCGTTGACCGAGTGACGGTCGAGGTTGTTCTGCCGGGCGAAAGCAACGACGGTGATGCCCATGTCGCGCAGGTGCTGGCGAGCTTCTTCAGGCGTGCGCAGTTTCGGCAGAGTTGTGCGTCGTGTGGCGGTCATCCCGTTTCCCCGTGTTAAGCGAGCAGTGAAATATCTTTCACTATGTTCAGTGAAAGATGTTTCACCTGTCAAGGAGGTTTGAGCGTGAGTGTGGGTCTGAGGCTGAAAGAAGAAAGGAAGCGACTGGGCCTTACCCAGGAGGCCATGGGTGTGGCATGCGGTGTCACCAAGCGCACACAGATCTTCTACGAAGTGGACAGCGTTGGAGCGAGTGCGGCCTACCTGACCGCCGCCTACGAACTCGGCGCGGATATCGTGTATGTGCTGACCGGCAACCGCGAGCGACTGGCCGAACCCGATGCGGATCTGCTCGATGCGTGGCGCACGGCGTCGCCTTCGGCACGCGCGGCCGTCATGGCGGCATTACGCGGGGTTACACCGGCGGTGACAGCGGCAGCGCCCCGCACTTCATTCGAGAACACCAGCATCGGCCAGCAGATCAGCGGCGATGTGGATCTGCGTGGGCAAAAGATCGTTGTCAAGGCCCCTAAAGCATCAAAGAAACCCAGCCGATAACGCTTACGCCGCGCTCTATTCAGGCCGCTAACTCACATCGCAAGAGGCGCCGGTGTGGCGCGCTATACGGTGTGATGGATTATGAGTTGCGGTGATGGTGTGGAGCGTGGTGCGGCGACGTGCGTTTGCAAGGGTCAGACCGTGTTTGAAGGGGCCGTGATTGGCCAGGTGTTCACCGGACAGGTGCGTATCAGTGCGCCGCGACCGTTGCATCAACGCCGCCCTCGAAACCATGGGAAGCAGCGAAAATCGCTCTGGCGTAGGCCAGCTTTCAGCAAGGGGAATGCAATGGAAAGAGGCACAGAATTCACACGCACTCGATTCTCGGTGGACACCGTGCGCGCGGCGATACAGGCCGTCCGCGAAGTCATAGGCGAAACCAAAGCCGAAGTGGTCCATGAATCGCTCAAGGTAGATCTGCCAGACGGTCAATGGCGGTTCGACGATGAGAACGAATTCTATGCGGCGATACCACAAGGAACAGGCTATGGCTTCATCGTTGACGCGCGATCAGTACGTATCCAGGTGACTCAGTTCCCCAGGTCAGCGGTTGTGGACGTACGAGCGCCCACGCGTGCCCACGTACAGCGCATTTTCAGCCCTTTCGACAATAAGCAGGGAGCTGAGGCGGTCCCTGCAGACAGCCCTGTAGTTTTCGTTGGCCATGGAAGGAATCCAGCGTGGAAAGATCTGCGGGACCATCTTCGTGATCAGCACGACTATCGTGTCGAATGCTACGAATCCGGCGCCCGCGCGGGTCATTCAATACGCGACATCCTTGAATCTATGGCGGCGAGGTCATCGTTCGCAGTCTTAGTTATGACTGGCGAGGATATGCAAGAGTCTGGCGCGCTCCGCGCAAGGCAGAACGTCATCCACGAAGCGGGCCTATTCCAAGGCCGACTTGGATTCTCGCGCGCCATAATCTTGCTGGAAGAGGGCGTCGAGCAGTTCTCCAACGTGCAGGGTGTGCAATACATTCCCTTTGCCAAGGACCGCATAAGGGAGGCGTATGGCGACGTCCTGGCCACATTGCGCCGCGAGTTCGGCGGAGGCTAGGACCCTCGTTCCAGCTCCAGCGCGGTTACGAAACCGCCACTGCCGTCGATGGTGTGCGTGGCCTTGGCCACCAGCCAGTCGGTGCCATCAATCTCAGGTTTGAAGCCGCTGACAGTAACCGTCTGCTCCGGGTAGATGTCGGCTCGACCAATGGCCAGCCGATAACTCAGCTGTGCGGTGCCTCGGTCCAGCCGTTTGAACTCGGCGTCTGCGTGCTGCCGCGCCTCATCTGCAGTGGCATACGTGGCCTGCAGCTTCTTTTCGTTCTCGGACGTGCCCACCAGCACGCCCGTGCGGCGTGCTGCCTTGCGGTCACCCCAATAGGCTCGAACGCCGGTGAACTTCTCGCGGTCGGCGACGCTGTAGCGGTGCTGGTCACCCGATGCCCGCGTGATCCGCACGCCAGGCAGAGGCTGGCCGCTGGCTGTGGTGCCAGCGCCGATAGGCGCGAAGATCAGCGTGCCGGCCTTTACCGTGGCCACGGCGTCGAAGCGTTTGCCCAGCCGCGTGAGCAGGTTGATATCGCTCTCGTTGGCTTGATCGAGGTGGGCAATGGCAACGCCCGCCAGATCCGCGGCCACGGACGTGCGCAGCGAATGCTCGCCCGCAATGGCGCTGAGAATGTCGCCCAGGGTGGTGTCGTGCCAGCTGCGTTCGCGCCGGCGGCGAGTCGCGCCGGTCAGATCAGCCGAGCGCGCCCGAATCGTGATGATGTCGGGCGAGCCGCTGTGTTCTACTTCATCGACCTTGAAGGTGCCCTTGTCGAACAGGCCGCTGCCTTCGTAGCCGATGGCCACCTGCAGGGTGACGCCCCGGCGAGGCAGGGCCAGCCTGCCGTCATGGTCGTGCACGCGCAGATCGACCTGGTCGGCTTCGTCGCCACGGCTTTCGGTCAGGGACAGATCCAGCAGGCGCGGGGCCAGCCGTTCGGTCAGATCCACGCCGTCTAGGACGACCCGCCACGCGGGAATCGGGTACGGGCTGGCCCTCATGCGATGGCCTCGCTTGCGCCGTCGTCGTCACGTTCCAGCTGCATCTGGAAGTCGATCAGGCGCGGCGTGCCGTCGCTGAACAGCTCGCGTCGCGTTTCGCTGAGGCTGGTCAGCAGGTAGGCACCGTAGACACGGCCCGTGCCCTCCACCAGCGCCTGCGGTTTGCCTTGGTCGGCCAGCTCGCGCAGCTTGTCCAGCACCTGCAGGTCGGTGGCCAGCTCGCCGGCGATGGTGCCCTGCAGGCTGATGGTGTCATCGCCCGGCCCGACGTACTGCCGGGCTGCGCGGGCGCCGACGCGGTCGCTGCTGGCGTGGCGCCAGGTCATCTGGCGCTGCAGTTCGCCGTAGGCGGCGGTGGAGAGGGAGAACACGAACGTGCCCCAGGTCATCATCATGGTGGTGGTCCTCAGTCGCTGAGCCGGGCACCGCGTCGGGTGGCCTTGTCGCGCTCGATCTGTTCAATGGCCTGCCGCACCAGATCCGCAATCTCGCGGGAGTCGGCGCCGGACGGCGGTTGGATGTTGATGGTGTAGGCGGAAGCGCCTGTGCTGCCCGCTGCGGCCTGCGGAGCCGCCGGGGCCATCACCGGAGCGGCTGCGGCCATGACGGGCAACGCAGCGGCGCCCAGCGCGAATCCGGCCGATGCTTGGCGCAGTTTGTCGCGGCTGGCGGTAGCGCGTGCGGTGTCAGCGGTGTTGCCCAGGCGCGCAATGCGCTGCTCGCGCAGCTGGTCCAGTCGGGTCGGCCCGGCTGCGCTGTTGGCCGCAGGCCCCTGCATGCGCTGGGTCATGCCGGCGCTGATCTGCGTCACGCGCTCGCCGCCAACCGCTGCTGCACGCAGGCGGTCACGGCTGGCGGTGGCACGTTCGGTATCGGCGTCCGAGCCGTTGCGGGCGATGCGTCGCTGGCGAAGTTCATCAAGGCGGCTGGCTGATTCGGCGGTGCCGCCCACGCCCGCCTGCTGCATGCGCTCGCCCATGCCGGCACCGGCCTGCGTGATGCGGTCGCCAACGTTGGTCACCTGCTGCAGCGGCTCGCTCTGGCTTCGGTCGATGCCGCCGGCCAGGCCCTGCATGGTGAAGTCACCAAACTGCGCGAACACACGCGACGGGCTGTGGATGCCCAGCAGACCCTTGAAGCGATCCATCACGCCCGAGGCGATGTTGGCCACCGCATCCATCGCGGCGCTGCCGCTGGACGTGATGCCGTTGACCAAGCCCTGCACCATGTCGATGCCTGCCTGCATCATCCTCGCTGGCCAGCCGAGCAGGATCTGATTGGCGCCGTCCCACATGGCCGTCAGGCCCGACCGGATCTTGTCCCCGTTGAGGGTGAACAGGCCGACGATCAGCTGCCACGCGCCCTGCAGGTACGTCCACGCACCGCCGACGGCGTTCTGGATGATCGGCAGCATGAAGGTGAACGCCTTCACCAGCCAGCCGACAGCGACGACGGCCATGCGCAGGTTGACGGTCAGCACCTGGCCCAGCACCTGGCCGAAGCCACGGCCGGCAGTGGTGGCGCCCTGCAGCTGCTCGCTTGTGGCCTTGAAGGGGGTGAACAGCTTTTGCACCCATGCCAAGGCTTTGCCCATGGCATCGGACACCTGCGTCCACACCGGCCCCAGCGGTTCCAGCGCGGTCATCAGCTCGGCCATGATCGGATTGACCACATCGAGCACGCCCTGCCACACACCGATCATGAACGCTTTGATCGGCTCCCAGTATTTCCAGACCAGCGCAGCAACCACCGCCACGGCGGCGCCAATGGCGAGCACCGGCAGGCTGATGCCGCCCAGCATCGGCAGCAGCATGCGGCCGACATTGAGCAGCATCGGGAACGCACGGCCACCGAGCGACAGCACCTGGCCAACCAGCCGGCCGATGCCACCGCCGCCACTGAGCAGCATCACGCCCTTGTGGATCTGCGTCAGCGCCATGGCACCGACGCCGCCGGCCACCAGCAAACCGCCGAGCGCAGTGGCCAGGGCGGTACCGCCGATGGCCAGCTTGGCGATGGTGGCCACCAGCTGCGGGTTCTTGGTCACCCACTCGGCCATGCGGTCGGCGACCTTGGCCACGCGCGCGGCCAGTTCCTTGACCGTCGGCAGCAGGGTCTTGCCCAGGCGCTGTGAAAGAACGGTGGCGCTGTTCTTGAGCAGGATCAAACCGTTCTCTGCCGTGCCCACACGCGCGGCATATTCGGCGTTCATCGAACCGCCGTACTTCTGCGCGTCGGTGACCTTGCCGAAGTTCTCCTTCAACAGATCGAGGTTGGTCAGCAGCGGTGCGATCGCACCGATCGACTCGCGGCCGAACAGCTGCGTCATCGTCGCCGCCTGCTCGGCCTTGGGCAGCTGCTTCAGTTTCTCCAGCACCTGCAGGATCGCGCCGCCGGCGTCGTCCTGCATCGCCTTGGCCATATCGCCGGCCTTCAGCCCCAGCTTCTCGAACGATGCGATCTGACGCGAAGTCGCGGCCTCGCCCGAGGACAGCGTGAGCAGCATGTTCTTGATGCCGGTGGCCGACACCTCCGACTCGATGCCCATGCCGGCGACGGTGGCGCCCAGCGCGGCCAGCGGGCCGCTGCCGAGGCCGGCGACCTCGCCCAGCGCGCCGATGCGGTTCACCACCTCGCTGATCTTCTGGACGCTGGCCGGCCCGGTGTTGCCCAGGTAGTTGATCTTGTCGGCCAGCACGACAACGTCGTCCTGACCCATGCGGAACGCTGTACGCCATGTGGCCATCGTCTGGCCGGCGTCTTCCGCCGTCGTATCGAAGGCCACGCCCATCTTGGCCGCGTCCTCGGCGAAGCGGGTCAGCTCGTTGCTGGCGATGCCGGCCTGGCCGGCGGCGGCGACGATCTTGGCGATGTCGGTCGGCACCATGGGCAGGCGGCGCGACAGTTCCTCAATGTCGCGACCCATCTTCTCGAAGCCGTCCGGCGTGTCGAAGTCGACCACCTTTTTCACGTCGGCCATGGCCGACTCGAAGCTCATGGCCTGCGCGATGGGCAGCGTCTGCGCACGCAGGGCACCGAACGCGGCCAACGCTACGCCGGTGCCGTGGGCGGCGGCGTTCATGCCGGCGCTGTGGATCTTGCGGCTACGGGCCTGCGCCGCATCGAGTGCAGCCAAGCGAGTGCGCTGCGCCTCCATCTGCTGGGAGGCGGCGGCAATATCGGTGCGCAGCTTGCGTTCATGCGCGCCGAGTTGCCGCGTGCTGATGCCGGCGCGGTCCAGACTGCCGCGCAGGCGCTGCAGCTCGACCGACTGCTGTTGGTGCTGGCCCTTGAGCTGTGCAGCCGCAGCCTTGGCTTGCGCGAACTCGCGGCTCAGCTTGCGGGTAGGGGTGCCAGCCTCTTTGATCTGGCGGGCCAGAGCGGCAACGCGCAGCTGCGCGGCCAGGTGGCTCTGTTCGGTGGCGCGCACCGCCTGCTGTTGCTGGCGGTAGGCCGCAACGTCACGCTGGGCGGCATTGAGGCGGCGCAGGTTGGTCTGTTGTTCCTGCAGGGCGGTGGACAGGCCCTTGCTGCCGGCCATGACCTTCTTGAACGGGGCGCTGGCGCGGTCGAGCGCTTCCAACACCACCTGCAGGCGAAGGTTACCGCCGCTCATGCGACGACAACCGATGCGCGTGTTACGGCGTCGTGGTGTCCGTGGGATCGGCTACCAGCGCGGCCAGGAAGCGGCATCCAGCGCTGAACGCCCACAGCAGCAGCCCGCCGACCGAAGCCAGCAGGAACAGTGCAAAGAGCATGGCGATAAGGGTGTCCATGGGCGGACTGTATCACTGCTGGGCTCCACTTCGGTCATAGGCGCGCTGGCGCCAATGGATCAGTTCAGACAGGGAGAGGGCCGACAGCTCGGTGAGGGTGAAGGAGAAAATCACCGCGATATCGGCCATCAGATCCTCTACGCAGGCAGGGATTCCTTCTCCGCTTTCGGCACGAAAAAATCACCGATGACGCGGGCGATCTCGATCAGGTCGGCCGGTTCCAGCTTGCCGGCGTCGGCGGTGGTCAGGATCGGCTGGCTGATGCGCGGCAGGACAGTGGTCAGCGCCGTCACGTCCATCTGCGCCAGGTCGAACAGCTTGATGCCACGCAGGTCACCAGCGGTCGGCTTGCGCAGGCGGACGGAGCGGATCACCTGCTCGCCGCGCTGGATGGGGGTTTCGAGGACGATCACGTTGGTGCCGGTGGTTTCGTCGGTGGTGGTGCTGGTGTTGGATTCGGTATTCATGTGCATCTCTCACAGGGTTGGCCCAGCCGTGAGAGCGGCCGGGCAAGGGGGAAAGGGATCAGGCGCCGATAGCGCGGCGGATGGCGGACTGCTGGTCAACACCGTTGACCACGAAGATCATGCCGACCATGTCGATTTCGATTTCGGTGCGGCCGTTGATGGTCAGCTTGTAGTAGCTGGCCGAGGTCTTGACGCTGAACTCGGTGTCGTCGCCCACCTTGCCGGTGCCCGAGTCGATCTCCGAATGGCGGCCGCGGATGACGATTTCCACCGAATCCACCTCGCCGGTGTCTTCACGCTGGTAGGCACCGGCAAAGCGCAGCTGCACCGCATTGTGCGAGACGGCGCCGTACTGGCGCAGCACGTCGAGCATCAGCCCGCCACACTTCCACTCGGCCTCGATCTTCTCCTGACCCAGGTCGATGTCGATGGGGCCGACCATGCCGCCGGCACGGTATTCCTCCATCTTGCGGGCCAGGGTGGGCAGCTTGAACTCGGTGACCTGGCCGATGTAGCTCAGGCCGTCGTTGAACAGGTTGAGGTTTTTCAGCTTGCTGGGCAGAGCCATGGCATTGGTTCCTTATGCGGCCTTAGCCGCTGATGCGGGCCGGGAAATCGGCGAAGTAGCGGTCGGTGATGCGCTGGTTCAGCTGCAGGTTTTCCAGCGGCGGTACCGGGGTGTAGTCGTAGTCGATCACCAGCTGGCCATCGGCCAGCGACTGCGACGCGTTGGCGGCTTCGTCGTACCAGGCGTTGGCGCCGATCAGGTAGCCGGCATAGACCAGCTCGCGGAACTTGGCGTTGATGCTCTCCAGCAAATCGCGGATCAGCGACGGGTGTAGCGGTTTGTCGATATAGACCTGACGGGACTCGGCGATGGTGTCGGACAGGATCTGTGCGGTGCGGGTGGCCGTCTCGAACTGGAACAACGGGTCATCGCTGCAGGTGCGCGAACCCCAGAACTTGTAGCCGTTGGAGTTGATGAGGGTGGTCACATCGCCCGCGTTGAGCAGACCGGCGTCGGTGTTGGGGTCCTGCAGATCCCAATGCACGTCGCGGCTGATGCCGGTCACGCCTGCCACCGGCACGTTGGAGATGGACTTGTGCCAGCCCTGCAGCTGGTCGGTCATGGCGCGCACGCCCAGCGCACGGGCGACGGCGTAGGCCATGCCGGTAGATGCGGTGGCGGTGTTGAAGGCCATGAAGTCGGGATAGATCAGCATCACTTCACGGTCGGCGAACTGCTCGCGGTAGGCGATGGCTTCGGACACGTTGGCGCTCGCAGCGCAGCTGGCGTAGACCATGGCGCGCAGCTTCTTGGCGACGATGGCCAGCGCAGCGGTGACCGGCTGGGTATCCAGCCCCGGCGCGCCCAGGATGCGCGGACGCACGCCCACCTGGGCCTGTGCCACCAGCAGCGCGTGCAGGCCGGTGAAGCGGCCACCTTCGGCGGCACCGATGACCTTGGCCGTGGTGTCGGTGTCATTGCCGGCGCCGGCCACGCGCACGACAACCACAATCGGGTTGCCCTGGTCAGCGATGCCCTGCAGCGTGCCGCGCAGGGTGCCGGTCTTGCCTGCCTTGCCGACAGCGCTCAGCACGTCGGTAATCAGGACCGGGCGGTCCAGCGGAAATGCGTCCTTGTCAGCATCCTCGCCGGTGCAGACAACGCCGATCACGGCGGTGGAGACGGTGCGGATCGGGCGCGTGCCGCCGTTGATTTCAATGACGCGCACGCCGTGGTGGTAGCCGTTGGTGGCCATGGGCTTCTCCTGCGGTTAAGGGGTGGGAAAGCGGAGTGGTACGGAAAGGCGGGTGTTGCGCGATGCGCCGCTCGGCGTGGCCAGCTGGGCCTGCAGGTCGAGGACGAACGAGCCGGCCACGTCGCCGTGGACCAGGTCGATACGGGTCAGACTGATGCGCGGCTCCCAACGCATCAGCGCGGTGGCGGTGGCGCCGAACAGCCGCAGGCGGGCTTCGTCGTTGAACGGTTGGTCGATCAGCTCCGGCAGGAGCGAGCCGTACTCGCGACGCTGCACACGCGAGCCAATGGGGGTGGTCAGAATGTCGGCGATGGACTGGCGCAGGTGTGCCAGGTCATCGCTGAACGCGCCGCTGCGGGCGTCCATGCCGATCATGCCGGCGCCCCGGTGGTGCCACCGCCCGGCTGCACGCCGGGGTGCTTGTGCTTGGTCAGGCTGATGCCGGCGGCGACCACGTCGTCAGACACCTCCACCTTGCCGGTGATCGTCACCTTGCCTTCGATGCTGGTGGCGCCCTTGATCGTCACCGGGCCGGTGATCGTGGTTCCGCCGTCGGCGGTGATGGCGACGGTTCCGCCAGCGGGCAGAACGGCCGACAGGGCGTGCGCGACGTGGTCGTAGCTGACCATGGCGCCATCCTTGAACTGGATCAGGGTCAGGTTGGGGCTGGTCGACGGCGCCGGGTACTGCTCGCAGTACAAGCCGCGCAGCACGATGGCGTTGGCCAAGTCACCGTCGCAGCACAGCAGCGCCACCTGTTCGCCGCTGCTCGGCGGTGCCCAGGTCCGCAGCTCGCCGGCGGCAGCGCTGAACCACGGCAGGAAGTCGGTGTGCGCTTCGCCCGTCTGCACGCGGCACAGGTGCCGGGCGTGATCGACCTCGGTCACCACACCGTCGCGCAGCAGGTTGTTGATCTGTTGGGGCAGGGCGCTATCCATGCCCCCATGTTCCCGGCGGTCCCTCGCGCGCGCACGGAGCGCGGGCGGTAGATGGGACCGCTACAACGGCGGGCGAGCGGATCGCGCCGCCGTGTGATGGGGCGGTATCAGCTTGGCTGTGCTGCGGTGGGATCACCGCCTGCAGTCTCCACCCAAGCACCCGCGCCGTCGTCATAGGTGATCGGCCCGCTGCGCTCCATGGGCGGGGCGTGATCGGTCACGGTGGCGGGCAGCGGCTGGCCACGCAGCAGCGGCGCGGCGAAGCTGCCATCGCCCTTGTTCCAGATCGGCCGCCCGCTGTAATCGGGCTGCAGCGTCCACTCGCCTCGAACGGCGTCCCAAGCGTTGCACTGCGGCGTGGTGCCATCCAGACGGAATGGCTCGGCCAGGGTGACGCCGCTCGGCAAGGGCTCGCCGAGCGCGAGCCGATTGGGGACGGCCATCGCAGTGCGCGTGTCCCATAGCATGCGGTTGCGGAAGTCGGCCACCAGCTCCCAGCGGCTCCCGTCATCAGCCAGGCGCAGCGCCTGGCACTGGCCGGCGGCCTGTGTGGGGGCCACGTCCACCGTGCCATCGGGCAGGTGCCAGATGCCGTCGGGCGACGGCTGCAGGCGCACAGGACCCATATAGGCGCGGTTGGCGGGATCGAAGGCGTGGGCAAAGCGGGCTTCGTTGGACATGCTCCGTTCCTCAGTAGGTGATGCAGTAGATCATTCGCAGACCGGCCGGCAGGTTGCGGTCGCCGCCGGTGTTGTTCACCGTGACCGCGTGGGAATGCGCGCCACTGTCTGCAGCCGATGCGCTGTGGCCGTGATCGCCTACCTGCGCGACGGAAATGGTGTGGGTGTGGTTGCCGGCGTTGTTCATGCCGATGTTGTGGGCATGGGCACCAGCACCATCCGTGCTGAACGCATGGGTATGCGAGCCGGCCGCGTTGGAGTATGGCCAGCTGTTGTCGTAGTCCACGCCGCTCGCGCGTGAACCTGCTTGATCCTGATTCCCGTAGGTGCCCCACGGATAGGTCATCTTGTCGCCGAATGGCACGACGTGGTTGTGCTCGCCTGCCGCCGAGGTGCCGCCGGTGTGCCCGTGGTGGCCCTGCGAATCGGTCCATGCGCCGTGGGTATGCTCGCCGGCGGCGGCAGCGCTGGCACTGTGCGAGTGGGCACCACCGCCCGCCACCGAGATGGTGTGGGTGTGGGTTCCGGCGCTGGCGGACGATGCGCCATGCGCGTGCCGGATCACCTCACCGCTGGTGGTGCTACCAACAGTCTCCGGCTTCTGCGTGTGGGTGACCACGGTGCCTTCCAGCATCGCCGGAACGTTGAAGGTGGTCTTGCCATCGCCTGCGCCGTACAGCGTGCCGATGGCGGCGAACAGCTCGGCATAGGTGGTGCGCGACACGGCGGCGCCGTCGCACAGCAGGGTGCCGCTGGGGGCGGTCTTGCCCGCGAACATGATGACCTGGCCGGGGATCCGATTGGCCTTGGTGCTGGGCGCGAAGTTGCCGGTATGCCACACACGCTCTCCGCCCACGGTCAGCGAGCCGAACACGTTCATCGTGTAGTCGGCCTTCCCGTTGCGGGTGAAGTTGATGACGTTGTCCCCGGCGCCATCGGGGCCTTGGAAATACGTCGGCGTCTTGGCCATGAACCGGAAGACGCTGGAGCTTTCAAAGAGCAGCGTGCCGTTGACGGTGCCACCAGCGCGGTCCAGCTTGGTCCCAGGATCGAAGTTGGCGTTCGTCCACAGCTCGACCCAAGGCTTCCACCGAGTCTCAGCGGTGCTGCCGGCAGAGTCGTGGCGCGCTCGCATCCAAAAGCGGTTGGCGCTGGTAAAACTGCACGCCAGGGCCAACCCTCGCGCATTGTCGTAGCTGGGCAATGAAATGGCGTGCGTGTATGCCGACGGCATCGAATCATCCACAGCCGCGCTGCGAAGGTGGGAGCGGTAGGTGTCGTATGCAGCCAGCCAACCACTGCCATCCTGTGTTCGCGGCGCAAACGCAACGCGGGCAGCCACGTCAGCCGCCGATCCGGCGCCGATCTCGGCCAGTGTCCACCCGAAATTCTCGCCACCGTTTAGATCCTTGGTGGTGTTTCCGATGGTCACCTTACGGTAGGCGCCCCACGATGTGCTCACGATGTTGGCAGAGCCATCGAAGGCTGTGCCGTTGATGGTGCGAGGTGTCACCAGCTTGCTCGCCGTGACGGCATTGCCGTTGAGCATGCCCCGGAATTCTGGTGCCTCAACGAGCCCAGAGGTGGGGTTGAACGAGATTACGCGCGAGTTGGTGGTGTTCGTGAGACGGAACTGCTTGCCACCGGTTGTGTCGAATAGTTCCAACACCGTGTCGCCATCCTTGGCCAACTGCCGGAAATGCCAGGGCCGGTGGGAGAACAGTTCGAGCAGAACGGTGCCATCGGCACTGCCATTGCCGAGACCCACTCGGGCGGCCGCCATCTCCGCCCTGCCGTTCTTGTAGAGCGCCAGCTGGCCACTGGCATTGGAGGAACCATTGGGCCGCAGGTACACGTAGCCCCCGGACTCCCCTGTGTCCCCCGCGCCCGCTGCCAGCACCACGCTGCCGGTGTCCGTTCCACGCAAGCCGCCACCGCCCTTCCCGAGGTCGATGGTCTGATCGCTAGGCAGGGACAAGCCAAGGGCGAAGGTCTGCCGACGGCCCCAGCTGTTCTCTGTGACTTCGACCAGGCGTCGCAGATCCGAGACAGAGGCGACCGGTTCGACCGTCGCATAGACGATTCCGCTTGGTTCGACCGTCGAGAAGTCTTTGACTCCGTGATAGGTCGCGTTCAGGACGTTTACCGGGCGCACGCGGTGGCCGTGGTTATACGCCCCTTGCAGCATCCACAGTTCAACGCCGGTGGAGACGCCCGCGCTGTTCTGAGTCAGGACCATCCCGTAACGCGCACTGTCGTTGAGGGAGTCAAAGCCCCCCAGTCGTGCCGGATAGACCATCGCGTCTACATGTGCCGGCGTTAGTGCAGTCATCCAAGTGTCGTAGCCACGCGTCGACGCCGATACGAAATCAGTAACAAAGCGGCGCCCGCCGATACCGCCGCAGGTGATCTCAAGCATCAGGATGCTCGCGCCGCTCCCGGCCCACAGGAGTGTGCCCAGCTTGATCCAACGCTTCTGCGCACTGTTGGTAGCTATCAGGTACGAGGTCTGGACCTCGCCGACCTGCGGGAAGTCGGATGCGTGCTTGCCGTCGAGCGTGTCGGCGTCCAGCCCCTTGCCGTGCCCCATGTCCTTCAAGGCGGCGCCCTTTAGTTCGAGGCTGGTACGGATATCCGCGGCCGTTGCCTGGGCAAGCAGCGTCTTGACGAACGGCGTCGGAGCATTGGCGCCGAAACGGCTATCCAGCGTCGCCTTCAATCCGCGAGCGGTGACTGCGCGCACGGCATCGGCGCCCAGGATGGTTTCGGGGCTGTCCGCCAGCTCGACCACACCGGCAACAGTTTCGGTGGCCGGCGGATTCAGAAACTCAGTGCTGCCGAACTTGATCTGCGCAGTGTCGATATCGGCAAGCACCACGTCTGCCGAGAGCAGCAGCGTGGAGATGGTGGCCTTCTCCATGATCGCGTCGGCCTGGCCGTACACCGCAAACAGGGTGCCGTCGGACAGGTACAGCCCGAAGCCACGCAGGGTGTACTTCTCCGCGCCGCTGTCCTCCAGCGTGACGTGGATGGTATCGGCCGCCACCGACTTGCCGCCGAAGGTGGTCATGCGCTTGAACTCGCCCGGCAGCTGCGTCATGGCCGCAGTGGGGGTGAAGCCAGTGGCAGTGAGGCCAATGTGGGATATCAGCACCGTGTTGGTGCCGGTGTTGCTTGCGTTGACCAGCTTTGCGCGGCCAGCGGTGGTGATCTTCATGCGCATGGGGGTCAATCTCCGGTCATCGTCAGGCGGCGGTAGACCGCCGCTCGGGCACCTGCGACGTCTCCGACTTGGCTGTCGGCCTGAATGCCTTGGGTGAAAGTGAAGTGCGATCGCACGGGCTTGGTGCGGTTCACTGCGTCAACGATCTGGTGCACGAACTCGGCTGATGAGTCCTGACCGCCGTCGCCGCTGATGGTTAGGAACAGGTCGAAGGTGTGCGGCTGGCCCTGTGGTGTGGACTGCCACCACTCGCGGATCTGGACCTGACCGCCAAAGCTGGCGACCAGGTCGGCGATGCTTTTGGCAGTGCCTTTGTGTCGCTGGATCTGGAACGAACTGGCGATGCGGGCACGCTTGATGCGCTCGGGCCAATCGCTGTCCCAGGTATCGACCGACACGCTCCACGCGAGGAACGGCAGGAACTCGGCCGGGCAGTTCCACGGATTCCAGAGCGTGTCGTGCACCATCGGTACGGCCGACAGCTGAGCGTCGGCGCGCTCTACCGCGCGCTCTAACGGCGTGGAGTTGGGTGGCAGCAGGGAAGCGGTGTCAGGCATCGGTGCCGCCGTGCTCGATCACCACGCGGGTGCAGAACGGCGCAGACTGCGCATCCACCGGCATATCGGCCGTGGGCGCCATCAGCTGCACACGGTGGACGCCATCGACGTGCAGGGCCGAGTAGAGCGCCGACAGCGGCACGTCGCGGCCCAGGCGCTGGGTCTGCTGCAGGAACAGATCCACGCGGCGGCGGGCCTCGGCCAGCACCAGGGCGCTGTCAGGGCCATTGAAGGTGACCAGCCGTGCGCGGATCTCGAACGGCTTGACGGTGGCTGGGGCCACGGTCACGTAGTCGGTCAGCGGGCGCACGTTGTCGTTGAGCAGTGCGGCCTCGACGATCTTCAACAGATCGGCCGACGGTGTGCCGTTGCCCTGCCGCGACAGGACCGTGACCGCCACCTTGCCCGGCGACGGGCTGGCCACGCTGGCGTCGAGCACGTCCGGGTGTGCCGATAGCGTGTGGAAGATGTAGGCGCCTTCGGGGCCGGCCACCGACAGGCTTTCCGGCGCCAGCTGGATGCGGCGGCGGAACGCGGCATCGTTCTCGTAGACGGCGGCTGTGTTGGTCTTTGGATCTGCCGGTTTCAACAGCTTGCGCTGCACGCCGAACGGCACCGCGAGGTTGTCCAGATCGGCGCCCATGGAGTAGGGCAGCAGCAGGCCGCGTGCGCGCTGGTTGAACTGCTCACGCAGTACCAGCTCGCGGTACGCGCTGGCCTGCAGCAGCTTCATCACCGGATCGGATTCGACCAGGGCGGTGTAGTCGGGGCACAGGCGGCGGAACTCGGCCAGGCGCTCGGCCAAGATGGCCTCGAACGTGCGCTGTTCGAAGATGTCCGGCGCCGGCAGCTTATCGACTTCGATGGCGGTAAATGAGGACACGGATGCACCGGCTGATGGGTCCGGTCCAGATTCCCATCGCGCGCGCGCGAGGCTGCGGAATGCAGCGTGTAGCGCGGCCGCTTACGCTACAGCGTGTGCAGGTGATCGAGGATCAGCTCGCGTATCAGCTGTTCGTCGGCGTTGGTGAAGCCGAGCAGCACGCGTCGCGCGTAGGTGACGCGGGGGCCACCCTTGCTCACGGTATCGGTGCGGCCTTCTTGGTGAATGCGGGCGATGCGCGAGACGCGCCCGGCGAAGCCCACCGCCGCCTCGCTCGCACTGGCACGCACCCGCAGGTGCTTGGCCTGCCGGATCTTTCCGAACATGACGCGCCGCTTGATGCGGCCGGCTTTGGCCCGTCGCGGCGGTGGGTTGCGTCGAGCTGCAAAGGGGGTGCCATCAGGATTCTGCTGGCTGGCGATGCGCATCTGCTGCGAGCGGCGCACGGCGGTGCCAACCTTGCGCGCCAAGCGGCTGCGCTCAGAGGCGCTCAGGCTCTGCAGCAGCGGTGCCACCCAAGCCTCCAGCCGCTGCAGATCCTCGCTCATTCAACGATGGCCGGCAGCGTTGCCACGACTTCGCCATCAGCGAACAGCGGGCCACCAGCCAGGGAGTGGCGGTGTTCCCATTCGGTGGGCGGTTCGGACAGGTATTCCAGCTGGAATGCGCCGGCATTGTCTTGCACCACGCGCACGCGCTCGGTCAACGGCAGCTTGATGGCCAGATCCACCAGCGAGTCGCTCAGCACGTCGACCACGAAGGTCAGCTTCTCGCGGTTTTCGGGGTTGGCCAGTAGCTCAGGTTGATGCCGGGTAAGCCACTGCAGCAGCGGCACCATGACGGCCTCGGGCGCCCCGGCGAAGTCACGCAGGATCAGTTCGAGGGTGTAGCGGTACTGGAAGGACAGGCCCGCCGTGAAGCTGGCCACCAGCCCGCCGTCGTCCACGAACACCAGCAGGCGTTCCGGATCGGCGGCGAGCGTCGGCATTGCCGCGATCAGGTGCTGGCGGAGCAGTTGGGGCTTCTTCATCGCCGCGCGCACTCGGCCAGGGCGGTGTGCAGCTGGGTGACCAGCTGCTGCAGCGCCGTCACCTGCTCGGCGGCGGCGTGGTACTGGCCGTAGTTGGCTGCGGTGGTTTCGGCGACGGCAGAGAGCGTAACGCCGGCAGCGGGCGCATCAGGATCGCCGGCAGTTCCGGTGGGGGCGATGCCTGCCGCAGCGGCGTCGTGGATGTGCACGAAGCCAGCAGGCACAGCGCAAGCGGCATCAGCAGTCGGAGTGACATAGACGGGAACCTCTTTGGTAATGGTGGCGCCGCGTTCGCGCACGATCTGTACGCGATCCACATACTTGGTCACGACGCGGGTGGTGCCCTGTGCCAGTTCCAGCTTGCCGGCCAGATCCTTCTTCTCGGCCTTGGCGCTGGCCAGGGCAACGTTGGCGCGGTCCAGTGCTGCAGTGGCGCGGCTCACGCGCGCCTGCTGGCAGCTGAAAAGGCCGGCGGTGCCGGCGATCAGGACCACGATGGCAAGGGCGCGGTATAGCATCAGCGTGCGCCCAGCACGGCTAGGGCGCGGTTGGTGCGTGCCGTGCGGTCGGCCATCCCGTTCGGGGTGGCGCGGCTGCGGGCGTTGCCCAGGTTCACCACGCGGCTGACGCTCAGCACGTCGCGCTGGTCGGCGTAGGCGTTGAGCCGGTTGTCGTGCCAGAACGCCGCCGCCGCCATGGCGCCGATTTCCGGTTCGATCAGCAGGGCAGGCACCTCTTCCAGCGGCTGGCCGATCAGGTGGCCGATGTTCTCGTAGTTGCCCCTGCCCGTGTGCATCATTGGGCCACGGCCGCGATACAGGTAGCCGTCGCCATTGGCCTCGTTGCCATTGCCGTTGCGGTTGGCATAGACGCGGTTGCCCAGCTTCGCCGGCTGGTGGACGAATGCAGCCGCCTCGGGGCCTTCGACGTACTTGCCGAACACTTCGAGCAGGCGCTCGCGGCTGTAACTGAGCGATTCCTCGACGCGCGACAGGCTCAGGCTTTCATGGCCGACCTGCGCGAGGAAGTAGGCGGCGCGCACGGGGGTGTTGATCCCGAAGCGCTTCATCGCCGCATTGAACGGCGCCACCCAGCGCTGAGCACGGGCGAGCGGGCATTGCATGATCTGCGCCAGTTGTGAGGCGGTCAGCACGTCAGTTGCTCCCGAACAGGTGCGCGACGTTGCCGCGCGAACGATAGGTGGCCACCAGCAGGACCAGCAGTAGTAGCAGCTGCCAGACGGTGACGTGGACGCGGGCGCCCTGCAGCATGATCTGTAGGGCCAGGCCGCCGGTGGCGGCGATCAGCAGCCATGCGCACCAGGCCATGGCGGGGCGGTGGTTGGCGCCGGGGGCCGGGCGGTAGGTCAGCAGGCGGATGCAGATGGCCAGGCTGCACAGCAGCGTGGCAGTGGTCAGGAACTCAGCCATCGGAGCCTCCACGCGGCAGTCGGGTCACGTCAGCCGAGCGGCTGCGCTCGATCAGGCTCAGGGTGAGGGTGACGATGACCGCCGCACAGATGAACGCGGCAAGGCCCGTGGACACCACGCCGAAGCGCTGCATCACCTCGGTGCCGCCCAGGTAGCCGGCCACCACGCTGATGGCCAGATACACCAGGCGCTTCCAGATCGGCAGATTCTTGGCCGACACGACGAACAGGGTGGCGCCGGCGAACGCGCCCAGGAACGCATCGGTTTGGATCCCCGGCAGGATCGACGCAAGGCCGACGCCCGTTGCCAGTGCGGCCATGCTGCCGGTAGAGGTTGGTTCGGTCATCTTCAATCCCATAGCTGAACAAGGGGGCGCATCGCGGCGCCAGTGGACGGTGCGGGTACGTCGGGGAGCAACACGACAGTGCCGATGGGCAGGACCGGCCCATGCAGGCTGATGCCGTAGTTCAGTGCGTGCGCCTTCTCGACCATGCCGGCGGTGGTGCCCAGATGGCGGTGGCAGAGCGCGTCGAGCGTGTCGCCCTGCATCGAGAGGACGCGCATCAGATCAGTTCCACCGTGACGCGCGGCAGGCCCTGCAGGTCGCAGATGGCGTTGCGCAGATCGCGGCGGATCTCGTCAATGGTCGGGGTCAATTCCTCCGCACGCTGGTTGCCCTGTGCGGTGGCGTCATAGGAGCGGTAGCGTTCGTGCAGTTCGACGGCGGTAGCGCATCCGACAGCACGCAGGTACAGATGCACCAGCCGGGTGCTGCCGTCGATCACCGGTGCCGGCACTTCGGCCAAGGTGGCGTAGCCGGCGGCTTCCTTGCATGCCTGCCACGCTTCCAGTTCCCGCGTTACGTCCATGACGGCCGACACCACGGTGCTGCGCATCCGGGGCGCCGGTATGTCGCCGGGGACGCGGATCGCCTCGCGCAGTGCAACCACGTCGATCTCCGGCCAGAACGCGCCGGCGGTGACGTTGGGTTGCTTGGCGGCGGGTGATGCGTTGGCAACAAAGCTGCTCATGGTGGCCTCGTAGGTCGCCGGTGGTCGGGGCGTCACACCAAGGGAGAGAGGTCTTGGTGATCGGCCCCGAGCCGGCGGGGTTGCGGGGTACGCTCGGTGTGAGGTCAGTCGTTGGACTGACTGGCCTCGAACTTCTTCATCAGGCGCTCGGCGCGCTTGAGGTCTTCCTTGCCCCCGCAGGCGTCATGCAGCTGGATGGCCTTGCGCAGATCGTCGATGACCTGGCCGACAGCCTCCGCATCCAGCGGCGCGTCGTCGGTATCCGTTGCGAGCCGGCCACGGCCACGCGCCACCAGGAGGCGGGCTTGCACTTCGTCGGGCATGTCCTGGCCATCGGTCAGCGCCACCGCACGGTCAAGCACAGCCAGATCGAACGGTGCGCTGGTCTTGAGCGCGTTCAGGGCGGACTGTCCGATTTCTTCGGCAACCACGCAGCCTGCAGTTCGCTTGTGCGTGTCCGGCATATCCAGCCCGTGTGCAAGCACGTATTGCGCAATGTCCAGCCCGGCATCGAATTGACCGGCATCGAAGTGCCAGAGCATCAGCGTGGAGACGATGTCGTCCTTGCCACCCGCGTTGGCGGACAGCACGCCCTCCAGATACGGAGCATAGGAGGGCAGCAGTGCCACCTTGAGCTGCGCCTTGCCTTGGGTGGACTGGATCTGTTTCAGGCGGGCGCGGTCGGCCGTCAGACGCACCTGCATCTGCTGGTAGATGGTGGTCCCTTCCATCAGGTTGCTGCCGGCGGTGCGCGCCGCTTCCTTGGCGGCGAGCGCACGCTTCACGTGGCGACTGGCGGGTGAGTCGGCCATGGCTTAGGAACCGAACTCGATGTTCTCGGCGACGGCGCCCAGGCCGTAGTCCTCCACCACGTAGTCATCGTTGGACGACTCGAAGTTGGCGACCCGGTTCTTGTTCGGCTGCTCGATGATGTGGCGACGGCGTCCGCCGATCTGCCAGTACAGCGACAGATTGCTGAGCGAGGTCACCATCAGCGACTTGGCAGGGAAGAACGGCACGATGACCGGCTGCAGACCGCCGATGCGCTTGGTGCCCAAGATCAGTTCGGCCGCCAGCTTCTCGGTGGGCTTGTTGTCCTCGTTGAGGATCGGGAAGTACTTGTCGTGGACCAGCTGACGGCCACAGATCACCACCAGGCTCGGATCTTCCTGATGCCACGGGTCGATCAGGTTGGAGACCAGGTCGAACACCAGCGCGTCGATGTTGCCGTAGTCGGCGCCCGTACCGCCCACCTTGATCTTGCCCGTACCTTCCTTGCCTTCGCGCATCAGGCGCTCGGGGGCGTGTTCGCGGTACTTCTGCAGCCAGCCCTTGTTCACGTCCTCCAGCATCGGGTTGGCCTTGCGGTCGGTGTTCTTGGCGATGCTGGTGCCGTGCCAGCCGATCATGATGCGGTCCAGCGCCTGGCGATGGATGATCGCGTCGCGGATCAGGGTCTGGAACTCGGGACGGTGTGCCCAGGCGTCGAGCCGGGAATAGGTCAGCGCGGTGTCGAAGTCCGTTTTCTGGCACTCGTACACGTTGGAGTCCAGCGCGCTCGGATCGGTGGGGTTGCGCTCGCCGTTGCCGCTGGTGTCAGTGCGGCCGGCGATGGTTCCGCTGATGCCCACACCGACCTTTTCGCCCTTGAGTTCGTTGACTGGGACCATGTTGATCGCCTGCAGGAACGAGCTGTCTTCCTGCATGCGCGCTTCGAGGCGCTGCTGTACTTCCGGCTCCACGGAGAAGGTGTTGGCGACGCCGCTGACGTTGTTCAGCTTTGCGATCTGCTGGGTAAAGCCGTCGAACTTGTGACGGGTTTCGGTACGCATGGGATAGCTCCGGAATCGTGAAAGAGGTGGGCGCGATCAGAAGTCGGTGAAGTTGGCGGTGTCCACGTCCTTGCCACCGGGCACAGGCGGGCGTTGGGTGAATGCCTGCGGGGTTTCGTCCAGCTTCTTGCGCAGGCCGTTAACCTGAGTGGACAGCGCCTGCACCTGCTCGCGCAGTTCGCGGTTGTCCTGGCTGAGCTTGGCCATCGCGGCGTCCTGCTCGCCCACCGCGCTGAAAAGCTTGGTGGCGAACTCAGCCACGTCGAACTCGGAATCTTCCTTGGCCGGCGCCGGTGCGGGCTTCTTGCCCAAGCCCAAGCTCGAAAGGAACGCGGCGACCGGGCCGGGGCGTGCCTCCGGCTCATCCTCGACCGTGAACTTGATGATGGTCTCGGCGGCCTCGGTGAACAGGTTCTCCGGAGCCTGCTTGCGATCCTTGAGCGGGCTGCTGTCGGGATTCTGTGCCGAGAATGCGAGCATGCTGGTGCCGAGGCTGGCCGGTGAGTCGGTGACTGCAAGGCCGAACAGGTACGCCTTGCCGCTGTCGGCGAACTCCGGCGAAATCTCAATGCTGGTGAAAACCTTCTGCTTGCGCACGTTCACCATATCGACCAGGTCATCGGTCGGTTCGACCTGCGCGAACAGGGCCAGCTTCTTCTTGCCGGCGATGTCCACTTCCTCGGCTTTGACCGCCAGCACGTCGCCATAGGCGCGGAACGGGCTGTCCGGCAGCGTGCTGCGGAAGTGTTCCAGCCAGATGCGCGCGCCGTACACCTGCGGATCGTAGGTTTCGGCAATGTCTGCGATCTGCTGTCGTTCGATCACGCGGCCATCGGTGGTCGCGCCTTCGACGGCCACACGGAAGAACTCGGAACGCTTCTTGGTTTTGCTGGCCATCTCGCCCTCTGCTGGTGTCGGTGCGCATCGGTTCTCGATGCGATGACCCATGGTCGAATGAGGGCGAGTTGGCGGCAACGCTAACGATGTGTAAGCCGCTGTTCTACGGAGGGTTTTCGTGTCGCGCGCGCGTGACGCCGGGCAACCTGTTCACGTGAGCAGCCTAGCCGAAAAACTCCACGTCGATCCACGACGCCAAGCCAAATTCCTCTACTGGATGAGCTGGCGCGTGTGCGATATCGCCAACCTGATTGGCGAGAAAGAGAAGACCGTTCACAGCTGGAAGGCGCGCGACGAATGGGACCGCGCTGACACTGTCGAGCGCATCGGCGGGGCGCTGGAAGCGCGGTTGGCCATCCTCATCCATAAAGAGGAAAAGACCGGTGGCGACTTCAAAGAGATTGATCTGCTCCACCGCCAGCTGGAACGGCAGGCCCGGATTCAGCGCTATCAGGGCGGCGGCAATGAGTCCGACCTGAATCCGGCGGTGGCCAACCGCAACGCCGCACCGAAGAAGAAGGCCCGCAAGAACGAGTTCAGCGACGAAGAGATCGAGCGCCTGCAGACGGCGTTTGTGGATGGGTGTTTCGACTACCAGCGCGATTGGTATCGGGCGGGCAACGAGCGCACGCGCATCATCCTGAAGTCGCGCCAGATCGGTGCCACGTACTACTTCGCACGTGAGGCGCTGATCGATGCACTGACCACGGGCCGTAACCAGATCTTCCTGAGCGCATCCAAGAGCCAGGCGCATATCTTCCTCGGCTACATGCGCGGGTTTGTGCGCGAGGTGCTGGACCGTGACCTGACCGGCGATCCGATCACGTTGGCCAACGGAGCCGAACTGTTCTTCCTTGGTACGAACGCCCGCACCGCGCAGGGCTACCACGGTAATTTCTACTTCGATGAGTTCTTCTGGACCTACGGATTCAACCAGCTGAACAAAGTCGCCAGCGGCATGGCGATGCACAAGAAGTGGCGAAAGACCTACTTCAGCACACCGTCCACCATGGCGCACGAAGCGTTCGATTTCTGGACCGGTGATCGCTTCAACAAGGGTCGGCCGGTGTCCCAGCAGATCCAGCTGGACGTGAGCCATGCGCGCCTGATGGGCGGTCGCCGCTGTGAGGACGCCATCTGGCGCCAGATCGTGACCGTGCTGGACGCAGCGGGCCGTGGCTGCGATCTGTTCGATATTGAGGAACTGCGCCGCGACTACAGCGCCGAGGAATTCGCCAATCTGCTGATGTGCGAGTTCGTGGACGACAGCGCCAGCGTCTTCCCACTCACGATGCTGCAGCCCTGCCAGGTCGATCACTGGGTGGATTGGGCCGACGACTTCAAGCCGTTCGCCATTCGCCCTTATGGTGATCGCGCGGTGTGGATCGGCTATGACCCGGCCGAGACGGGCGACAGCGCCGGCATCGTTGTGCTGGCCCCGCCGCAGGTGCCGGGTGGCAAGTTCCGGGTGTTGGAACGTCATCAGTTCAAGGGAATGGACTTCGCCGCCCAGGCCGCATTTATCCACCAGATCACCCTTCGGTATTGGGTGACCTATATCGGTATCGACGCTACCGGCATGGGTACTGGCGTGGCACAGCTGGTGCGCCAGTTCTTCCCCGGTGTGACCGTCTTCAACTACTCGCCCGAAGTGAAAACCCGGCTGGTGCTGAAGGCGTTCGACGTCATCAAGAACGAGCGCTTGGAATACGACGCCGGCTGGACGGACCTCACGCAGTCGCTGCTGGCCATCCAGAAAACCATTACCCCCAGCGGGCGCCAGGTGACGTACACCGCTGGCCGCTCGCGCATCACCGGCCACGCCGATCTGGCGTGGGCACTCATGCACGCCCTGCAGAACGAGCCGCTGGAAGGCGGGTCTGCGGCACGCGGCATCATGGAGATTTACTGATGACAAACAACGACCAGGGCGCTGCTGTGGCGCCGCCGGCGAACGTCGAGGCGTTCACATTCGGCGAGGCCACGCCTGTGTTGGAATCGCGCGGCATCCTCGACTACCTCGAATGCTGGAAGAACGGCCGTTACTTCGAGCCACCGGTGGATCTCAATGGCCTGTCTCGCACGACAAGGGCGAATCCGTACCTGCACAGCGGCCTGACGTTCAAACGCAACATGCTGGTGCGCACGTTTCGTCCGCACCGCTTGCTGAGTCGGGAGGCGTTCTCGCAGTTGGCGCTGGATTACACCACCTTCGGCATGGCCTACGTCGAGCGACGCCGGGCCCTGTCGGGTGGCGCGCACAGCCTGGCGGTGCCTCTGGCGCAGTACGTGCGCAGAGGCGTGAAGGATGGCGAGTTCTTCCAGGTACGCGCTGGCCGCGTGGAACATGAATTCCCCGGCGGCGAGGTGTTCCAGCTGCGCGAGGCCGACGCGGATCAGGAAATTTACGGGGTGCCGGAATGGATGCCGGCTGTGCAATCGGCGCTGCTGAATGAGTCGGCGACGCTGTTCCGGCGCAAGTACTATAACAACGGCTCCCACGCCGGCTACATCCTCTACATGACCGACCCGCAACCCGAAGGCATGGACGTGGATGCACTGCGCGAGGCCCTCCGCCAGTCGCGCGGGCCGGGCAATTTCAGGAACCTGTTCGTGCATTCGCCCAACGGCAAGAAGGACGGCCTGCAGGTGATCCCGGTCAGTGAAGTGGCGGCACGGGATGAATTCGCCGGCATCAAGAGTGTCACCCGCGATGACATGCTGGCGGCGCTGCGCGTACCGCCGCAGCTGCTGGGCATCGTGCCGCAGAACAGTGGCGGTTTCGGGTCGATCCGCGACGCGGCGGATGTGTGGGCGGCGATGGAACTGGCACCACTGCAGACGCGCATGACCGCGATCAACGAATGGCTGGGCCAAGAGGTCATTCGCTTCAACCCCTTCGAGCTGGGAGCGACAGAGCGATGACCGGCCGCCAGAACCTGCGCTGCGGCGCCTGTGCCCGATTGCTGGCCAAGGCCGCAGGCGACTATGACCTACAGATGAAATGCCCCCGTTGTGGGGATATGAACCACATGAAGGCCCAGAGCCTCTCCACGGATCGCCGCGAGCGACACCACGAAGAAGGCTCTACCCATGAAAAACGAACTGATCCACGGCGATGCCCTGACCGTCCTGCCGACCCTGCCGGCCAACAGCTTCGACGCCCTCATCACTGACCCGCCGTATGCCAGTGGTGGCACGCATGCAGCGTCCCGCCAGCAGTCGCCCCAGGTGAAGTACATGCAGAGCAATGGCCCGCAGCTGCATGCCGACTTTGTCGGCGACGAACGCGATCAGCGCTCGCACCTCGCATGGATGCGCCTGTGGCTGGCCGAATGCAGCCGAGTGCTGAAGGAGGGCGCTCCGGTGTTGCTGTTCACCGACTGGCGGCAGCTTCCCCTGACCACCGACGCCCTGCAGTGTGCTGGCTTCACCTGGCGCGGTGTGGCGGTCTGGGACAAGACCGAGGGCGTGCGGCCGCAGCTCGGCCGCTTCCGCAACCAAGCCGAGTACGTCGTGTGGGGTAGCAAGGGCCATATGCCCCTCGGCCGGCGTGCGCCGGTGTTGCCTGGCGTTGTGCGGGAGAAGGTCCGCAAGCTGGACAAGCACCACATGACCGGCAAGCCGACCGACCTCATGCGCCAGCTGGTGCGGATCTGCGAAGAAGGCGGGCGCATCCTGGACCCCTTTGCCGGATCGGGCACCACGCTGGTAGCCGCGGATGCTGAGGGCTACAGCTGGACCGGCATCGAGATGACCGGGCACTACTTCGACGTGGCACGATCACGCCTTCCTCGCCAGTAACGAACTCCGCCCGAGAGGCCGCCTACGGGCGGCCTTTTCTTTGGCTAAGCCCGCAGTCCGTTCGCGTGCTGGCTTCTTGCCCCACGACATCGGCGATGCGCTCGATGTCGGGCCGCTTCTGCACCACCCGCCGACCACACTTCTACCGGGGGCGTGGCTGACGCCAACCAGTGCGCCCCTTCCGCTTGAGTTGCTGTCGAAGGTGCAGCCTGCGTTGCTCCGTTTCCTGCAGCGCGGCAATGACCGGTCTCATTCGCGCCTTCAAATTCTGCAGCGCGGCATTCACCGGCTCCATTCGCTCGCTCAAATGTCGCGCAGGAGCGGACCACTTAGCAAAGGCTTCGGTGACAGCTGCACCTATTCGCTGCGCTTGATCTGCGCCCATCGATTTTCTCTCGGACATTTCAAATCTGATCCCGGCTTGTCGACCAATGACGGCTGCCAACCCAAGCACCATACACGACTCGGCGGTGGCGTATGGTCCGGTCCCCGGTGCGCGCACTCGTCTCCCCGCCACGCCTGCGCACTTCATAGGGTGCTTTTTCTGCACCCCCTGCGGAACGGCCCAGCCCCGGCCCTGTATGGCGTTCTCCGGGGTTCCCAGGCACCGGCTGGCCCTGCGGTTCCCTGCGCGAAAGGGGTGTCTCAGCGCGCCAGGGAAGGCCAGTCAGGCGCGGGACCGGCGTTCAGGAAGCTGGGGGGTGTCGGGAAAAGAGTAATCTCAGCAATCGGCCCGGAATTGGCCGTCTAAGTTGTTGATATGAAAGGATTGTTATGGTTACAAGAAATGGCAATTCGAAGCAATCTCACAGCCCTAGAAATGTAATGCCATTGATTTTTAAGGGAAAAATTCTTTGTGAAAATTGCCCTCTGGAAAGGCAATCGGGTTGCTCAAAGGTTGCGCTATTATTGCCTTTGATATGTTTGTATAAGTTATTGAAATATAAGTAATTTATGTAGTTTCTGAAAGGGTGATTGCCTAGATTGCCTTTTTCCCGAGGGCAAAAAAATATTTGCTCTTTAAGGGTGGTGAGCAGCCCTCTTGCCTCACTGCCGCCCGCTCTATCGCTCTGCATGCACGCTTCCCTGTCGCAGCCTTTGCGATGGCCAGCCGTATCCTGCCGGTATGCCACTGCCCGCCGACTTCTACTGGACGACACGTTCAGCCAGCTTCCCCAACGATCCTCTGACCGTGATCGCCTGCGAGGGGGTGTGGGTGGTGTCGTTGTCGCAGCGGGTGGACGACGCAATCTGGGTGGCCACGTTGGATCGGCATCGAGACGGGCCTGGCGCGCCGGGCGGGTCATGCCGCCGCTGCAGCAGCTACGAGCAGGGCCGCGCCGGCGCCGAGCTATGGGTGGCCAGGCATGAAGCCCGTCTGCGCGAGGACGTGGCCAAGATCACGGCGTACCGTTCGGCGGTTCGCGCGAACAGGTTGGCCAAGCTGCACATCCCGCCGCCCTTTGGCTGGATGGGATAGCCGGGCGCCGGCAGCTGCAGCAGGCTGTCGATCGACGGGGAAGGGCGTTGCGAAGGCAGAGAAATTGCCGGGAAAAACGGATGCGTGGCGGCGCAACAATGCGCGTTCCACGGGGAGGTGCCGGGAAAAATACGGCATGTATGCCGTTGATTCCAAAGCATGAGTGTGGAGCCTCATAATCCCTTGGTTCCAGGTTCGAATCCTGGTGGGCCCACCAATTCAGCGTGCATGATCGGCTGCTGGTCTCCTCTTCCCCCGCGCGCACTGCCTTCAAGGCAACATCTGATCCACACGCAAGGATCGAACATGCCCGATACCCGCGCCCCGGTGGAAGACTTCACCACTGAAATCGAACACAGCCGGCATCTGTTCGCCTGGTGCCTGGTGCGCTACTGCCAGATTCCCGAAGCGCTGGCAATCGAACAGGCACGCGAACGTTATCCCGACCAGGCCGCCGGCCGTGAGTACGAACACGCACTGGCCTTCCATGAAGAGCCTTGGCACTGGGCGATGCTGCACGTGAAGGGCGAAGGGTACTGGCAGCAGCACCCGGAATTGGCGCAGCCGTCGCTGGAGTACGACACCCAGTCGGACGCGCTGTGCCTGGCGCGCGGCGAGCCGACTCCCTTGCTGGATGAGGATGAGTATCTCGGTGCGCTTGCGCACGCGCGCCATATGCATGCGTGGACGTTGATCCATCAGGCAGGTATTGACGAAGAGCAGGCACAGCGGCAGGCGCTTGAGCACTACGCGTACTTTCCGCCGCAACATCGTTGGCGCATGCGCGTCCACGATGCGCGCGCTGCATGGATCTACGTGATGAGCATGCTGCACATCAATGACTACTGGAGCCGGCCCGAACTGCAGAGGCCACCGGAGGCGTACTGGCACGCGTCACGTGCATTCGCCCTGGCACAGGGGCTCCAGCTGCCGGAAATTCCGCCTCCCTCATGAGAGGGCGCTGCAAGGGTGGCATGATGCGGCTTCCGCCGATCCGTACGACAAGGAGCCCGCATGAAGCGCAGTGTCCGTATGTTCGTCGCCCTGACTACCCTTGCGGCACTGCCTGCCGCTGCCGAGCCGTCCGACTCACCCAGGCGCCCGTCGATTGACACCCTGCAACGCCTGATCGTCGACAAGGCACCGCAGACGCGCGTAGCAACACCGGACCACGAGCGCATCACCGCACGGCGCATCGATATCGTCGATGACACGGGGGTGATCCGCATGACGCTGTCCGGAAAGACGCCGGCACCGATCATCGATGGCCTGCAGTACAAGCGCGCCTTCAACGTGGCCGGCATGGTGCTGTACGACGACAAGGGCAGCGAGCGCGGTGGCTTCGGCACCGCCGATGTCGACGGCGGCATGGCGGTGCTTGCGCTGGACCATCCGGCGATGGATGCGATCGGCTGGCGGGTATCACCCGATGGTGCGGTGAGCTTTTCGATCAACCAGGCGCCCAAGCTGATCCGCGAGCCTGCGCTGGGCAACAAGCTGATTCCCGGCGTGCAGGCACCGACCCGAATCGGCCTGGTGGTCGGTGCTGATGGCACGCCCGCCATCGCCTTGAACGACAAGGCAGACCGCACCCGACTGCGGCTGACTGTCACTGCGGAAGGCTACGGCGCGATCGAGTTCCTTGATGCGCAGGGCAAGGTGATCCACACATTGGCGCCGGAGGCTGAACTTCGCCGCTAACGCGTGCAGGTCATGGATCGGCGCTTACCCGCGCCGCCCCCTGCCATCAATGCTGTAGCGTCCGGCGCCGGTGCAGGCCAGCAGCAGGAAGCCACCGGCCAGTCCCAGATTCTTCAGGAACATGATCTGCTGGGTCTGGTCGGCGAAGTTGTGGTGGAAGATGAAGGCAGTGACCAGGCTGAAACCCACCAGCACGATCGACACCAGCCGGGTCTGGAAGCCGAGCAGGATGCACAGTCCGCTGCCGACCTCGAAGGCGATGGTCGGCCAGAGCAGGATGCCGGGCACGCCCATCGCTTCCATGTAGCCCTGGGTGCCGCTGAGATCACCGAGCTTGCCCAGGCCGGAGATGAGGAACAGCGCCATCAGCAGGATGCGTGCAAGCAGGTAAGCGAGCGAATGGGATGGGTGGCTCACGTCGGTGTCCTCGGAGATGGCCGGCGAAGGCGATCGGAGCCCACCGGCAGTGAAGCCCGTGTCTACGCCAAGGGCAAGGCGCCTTGACAGCCGGCCGTCCGCAGGAGACCTTTCTCCCATGACGATTGATATTGAATCGCTCAGCCTTCGGGAGCTGGGCGCCTTGGTGGTTGCCGCTGAGCAGCGGAAACTGCTGATTTCCAGCCGCCGTCCGGCCAGTGCGGTACGGCGGATGTTGAAGGCCGCAGCAGCAGAAGCGGGGTATACCCTCGAAGAACTGTTCGGTGGAGAGGCGAACGAAGAGGCCGCTCCCCGCCGGAAACCGGCACGGCGCAGAACCGGGAAAGTGGCTGCCAAGTACCGTGACCCGGAGTACAAGCGCCTGACCTGGTCCGGCCGCGGGCGCATGCCGCGCTGGCTGGCGTCCAAGGTGCAGAAGGGCCACAAGGTGACCGACTTCCTGATTCCCGGCCTGGCCCGGCCGACGGCGCGCAAGAGCAGCCCGATCGGAAAGCGCACGGTCTTCAAGAAGGATTGAACCTGCCACGCTGCTACCCTGCCGGGGTCTTTGAACGAAGGAACACGGGATGGCACACGATGGCAGCCTGACGATCTCACCCAGAGTCCTCCACATCGCGGCAGGCGCGGCGGTGCTGGTCAGTCTGCTGGCCTGGGCGGTGGAATGGAGCGGGATGGCCTATGTCTGCCCGTACTGCCGCGTGCAGCGCACGGTCATCGGCGTGCTGGGCGTGCTGATGCTGTTCGCGCGACCGGGCGGTCTCATCGTGCCCTGGTTGTCGTACACCGCAGGCGGCTTCGCGTTCGTGGTCGCGGCGATGCAGCACTTCAACGGCTGGAAGCGCATTTCCGCCGGAGAGTTCAGCTTCAACGCGCAGTGGTACATCGACCCGTGGCTGCTGTCAGGTTGCGCGATGCTGATCCTGGCGGCGCAGCTGATGCTGGTGCAGGCCGCATGTCGGCGCAGTCTGCACTGAGGGCTGCCCACGGGCGTAGCGTCAGGCGTTCTGGAACACCTGCAGCTGCGCAGCAAACGCACGCTGGTAGGCGGGGCGCTGCGTTGCACGGCCCACATAGGCCACCACCTGCGGGTACTCATCGAGGAGGCCGCTGCTCTTCAGGCGCAGCAGCACCGAGACCATCATCAGGTCGCCCACGCTGAAGTCGCCGTCCAGCCACAGGGCTTTGCCCAGCCACGCCGACAGCTGCGTCAGCCGCATGCGCACACGCTCGTCGAGCATCGGCAGGCGCTGTGCATACCAGGGCTGTTCGCGCTCCAGCACCCAGGCCATCGAGCGCTCGACGATGGGCGGCTCCACCGTATTCAATGCAGCGAACACCCACATGATCGCGCGCATGCGTGCATCTGGATCAGCAGGAAGCAGGCCGGCATGCTGCTCGGCCAGGTGCAGGACGATCGCGCCGGATTCGAACAGGACCAGGCCGCCGTCTTGCCAGGTGGGGATCTGCCCGAAGGGGTTGCGGGCCAGGTGCGCGGGCTGCTTCAGCTCCGCGAAGCTGAGCAGCTGCACGTCGTAGGGCACGCCCAGCTCCTCCAGCGCCCAGCGCACGCGCATGTCACGGGCCAGGCCCTGGCCACGGTCCGGGGAAGTGGCAAAGGCGGTGAGGATCGGGCACATCGTGGCACTCCTGCAGGCCGAAGGGCCTGCCTTTCCTGCTCCGACGAACGACGGGGCGGGAAATCGACACCCTTCCCGGGACGGCGGGCGATACACTGCCCGCCACCCACCACTCCTCCTGTGCCTCCTCATGTGGCAGCGCCGCACTTCCCTGGCCGAACTGCAGCAGCAACGCGATGTACTGCAGGCTGAGATGGATGCGGATGCCCAGCGATGGGTCTCACAGCTTCCGCCGGATGATCTCGTGGCAGCACTGATGCCGCAGGCGCGCCGGCTTCAGGAGCTCAATCAGCTGATCCTGCGGGCTACGCCGCCGCGTGAGCTGATGAAGCGCCTGAAGGCGCTTGAGCGACAGCTGCTCGAACCCGGTACACAGAGCGCAGGGGTGCGGAGGGGACTGGAAGATGAACTGCGCGATCTGCAGCTGTACATGAGCAATCCCCGCCGTCGTCCACTGACGGCAAAGGTGCTGCTGATCCTGTTTTTCAGCGTTCTGGCCGCCTTGTTCCTGCCGAGGCTGCTTGTGGACCTGCTGATCGCTCTCTAGGCCGCCCTCACCCCGCCCGATGCAGCTTCCGGTACTGATCCGGCGTGCACTGCGCGTGCCGCTTGAACATCTCGGCGAAGGCGCTGACGCCGGAATAGCCCAGCTCCTCCGCGATCCGGCTGATCGGCCGGCGGGTGCACAGCGCCTCGGTGGCGCGCACGAACTTCACCCGTCCACGCCAGTCGCCGAGCGACATGCCCAGCTCGCTGCGTGCCAGGCGTTCGAGCTTGCGCACGCTCATGTGGTGGCGCTGCGCGATTTCGGCAACCGATTCGGCCATCGACAGGTGTTTCTCCATGTACGCCATCACCTGCTTCAGCGCATCGCTGCTGGCGATCGGCAGAAAGCTGGGCAGTACGGCTGCATTGACGATCTGGTCGATGACCACGGCGGCCATGCGCCGCTGGGCCGGGGTCTGCGGATCGGTCACGCCCTGCCGTGCCAGTTCGTGCAGCAGTTCGCGCAGCAGCGGGCTGACTTCCAGAGCACGGCAGCGATCAGGCAACCGGCGTGACAAGGCCGGCGACAGATAGGCCGAGCGGTAGGCCAGCTGCGAGCGGTTGCGCGAATAGTGGGCCATTCCTGGTGGAATCCAGATCGCGTAGTGCGGCGGGGACACCATCCACTCGCTGTCGATCTTCATCTCCATCACACCCTGCGCGACGAAGTTGAACTGGCCCCACGGATGGCTGTGCGTGCCCCAGTCCGTGGGCTCCATCGCACCCTGCCGGAAGTAGATCGGACCGGGCAGCTGGCGAAAGGTGGGGATCGGCTCCATCGGTTGCCGCAAGCCGGGGGTGGAGTGGCGCATTTTCGGGATGTCCTCGATATACGCCAAGCGTACGCTGGACTTTCCCCTACGTACACCTATACGCGTGAACTATCTCTTCCCGATCCTCGCCTGCCTGCTGTGGGGCGCGAACACCATCGTTACCAAGCTTGCTTCGGGCTCGGTCGGTCCCATCGACATCGGCTTTTTCCGCTGGCTGGTCGCGGCGGTGGTCCTGCTGCCGTTCGCGCTGCCACGTCTGCGCGAAAACCTGCCGACCGTGCGCGCCAATCTCGGGCGCTTCCTGGTACTGGGCTGCCTGGGTGGGGTGATGTACCAGTGCCTGGCCTACTATGCGGCGCACTTCACCTCGGCCACCAACATGGGGGTGATCCAGGCGCTGATTCCGTTGATCGCGCTGGCGCTGTCGCGCGTGTTCATGGGCCATCCGGTGCGTGGCACTTCCATTCTTGGCGCAGTGATCTCCACCGTCGGCGTGGTGGCGGTGGTATCGCAGGGCGACCTGGCACGGCTGGCGGCGCAGGGCCTGAACCGCGGAGACGCGATCATGCTGATCGGCGCATTGGCCTTCGCCGCCTACAACGTGCTGATGCAGCGCTGGAAAATTCCGCTGTCGGTGCTGGAGTCGCTGTTCCTGCAGGCCACGGCGGCCACGCTGATCCTGCTGCCACTGCAGCTGCTGGTCGGTAGCGGGGTGAGCAATCTGACCGCCGTCGGTTGCATCGGCTTCGCGGCGATCTGTGCCTCGATCCTGGCGCCGCTGACCTGGATGACCGGACTGTCACGCCTGGGCGCTGCGCGCGTTTCTGGCTTCTTCAACCTGGTGCCGATCGTGACCGCCGCGCTGGCTGTACTGCTGCTGGGCGAATCGCTCAGTGGCTGGGTACTGGGCGGTGGCCTGCTGGCGGTGTCCGGGGTGGTGTTCGCCGAGTACAGCGCCAGGCGCGCCGTTGCGCTTCTCAATAACGGCAGGGTGGGACGATGAGTGGATGACCTTGATCGGTCCAGCCTCGTGGACGCCTTGTTACCTCCCTGCCGTGCAGGCATGCACGGGCCATGCACGAAGTCTCCACGCGCCCGAATGCGGCCATGCATCAGCCTGCCTGCATCGACAACAGACCGCAGGAGACGCTTCAATGAATACGCCCGGAAAACCGAAGCCCAGCTGGCGGCAGAAGAACGTACTGATGGGGGCGCTCGTCGCAGTCCTGGTGATCGTGCTGATCATCCTCTTCGTTCCCTGGTGAGTCTGCCCAGGATCGCTCGATGTGATCCACGTGCCACTGTGGCGTGAAGCAGTCAGTGCGGGTTGGGTGAAGTGACGTGCGTATCAATCGTTGCTCACCTGCGAACCACACGAGCGTGTCCAAAGTGGATGCACAGGCAGCGCAGTCGAGGCTGCTTTTCTCCCCCGAAACAACGATACAGGAGCAACGCCATAAGCACCCAGTCCACCATCGAACACCGCCTCAACGACCTGATCGAGATCGCCCGGGACGGAAAGTCGTTCTACGAGGAAGCTGCGACCAAGGTGAAGGATGCCGAACTGTCGGCCCTGTTCACTCGCATTGCCGGTGTCAAGGGCCGCATCGTAGCTGCATTGAGTGGCTCGGTTGCTGCCAGCGGCGGCAAGCCGGCCGAGCACGGCACCGTGGTCGGTTCGATGCAGCAGTTCTATGGCAAGGTCCGCGCTGCATTCGGCGACACCAACTATGGTTATGTGGCCGAGCTGGAAGAGTCTGAAGACCGGCTGCTTGGCGCGTTCAAGGATGTGCTGAAGGACAACGAACTTCCGCCGGCCGTGCGCCAGGAAGTCACCCAGCTGCTGCCTGAAGTGCAGGAGTGCCACAACGTGATGCGTGCGCGCAAGCACGCCATGAAGGCGGCCTGACGATCATCGGCGGCCTTCTCCCCGGGGCCGCCACGGTCGGGGCAGTATGCTGCCCCGGCCATCTTCTGCGCTCGTTGTGGACACACCTAAAAGAGGGGCGGCCGCGAGGCCGCCCCAATCCGTCAAGCGCATGCTGCTTTGGAATCAGAAACGTACTGACCAGCGTGCATTCGCACCATGGTCACGACTCTCGCTGCCGAACTGGCCGCTGTAGCCCAGTTCCAGCTGCTGTCGCGGGGTCAGCCAGGCCGACAGGCCCAGTTCGGCCACCACCGCGTTGTCGGCAATCGGTGCGCCGTTGACCGCGAATGTGGTGCTGCCGTTGGCGAAGGCAAGGTTGGCGACCTGGCTGTGATCTCCCGAGGCACGGCGATAGCCGACGCCACCGCGCAGGTGCAGCCAGCTTTCCTGCTGGAACGAAGCCTTCAACCCCTTGTCGAAGCGCACGCCGGCGGTGGCGATCATGGTTCCGGTGTCGTCTACCTTGCCCTGCAGCGCCGCTGCTCCACCGCGCTCGTTGATGCGCTTGAGGTCCACTTCCACGCGCGCCACCTGCAGGTACGGTTCCAGCCCCGCTTCCGGGCCACCGAAGCGGTAACCGGCTTCGATGAAGGCCTGGCGGGTACGGGCGTCGTAGCGCGCGCTCAGGCTGTCGTTGAAACCTGCGAAGGTGACGTCACGTGTACTCTTCACCTCGTGCTTGCTCCACGCCACGCCACCGCGCAGGCCGAAGCCGCCCCAGCTGTGGCTGGCATAGGCGCCGAAGTGCGTGTTATCGATCTTCGACTTGGCGCGGCGGTCCTGCTGCTTGATGTCGGTACGGCCGGTGCCGGCCAGCACGCCAACCTGCCAGCCGGACAACTCGCGGTCGATGCCGACCAGCAGTCCGTTGCTGTTGGCTTCGGTACGGGCGGTGTTGAAGTCACCATCCAGCTTGCTGTTGCCACCGATGGCCTGCACCCATGCACCCGTCGCATCACCCGCGTCGGTGCCAGGTGCCGCAGCGCCGGCACGGCGTGACAGTGCGGCATCGCGCACGTAGCGGCTGCCCTCGACCAGGGCGATGGCCGTGGCCGGATGCAGCTCGCCGCTGAGACCGTCGAGCACGCCGCCGACCTGCTGCGGGAACAGCTGGGTCAGCGGCTTGGGCAGGCCCTGGGCGATCGGCAGCAGGTCGGCCGCCGCCGCCACTGCACGCTGGTTGGGGGTGTTGGCAGCCGTGGTCAGCGAGGCGCCACGGGCGACATCGATACGCGTGCCATTGGCGCCGTAGGCCAGGCTGAACTGCAGGAAGGGCGAGAACGCGCTGAAGTCGGTCTTGGCGAACTGGCCGCTGATGCCGCCGTCGGCACGCAGGAAGTTGAACTGTTCGCCGAGGTAGTACACGCCCGGTTCCGGCAGCGCGACCAGGGTGCCGCCGAGAGTGGCAATGCCCGTCACATGCAGCTGGTCACTGCGGCCACCCGGTGCCAGCTCCGCCGCATAGACGCCGGTAGCGCCCTGCACGTAGTTGCCGTTGATGGTCAGCGTGCCGATCGAGTTGCCCGGCGCGATGATGCCGTCCACGCGGGTGTTGCCGAGCGTGCCGACGCCCTTCAGCAGGCCATTGGCGCCGACCGTGGTGGTGCCACCGGTCTGCGTGCCATTGAAGGACACCACGCCGCCGTTGACCACCAGGTTGCTGTTGTTCAGCACGCCGCTGGCACTGACCGTGCTGACGCCACCGGTGGTGGTCAAGGCGGTGGAGACCAGGTTGCCGTTGAGCAGGAACCGGCCGCCCTGGACCTCGACCGCCGAGGTGAGCGTGTTCGCACCGTTCAACTCGAGCGTGCCGTCCTGCACTACCGCGCCGTTGAAGCTGTTGTTGCCGCTCAGACGCAGCCAGCCGATACCGGATTTGGTCAGCTTGCCGGGGCCGCCGATGTCGTTGGTCCAGTTGTCCCAAGCATCGCCTTCCCAGACCTTCAGCCCGCCGGCCTTTTGGTTCATCACCACGTTGGTATCCACGCGCAGCGAACCGTAGCCTTCGATGGCCTTGCGCAGGTCGACCATGCCCCAGCCGTAGATTGCGTCGATACCCGGCGCGCCGAGATCGCGTGCGGTGGTCAGCAGCACGTCGCGGACCTGGGCGTTGTCCAGATACGGGAAGCGCTCCATCAGCAGGCCGAGAGCGCCCGTGATGTGCGGCGCGGCCATCGACGTGCCGGTCTTGGTGCCGTAGACGTAGTTGGTGTTCTCGCTGTCGATGATCAGCCGTACGTAGGCGGAGGTGTTCTCGATGCGGCCCTGGATATCGCCGGAGACGACGGTGCTGAGGATGTCGGTGCCGGGGGCCGAGATGCACCAGTTGGCGGCAACGCCGCAGATGCTGGAGCTGCCATCGATCACGTAGTCGGTTTCACCTGCGGCGGCATTGGGCCGGCGGACATTGGCGACCGCCAGCCAGTACGGTTCCAGCTCGGGCTTCCAGCGCGGCATCGAGGCGGTGATGCCGGCAACCGCACCGCTACCGTTGCCGGCCGACCACACCTGGATGAGGGTGGAGCCCGGGGTATCGTCGTCGCTGGCGTAGATGCTGCCGTACACGCCGTAGTCGGCACCGATGCTGGCGTACTGCTGGTCCAGCGCGGCGGCGGTCATGTTGCGCGTGGAAATGCCCCAGCTGTGGTTGATGGCGCGTACACCCTGCGCCTGGATCTGCGCATACATGTCCAGCGTAGCGGCATCATCCGGATCGGTGCGGTACACGGCGCGCGGGCGATAGTAGCCATCCGGGTCGAGGCGCCATTCGTAGTACGTGTCGCCGAACACGCGGGCGGCGGTGAGGTCCGCACCAAAGGCTACGCCGTGCATTCCCGTGCCATCACGGTTGGCGCCGATGGTGCCCAGTACGTGGGTGCCATGATCGGCATAGCTGAAGCCATAGGGAAGGCCAGCCGCGATCAGGCGTGCCGCCAGTGAGGCCGGAACGCCGGCGCCGAGTCCGTAGTAGTTGAAGCCTGGCTGTTCGCCGCGGGTCTGCCCGCAGGCGCCGGTACCTGCGACGACACCCGGCGTCGCGCAGTCGGCGCCAATGGTGATGCTGGATGTGTTGCGTCCTGCAAATTCCGCATGTGCCAGCGCGGAGCCTGAGTCGAACAGCGCCAGGCGCGCACCCTTGCCGGTCAGGCCGCGTGCATAGGCGTAGTCGGCGCCCATCGCACCCAGGCCCCAATCAGCGTTGAATTCATCGCTGCGCCAGCTGGCCGGATCGCCTGGGCTGCCAAGAACGGCGGTGCTGCTGGCGGCAGGTGCGGTGGCCGTGGCTGCGGGTGGCGTGCTGGCAGCGGGCTGCGCCCATGCAGCCTGCAACTGGCGCTGCTGCTGCCAGGCATCAAGTGATTCGCCGGCCATGGCTGGCAGCGCGGTGGCCAGCAGCAGCGAACTGGCGACGGCAAGCGCCAGCGGGCGGTGCGACAGGGAGCGGGACGAACGGCCGTACAGCGGGTAATTCATCAGACAACTTCCTTGGTTGACGGACAACAGGGCCGTTAACGCCAAGGCGTGGCGATATCCCCCAGTGATGTGAAGGGATTTTTATGAACGCGTTAATTATTTGTGACGCACACTTCACCCGGTCTCCCCTCGGTCCCTTTACCGTGGCTTGGCCTGGGCTCACCAGGCTTATCAAGGAGCGATGTCGATGCGTACTTTCGGGAAAGTGATCGCCGGTGTTGTGTTCGCGTTGGCCTGCAGCGGCTCGGTGGCCGTGGCCGGACCGGTTCAGCCCTGCGATCTGCCCTGCTGGAGGGCCTATCAGGCGTGTGTATCCGGTGGTGGTGATGCCATGGAATGCCAGTACGAATACGATCGATGCATCATGGAGCGCTGCGGCGCGGTGTAAGCCCTGCCGTGAACGGCTGAGGGCGAGCCCCGTCTGTGACGGGGCTCTTCTGTCTGTGCGCAGGGTCGGGCAGTCTCGACGCATTCTTCCTGCTGGAGTGGTACATGGCCGTCAAGCGTGTCGTCGCCAACATCGCCACCCCCGACCCCGCGTGTGCCGCAGCGTTCTACGGCGAACTGCTCGGCATGCCGGTGGTGATGGACCATGGCTGGATCGTCACCCATGGCGGGCAGGGCAGTGCGCTGGCACAGGTCAGCTTCGCCAGCGAAGGGGGTTCCGGAGCACCGGTGCCGGACCTCTCGATCGAGGTGGACAACCTGCAGGAGGTGCTGGAGCGCATGCGCGCGGCCGGCGTTGCGCTGGAATATGGTCCGGCTGACGAACCCTGGGGCGTGCGGCGCTTTTTCGTCCGCGATCCATTCGGTCGGTTGTTGAACATCCTCGCCCACGCCTGAGCGACGGCGAGGGCTTCAGCGGCGCGTGCCGCCACGCTTCGGGGCCGGCGACACGCCGACCATGCGCGGGTAATCGGCCACCACCGTCGCAATGAAGATGGCGGTATCCGGTGCCGCCGCAGCGGCAACACGTGAGACCACGCCAGTGCCTTGCTGATGCTGCTGCTCGGCGTTGGCATGAGCCTGGGCAGCCCGCAGTGGCCGCGCAGGCACACACGTTGAACCTGCAGCCGTCGGCCCTGCTGCCAGGGGCGCAGAGTCTGGCCTGGTGCCGCGGCGCCATGGCCGGCGGTTTCGGCTGGGCGATGACCGTCGCCGGCGTGCTGGCCCTGCTGGCAGCGCCGGGCCTGTACCGGCAGCGCTAGTGCGCTTGAGCGCGCTGCGGTCAGCCGTGCTGGCGTTGCGGCCCCTCCTCCGTCGTTGGCGCGGCATCGGCCGCGTGCTGCTGTTGCTGCTGCCGTGCATTGGCGTGGCGCGCGTGCCCGCCTTCGCGGCCGATCGCCGCCATGTGCTGGCGATTGCGGCTGATTGCCTCGCCGCCCTTGCGTCCCGCCACGCGTGCCTCGGCCGGGCTGAACTCATGTGCATTGCCGGACGCATGGGCGGCGCGTCCGCCCTTTGCGGCGATCGCGCGCTGCTTGTCCTGGTCCATCGAAGCGAAGCCACGAGGGGAGGTGCCGTGATGCTGGTCAGCCATGTGAAGGCTCCCGTTGCATGGAAGGGACGCTCATCCTTGCCGGTGCCCGGCTAAGGAAGTGTCCGCACCGGCATCGCTGCCTTCACGCCGCACCGCACTGCCATTCACGGCGCAGCTACGCTGCTGCGCGGATTGCGCGGCTTGGCGAGCATGGGCCGCCATGCGCTCTGGCTACCCAGAGAGGACAGAACAGCATGAGCACATTCGGGTGGCTCGCACTGCTGGGATGTGCAGTGCCACACGCTGCAACTGCGCGTGGCAGATGGCCGCTGGATCTTCCTCAGCGAAATCGAGATGGCCGCTGAGCAGCAACGCCTCAGCGCCGACGGGCGTCCTGCAGGCGCTGTGCGAAGGGCCGCTGTTCGAGCACCACCAGTGCTTCGCGCAGCACCTGCTCCAGCGACTGGCCCAGATCCGCATCGAGGCTGCGCGCTGCCTGCGCGGTGGCCTGCCACTGTGCCTGCAGCGCAGGCAACGCCCGTCGCGCGCGTGGGCTCAAGTGCAGGATGCGTTCGCGCCCGTCATCGCCGCTGGCTGCGAGCAGCCAGCCAGCGCGCATCATCGCCGCCACTGTCTGGCTGAGCGCCGAATGGCTGAGCCCGCATGCCAGCGCCAGATCCTTGATCCGGCAGGGGCCCTGCGCCATCAGCGTGCGCAGCACTGGCGTGTAGCGGGGCCGGTAGTCCAGTTGCAGATCCTGGTAGGCCTGCTCCACAGCCGGGTCCAGCTGGTCGAGCAGGGCGCGCAGCAGGGTGCCCAGCGTGGCGTGTTGGAGATCCATGACCGGAATGATATATAAGCACTTATATATCTTCAATGCGGGGGTGGATGATGGCGGTCTCCTGGATGCTCGGCGTGCTGCTGGCGGCAGCCTGCCCCGCGCAGGACGGGGTCCTGCAGGCGGCGGCCAGCGCCGTGCAGGCGCAGTACCTGGACGAGGCGGAGGGCGCCCGCATCGCCGACGCCCTGCGCACCTGGTCGACGCAGCAGCGCTATGCGGACAGCTGCTCGGATCCTGCTGCGTTCAGCGCACGCCTGAACCAAGACCTGGATATGTTCGATGGCCACTTCCACGTTGAACGCGTGGACGCGGCGGCTGGCCAGGACGACTGGTTGATGGCCTGGCGCGCCGATGCCCGCAGCAACGGCGCCGGCGTGCGCGAGGTGCGGGTGCTGGAGGGCAACGTTGGCTACCTGCGCTTGAGTACCTTCTATCCGCTGGATCTGGCGCGGCCGAAGTTCGCTGCGGCCTTCACGTTGTTGGCCGACACCGAGGGCCTGGTGCTGGACCTGCGCCAGAACGGCGGCGGCGACGACGCAAGTGCCGATCTGTTGGTACGGACACTGCTGGACGCCAAGATCGGCACGGTGCAGCAGCTGGACCAGCGCGGCCGGCGCACGCCGGTACCGTTGCCGCCAGCGAGCCTGCCCGCCTACCTGAAACCGCTGGTGGTGCTGATCGACCGCCGCACCGGTTCGGCCGCCGAGTTCGTCGCCTACTCGCTGCAGGCCCTGGGCCGCGCGCGCATTGTCGGCACGCGCAGCGGCGGCGCAGCGCATATGTTTGGTGATCCTGTGCTGCTGCCCGATGGCTATCAGATCAGCATTCCCGACCGGCAACCGATCAATCTGCGCACCGGTGGCAACTGGGAACGTACCGGCGTGAGGCCTGATGTGGCCGGTGGCGACGATCCGCTGTTCATCGCGCGGCAACTGCTGGCGCCTGCGAAGTCGTCAAGATGAACGCACCATTGCATGGCTGCCCTATCGCAGATGCGAGATTGCATGCCTAGAATCGAAGCATCCCGGTAGTTCCCGGGCGCTTCGAGTGAATGGACTCAATGAAGATTCTGTTGACCGGCAGTTCCGGGCGGATCGGGCGTGCGATCTTCGGCGCGCTGGCGGCGGCCCACGAAGTGGTGGGGCTGGATCGCAGCCCATTCGCCACCACCCGCATCATTGCCGATGTCACCGATCGTCAGGCCGTGATGCGGGCAGTGCAGGGCGTCGACGCGGTGATCCATACCGCCGCCCTGCACGCACCCCATGTCGGCCTGGTGCCGGATGCAGTATTCCAGCAGATCAATGTGGATGCGACCGCACACCTGTTGCAGGCTGCCCGCGAGGCCGGTGCACGCCGCTTCGTGCTGACCAGCACCACGGCGCTGTATGGCCACGCGGTGGTGGCGGGCGGTTGCCGCTGGATCGATGAAGATACCGAGCCGCTGCCACGCACCATCTACCATCGCAGCAAGCTGCAGGCCGAGGCGTTGGCTGAAGCCGCTGCGGCGCCGGGCTTCAGCGTGCGCGTGCTGCGCATGGCCCGCTGTTTCCCCGAGCCACCGGAGCGGATGGCGATGTTCCGCCTGCACCGCGGTATCGACGCGCGCGACGTGGCTAGCGCACATGCCGCGCTGCTGCACGATGAGGGCGCTGCCTTCGCACGCTACGTTGCCTGCGCACCGACGCCGTTCCTGCGTGAGGATTGCCTGGAACTGGCGACCCAGCCCCGCAGGGTGCTGGCCCGCCGCGCCCCGCAGCTGCTGGCCGAGTTCGAGCGCCGTGGCTGGCCGCTGCCGCTGAGCATTGACCGCGTCTACGACAGTGCACTGATGCGCAGCACACTGGGCTGGCAGCCGCGCTTCGGCCCGGACGACGTGCTGCAGCAGTACGCGGTTGGCAGCATCGAGGTGCTGCCGCGGGCGGAATGGATCAAGGACCGCGTGGCCGAATAGGGCGGCAGCGGGGCGGGTTCCTGACCCGACCCTGAGCAGGTTCAGGAATGTGCAGACGGACCGCCTCAACCTCGTTCACAGGCGGCCGCTAACCCGGTGCGCTTCCAGCGCCGGGCGTGTCCCGGCGGCCGGTGGCCTGCGCGACGGATCGCGCACCTGCGCGGTGCCCTCGCGGTGCCGGTCGTCCTGAACTGCCTTGCGGACCCTTCCATGCCTTCTCCCCGTTCCGCCGCTGCCCGCCGCCCGGGCAGCATCGCCCACAAGCTGATGCTGGGCACCGCTGCGATCGCGCTGCTTTGCTTCGGCCTGACTGCGTTCCTGATCTACCGCCAGGCCAGCGCCAGCCTGATCGACGCCTCGCGCCAGACCATGGCCAGCGAAGCCACCGCCGAAGCCCGCCAGGTCGCGGCCGATCTGGGCACCGCCTTTGCCAGCAACGACGCCATGGTCGAGGCCGTGCTCGCCCAGCGCGCGCGCGGCGATGTTCCGGATCGTGCCAGCCTGGCTGCCGTGCTGGGCGAGCAGCTGCGCACCCACCCCGAGTGGCTGGGCAAGAGCACCATGTGGGAGGCCGACGCCTTCGATGGCAAGGATGCCGAGTTCGTCAACACCGAAGCGCACGATGCCACCGGTCGTTACATGAGCTACTGGGCCTGGCACGACGGCAAGCCGCAGCAGTCGACGATGACCGACTACACCGAGACGGCCAGTGGCTCCGGTGACTGGTACATGGTGCCCAGCCGCGACAAGCTGGCGAAGGTAAGCGAGCCCTACGCCTACGACATCGGTGGCCAGCAGGTGCTGATGAGCACGCTGAGCACGCCGATCATCGAAAACGGCAGGTTCCTCGGTGTATTCACTGTGGACTTCTCGCTGGCGGCGCTGCAGAAGCACCTGGCCACGCTGAAGCCGATGGGCGCCGGGCGCGTCGAACTGCTCTCGCCGAATGGCGTGGTGCTGGCCTCGGCAAATGCCGCCGAAATCGGCAAGCCGCGTGGCGACGCATTGACCCGCAGCATGCTGGCAGACATCGCCGCCGACCGCCGGTTCGAAGCCTTCACTCCGGATGCCGCCGGCAACGTGCGCGTATACGTGCCGCTGCGTGTGGGCGATGCGCCGCAGCGCTTTGCACTGGGTGTGGTGATGCCGCACGCGGTGATCGTGGCCGAGGCGCGCCAGCTGCTGTGGCTGACCCTGCTGGTTGGCGTGGTGGCCGCGCTGACGCTGAGTGCCGGTGTCTATGTGCTGCTGCGCCGGTTGGCGATCCGCCCACTGGCCGAAGCCGTGCGCGTGGCCGGCGACGTCGCCGCGGGCAACCTGGACAGCACCCTGCCGGCACGCAGCAACGACGAAGTGGGCCGCCTGCTGGACGCGATGCAGGGCATGCGGGGGCAGCTGCAGTCGGTGATGGCGGCGCAGGCGGAAATGGCGCGCCGCCATGACGACGGTGAAATCAGCTACCGCATGGACGCCTCGGCGTTTCCGGGTGAGTATGGCCGGATGGTGGCTGACAGCAACCAGCTGGTGGCCTCCAGCAACGCCGTCACCCAGCGCCTGGTCGACGTGATGCAGCGCTATGCGGTGGGTGACCTGAGCGTGGACATGGAAGCGCTGCCGGGCGAGAAGGCGGTGTTCACCGCTGCAATGGCCACCACCAAGAGCAACCTGGCAGCGATCAACGATCAGATCCAGCAGCTGGCCGCCGCAGCAGCAGCCGGTGATTTCGCGGTGCGCGGCGACACGCTGCGCTTCGACCACGACTTCCGCCGCATGGTGGAAACCCTCAACACCATGATGCAGGTCAGCGATCACAACCTGGCCGAGCTGTCGACGCTGCTGCGCGCGATTGCCGCAGGCGACCTCAGCGCGCGCATGCAGGGCGATTTCCACGGCGTGTTCGCGGTGATGCGCGACGATGCCAACAGCACGGTGCAGCAGCTGACCCAGATCGTTGGCCAGATCCAGCAGTCGGCGGCCAGCATCCGCCTGGCGGCGGGTGAGATCGCCGCGGGCAACAGTGACCTGTCGCGCCGCACCGAGCAGCAGGCGGCGAACCTGGAAGAGACGGCGGCCTCGATGGAAGAGCTGACCTCCACGGTGCGCCAGAATGCCGACCACGCGCTGCAGGCCAATACCCTGGCCGGCTCCGCGGCGGGCGTGGCCAGCGAAGGCGGGCAGGTGGTCAGCCAGGTGGTGCAGACCATGGAACAGATCGAGGCCTCCTCGCAGCGCATTGCCGAGATCATTTCGGTGATCGATGGCATCGCGTTCCAGACCAACATCCTGGCGTTGAACGCGGCGGTGGAAGCGGCGCGTGCCGGCGAACAGGGCCGCGGATTCGCCGTGGTCGCCAGCGAAGTGCGTGCGCTGGCACAGCGCTCGGCAGGCGCGGCCAAGGAGATCAAGGAGCTGATCGACGCCTCGGTGGCGCAGGTCGGTGCCGGTGCGCAGCTGGTGCACGGCGCGGGCCGCACCATGCAGGAAATCGTCGGCCAGGTCGGTCGAGTGAACGAGATCATGGCCGAGATCTCGGCAGCCTCGCGCGAGCAGTCGGCGGGCATCGAGCAGGTCAACCAGACCGTGGTGCAGATGGACGAGACCACCCAGCAGAACGCCGCGCTGGTGGAAGAAGCCAGTGCCGCTGCGCGCGCAATGGAAGAACAGGCCGAGCAGCTGGCGGTGGCGGTCTCGCGCTTCCGCCTGCAGGCCGAGCCGGTGGCTACGGTCCGCCGCGCGGCCTGACCCCGTTGCGCGCACATGAAGACGCCCGGCCAAGGCCGGGCGTCTTCATTTCTGCTTGATGCTATGCCAGGCCGGAGTGCGGCGGCAGCATGGCGTCAGAACATTCCTTCGAAGGGGTTCCAGCTGGCCTTGCCCTTTACCTGTTCCAGGTAGTAGCTGTAGTTGGTGCTGGAGGCGACCAGGAAGTTCATGGCGATGAACACGGCACGGGCCACAATGTCCGGCAGGAACAGGGTGACGATGCCCAGCGCGATGTTGATGCCGAGCACGACCAGCGCCTTGCGCCACATGCCCAGGATGAGCAGGTAGATGAAGCCGAAGAAGAAGGCGAAGAAGTTGATGTTGACCTTCAGGCGGTCACCGAAGGACAGCGCCTTCCAGGCCTGCTTGAAACCCGGTTCCTTGGGCGCGCCGTGCTGCTGGAAGAAGTTGAAGCGGAACTGCCACTTCGGGCTGAAGCGGGAGAGGTCGACTGCGTTCATTGAAGATCACGTCCTTGTAGGAAAACGGTTACATCTTATCGGGCAAGGGGACCGCAGGGCCACCCTCCCGTGTCAAGAATGTGACGTTTGATCAGGTGTGGCGCTGTGGCAGGATTCGCACCGTCACCCATCCGCCTTGTTTTTAGGATAGGGTGCGCAGTTCCGCTGCCGCCCCAGCTGAACCCGGGCGGCGGCGGGATGTCCATGGAGGTTGCATGACCACACCTGCTATACCGGAAAACGCACCGGGACCGGTGCTCCTGCCGACACCTGAAGTGGTGCAGGCACAACAACTGCTCGCACGCCAGCAACTGGCGGTAGCGATGGACCGTGCACGCACGGCCGCTACGCAGAACGCGGCCGCGGCCGCGCTGGAAAGCGAGTAATCCGCAACACCGCCGATCGCGCTGGCGTGCTGCCAGCGCGATCGCGGCGCGCGCCGCCGGTCAGAACCGCGCGGTCATGCTCATGAAGTAGCTGCGACCGGCCACGAAGTAGTCGGTGGAGCCTTCGGCATACAGCTTCTTGTCGGCCAGGTTGCTGACGCCGCCGCGCAGGGTGAGTACCTCGTTGACGTTCCAGGCAGCGGTCAGGTCATACAGGGTGTAGGCCTTGAGGAAGGTCGTGGCGGTACCGGCCTGCTTGCCGGTGTACTGCGCCGACAGGCTGCTGGAAAACACCGTGTTGGGCGTCCAGTCCAGCGACGAATAGCCGGAAAACTCCGGCGTATCGATCAGGTTCCTGCCGGTGGTCAGGTTCTTGGCTTCCTTCATCCAGGTGGCCGAGGTGCGCCAGCGCCATTGCTCGCCGAAGCGGACATTGAAGTTGCCTTCCATGCCACTGGTGCGCGCGCGCTGCACGTTGCTCATGCGCGTCCACCAGATGCCGTTGAACTTGCCCAGGGGCGCGTACTCGATCTTGTTCTTGAAGTCGGTATGGAAGTAGGTCAGGCCGGCATCGAACAGGTCATTGTCGAAGCTGATGCCGATCTCGCGGTTGGTGCTGGTTTCCGGGTCCAGGTCTGGGTTGCCGGCCATGTAGCAGCCGCCACGGGTATAGCCCAGCGGAATCAGCGAGGTGCAGCCGCGGCCGCCGGACTGGGTGGCCGCGGTGGCCGAATTCTCGGTCAGGCTGGGCGCGCGGAAGCCCTTGGAAACACCACCACGTATCGTCCACTGTTCGGCCGGGTGCCAGACCAGGTAGGCGCGGGGGCTGACGTGGCTGCCGAACTTCTCATGGTGGTCCAGGCGTGCGCCCAGGGTCAGCGCCAGCGTGCGGTGCAGCTTCAGTTCGTCCTCAACGAACAGTGCCCAGGTATCTACTTCCAGGTTGGAGCCGCTGACGGCATTGCCGGCATAGTCGATCGGCGCGCGGCCGATGGTATCGGTGTTGGTCAGTTCCTGGCGCTTCCACTGGCCACCGACGGCGAGCTGGTGTTCAACTCCCAGCGTGAAGGGCGTGGTCAGGCTGCCTTCGATGATGGTATCGGTGGCTTCGGAGCGGCCGGTGGCACCGATGTCGTTCTTGTATTCGGTCCAGTAGGCGCTGAGCTTCGAGTTGCCGAAGCTCCACTTGCCATCGTGGTTGAGCGCGAGCGAGCTGCGCTTGAGTTCGCTGGCACCCCAGGCGCCTTCGTCCTGCTTTTCCAGCGACGCGTCGATGAAGGCCTGCTGCACGCCGTGGCCGGCTTCCAGCGACAGTTCCTGCGCATCGCTGAGCTTCCACTGCAGCAGCGCGTCGACATTGCGGTCCTTCTCGCCGGCGTAGGCATTGCCATAGACACCACCGTTGGAGCGGTCCGAGTCGCGGCGCATGCTGTTGGCACCGATGCGCAGGCCGAAGCGCTCGCCGAGCGGGCCGGAGAACGTGGCACCGATCTGCTGGGTATCACCGCGCTTGCCATCACCCGGGCGGGTATAGCTGTGGGTGGCGCTGCCGTTCCAATCATCACCGATGCGCTTGGTGATGATGTTGATCACGCCGCCCATGGCGTCGGAGCCGTACAGCGACGACATTGGTCCGCGCACCACCTCGATGCGTTCGATCTGGTCGGGCGAGATCCAGTTCAGATCCTGGCGGCCGAGGTCGGGACGGTAGTTGGTCGAGGCCGAGCTGCCCATGCGCTTGCCGTCCACCAGCACCAGCGTGTAATTGGACGGCATGCCACGCAGCTTGATCTTGGACTGCTCGCCGACCGCGCTGAGGCCACCGGTCACGCCCGGCACGCGGCTGAGCAGGGTGGCCAGGTCGTGCACCGGCTGGCGCTCGATGTCCTCGCGGCTGATCACGCTGATGCTGGCCGGCGCATCCTTGATCCATTGCTGGTTGCCCGAGGCGGTGACCACCACGGTATCCAGATCCTTGGTGGAGGCATCGGCGCTGGCCTCTGCGGCGGCCAGGCCGGGCAGGGCCAACAGGCAGGCGGTTGCCAGAGCGCAGGCCAGGCGGGTGCGCGGCAGGTGCGCGGAAGGGGTACGGAACGACAGGGACATGACGGCTTCCATCGGAGGAGGGGGACCCGGTGGAAGCAGCAGGCGCACGCAGACAGCAGGCAGCCCCCTTCCATGGGTCGTTGGGCGCTGGGTTGGAACCGGCGCAGCTGGGTGGGTCTCGGCCGTGCGGGAGACGGTGACCTGCCTGGTTAATGAAATGATAACCGTTCGCGTTTGTTACGATCCAGTACCTGGGGCGACCAAGTGACATCCGTTCCCCTGCCCCGGCACTCGCCTGCTGTTTGCTGAATGGGGATAAATCCCGGCGTAGACCTTCGCACTCGGCTTACATCCGGGGCCCTAGACTGAGCCGCATTTTCGATTCCGCCCCGTTGGAGATCGTGTGGGTTCCGGTAGTGACAGACATCGACTGCGTGGCGTGACGCCGGCGCAGCCAGGACAAGTGCGGGCGCCGGGAAAGCGCGCCGGGAACCTTGGTGCATGCAGCCCGGCCGGGATGGCCGGCCGTGCCGACTGCGCGGAGTAGGCGGCAATGGAGGTGCAGACCATCCATGCGGAAGCAGATACGTCCCGGCTTGATGCCGGCTGGACGCTGCTGCCGGCCGGATCGCCGTTGCAGATGCCCGAGCAGACCCTGCGCGAAGGCCAACTGAAGGTTCGCCGCCATCGCACCTCGCCGCGGCTGATCGGCCTGCGCCGGTTCTATATCTTCGGCGGCACGCTGGCGATGACCGCCATCGCTACCCGGATGATGTGGCGCGTGCTGTCGGCCAATGGCATCAGCGTGCTCGAGGCCTGCCTGCTGGTGCTGTTTGTCGGCCTGTTCGCCTGGATCGCGCTGTCTTTCGCCAGCGCCGTGGCCGGCTTCCTGACTGCCGTGTTCGACCGGGGCTATCGCCTCGGCATCGACCCGGACAAGCCACTGCCGACGGTGCACAGCCGCACCGCGCTGCTGATGCCGACCTACAACGAAGATCCGCGCCGGCTGCTGGCCGGCCTGCAGGCGATCTACGAGTCGGTGGCCGCCACGGGCCAGCTCGACCGGTTCGACTTCTTCGTGCTCAGTGATACCCGGCGCGAAGACATCGCGCGGGCCGAGGAGCAGGTGTTCGCCGAACTGCGCGAGCGCGTGCCCGATGGCCAGGCGCGGCTGTTCTACCGCCGCCGTGGCGACAACAGCGGGCGCAAGGCCGGCAACATCGCCGACTGGGTCCGCCGTTTTGGCGGCGCCTACCCGCAGATGCTGATCCTCGACGCCGACAGCCTGATGACCGGCGACAGCATCGTGCGCCTGGTCGCGGGCATGGAGCACAACGCAGACGTTGGCCTGATCCAGACCCTGCCGTCGGTGATCGGTGGCCGCACCCTGTTTGCCCGCATGCAGCAGTTCGGTGGCCGCGTGTACGGGCCGGTGATCGCACGCGGCGTGGCCTGGTGGCACGGTGCCGAGAGCAATTACTGGGGCCACAACGCCATCATCCGCACCCGCGCCTTCGCCGATCAGGCCGGGCTGCCGGCGCTGCCGGGGCGCAAGCCGTTCGGTGGCCACGTGCTCAGCCATGACTTCGTCGAAGCGGCGCTGATGCGTCGTGGCGGCTGGGCCGCGCACATGGTGCCGTACCTGGGCGGCAGCTATGAAGAAGGTCCGCCGACCCTGACCGACCTGCTGGTGCGCGACCGCCGCTGGTGCCAGGGCAACCTGCAGCACGGCAAGGTGGTCGGCAGCCGTGGCCTGCACTGGATCAGCCGCATGCACATGCTGATCGGCATCGGTCATTACTTCACCGCGCCGATGTGGGCGATGCTGATGCTGATCGGCATCGCCATCCCGCTGTTCCAGGAAGGCATCGATTTCAACGCCCTGCTGCACCTGTCGCCCAGCGTGTACTGGCGGGCCCAGGACGAGGAACAGGTGGTGCGCCTGTTCGCGGCGACCATGGCGGTGCTGCTGCTGCCCAAGGTGCTGGGTTACCTGGCGATGCTGCTGGACCCGGTCGACCGACGGGGGTGTGGCGGTGCCCTGCGCGCGTTCGTCTCGATGCTGGTGGAAACCGTATTGGCCGCGCTGATGGCGCCGGTGGTGATGTACGTGCAGTCGCGCGGCGTGGCCGAAGTGCTGTCCGGCCGCGATTCGGGCTGGGACGCGCAGCAGCGTGACGATGGTGGCATTTCGTGGCTGGCGCTGATCCGTGGCTACGGTGGGCTGGGGGTGTTCGGCGCCTTCATGGGCATGCTGGCCTGGGCGGTGTCGCCATCGCTGGCCGCATGGATGGCGCCGGTGGTGATCGGCATGGTGCTGGCGGTACCGGTGGTGGCACTGACGTCTTCGCGTGGCCCCGGTGCCTTCCTGCACCGTCTTGGCCTGCTTGATATCCCCGAGGAGAACATCCCGCCGCCGGTGCTGGTACGTGCCGCGCAGCTGCGCCGGGAAGCGGCCGAACAACCGCCGCTGTACTGATCGTCCCGCGGCGGCGGCATAATGCGGCTCGAACTTGAAGGAGCCGCATCATGCTGCAAACGGTGGAACAGGAGACCGGCGCCTCGCCGCAGTGGTCGGTGATCTGGCTGCACGGCCTCGGTGCCGATGGCCACGACTTCGCGCCGATCGTGCCGGAGCTGGTGCGTCCGCATTGGCCGGCGCTGCGCTTCGTGTTCCCGCATGCACCGGTGCGACCGATCACGATCAACAACGGTGTGCCGATGCGCGGCTGGTACGACATCGTCGGCATGGATTTCCGATCGCGCGCCGACATGGTGGGCGTGCAGGAATCGGTGGTGCAGCTGGATGCGCTGATCGCGCGTGAGATCGAGCGTGGCATCGCGCCGGAGAAGATCTTCCTGGCCGGTTTCTCGCAGGGGGGCGCGATCATCCTGACCGCCGCGCTGTCACGCACCGCGCCGCTGGCCGGCCTGATCGCGCTGTCCACCTACCTGCCCGAAGCCGACGGCGCAAAGCGCGCTGAAGGCGCCGTGCAGGTGCCGGTGTTCATGGCCCATGGCAGCGGCGACCCGGTGATTCCGCAGGCGGTGGCCGTACACAGCGCGCAGGCGCTGCAGGCGCTGGGCCTGGAGGTGGAATGGCACAGTTACCCGATGGCCCACCAGGTCTGCGCCGAAGAGATCCAGGCGCTGGGTGACTGGTTGCAGGAACGCCTGGGCGCTGCCTGACCCATGCCGCCGGCCAGCGCCCCGCCCTGGATGCCGGAACTGTGCCGCCTGCCGCGGCTGGCGGCGATGCTCAGCCTGGCCGAACTGGTGGTGGTGGTGCTGGCCCTGGCCCCGGATGGCAGCCGCCACTGGACTGTGGGCGAACTGCTGTCGGCCAGTGGTTTCGCGTTGTGGCTGGCGCTGGCCGTAACGGCCAGCCTGTGCCTGCTGCGGAACGCGTTGTCGAGGTTGCCACAGGTTCTGGGGGCGGTCTCGGCCATCGCACTTGCGACGCTGATCGCGGTGGTCTGCGCGGGCATCGTGCATGCCCTGTACGCGGTGCTTGGCGACAACTTCGCCCGCGGCATCAGCTTCTGGCGCTTCACGCTGGGCAGCGCGGCGACGACGGCGCTGATCACTGCCTTGGCCCTGCGCTACTTCTATGTGAGTGATCGCTGGGCCGCACAGGTACAGGCCAACGCACGCGCACAGGCCGATGCCCTGCAGGCGCGGATCCGCCCGCACTTCCTGTTCAACAGCATGAACCTGATCGCCAGCCTGCTGCATCGCGACCCGGTCGTGGCCGAGCGTGCGGTGCTGGACCTGTCCGATCTGTTCCGAGCCGCGCTGGGGGCGGGCGAGGGTGATTCCACCCTGCGTGACGAATGCGAGCTGGCCGAGCGCTACCTGTCGATCGAATCACTGCGCCTGGGCGAGCGCCTGCAGGTGCGCTGGCAGCGCGACGAACCGCTGCCCTGGGATCTTCCCCTGCCTCGCCTGGTACTGCAGCCGCTGGTGGAGAACGCCGTGCTGCATGGCATCTCGCGGCTGCCCGAGGGTGGCACCATCGAGCTGCAGCTGATGCGCGAGGGTAATGAACTGCAGATCTGCGTGCGCAATCCGGCGCCCGACCCGCAGGCCCCCGGGCTGGCCCTGGCGCGCGGTGCCGGCCATGCCCAGCACAGCATCGGCCATCGGCTGGCCTGGCGCTTCGGCAGCGCCGCGCGGATGACGGCTGGATGGAGCGAGGGCTACTATGCCTGCCAGGTGACAGTGCCGATCCAGTGAGGGAGCGATCGTGAGGGTAGTCATCGCCGATGACGAACCGCTGGCGCGTGAGCGCCTGCGCAGCCTGTTGGCCGCGCAGGACGGCGTGGATGTGGTGGCCGAGGCCGGCAACGGCGAGCAGGCCCTGCACGCGTGCGCGGAGCTGCAGCCGGACCTGGTCCTGCTGGATATCGCCATGCCCGGGCTGGATGGCCTGGAAGCCGCCCGCCACCTGGCCAGCTTCGAGCCGCGGCCGGCGGTGGTGTTCTGCACCGCTTACGATGCGCATGCGCTGTCGGCGTTCGAGGCGGCCGCGATTGATTACCTGATGAAGCCGGTACGTGCCGAGCGATTGGCGGCAGCGATCGCACGTGCACGCACGTTCCTGGCCGGCCGCGATGGCCAGCCACAGGACCACCGCGGGCAGCAGGCGCGCAGCATGCTGTGCGCGCGCCTGCGCGGCAGCCTGCGCTTGATTCCGCTGGACGACATCCATTACCTGCAGGCCGAAGAGAAGTACGTGGTGGTGCACCACGCGCGCGGAGAAGACCTGATCGAAGAGTCGCTGAAGTCGCTGGAAGAAGAGTTCGCCAGCCGCTTCATCCGCATCCATCGCAACTGCCTGGTGGCGCGCCACGAACTGGTCGAGCTGCGCCGTGGCACGGGTGGGCAGGTGCAGGCGATGTTGCGCCATGGCAAGCAACCGCTGGAAGTCAGCCGCCGCTGCGTGGCGACGCTGAAGCAGGAACTGCGGCATCTGTGAGTGTTCCGCGCGGCCTGCGGCCGCGACTGCTTACAGATCAACATCAAGATCAACAGCAACAGCAACAGCAACAGCAACAACGGGTCATGGCTCGGTATTTCTACGTGCTGGGTCGGGGCGGGGGGGGGGGGGGGGGGGCCCCGGCGCCACAGACAGAGGCAAGGGACGGGGGGACCCAGCGAGGCCGACCCCCCCCGCCCCCCCCCCCCCCCGCCGCCGGCCCGGCCCCCCCCCCCCCCCCCCCCCCCCCCCCCCCCCCCCCCCCGCCCCAACCCTCTCGTTCTCCACTGCATCGGACAGCAAAAGCATTGTTGTTATCGGGTGGGGAGAGAAATGTAGAGTCGAGCCATGCTCGACTCAGAGCGAAGCGACCCGCTGTTGCTCTGCTCTTCTTTTGATCTTCCGTGGCTGGCGCACACGGAAACTGTCAGAGGTCGGGCGGGATGGGCTGCGCAGGGGCGTGAGCCGCATGGGTCCGAGGCATGCCTCGGGCGGGTTGGGCAGGACGCCCAACCCCGGTCTTGCCGTGTGCGCAGGACAGCGCACACGAGCAAGCGGCGACCGAGCTTACATGGACGTACTCGCAGCGACCCCTGCGCAGTCCACCCCGCCCGGCCAAGCAAAGCTGTTGCTTCCAGCCACGAGGGGCTCCGCCGTTGGCCGTATCCGCGCCGAAGGCGCGATAATGACCGGATGGAAACCGTCCGCATCGCCACCCGCAAGAGCCCGCTCGCCCTCTGGCAGAGCGAACACGTCGCCGATCGCCTGCGCCAGGCCCACCCCGGCCTGCATGTGGAACTGGTGCCGATGAGCACCCGCGGTGACGAGGTGCTGGACCGCTCGCTGGCCGCCATCGGTGGCAAGGGCCTGTTCCTGAAGGAACTGGAGCTGGCCATGCTGCGTGGCGAGGCCGACTGCGCCGTGCATTCGCTGAAGGATGTGCCGATGGAACTGGATGAACCCTTCGCGCTGCCGGCGATGCTGACCCGCCACGATCCGGCCGATGGTTTCGTCTCCAACCTGTACGCCTCGCTGGATGCGCTGCCGATCGGTGCGCGGGTTGGCACCTCGTCGCTGCGCCGCCAGGCCCAGCTGCGCGCGCTGCGCCCGGACCTGGAACTGCTGGACCTGCGCGGCAACGTCAACACCCGCCTGGCCAAGCTCGACAACGGTGGCTACGACGCCATCGTGCTGGCCGTGGCCGGCCTGGAGCGACTGGGCCTGGGCGCGCGCATCGTCGCGCGCCTGCAACCGCCGCAGTGGCTGCCGGCTCCGGCGCAGGGCGCGGTGGCGGTGGAGTGCGATGGTGGCAACGCGCGCCTGATGGCGCTGTTCGCGGGCCTGGATGACGCGGAAACGCGTGCCTGCGTGGAAGCCGAGCGGGCGATGAACCGTGCGTTGCATGGCAGCTGCCACGTGCCGGTGGCAGCCATCGCGCAGTGGCAGGGCACCGACCTGCACCTGCAGGGCCTGGTCGGCAGTGCCAGTGATGGCCGTGCGGTGCGTGCCGAGGCGATTGGTCCGGCCAGTGACCCGGAAGCACTGGGCCAGCGCGTGGCGAAGATGCTGCTGGATGCCGGTGCCGGCGAACTGCTGAACGTCTGAGCCATCGCAGGTAGTGCCGGCCGCTGGCCGGCAACCTCGTGCCCCAGTTGAATGCAGTTGCCGGCCAGCGGCCGGCACTACCGAAAGAAGAACGGGCGCCTTTGGCGCCCGTTTCTTATTTGAACTTGTAGACCACGTTCATCGTGGTCAGCGTATCGGTCTTGCGCTTGTCCTCGGCCACGTCACTGTTGTAACGCGCCTGCCAGCCGGCCTTCAGCGCCAGATGTTCGTTCATGCTCACCGAAACACCGAAGTCGTTCTGGCCGAAGGTGTTGTAGGAACCCGACTCGACCAGCAGGGTGTTGACCAGGTCGGTGTTGTCGGTCAGCGAGTACTTCATGTCGAACAGGCCGCGGCCGATCATGCCGGTGCGGGTGCGGTCGTCCTCGGTGCTGTGGGTGCGGCGCACACCGGGGCCGATCTGCGCGTCGAACGAGAAGCGCTCGGTGTTCCACAGGCGGGTGCCGTAACCCAGACCGAACGAGCTCTGGCGGTCGTAGGTGGCGAAGTCATCGCGCTCGGTACGCACCGTGGCCGTCAGCTGGCGGTGCTCGCCCAGCTGCAGCGCGCTGCCGGCACTGCCGGTATAACGGTTGGCGGTGGTGTTGTTGCGGCGGCTGGTGGAGCCGTCGTCGCGGGTCTCGATCACCTTGGAGCTGGAACGCAGGCCAGCCAGGTCCATGCTGTGCACCCAGTCGCCATCGGTGTAGCGCAGGCGCAGGCGGCCGTTGAAGCTCTCGGTGCTGCTGTTGCCGCGTGCCGAAGCGAAACCGAGCTCGCCGCCACTGCCGCTCCACGGCGAGGACATCGCCGCCAGTTCGGAGGCATCCTGCGCATACGCGAGCGGTGCGCACAGCAGCAGGGGGATCAGCAGGGACACGCGCAGGGACATCGGGGCTTCTCCGAAGCGGTTGACAGCCGGTGATGATACTGGAAGCGTGATGGCGGTCCGAATCGATCCAAACGGTTTCTTCAGCAGACGTTGCCGCGATCGCCTATTCAGGGCAGATCGACGCGCAATGCCGGGTCGTTGAAGCGCGAATAGCGCAGGCGCAGCTGGAAGCTGCGGCCATTGCTGCTGCCGCTGCGTACGATCTGCCGCGGCAGGCCCTGCGCGTCCACCCAGTACTCCAGGCGTTCGCCGGGCTGCGCGCCACGCAGGCGGTAGTGACGCGTCTCGACCCCGTCCAGCGACTGGCTGCCCAGGTCTTCGGCCTGCAGATCGGCGGGCAGGGCATCGGCCGGCAGCGGGTTGCGCCATTGCTCGAGCAGGCCCGGCGGGGTCGGCACCTGCCGGATCGCGTCGTCGGCCTGCAGGAACATGGTGTCGCCGATGATCGTCTGCGGACCGGCCGGGGTCTGCACCCGGAAGCGGTCGGGGGCGACGAAGTCCATGGCGCTGCGCACCGGCTGCGGCGCGCCCAGCACCTCCAGTTCGGCGTGGAAGCTGCGCAGGGCCGAGAAGCGCTGGCTGGCGCCCAGCACCGCCTGCGCCGGATCCGCCGCAGGCACGGGCGCTTCGGTGCTGGCCGGCGCGGGCGCGGGATCACAGGCGGCCAGCAGCAGGCAGGCCAGCAGGGACAGGGCAGGCAACCGGCGCATCGGGTGTTCCAGAGGGGTGGGGGCGACCACGATAGCCCAAACGTCCCACACAAGACCCGCGACTCGGACATAATCGGGGGTATGGACCGATACGAACGCATCACCGCCCTGCATCGTCTGCTCAAGTCCGCACGCTATCCGGTGACGGTGGCGACCCTGCAGGACAAGCTCGGTTGCTCCCGTGCCACCGTCTACCGCGATCTGGCCTTCCTGCGCGATGCGCTGATGGCACCGATCGAGGGCGACGGCGAAGCCGGCTTCCGTTACCAGGCCGACGAGAGCGACCGCTTCGAGCTGCCCGGCCTGTGGCTGAGCTCGGAGGAGCTGCATGCCCTGCTGGCCTCGCAGCACCTGCTGGCGCGGACCGGCGGCGGCGTGCTGTCCTCGGTGCTGGCACCGCTGCAGCAGCGCATCGAGAGCCTGCTGGCGGCCCAGGCTGGCGTTTCCAGCTGGCCGGTGGACCGGGTGCGGGTAATTCCGCACCGTGGCCGCAAGTTCGATGAAGGCAGCTTCCGCAGCGTGGCTTCGGCGGTGCTGGAGCGCCGCCAGCTGGCGTTCGAGTACCGCGCCCGTTCCACCGACGAGCCGACCAAGCGCACCGTTTCGCCGCAGCGCCTGACCCACTATCGCGACAACTGGTACCTGGATGCCTGGGACCATGACCGCGAGGCGTTGCGCAGCTTTGCCGTGGATCGCATTCACAAGGCGCGGGTGATCGACAGCACCGCCAGCGACGTGGCCGACAGCGAGCTGGACGAGCAGCTCGGGGCCAGCTACGGCATCTTCTCCGGTGCGCCGAAGGGCTGGGCGACCATCCTGTTCAGCGCCAAGGCCGCGCGCTGGGTGGCCGACGAACACTGGCATTCCAAGCAGCAGGGCCGCTTCCTGGCGGATGGCCGCTATGAACTGAAGGTGCCGTACAGCGTCTCGCGCGAACTGCTGATGGACGTGCTGCACTACGGCTCGGATGCCGAGATCGTCGAACCGGTGATGCTGCGCGAGCAGGCCAAGGCGCTGCTTGAGCTCGCCCTGAGCAACTACGACAACTCCTGACACTCCCCCCGAGAACCCTTCCGCCCATGAAGAAGACCCTGTTGCTGCCCCTGCTCGCCGCTGCGCTGGCCCTGACCGCCTGCGGCAAGTCCGGCGAGCCCTCGCAGAAGCTGGTGGTGGCCGCCACGGCCGTGCCGCATGCCGAGATCCTTGAAGTGGTCAAGCCCATCCTCAAGCAGGAAGGTGTGGACCTGGACGTGCGCGTGTTCAACGACTACGTGCAGCCCAACGACCAGCTGGTGCAGAAGCAGGTGGACGCCAACTACTTCCAGACCGAGCCGTATCTGGATGCCTACAACCGCGATCGCAAGACCGATCTGGTGAAGGTGATCGGCGTGCACATCGAGCCGTTCGGTGCGTACTCGCGCAAGATCAAGTCGCTGGCCGAGCTGCGCGAAGGTGCCGACGTGGTGATCCCGAACGACCCGAGCAACAACAGCCGTGCACTGATCCTGCTGCACAAGGCCGGTGTGATCGAGCTGAAGGATCCGACCAACGCGCTGTCGACCCAGCGTGACATCAGCGCCAATCCGAAGAACCTGAAGTTCCGCGAGCTGGATTCGGCGATGCTGCCGCGCGTGCTGGACCAGGTCGACCTGGCTCTGATCAACACCAACTACGCACTGGATGCGGGCCTCAACCCGACCAAGGATGCACTGGCGATCGAGAGCAAGGACTCGCCGTACGTGAACTTCCTGGTCGCACGCCCGGACAACAAGGACGACGCCCGCGTGCAGAAGCTGGCCAAGGCCCTGACCAGCCCGCAGGTGAAGGCCTTCATCGAGACCAAGTACAAGGGCGCGGTGCTGCCGGCGTTCTGACCGGCGCTACGGACGTTCTGGCCATGCGGCAGGTGCCGGCCGCTGGCCGGCAATCTGCAGACGCCGTCAAGGATCATGGGGTTGCCGGCCAGCGGCCGGCGCTACCTTCAGTCGACGTGGAAGGCGAGGGTGGCCGCCACGGCCTGCTGCCATCCTGCATACAGTTTCTCGCGCCGCGCCACCTCCATCTGTGGCTCGAAGCGCCGGTCCAGGCCCCATTGCGCGGCGATCTGTTCGCGACTCGACCAGAACCCCACTGCCAGTCCGGCCAGGTAGGCCGCGCCCAGTGCGGTGGTCTCGGTCAACCGCGGCCGCAGCAATGGGACCCCAAGGATGTCGGCCTGGAACCCGGCCAGGAAGTCGTTGCCGATCGCACCGCCATCGGCGCGCAGCTCGGTCAGCGCGATACCGGCATCGGACTGCATCGCATCGAGCACGTCGCGGGTCTGGTAGGCCATCGCCTCCAGCGCGGCACGCACGAAGTGCGCCTTGCGCGTGCCACGGGTCAGGCCGAACATCGCGCCGCGCACATCACTGCGCCAGTAGGGTGCACCGAGGCCGACGAACGCCGGCACCAGGTAGGCGCCGCCACTGTCGGGCACCTGCGCGGCCAGCGCCTGGCTGTCGCTGGCGCGTTCGATCATGCGCAACCCATCGCGCAGCCACTGCACCACCGAGCCGGCGATGAAGATCGAACCTTCGAGTGCATATTCCACGCGCCCGTCCAGGCCCCAGGCGATGGTGGTCAGCAGTCCATTGCGCGAACGCACCGCCTGCGCGCCGGTGTGCATCAGCATGAAGCAGCCGGTGCCATAGGTGTTCTTGACCATGCCCGGCTGGAAGCAGGCCTGGCCGAACAGCGCCGCCTGCTGATCACCGGCGATGCCGGCGATCGGAATGGGGTGATCGAAGAAGAACTGCGGCCGGGTATGCGCGTACACCGCGCTGGAATCGCGCACCTGCGGCAGCATCGCGCGCGGGATGTCCAGCAGCGCCAGCAGGTCGTCATCCCAGTCCAGCGTGTGGATGTTGAACAGCAGCGTGCGCGCCGCGTTGCTGTAGTCGGTCACATGCGCCTGGCCACCACTGAGGTTCCAGACCAGCCAGCTGTCGATGGTGCCGAACAGCAGCTCGCCACGTTCGGCGCGCTGCTGCGCGCCCTCGACGTGGTCGAGGATCCAGCGCACCTTGGTGGCGGAGAAATAGGCATCGATCAGCAGGCCGGTGCGCTCGCGGATCAGCGCCTCATGCCCTTCGGACTTCAGCCGCTCGCAGATGGCGTGGCTCTGCCGCGACTGCCAGACGATGGCGTTGTGGATCGGCTGACCGGTGGCACGGTCCCAGACCACGGTGGTTTCGCGCTGGTTGGTGATGCCCAGTGCGGCGATGTGGCGCGGGTCGATCTGCCCGCGGCTGAGCAGTTCGGTCAGCGTGGCATAGACGCTGGTGAGAATCTCGCGCGGGTCATGCTCGACCCAACCCGGCTGCGGGAATATCTGCGCGAATTCGCGCTGCGCGCTGCCGACGATGTCGCCGGCGCGGTCGAACAGGATCGCGCGCGAACTGGTGGTGCCCTGGTCGATGGCCAGCACGTAGCGGGGCGTCATGCAGCGTCTCCGGTAGCGATGGTGTTGGTAGAGTCGAGGGTGGGGGCCGGCTTTTCTGGGGCGGGGAGCCCCCTGCACTCGACCCGCGCGAGGTGGTTGGTGTTTGCCCGGGGCGGTCTCCCCCCCCGCACTCCCCCCCCCCCCCCCCCCCCTCGACTCTACCGTCTATCGATCCACGCCTGCAGCCGCGCAATCTGCGCGGCATCCAGCCGCAACCCCAGCTTGCTCCGCCGCCACAGCACGTCCTCGGCGTCCCAGGCCCATTCGTGGTCGCGCAGGAAAGCCACTTCCCGTGCATGCAGGCCGCCGCCGAAGTCCTCTCCAATATCGTCCATGCCCCGTGCACCCTGCAGAAGGGCGGCGCTGCGGCTGCCGTAGGCTTCGGCCCAACGCCGTGCGATCTCCACGGGCAACCACGGTGCCAGCGCCTGCAGGCGGGAGCGCGCCTGTGCGGCGTCACCCCAGTCGCCGCCCGGCAGCGGGTCTCCGCCTGCCGTCCAGGCCGGTCCCATCTGTGGCAGGGCAGGGCGCAGCAGCTCCAGCGCTTCCTCGGCCAGCACGCGGTAGGTAGTCAGCTTGCCGCCCAGCACATGCAGCGCCGGCGCCGGGCTGGACTGCAGCTGAAGGCGGTAGTCGCGGCTCAGCTTTGCCGCACGCGGGTCCGGGTCGGCCAGCAGTGGCCGCACACCGGCGAACTGCCAGACCACGTCTTCCGGAGTGATCGGCTCACGCAGATAGCGGTTGGCGGCCGCGCACAGATAGCTCACCTCGGAAGGCAGCACGCTGCAGCGCGCCGGGTCACCGCGGTAGTCGGTGTCGGTGGTGCCAATCAGCAGATGATCGTGGGTGAACGGCAGCAGGAACACCACGCGGCCATCGGGCTGCTGCAGCAGGCAGGCACTGTCATCGGGCCAAGGGTGGCGCAGCACGATGTGGCTGCCCTGTACCAGCCGCAGCGCGGGGCCGCCGCTGCGGGCCTCCATCTGCTCCAGCAGGCCACCGGCCCATGGGCCAGCCGCATTGGCGACGGCGCGCGCGGTCACATGCTGCTGGCCATCGGCGGACTCCAGCACGGCCTGCCAACGGCCCTGCACAGGGCGCAGTTCGATGCAGCGGCTGCGCACATGAACCTGTGCGCCACGCGAGGCAGCATCCAGGGCATTGAGCAGTACCAGACGCGCGTCATCGACCTGCGCGTCGGCGTAGCTGAAGGCCTGCCGCAGATCCGGGGAGAGCCAGGGGCCGAGCGGATCACGCTGAAGGTCCAGGGCGCGCGAGGCGGGAAATGCCGGGCTGCGTGGGCCCAGGTGGTCGTACAGCCACAGTCCCACGCGCAGCATCCAGCGTGGGCGCAGGTGGGGTTCCCACGGCAGCACGAAACGCAGCGGGCGGACCAGATGGGGCGCCTGCCGGCGTACCACCTCGCGTTCGCCCAAGGCCTTGCGTACCAGGCCGAACTCGCGCTGTTCCAGGTAGCGCAGGCCACCGTGGATCAGCTTGCTGCTGGCGCTGGAGGTATGCGCCGCGAGGTCGTGCTGCTCGCACAGCAGCACGCGCAGGCCGCGGCCGCTGGCATCACGGGCGATGCCGGCACCGTTGATGCCGCCACCGATCACCAGCAGGTCGATTTCGTGCATCGCGCCTCCGCATTCTGTGTGTGCGTAGAGTCGACTGTCAGTCGACTGTTCTTTCAAAAGTCGAGCATGGCTCGACTCGACAAAAGGCAGTCGACTGACAGTCGACTCTACAGACAGCAGGTGACGGAAACGACGACGGGCCCCGAAGGGCCCGTCGCGTTACATCAGTGAAGCAGGTGCAGCCTGGATCAGAAGCGGGCGCCGATGCCGAAGCCGACGGTCCACGGATCCATCTTGGCTTCGCCCATCTTCTCGCCGCCAACCTTCACGTCCGGGCGGGCGCGCATGTAGCGGGCGTCAGCGCGGGCGAACCAGGTGGAGTTGATGTTCATGTCCACGCCGACGGTGCCGATCACGCCCTTGGCATCCTTGAAGCGGATGTCGGTGTCAGCGCCGTTGCCCAGCTTCTCGTTGCTGAAGCTCGACTGGTAGTAGCCCACGCCCACGAACGGACGGAACACGTTGTCAGCTTGGCCGAAGTGGTACTGGCCGCTCAGCGCGATCGGCTGCTGCTCGACCGAGCCCAGGCGGGCGTTGTCCGGGCCCTTGAACTTGTTGTCGAACTTGTCGGCAGCGCCCCACAGTTCAACGGCCCAGTTGTCGTTGATGTAGTAGCTGAAGCTGACGGTCGGCGCCGGGCCACCATCGGTCTTCTTGACGCCGGTAATCGGGTCGTTCTTCGGTTCCAGCAGCGAGATGCCGCCAACAACGGCAAAATGCTTGCCCGAAGCGGTGTCGGTGCTGCTGCTGTCCTGGGCGAAAGCGGCCGGCGCGAAGGCGGCGGAGGTCAGCAGGGCGAGACTCAGGATACGGATGGAGCGCATGGGGGTATCTCCTAATGTTTCTTGTTTTGGGCCCCCGGTTGCGGGGCGAGCACACCGTAGTCGCCCCAACATGAATCGAATCCGACGCACGTTAAAAAATAGTTTTCCTCGTTCAGCGACTGGAGCGAAAAGCCTGTTTTCATGGGCTTTTCGGCCTTCGGCGACATTCATGCAGTTGGAGAAGATGTGAGCGAAGCAACGGTGTGCATCGGCCTGCAAGCGCAGGTGAAGGCGGATTGCAGGGTGCTGCTGCTGGGCTCGATGCCCGGCGTTGCGTCATTGCAGGAGCAGCGCTACTACGCCCATCCACGCAATCGTTTCTGGCCTGTGCTGGCCGATATCTGTGGCTTCGATGTGGCCCTGGCGTACCCGCAACGGCTGCGCGCACTGCAGGCAGCCGGTGTGGGTCTGTGGGATGTGATCGGCCAGTGCAAGCGGCGTGGCAGCTTGGATGCCGACATCGTGCGTGGCACGGAAGTACCCAATGCGCTGCCGGCATTGATCGCTTCGCTTCCTGAGCTGGAGCTGATCGGCTGCAACGGCGCGGCATCGCTGAAGGCATTCCAGCGTTGGGTGCTGCCCTGCCTGGAGGCGCCGCCAAGGCTGCTGGCGCTGCCGTCCACCAGCCCGGCCAACGCGGCCTGGTCGCTGCCGCGTCTGCGCCAGGCCTGGCAGCCGGTAGCCGACGCACTGGCGACATGAAGCGGACATCGTCCGGACAATACGCTACCGACTGGTCGCGGCCGCAACCCATGGGCAACAGCGTGTCCCGGCTGCGTGAGTACTGAAAACACCTGTAACGGTTGGCGCTGGCCCCCGCTGGCCGCACAATAGACGTTTCCCTACACCAGATTGCCGGAGTTATCCCCATGGCCGAAATCAAGGAAGCACTTGTCCCCGATATCGGTGACTACAGCGATATCCCGGTAATCGAGGTGCTTGTCGCCGTCGGCGACACGGTCAAGAAGGACCAGGGCCTGGTGACGCTGGAAAGCGACAAGGCGACCATGGAAGTGCCGTCCTCGGTGGCTGGCGTGGTCAAGGAACTGAAAGTCAAGGTCGGCGACAACCTCTCCGAAGGCAAGGTCGTGGCCCTGATCGAAGTGGCCGAGGGCGAGCCTGCCAAGCCGGCCGCTGCCGCCCCGGCACCGGCCAAGGCCGCAGCGCCGGCCGCTGCCACCCAGAGCGCGCCGGCCCCGGCCGCAGCTGCGCCGGCCGCTCCGGTTGCCAGCGGTGGTGCGGTTGAAGCGCTGGTGCCGGATATCGGCGACTATTCCGGCATTCCGGTCATCGAAGTGCTGGTCGCCGTCGGCGACACGGTCAAGAAAGACCAGGGCCTGGTCACGCTGGAAAGCGACAAGGCCACCATGGAAGTGCCGTCGTCGGTGGCTGGCGTGGTCAAGGAACTGAAGGTCAAGGTCGGCGACACTCTGTCGCAGGGCAATGTGGTCGCCATCATCGAGGCCGAGGGCGCTGCCGCGCCGGCGCCGACCAAGGCAGCCGCTGCTGCCGCTCCGGCTGCCGCCGAGACTGCCACCAAGGTCGAGCCGGTCGCTGTGCCGGCGCAGCCGGACAATCTGGCGGCCCGCGAGGTCGCCTCGGCCGGTACCCCGTCCAGCCCGCCGGTGCAGTTCAACGCCGATGGCGTGCTGCCGGCCAAGGTGCCGTATGCCACCCCGGCAGTGCGCGTGTTCGCCCGCGAACTGGGCGTGGACCTGCTGCAGATCAACGGCACCGAGAAGGGTGGCCGCATCACCAAGGGTGACGTGCAGAAGTTCGTCAAGGCCGCACTCAGCGGTGGCGTGCCGGCTGCCGGCGGTGCCGTTGTTGCTGCCGGTGGTGGCCTGAACCTGCTGCCGTGGCCGAAGGTCGACTTCAGCAAGTTCGGCGAGACCGAAGTGCAGCCGCTGTCGCGCATCAAGAAGATTTCCGGCGCGAACCTGGCCCGCAACTGGGCCATGATTCCGCACGTCACCCAGTTCGAACAGGCCGACATCACCGACCTGGAAGGCCTGCGCGTGGCGCTGAACAAGGAGAACGAGAAGGCCGGCATCAAGCTGACCATGCTCGCCTTCCTGATCAAGGCCAGCGCCGCGGCGCTGAAGAAGTTCCCGGAATTCAACGCCTCGCTCGATGCCAGCGGTGAAAACCTGACCCTGAAGAAGTACTTCCACATCGGCTTTGCCGCCGACACGCCGAACGGCCTGGTCGTGCCGGTCATCCGCGACGTGGACAAGAAGGGCGTGGTGCAGATCGCGCAGGAAACCGGCGAACTGGCCAAGAAGGCGCGCGACGGCAAGCTCGGCCCGGCCGACATGAGCGGCGGCTGCTTCTCGATCAGCTCGCTGGGCGGCATCGGCGGCACCGCGTTCACCCCGATCGTCAACGCACCGGAAGTGGCCATCCTCGGCGTCTCCAAGTCGTCCATCCAGCCGGTCTGGAACGGCAAGGAATTCGCACCGAAGCTGATGCTGCCGCTGTCGCTGAGCTACGACCACCGCGTCATCGATGGCGCCCTGGCCGCACGCTTCACCACGTACCTGTCGCAGGTACTGGCCGACATGCGCCGCGTGCTGCTGTAAGGCACCGCTTCGCCCCCACCGTGCGGCCGCCGCCCCTGGCGCGGCCGCGTGAACAGATGCAGTGACAGCCCGCCGGCCATGCCGGGCGGGCACGAGGAAAACCCACCATGGCCACGATTGAAGTCAAGGTTCCCGACATCGGCGATTACAGCGATGTGCCGGTGATCGAAGTGTTGGTCGCCGTCGGCGACACGGTGAAGAAGGATCAGGGTCTGGTGACCCTGGAGTCGGACAAGGCCACCCTGGAAGTGCCGTCCTCGGCCGCAGGCGTGGTCAAGGAGCTGAAGGTCAAGCTGGGCGACACCCTGTCCGAAGGCGCCGTGGTCGTGGTGCTGGACGCCGAAGGTGCCGCCGAAGCCCCGGCCAAGGCCGCCGCGCCGGCTCCGGCCGCGGCCGCTCCGGCCAGCAAGCCGCCGGTGACCCCGTCGCACCGCGCCCCGGCCGAGCCGGCGGCGCCGAAGCCGGCGCTGTCCAGCGGCAAGCCGGCCGACATCGAATGCGAAATGGTCGTGCTGGGCTCCGGCCCGGGCGGCTACACCGCCGCTTTCCGCGCCGCCGACGTCGGCCTGGGTACGGTGCTGGTCGAGCGCTACGCCAGCCTCGGCGGCGTCTGCCTCAACGTCGGCTGCATTCCGTCCAAGGCCCTGCTGCACGCCGCAGCGGTCATCGACGAAGTGGCCCACGCCGGTGATTTCGGCGTCGAGTTCGGCAAGCCGACCATCACCCTGGACAAGCTGCGCGAGTACAAGGAAAAGGTCGTCAACCAGCTGACCAAGGGCCTGGCCGGCATGGCCAAGCAGCGCAAGGTCCGCAGCGTGCAGGGCGTCGGCAGGTTTGTCTCGGCCAACGAGCTGGAAATCACCGCTGCCGACGGCAGCACCCAGCTGCTGCGCTTCCAGAAGTGCATCATCGCCGCCGGTTCGCAGGCGGTGAAGTTGCCGAACTTCCCGTGGGACGACAAGCGCGTGATGGATTCCACCGACGCGCTGGAGCTGGCCGAAGTGCCGGGCTCGCTGCTGGTTGTCGGTGGCGGCATCATCGGCCTGGAAATGGCCACCGTGTATGGCGCGCTGGGCAGCAAGGTGACCGTGGTCGAGTTCATGGACCAGCTGATGCCGGGCGCAGACAAGGACCTGGTCAAGCCGCTGGCCGACCGCCTGAAGAAGCAGGGCATCGAAGTGCACCTGAAGACCAAGGCCTCGGGCGTCACCGCCGATGCCAAGGGCATCACCGTGACCTTCGACGCCGCCGAGGAAGGCCAGGCGCCTGCGCTGGCGCAGGGCACCTTCGACCGCGTGCTGGTGGCCGTGGGCCGCTCGCCGAATGGCAAGAAGATCGATGCCGAAAAGGCCGGCGTGCAGGTCACCGACCGTGGCTTCATCCCGGTTGATCGCCAGATGCGCACCAACGTGCCGCACATCTTTGCCATCGGCGACATCGTCGGCAACCCGATGCTGGCCCACAAAGCCACGCACGAAGGCAAGCTGGCCGCCGAAGTGGCTGCCGGCCACAAGAAGGAATGGGTGGCCCGCGTGATTCCGTCGGTGGCCTACACCAACCCGGAAATCGCCTGGGTCGGCGTGACCGAGACCGAAGCCAAGGCCAAGGGCCTGAAGGTCGGCGTGGCCAAGTTCCCGTGGGCCGCCAGCGGCCGCGCGATCGGCATCGGCCGCACCGAGGGCTTTACCAAGCTGATCTTCGACGAAGAAACCCACCGCATCATCGGTGGTGCCATCGTCGGCGTGCATGCCGGTGACCTGCTGGCCGAGATCGGCCTGGCCATCGAGATGGGTGCCGAAGCTGAAGACATCGGCCACACCATCCACGCCCACCCGACGCTGAGCGAATCGGTGGCGATGGCCTCGGAAATCTACGACGGCACGATCACCGATCTGTACATGCCGAAGAAGAAGTAAGGCGCCCGCGCGCCGTTCCGAACGAAAAAGCCCCGGCCTCTGCCGGGGTTTTTTTGTTGGCTGTGGGGAAGCCTTCGGCTGCACATCGCGAGGGTCTGGGCCGATGCGCGGGTGGCAGGCGTTTGGACAAATGTCCCCCGTCGTCCGCCTGCGGCGGGGGGCGCCGCCGGTAAGGTTGGCCCAAGCCAGGCCCCCCCGCCCCGGCGCGGCGTGCGGACAGGCGAGAGCCACAGCCTAGACCGCCTGGATGCCTGACACGCGGGGGAAGAGGGACTTGCGTGCGAAGTAAAGGAGGAGGTGACGGCCGCAGGCCGGTGCCGGGGGACATTCGCACGCAAGCCCCTCTTCCCCCTGCGCTCGACCAGTCTGCTTCTCCGCTCGACGATGCAAAGAAAAAGCGCGGCCCCGATGTTCCGGAGGCCGCGCCAGGAGAGAGAGTGCCGTGGAAGGGGCGGGGGATCAGAACACGAAGCTGACGCCGGCCACCGGGCCCTTGAATTCCTGCTTCAGGCCGATGGTGCCATCGCTGCCCTTCTTGTCCGCGTCGAGCTTGAACCAGTCGTAGCCAGCGAACACACCGAAGTTCTTCGTGAAGCGGTAATCCACGATGGCGTTGGCGCGGCTCAGGTCGCCCTTGTAGTCATCGAAGCTGCCCCAGCGCGTGTTGAGGTACTGGCCCTGCAGCGTGATCATCCACTTTTCCGACGGGGTGAAGCTCAGGCGCGCACCGACCACCGGCGCCACGCCGTCGGTCTTCTCATTGAGGAACTGGCCTTCGTAGACGGTGCCCAGATCGGCGTAGGCCTTGGTGCTGACCTTGGCGTACTCGGCACCCAGCTGCAGGCCGAGATCGAAGGTATCGGTGTCCACCACCGAGTAGTCATAGACCAGGCTCGCGACCTGGTACTTCAGCTCACCCTTGACGAAGCTGCCGGACGGCACGTTGACGTCACCGAAGGAGATGTCCTGGCCGAGGGTCTCGCGGCGGTCCTTGTCGTACTTGAAGTAGTTGAACAGCAGGCGCTGGCGGTTGCTGATGCGGAACATGCCGTCGATGCGCGGCTCCCATTCCTTGCCACCCAGCTTGAAGTCTTCGGAGAAGCCAATGTCCTGGCCGGCGACGTTGGTCTTGCCGCGAAGGGTGTTGTCCGAGTCGATGTTCATCGCACCCAGGCGCAGGGCGAAGCGGTCGTCGCCTTCAGCGGCGTGGGCGGCAGTGGCGAACGAAGCGCCGACGGCGAGCAGGGAGAGGGCGAGCAGGGTGGGTACGGGGCGCATCGAAGAGTCCTTGCAGTGGTTCATCAGAATGAAGACCACTGTGCGGGACAGGCCCGTCCACCATGCGTGAACGTATGGTCCACGGCGTGTGCACGGTTCAGCGCTGTCGCGACGATGCAAAAAGATGGCCCCGGAGCCGGGCTTCGGGGCCATCGTGGGACCTGCGGGGCGAAGCGTCGACGAGGTTGCTGCAGGCAGGTCGCAAGATCGGACCGGCGCATTCGGCGAAAGTTCCGCGGCCTGCGACCAAAGTTCAATACTGCGCTGCAACATCATACGGACGTCATTGTCCCCTGGGTGGCACGCAAAAATGTAACCGGTACCGCAACTTGCGGCTTCCCGGGATGAACAGGGAGCGGTTGTCTCGCAAATTGTCCCATTGCTATAATTTGGCGGCTCGATGAGGCCCCCCTGCTGTAGTCGCCTCAGCCCTCCACTTGCAACCACGCGGGACGTCCTGTGCTGAACTCCGTTGATGCGGGTCGGCGACTGATGCTGCGCGCCGCGGTCTACCCGCTGGCCGCAGTGGCTGTCCTGGCCCTGGCCTTCCTGCTGGTAGGTCCGAAGTATGCCCTCGGCGCGCTGGCGTCCGGTGTGGCCATTTCGGCCGGTGGCTGGGTGGCGGCACGGATGGCACTGGGCGGTGGGGCACTGGCCGCAGGATCGGCGATGGCTCGCCTGATCATTGCGATCGTGGCCAAGTGGGTGGTGGTTTTCGGCGTCCTGCTGGTGGGGTTCCTGGTCTTCAAGCTGCCTGCATTGGCGCTGTTGGCCGGTATCGCCGTTGGCTTGATGTTCCAGGTCCTGGCGATGGCCAGGCGTTGACAGAATTCAATTAACTGAAGGTTCCGGACACATGGCGGGCGAGGCTCTAACCCCTACCAGCTACATCCAGCATCACCTGCACAACCTGACCGCGCCGGTCGGCAAGGGTGAGGGTATGTTCTGGCATATCCACGTCGATACCTTCCTCACCGCGGTCCTGATGGGCCTGGTGATCGTTGTCGCGTTCTGGCTGGGCACCCGCAAGGCCACCGCCGGCGTGCCGGGCAAGTGGCAGGCCTTCGTCGAGATCTGCCTGGAGTTCGTCGACCGCCAGGCCAAGGACACCTACCACGGCAAGAGCAAGCTGGTCACGCCGATCGCCATCACCATCTTCTTCTGGATTCTGCTGATGAATCTGCTGAAGATGATCCCGGCCGATTTCATCGCCAAGCCGCTGGAATGGGTGGGCGTGCACTACTGGAAGCCGGTGCCGACCGCGGACGTCAATGCCACCCTCGGCATGGCCATCAGCGTGTTCTTCCTGATGCTGTTCTTCGCGCTCAAGTCCAAGGGCCTGGGCGGTTTCATCAAGGAATTCCTGACGGCGCCGTTCGGCAAGTGGATGATGCCGTTCAACCTGATCCTCAACATCGTCGAGTGGCTGAGCAAGCCGATCTCGCTGGCGATGCGACTGTTCGGCAACATGTTCGGCGGCGAAATCGTGTTCCTGCTGATCTGGGTGCTGGGTGGTGCCGGTTTCTTCGGTGCCATTGCCGGTGGTGTGTTCGGCCTCGGCTGGATGCTGTTCCACCTGCTGGTGATCCCGCTGCAGGCCTTCATCTTCATGATGCTGTCGATCGTGTACCTAAGCCTGTCGGAAGACGCTCACTGAGTTTCAAGCTTCAACGCGTTTCAACCTTCATCCGTTTCATCACCCTTAGCAACTTAAGTTCCTGGAGATAACCATGTACTTCGCCGTCCTGACCAACTTCGCGCAGATTCAGAGCTCCACCGCCCTTGCCGTCGGCATCATGATCGGCCTGGCCGCGCTGGGCGCCGGTCTGGGTCTGGCCATCATGGCTGGTAAGTTCCTGGAGTCGGCCGCCCGCCAGCCGGAACTGATCCCGGTCCTGCAGGTCCGCATGTTCATCACCGCCGGCCTGATCGACGCCGCGTTCATCATCTCGGTCGCCGTCGGCCTGCTGCTGGCCTTCGCCAACCCGCTGTCGGCTGCCTTCGCTGGCGCCGTCACCAAGGCTCTGGCCGGCTGATACAGCGGTTTGAGACGACCGGGTGCTGATGCACCCGGTTTCGGATGAAGGCCGGATGTGCCGCTTCGGCGGCACGTCCACCCCGAAACCAGCGATCGAGCTAACCATGAATATCAATTTCACCCTTCTTGCGCAGGCGCTCGCCTTCGCTGGTCTGATCTGGATCATCGCGACCAAGATCTGGCCGCCGCTGATGAACGCGATCGAAGAGCGCCAGCAGAAGATTGCTGAAGGCCTCGCTGCTGCCGACCGCAGCCAGAAAGATCTGGCCCAGGCGCAGGAGAAGGTCAACGAAGCGTTGAAGGAAGCACGCACCAAGGCCAACGAGATCATCGATCAGGCCCACGCACGTGCCAACCAGATCGTTGATGCTGCCCGTAACGAAGCGATCACCGAAGCCACCCGTCAGAAGGAACTGGCCCAGGCTGAAATCGACGCCGCCGCCAACCGTGCCCGTGAAGATCTGCGCAAGCAGGTGTCCGCGCTGGCCGTGACCGGTGCCGAAAAGCTGCTCAAGCGCGAAATCGACGCCAACGCCCACAAGGCGCTGCTCGACGAGCTGGCCTCGGAGATCTAAGGATGAGCCAGGCCCTCACGCTTGCCCGCCCGTACGCCCGCGCCGCGTTCGCGACCGCGCGCGACGAAGGCGCGTTCGCGCCGTGGTCGGACGCCCTGGCGTTCTCCGCCCACGTCGCCGCCGATCCGCGCGTGGCGGCCCTGCTCGCCAACCCGGAGCTGGGTCGTGACGACGCCGTCGCCCTGCTGGCGCCGGTGTCCCACGGCGAGACCTACTCGCGCTTCCTGGCCATCCTGGCCGAATCGCATCGTCTGCCGCTGCTGCCGGAAATCTCCGGCATGTTCGACGCCCTGCGCGCCGAAGCCGAGCACGTGGTCAAGGCCACCGTGACTTCGGCTTCCGAGCTGTCGGCCGTAGAGCTGGACGCGATCAAGGTTGCGCTGCGCAAGCGCTTCAACCGCGAGGTCGACGTGACCACCGCGGTCGATGCTTCGCTGATCGGCGGCGCCGTGATCGACGCCGGCGACGTGGTCATCGATGGTTCGCTGAAGGGCAAGCTGGCCCGTCTGCAGACCGCGCTCGCTAACTGAATTCATTTAACGTCCGGCCCCGCTGCCGGCACTAGGACTTGACGATGGCAACCACGCTCAACCCCTCCGAAATCAGCGAACTGATCAAGAACCGCATCGAGAAGGTCAAGCTGGCCGCGGAATCGCGCAACGAAGGCACCGTGACCAGCGTGTCCGACGGCATCGTGCGCATCTTCGGTCTGGCCGACGTGATGCAGGGCGAAATGATCGAACTGCCGAACAACACCTTCGCCCTGGCCCTGAACCTGGAGCGCGACTCGGTCGGCGCCGTGGTCCTGGGTGACTACGAAAACCTGCGCGAAGGCGACGTCGCCAAGACCACCGGCCGCATCCTGGAAGTGCCGGTCGGTCCGGAACTGCTGGGCCGCGTCGTGAACGCGCTGGGCGAGCCGATCGACGGCAAGGGCCCGCTGGGCACCGACCTGACCGCTCCGGTGGAGCGCGTTGCTCCGGGTGTGATCTGGCGCAAGTCGGTCGACCAGCCGGTGCAGACCGGTTACAAGTCGGTCGACTCGATGATCCCGATCGGCCGTGGCCAGCGCGAGCTGATCATCGGTGACCGCCAGACCGGCAAGACCGCGATGGCGATCGATGCGGTGATCAACCAGAAGGGCACCGGCATCAAGTGCGTGTACGTTGCGATCGGCCAGAAGGCTTCGACCATCGCCAACATCGTGCGCAAGCTGGAAGAGAACGGCGCGCTGGCCCACACCATCGTGGTGGCCGCGACCGCTTCCGAATCGGCTGCCATGCAGTACATCAGCGCCTACTCGGGCTGCACCATGGGTGAGTACTTCATGGACCGCGGCGAAGACGCGTTGATCGTGTACGACGATCTGTCCAAGCAGGCCGTCGCCTACCGCCAGATCTCGCTGCTGCTGAAGCGCCCGCCGGGCCGTGAAGCCTACCCGGGTGACGTGTTCTACCTGCACTCCCGTCTGCTCGAGCGCGCTGCCCGCGTGTCCGAGGAATACGTCGAGAAGTTCACCGAAGGCAAGGTCACCGGCAAGACCGGTTCGCTGACCGCGCTGCCGATCATCGAAACCCAGGCCGGCGACGTGTCCGCCTTCGTTCCGACCAACGTGATCTCGATCACCGACGGCCAGATCTTCCTGGAAACCGACCTGTTCAACGCCGGCATCCGCCCGGCCGTGAACGCCGGTATCTCGGTGTCGCGCGTCGGTGGCTCGGCCCAGACCAAGATCATCAAGAAGCTGTCGGGCGGCATCCGTATCTCGCTGGCCCAGTACCGCGAGCTGGCTGCGTTCGCGCAGTTCGCCTCGGACCTGGACGAAGCGACCCGCAAGCAGCTGGAGCGTGGCCAGCGCGTCACCGAGCTGATGAAGCAGAAGCAGTACGCGCCGATGTCGATCGCCAACCAGGCGCTGTCGATCTACGCCGTCAACGAGGGTTACCTCGACGACGTGCCGGTCAACAAGCTGCTGGCGTTCGAAGAAGGCCTGCACGCCCACTTCGCCAACACCCAGGGCGAGCTGGTCAGCAAGGTCAACGCCACCGGCGGTTGGGACAACGACATCGAAGGTGCCTTCAAGAAGGGCATCGCCGAGTTCAAGACCACCGGCAGCTGGTAATCGCGGTCCTGTAGAGCGGAGCCTCCGGCTCCGCTGGACCAGATGACAAACGGTTGAACAACGCGGGGCAGCAGCCCCGCGCCACGGGAAACAAGAGATGGCAAGCGGACGCGAAATCAAAACCAAGATCAAGAGCGTGCAGAACACCCGCAAGGTGACGCGCGCCCTGGAAATGGTCTCGGCCTCCAAGATCCGCAAGGCGCAGGATCGGATGAAGACCTCGCGTCCGTACGCGCAGGCGATGAAGCAGGTGATCGGTCACCTGGCCCAGGCCAGCACCGACTACCAGCATCCGTTCCTGGTCGAGCGTGAGCAGGTCAAGCGGGTCGGTTTCATCGTGATCTCCTCCGATCGCGGCCTGGCCGGCGGCCTGAACAACAACCTGTTCCGCAAGATGCTGGGCGAAGCCAAGGCATGGCAGGACAAGGGTGCGGAAGTGGACCTGGTGACCATCGGCCAGAAGGCATCGACCTTCTTCCGCCGCGTGAAGGTCAACATGGTCGGCAGCATGACCCACATCGGCGACGTGCCGAAGCTGGAATCGCTGATCGGTGTGATCAAGGTCATGCTCGACGCCTTCACCGAAGGCAAGATCGACCGCGTGTACCTGGTCTACAACCGCTTCGTGAACACCATGGTGCAGAAGGCCAGCTTCGATCAGCTGCTGCCGCTGCCGCCGGCCGAGAAGCAGGTCGCTCACCACGACTGGGATTACCTGTACGAACCCGATGCCGCGACCGTGCTCGAGCACGTGATGACGCGTTACATCGAGTCGCTGGTGTACCAGGCACTGCTGGAAAACGTCGCCTCCGAGCATGCGGCACGCATGGTTGCGATGAAGGCGGCGAGCGACAACGCCAACAAGCTGATCGGCACCCTGCAGCTCGTCTACAACAAGGCGCGCCAGGCAGCGATCACCCAGGAAATCTCCGAAATCGTCGGCGGCGCGGCAGCAGTCTGACCGCGTTCGTTCAAAGCACACATTTAGAGGATGCAGCAATGAGTCAGGGCAAGATCGTTCAGATCATCGGCGCGGTCGTCGACGTCGAATTCCCGCGTGAGTCGGTGCCGAAGGTGTACGACGCACTGAAGGTCGACAACACCGAAATCACCCTCGAAGTCCAGCAGCAGCTGGGCGACGGCGTGGTGCGTACCATCGCCCTCGGTTCCACCGACGGCCTGAAGCGCAACCTGGTCGCCACCAACACCGGCCGCGGCATCTCCGTGCCGGTCGGCGCTGGCACCCTGGGCCGCATCATGGACGTGCTCGGCCGTCCGATCGACGAAGCCGGCCCGGTGGCCGCCAGCGACAGCTGGGAAATCCACCGTGCGGCCCCGTCGTACGAAGACCAGTCCCCGGCTACCGAGCTGCTGGAAACCGGCATCAAGGTCATCGACCTGATGTGCCCGTTCGCCAAGGGCGGCAAGGTCGGCCTGTTCGGCGGCGCCGGCGTCGGCAAGACCGTCAACATGATGGAACTGATCAACAACATCGCCAAGGCGCACAGCGGTCTGTCCGTGTTCGCCGGCGTGGGTGAGCGTACCCGTGAGGGCAACGACTTCTACCACGAAATGAAGGACTCCAACGTCCTCGACAAGGTGGCGATGGTGTACGGCCAGATGAACGAGCCGCCGGGCAACCGTCTGCGCGTCGCCCTGACCGGCCTGACCATGGCCGAGTACTTCCGCGACGAGAAGGACGAAAACGGCAAGGGCAAGGACGTCCTGCTGTTCGTCGACAACATCTACCGCTACACCCTGGCCGGTACCGAAGTGTCGGCACTGCTGGGCCGTATGCCGTCCGCCGTGGGTTACCAGCCGACCCTGGCCGAGGAAATGGGCGTCCTGCAGGAGCGTATCACCTCGACCAAGAACGGTTCGATCACCTCGATCCAGGCCGTCTACGTTCCCGCGGACGACCTGACCGACCCGTCGCCGGCGACCACCTTCGCCCACCTGGACTCGACCGTGACCCTGTCGCGTTCGATCGCCTCGCTGGGTATCTACCCGGCCGTCGATCCGCTGGACTCCACCAGCCGCCAGATGGACCCGCTGGTCATCGGCCACGAGCACTACGACACCGCCCAGCGCGTCCAGCAGACCCTGCAGAAGTACAAGGAACTGAAGGACATCATCGCGATCCTGGGCATGGACGAACTGTCCGAAGAAGACAAGCAGGCCGTGTCGCGCGCCCGCAAGATCGAGCGCTTCTTCAGCCAGCCGTTCCACGTGGCCGAAGTGTTCACCGGTTCGCCGGGCAAGTACGTGCCGCTGAAGGACACCATCCGTGGCTTCAAGGCCATCGTCGATGGCGAGTACGACCACCTGCCGGAGCAGGCGTTCTACATGGTCGGCGGCATCGAAGAAGCGGTCGAGAAGGCCAAGAAGATGGCCGAGAAGGCCTGATCCGGGACGGGCGGGAGCGATCCTGCCCGACCTGACGCCGGCGCCGGGCAACTGCCCGCGCCGGTGGACTCCCACGGTGGCATTGCGCCGCCGCGAACAGCGAAGAGATTTGCATGAGCACGATCCGTTGCGACATCGTCAGCGCCGAGCAGGAAATCTTCCGTGGCGAAGCGACCCTGGTCGTGGCCACCGGTGAGCTGGGCGAACTGGGCATCGCGCCCAAGCACGCGCCGCTGATCACCCGCCTGAAGCCGGGCAAGGTGGTGGTGACCACGCCGAACGGCGAGCAGCTGGATTTCGCCATTTCCGGCGGCATCCTGGAAGTGCAGCCGCAGGTGGTGACCGTGCTGGCCGACACCGCGATCCGCGCGCAGGACATCGACGAAGCCTCGGTCCGCAAGGCCAAGGAAGAAGCCGAGCGCATCCTGGCCAACCGCGGCGAAGCGATGGAAGTGGCTGAAGCCCAGCAGAAGCTGGCCGAAGCCGTCGTCCAGCTGCAGGCGCTGGAGCGCCTGCGCAAGAACCTCAAGCACTGACACGTGCTCGGGAACCATCGGCAGCAATGCCGGTAGTGATGGAAGATCGCCGGCTCAGTGCCGGCGATTTTCGTTGAGGAGAAGGGAGGCATGCACGGAATGCAGTACGCATCGGTCCCGAGCATCGGCGCCACGGATGCAGCCCGTTCCCGATGGGCTCGGCCAGAAACCCTGTGGGTGGCAAGCTGGTTGCTGCTGTGCCTGCCGTGGCTGATCGGTACCAAGGTCATCCCCTACGACGCCGTGCAGCAGTTCTTCCCGGCGGTCAGTTTCAGTGCCGAGCAGCTTCGGAACCTGCAGGCCCCTTGGTGGAATCCCTACCTGTTCGGTGGCTATCCGCAGATCGCCGATCCGCAGATGATGACGCTGCAGCCGACCATGGTCCTGCCGATGCTGCTGGCGCCCGCGTCGTTGCATCTTTTCACCGTGGTGGTGCTGCTGCATGTGCTGGCAGGTGGCTTCGGCGCACTGCGCCTGGCGCGTTCATTCGGTTTTTCTGCACCCGCACAGTGGTTCTTTGCGATGGTGCTGATGTTCGGTGCAGTGGCAGCCTCCCGCCTGCAGCACACGCCGATGATCGTCAGCTACAGCCTGCTTCCCTGGCTGTGGCTGGGATTGTCGACTGTTCGGAACCGGGGCCGCACGCGTGACGTGCTGCTGGCGGGAATTGCAGGCGGCCTGTGCGCGCTGCAGCTGACCCAGGTGACCTATTTCATCATCCTGGCGTGTGCCGTGTACGCCGCAGGCGCAGTTCTGTCGGCAACAGGCAAGCGCTTCCGCCTCGCAGTGCAGCTGTCCGCGGTCGCCCTGATCGCCGCCGCAGTGAGCGCCCCCCAGTGGCTTTCCACGTTGGCCTGGCTGGGTGACACCAATCGTGATGGCATGACTCTGGAGATGGCGCTGGCCGGTGCGATGCACTGGCAGGGGCTGGTGACACTGCTCTCGGGAAATGTGTTCTCGCAGGTACGTGGGGTTAGCTGGTCCTTCGGCGATAGCACCACGGACTACCTCTATTTCGGCGCGGTGCCATTGGCGCTCTGGCTGGCCTGGGGCGGCAGCGTTGTGCGCAGGCAGCGACGGGCCACCTGTCTGGCGCTCGGTGTACTGCTGTTGACGACACTGGTCGCGTTGGGTGACGTCACTCCGCTGTTCGCATGGCTCTTCAGCGGATTGCCGGGTCTTGATCTGTTCCGACGGCCCTCTGATGCGCTGTTCCTTGCGGTACCGGCAGCGGCCTGGCTGGGTGCACAGGCGTTGCAGGTTGCGTTGGAAAAGCGCGCACTGCGCCCGCACCGGGTGTCGTTGGCGATAGTCGTTGTCCTCGTGTGCGTTGCCTCCTGGTTGGCCGTGAGCCGCGGGCATCTGGAAGCCTTTGCGTGGCTGGCAGCCAGTGCCGGCATCGGCACTGCTGCGGTGCAGCTGCTGCGCCGGCACCCGGCTCCGATGCGCTGGCTGATCGCACTGGTCGTGTTCGACATGCTGCTGTTCAACGTGGGGGCACGCTTCAATACATCGGGCGCCCGTCCGCCGGTAATGACGGCCGAGCGCAATGGCGCCACGCAGCGCGCGTATGCGCTGCTCGCCGCCGAACGGCGCACAGGCCTGCCCGAGCGCGCCATCGTCTTCGGCATCGGCGTGCTGACCAATGGCGCGGCTGTGCACGCGATTCCACTGGCCAATGGCTACAACCCGCTGCTGTCCAGTGATTACCAAGACATGGTCGGCATGCCGACGGAGCCCGTGGCTGCTTTCCAGCAGAAGGCGACGACCCCTTGGGCTCCCGACATGGACGCCCCCGTGTACGACCTGCTGGGTGTCCGCTGGCTGCTGTCACCGGAGCCGTTTGCAGGGTCCGATGACCAAGGCAGCGAGGTGCAGCTGGCGCTACGCGGAGGTGTGCTGCCGCGCACGCTCAACCCGCAACGGGTGCAGCGGCACAGTGAACGCCTGCCACCGGCCGCTGAGTTCAACCAGACCGACTTCAGCCAGGTGGTCTGGCTGCCCACCGGGCATCAGACGGACTGCCCTGAACGTGAGGCGGGCCAGCTGAAGGTGCTCACGCAGGCCTATCAGCCGGGAAGGATCGTCCTTGATGTGGACGTCGAGCATCCGGCGTGGCTGGTGATCAATGAGGTAACGGCCCAGGGCTGGCAGGCCCGTCTGGAGAGCGGAGTGTCGTTGCCGCTGATGCGTGCCAACGGGCTCTTCCATGCGGTGTGCGTGCCCGCAGGGTGGCATCGCGTGGAACTTGGGTACAGCCCGCTGCAACTGTGGCGGGATGGGCTGCGGAAGCGATTCGCCACGGGTGGAGCAGGCTGAAGGTCTCAGCGGAAGACCACATGGCGCAGCAGCAGGAAGGAGATCAGGGCGATCCCACCTTCGATCAGCGGCTTGGCCAGCCAGGCCCAATCCAATCCAAGGTGGCGGCTGGTCATAGCGACAAGCACCGTGCTGGCGGCGGTAAGTGCGGCCCAGATTCCCAGAAAGCGTGAAAATCGACGCCAGCCAAGGCGCGCATCACCTGCGTTGGCAAAGGTGTAGCGGCCGTTGAGCCAGAAGCCCAGCAGCATCCCGGCCAGGCGACCGGCAATGTTGGCAGGCACCACCGGCAGGCCCAGCGCGGTCGCGGCGACGAACACCAGCCAGTCGAGCAGCAGCTGCACGAGGCCGATGATGAGATAGGTGCTTCCCTGGCGGACGAGGCCCATCAGTGTGGTGAAGGACGTGGGATGCACATGTTAACGGCCCACGCTCTAGAATCATCGGCAACGAACCACGGACTGCCGTTCCCATGACCCAACCCCTGCACGTCATCATCCTCGCCGCTGGCGCGGGCAAGCGCATGAAGTCGGTGCTGCCGAAGGTGCTGCAGCCGATCGCCGGCCAGCCGATGCTGGCGCATGTGATCGATGCGGCCCGCGAACTGCAGCCCTCGGCGATCCACGTGGTCTACGGCCATGGTGGTGAAGCGGTGCGCCAGCACTTCGCCGACCAGCCCGACCTGCAATGGGCTGAACAGGCGCAGCAGCTGGGCACCGGCCATGCGGTGGCCCAGGCGATGCCGCAGGTGCCCGACGCCGCGCAGGTGCTTGTGCTGTACGGCGACGTGCCGCTGATCCGCGCGCAGACCCTGCGCGACCTGCTGGCGCAGCCGGGTCGCCTGGCGGTGCTGGTCGCCGATGTCGATGACCCGACCGGTTATGGCCGCGTGCTGCGCGATGCCGAAGGCAAGGTCGGCTCGATTGTCGAACAGAAGGACGCTACCGACGACCAGCTGCGTGTGCGCACGATCAACACCGGCATCATTGCCGCCGAGTCGACCGCTCTGCGGCGCTGGCTGTCGCAGCTGTCCAACAGCAACGCGCAGGGCGAGTACTACCTGACCGACGTGTTCGCCTTTGCCGCGCACGAGTACACCCCGGCCGAAATGGCACTGGTGGCCGACGCGCAGGAAGCCGAAGGGGCAAACGATCCCTGGCAGCTTTCGCAGCTGGAGCGTGCCTGGCAGCGCCGCGCGGTACGGGCGCTGTGCGCACAGGGCGCGCGCGTGCGCGACCCGGCACGACTGGATATCCGTGGCACCGTCACCGTGGGCAGCGACGTGCTGATCGATGTCGATGTCGTTCTGGAAGGCCACATCGTGCTCGGCGACGGCGTCACCGTAGGCCCGTTCAACCGGCTGAAGGACGTCAATCTTGGCCCGGGCACCGAAGTGCGCGCGCATTGTGACCTGGAAGGCGTGGTCACCGAAGGCGCTGCGCTGGTGGGACCGTTCGCGCGGCTGCGCCCGGGGACCGTGCTCGCCGACGGTGTGCACGTCGGCAACTTCGTCGAGACCAAGAAGGTCACCCTCGGTGTCGGCAGCAAGGCCAATCACCTGACCTACCTGGGCGACGCGGTGATCGGCAGCAAGGTGAACATCGGTGCCGGCACCATCACCTGCAACTACGACGGCGTGAACAAGTCGACCACCACCATCGGCGACAACGCCTTCATCGGTTCCAACAGTTCGCTGGTAGCACCGGTGACCATTGGCGACAGCGCGACGATTGCCGCCGGTTCGGTCATCACCCGCGACGCTCCGGATGGCAAGCTGACACTGGCACGTGCACGACAGGAAACCATCGATGGCTGGAAGCGCCCGCTCAAGAAGTCCTGAGCCACGCATCCCGCATGCCGACGAGCTCGGCATGCTGCCGGCAATTGAACAACGTGCCGGTGAACTGCTGAAGGGTCACCAGGCCTACCCGGTGTTTGCCGGGCATGGTCTGGACCTGCCGACGCTGCAGGATGGCCTTCAACGTGGCCAGTTGTGGGTGGTGGATGCGGCTGACGGTGGCATTGCGGGTTACCTGCTGGCCGGTGAAATCTGCGGTGAGTTCCATGTGCTGCAGATGGACGTGGATCCCGCGCACGCGCGGCGTGGCCACGGCCGCGCTTTGCTGCGCCATGCCTTGGCGCAGGCGAGGGTGGGGGGCTACGCGGCCGCGGTGCTGACCACGCTGTCCGACGTGCCATGGAATGCGGCCTTCTATGCCAGCGAAGGATTCGACGTCGTGCCCGAGGCGCAGTGGAACGATGGCCTGCGCGCGGTGATGGCCGAAGAGGCTGCGCTCGGGTTTCCGATGCACCTGCGGGTAGCGATGCGGCGATCCATCTCTTCGCTGGATGGCTGAAGGTCGGCCACCGGTCATGGGCGTTACTTTTCTTTGTGCGCAAAGAAAAGTAACCAAAAGAAACGCTCCGCAGGTCGCGAGCCGATGCTGCACATCGGTGCCCTGCGCTTCCCGGTGAATCAGGGGGCGGCGCCGACGCACCCAGCCGATTCAAACCAGGCGTGGTTGCCGTTGCTCTTGATGCTCCCGTTTCCCTTGAGCGCACGATGGCGATGCGCCGGCCTTGGTAGCTGCCGACCTTGGTCGGCATATCCACGCATGGCGTGGATCTACTGACTGTCCGACCAGGGTTGGAGACTACCGGCAACCCCGTTGGCCCGCTCAACCCACCGGCAGCAGGATCGACACGCACAACCCGCCATCACCGCGGTTCTGCAGCGACACCCGCCCACCGTGCGCTTCCACGATCTCGCGGGTCAAGGCCAAGCCCAGCCCGGTGCCATTGCGCTTGGTCGAATAGAACGGCATCAGCGCATTCTGCAGCACCTGCTCGTTCATGCCCTTGCCGCGATCCAGTACGTCCAGGCGCAGCCACTGCGGCAGCCGCGTGAGTTGCACTTGTACGTCATCGTTGGGCGGCTCTGCTTCGGCGCAGGCTTCGTGCGCGTTCTTCAACAGGTTCAGCAGTGCCTGCCCGAACTGGGCGATGTCGATGCGGCTGCTCAGTTCCTCGTCCGGCTCACGTTCCATGCCGAACGGGATCTGTTGGCGCAGGCTGGACAGGAAGGGGGCCCAGTGCACGGTCTGCAACTGCGGTTGCGGCAGCTTGGCAAAGCGCGCATAGCCGCGGATGAAGCCTTCCAGGTGGCGTGCGCGATCCTCGATGGTGGTGAAGATCTCCGGCAGCCGGTCAAAGCGCTCACGCTGCACCAGTACACCGCCGGAGTGGGCCAGCGAGGCAATCGGTGCCAGCGAGTTGTTCAGTTCGTGGCTGATCACGCGGATCACTTTCTTCCAGGTCTGTACTTCCTGGCGGCGCAGCTCGGCGGTCAGCAGGCGCACCAGCAGCAGGTCGTGCGGACGACCATTGAGCTGGAAGGCGCGGCGCGAGAGGTGGTACACCTGCTCGTCGTCCTCATCGCCATCCTCGCCCTCGGCATGCACGGCGAACAGGCTGTCACCGCCACGGGCGATGGCATCGCGCAGCTCCACCGGCACTTGTTCCAGCACGTCCTCCAGGCGCTGGCCTTCCAGCTTCCAGCCGCCATGCAGCAGCTTGCGCGCAGCCAGATTGGAGAACACCACGCGGGCGATGCCATCACCGCCCGAGGCGATCAGCAGCATCGCCACCGGCGTGTTCTGCACCATCGTGTCCAGCAGAAGCTCGCGTTGCACCAGGCCCTGCCGCTGTGCACGCAGCACATCGCCCAGTTCGCGGTGTGCCTGCACCAGGTCGCCGAGCTCGTCATTGCCGGGCCAGTGCACGCCGAAGTTGTATTCGCCGTCGCGATAGCTGCTGGTGGTGCCCGCCAGGGCCCGCATCAATGACCGCACCGGGGCGGTAGCGCGACGCAGGGTCCACCACATCAGCGACAGCAGGATCAACGCCGACACCGTGGTCACCACCCAACCATGGTCCATCCAGTAGGCCAGCAGCCACGGCAACGCGGCGGCCAGCGCCAGTACCGGCAGCAGGCGCAGGAACAGGCGGAAAGTGAACGAGCGCCGTTTCATTCGCGCGGGATACCGTGGCGGTCCATGCGCCGGTACAGCGCCTGGCGGCTCAGGCCGAGTTCGGCGGCGGCCTGGGCGATGACGCCATGGTTGCGCGCCAGTACCTCTTCGATGCGCGCGCGGTCGGGGTCATTGCCGGCACTGGGGGCCGGGCGCGGTGCGGCGGCTGCACGCGGCAGGTTGAGATCGGCCACTTCAATGCGGTTGCCGGTGGCCAGCAGTTCGGCGCGCTGGATCACGTTGCGCAGTTCGCGCACGTTGCCTGGCCACGGGTGCCGCTGCAGGGCGGCGGTGGCGGCGCTGGACAGGGGCTTGCCAGCGGTCAGGAAGCGCTCGGCCAGCGGCACGATGTCGCCCGGGCGCTCGGCCAGCGGCGGCAGCACCAGTTCCACCGTGTTGAGGCGGTAATAGAGGTCTTCGCGGAAGGTGCCGTCTCGGATCATCGCCGGCAGGTCGGCATTGGTCGCGCTGACCACGCGGACCTTGACCTGGCGTTCGCGGTTGGAGCCCAGGCGCTCGAAGCGGCCGGTTTCCAGCACACGCAGCAGCTTCATCTGCCCGCCCAGCGACAGGTTGCCGATCTCATCCAGGAACAGGGTGCCACCATCGGCGGCCTCGAACTTGCCTTCGCGTGCCTTGTTGGCGCCGGTATACGCACCGGCCTCGGCACCGAACAGTTCGGCCTCGATCAGTTCCGAGGGCAGCGCGCCACAGTTGACCGCCACGAATGGACCCTTGGCCACCAGTGAATTGGCCTGGATGATCTGCGCGATCTTCTCCTTGCCGGCACCGTTCGCGCCGGTGATCAGTACCGGCAGTTCCGAGCGTGCGACCTGGCAGGCGAGGGCGATGACGCGCTCGCTGGCGGGGTCGGCGAAGACCGCGCCGCACAGGTTGTACTTCTCTTCCAGCGCACTGCGCTGGCGCAGTTCACGGCTGCGGCGCCGGTCCAGTTCGCGGCGCGCCTCGGACAGTTCCAGCAGGTTGTTGACCGTGGTCATCAGCTTGCGGTCGTCCCAGGGCTTGGCCAGGTAGTCGGCTGCACCGGCCTTGACCAGATCCACCGCACTGCTGAGGTGGGTCCAGGCCGTCAGCAGGATCACCGGCAGATCGGGATGGCGCGCGCGGATCTGCGCGAACAGGGCCTCGCCTTCTTCGCCGGAGGTGGTGTCCTCGCTGAAGTTCATGTCCTGGATCACCAGGTCGACCGGCTGCGACTCCAGCAGGGCCAGTCCTTCGGACGGGCTCTGCGCCTGCAGGGTGTCGATGTCGTGCAGGGAGAACAGCACGTCCAGCGCGGTACCCACGCTGGCGTTGTCGTCGATGATCAGGATCGCAGGCATCAAGCGGTTCTGCAGAAAGGGATGGGCGGCGCCGTTGGAGCCGTTCGTGTCCACGCACCGGGAGAGCCCGGCGCCACCCATCAAGCATAGCCAAACCCGTGGCTGTGCAGGAGCGGCCCTCGCTCAGCGCCGGGGAGGCGCCGGAGGCCGTGGCGGCGCAGGTGGCGGCGGCACCTCCAGTGCCTGGCGCCAGGCTGCGGCGTCGACCGCCACCGTCAGTTCGCGCTTGTCGCGGCGCAGCAACAGATAGGCGGTGGCTGCGTTGGAATGACGCAGGGCCACGGCAAGGTGTTCGACCCGGCGCACCGCCGTGTCGTCCACGCGCAGGATGCGATCGCCACTGCGCACGCCGAAGCGCACTTCCGGGCTGGCCGCCTCCACGCGCACCTGGCCCTCCGTCGAGCGCAGCGACAACCGCGCGGCATCCTGGCGCCATTCCAGCGTCTGTGCGCTGCCGGCACCGGCCAGCGCCGGCAGTGGCAGCAACAACAGGCTCATGCAGATCGCGCAGGCGCGCATCTCACGCGCCCCGTGTGGCGACCGCAGGCGGCACCGCCGCCGCACGCCGCGCCGGCCCGAACACCGCAATCTGGCCCAGCACCCACAGCAGCAGTGCACCCAGCGGCAGGTAGTACAGCGGCATGCGCGGCAGCTCGTACAGGTTCATCAGCGCCAGGTTGATGGCGTAGGCCGCCAGCATGCCCAGCACGATGCCCAGCGTGGCCAGCAGGAAGTTCTCGGTCTGGAAGTAGCGCAGGATCTGCCCACGGGTCGCGCCCAGCGCACGGCGGATGCCGATCTGCTTGCTGCGCTGCTGCACCCAGAAGCTGGCCAGGCCGATGATGCCCAGCGCGGTGACCACCAGCAGCGAGATGCTGACGGTGATCAGCAGGCCGACCATCGCGCGGTCATTCTTGAAGAAGTCCCTGCGCTGGTCTTCATAGGTCAGCTTGTCGCGCATCAGCCGGTTGGGGTCGTTGCGTTCCAGCGCGGCGGCACCGGCATCGAGTACTTCCTTGCGGCGTTCCGGCGAAGTGCGCAGCACATACGTGCCACCTTCGTCGAAGGTGCGTCGCATGGGTAGCAGCATCGAGTTGGTCCAGTTGTCATTCCAGCCGTTGGGCGTGCTGAGCGTGTCGACGATGCCGACCACATGCAGCGGCTGCTTGCCCATGTAGTAGGTCTTGCCCAGCGCACTGCCATTGGGTTCCATCTTGGCGGCGGTGGCCTGGGTGAGGATGACCGGGATCGCGTTCTCCTTGGCGCCGCCCTTGCTGGCGTCTTCGAAGTTCTGGTACTCGTCGGGCAGGAAATCGCGGCCTGCGATCAGGTTGATGCCCATCGTGGCCAGCCCGTTCTCGGACAGGGTGTACATCGAGGCGTTGGTGGTCGGCCGTTCCTGGTCGATCACGCGAGAAATGCTGCTGCTGGAGGAGCCGTTGCGGAAGGGTACCTGGTTGATGATGGTGACGTTGCTGACGCCGGGAATCGCGCGCAGCGATGCCAGGTCCTCGCGGGTGCGGGCCATGGCGTCGGTCTGCTTGCCGATGCCGCTGACGCGCAGCATGACCAGTTCGCTCTCGGCGATGCCGCTGGGCATGCTGATCTTCTCCACGCGCTGGCTGACCAGGAACAGCGCGTTGCAGACGATGGCGCAGGTCAGTGCGACTTCCAGCACGATCAGGGCAGCGGCGGTCTTGTGCCGGCGCAGCGTGCTGAGGATGGGGCGGATGTCCATGGGAGTCCTCGTTCGGGTGCTTACTGCGACTTGAGCTGGATGGCCGGGGTGACCTGCATGGCGCGCCAGGCGGGCAGGAACCCGGCGGCAAGGCTGGCGAGCAGGGTCAGGCCCAGCGCGAGCAGCAGCATGTTGCCGTCCAGGTGGGCCAGCTTTGCGTATTCCACCGGTTGCTGGCGCACCGCGAACAGGCCAAGCAGGGCCAGGCCGATACCCAGCACGCCACCGACCACGCCGACCGCACCGGCTTCCACCAGGCACTGCAGGAAGATCTGGCCGCGGCTGGCACCGAGGGCGCGGCGCACGCCGATCTCACCACTGCGGCGCAGGAACTTGGCCAGCAGCAGGCCCACCGTGTTGACCAGGCAGACACCCAGGAAGCCCAGCGCCAGCCACAGCTGCAGGCGCACATCGCTGGGGACCGCGCCATTGAAGTCCAGCCATTCCATCACGGTGCGCAGGCGCACGTTCGGCGGATGCTTGAAGCGGCCGGCCTCGCGCTGCTGGGTCGAATAGTTCTCCAGGTAGCGGCGGTAGTCGGCGGCCTTGGCCGGGTCCATTTCCACCCAGTACTGCAGCCACGCGCACGGTGCGTTGAGCGAGTAGCTGTTGCCGTCGGGATTCTCGCCGAAGCAGTTCATGTTGCCGTTGTTGCCCAGCTTCAGGTCGAAGGAGGTGGCGATCGGCAGCAGCAGGTCCTCGTTCTTGCCGTAGCTGCCCGTGGTCAGGTCGTAGAAGTGCGGCTCCGGGCTCCATTCCTTCATCACGCCGACAATGCGGTAGCTCTGCCCTTCCATGCGCAGGTCGCGGCCCACGCTGTTGGCGCCCTGGTACAGCTTGTCATTGAGCGCCTTGGAGATGACCACCACGCGTGCACGGCCTTCATCGTCCTCGCGCGTCCAGGGGCGGCCGTACTGCATGGGCACCTCGAACATCGGGAAGAAGTCGGCCGAGGTCCAGCGGGTGTCGATGCTGAAGGGCTTGAGGGTGCTGTTGTCCGGTTCGATGGTGCCGCCGCCGCCGCTCATCAGCGCCTGGCGCTCGCCCTTGGCTTCGCGCAGCAGGGCTTCACCGTCGAAGCGGGTCAGCTGGGTTTCCGGTTCCTCGCCAGCGACATAGGCGCCGGTCGCGGCATCAAGCTGCACATAGAACAGACGGTCACTCTTGCCGGGAATCGGATCACCGGACAGCACGTGGAACACGGTCAACGTGGTCATCGAGGCGCCGATGCCCAGCGCGATGGCGATCACCATCAGCGCGGTCAGTATCTTGTTGCGGCGGAAGCTGCGCACCGCCAATCGGGCGTAGTAGGCGAACATGGTCGGGCCCTCACTCGTTGACGGCGACGACGTGGCGCAGCGGGGTCGCCAGCACCGGCTCGCGCACCAGGTCGGTGACCTGGCCATCGACGATGTGCACATTGCGCTGCGCGCGCGCAGCCAGTTCCGGGTCGTGGGTGACCATCACGATGGTGGTGCCGGCAGCGTTGATCTCCTCCAGCAGCTCCATCACGCCGCGCGCCATCTGCGTGTCCAGGTTGCCGGTCGGTTCGTCGGCCAGCAGCAGGCGCGGGCTGCCGGCAAGCGCACGCGCGATGGCCGCGCGCTGCTGCTGGCCACCCGACAGTTCATTCGGGTAGTGCTTCATGCGCGAGCCCAAGCCGACCTGGGTCAGCGCCTTCTCGATGCGTTCGCGGCGCTCGTTGGCGCTCATCTTCCGGTAGCGCAGCGGCACGTCGACGTTGTCGAACAGGTTCAGGTCGGGGATCAGGTTGAAGCCCTGGAAGATGAAGCCGATCTTCTGGTTGCGCAGGCGGCTGCGGGCGTCGTCGCCCAGCGTGCTCACGTCCTGGCCGTCCAGCATGTAGGTACCGCTGGTGAAGGTTTCCAGCAGGCCGGCGATGTTGAGGAAGGTGGTCTTGCCGGAGCCTGACGGGCCGGTGACGGCGACGAACTCACCTTCCTTGACCTGCAGTTCCAGCGAGCGCAGTGCGTGGGTTTCCACCTGTTCGGTGCGGAAGACCTTGGCGACCGAACGCATTTCGAGCATGTACATGGGGTGTCCTCTCTCCAGGATTCAGGTATCAGGTATCAGTTGACGGAGACGCGTTCGGCGTCCTTGAACAGGTCGCTGCCAGAGACCACGATGCGGTCGCCCGGCTGCACACCCGACTTGATTTCCACTTCGCCCAGGCTGCTGACGCCCAGTTCCACCGGACGCCGCACCGCAGTGCGGCCATCCATTACGTAGGCGATGCCGTTGCCCTGTTCGACGAACGGGCCGCGCTCGACCTTCAGCACGTCCTTGCGGGTATCGAGCAGCACGCGCACCGACATCCGCTGGCTCTGGCGCAGGCCTTCCGGCTGCGCGCTGGCAAAGCGCACGCGGGCGTTGACCTCGCCGTTGACCACTTCCGGCGACACCGCACTGATCTCGCCCGGGAACGGCTTGCCGTTGCCGCCGGTCAGCTGCGCCGGCATGCCGATCGCCAGGTCGCGGGCGAAGCTCTCCGGTACCTTGATCTCGACCTCGAACTTGGACAGGTCGACCACGCCCAGCACTGGCGCATTGGCGGCCAGGTTGGTGGACTGGACGGCCTGCACCTGGCCGACCTGGCCGTCAAACGGCGCGCGCAGGGTCAGCGCGTCCACCTGGCGCTGCACCTCGGCCACCACCGCCTTCTGGCGGTCGGCCAGCAGGCGCTTGTTGCGGGCGTCCAGGTCAGCGCCCTGGCTCTGCAGGCGTGCATCGGTGGTGGCGTTGGCCAGGGTGATGTCGGCCTTCTTCAGCGAGTCCTTGGCCTTGGCCAGATCGATCTGCGGTACTGCACCGCCGTCGTAACCGCGCTGGTAGCGCTGCAGGTCGCGGTCGGCGGCCTGCCGCTCGATGGTGGCCTGGTCGGTTTCCTTGCGCGACTTGGCGCGGGCCAGGGTGGCGTCCAGCGCGGCGCGGCTGGCCTCGGCTTCCAGGCCGGCCAGGGTGGCCTGTTCCTGGGCCAGCTTGCTGCGCAGTTCCGGGCTGTCGATGACCGCCAGTTCCTGGCCCTTCTTGACCACGTCACCGGCAACCACCTTCAGGTCCACGGTACCGGCCGAGATGGCGTACAGGATCGGGCTGTTGGCGGCGATCACCCGACCGTCGGCGGCGATGTCGCGGACCAGGTCGCCGCGCTTCACTTCGGCGATGCGCACGCGGCTGCTGTCGTAGGAGCGGCTGGCGTTGGACCAGGCATGCACGGCCCAGCCGATGCCGGCGAGCAGCGCGATGGCGCCCAGTGCCGGCCAGCGGTAACGTTGCCAGTTTGCGCGGGTGGTGCCGGCCGGGGCGGAGGAAACGATCTGGTCCTGTGCGGAGGTGTCGCGGATCATCGGGTGCGTGCCTGACGGTGGTAGTGGGTACCAAGCACGCAGCGTGCCAACTTTATTTCCTTGTGGTTCAATGGGTTGGGAGGCGCTCTGAAGTGTCCGGGTGTCCGCGGACACCTTTCCGGACACTTTCATTAAGCGGACAGGAGGGGGAGCGCGGGCCCGCAGGCTAGAATGCGGCGATCGTCTTCAAGGAAACGCGTGACATGTGTGGAATCGTGGGTGCGATCGCTGATCGCGACGTAGTGCCGCTGCTGATCGAAGGCCTGAAGCGCCTTGAGTACCGTGGTTACGATTCCTCGGGCATCGCGGTGATCGACCATACCGAACGGCCGGATGTGCGCCGCGTGCGTCGTACCGGCCGTGTGTCGGAAATGGCCACGGCGGCCGAGGCCGAGGGCTTCAATGCAGTGCTGGGCATCGGCCACACCCGCTGGGCCACCCACGGTGGTGTCACCGAGGCCAACGCGCATCCGCACATCAGCCACGGCGTGGCGCTGGTGCACAACGGCATCATCGAAAATCACGAGGAGCAGCGCGAGAAGCTGCGTGCCCTGGGCTACACCTTCGAGTCGCAGACCGATACCGAAGTCATCGCACACCTGATCCATCACCACCTGAAGGACGGCGACGACCTGCTGGTGGCGCTGCAGCACACGGTGAAGGAGCTGACCGGCGCCTACGCGCTGGCCGTGGTCAGCCGCGCCGAGCCGGAACGCTTCGTGTGCGCGCGCATGGGCTGCCCGCTGCTGATCGGGCTGGGCGAGGGGGAGAACTTCGTCGCCTCCGACGTCTCGGCGGTGATCTCGGCCACCCGCAAGGTGATCTTCCTGGAAGAGGGCGACACCGCCGAAATCCGCCGCGACGGCGTGCGCATCTTCGATGAGCATGACCAGCCGATCGAGCGTGACGTGCACCTGTCCGACGTGTCGCTGGCATCGCTGGAGCTGGGCCCTTACCGCCACTTCATGCAGAAGGAAATCCACGAACAGCCGCGCGCGCTGGGCGACACCATCGAGGCGGCAATCGACGCCGCTGGTTTCCCGGCCGAGCTGTTCGGCAAGAATGCCGAGGCCGTGCTGTCAGGCATCGAAGGCGTGCAGATCATCGCCTGCGGCACCAGCTATTACTCCGGCCTGACCGCGCGCTACTGGATCGAAGCCATCGCCGGCCTGCCGTGCAGCGTGGAGATTGCCAGCGAGTACCGCTACCGCGCCGCCTATGCGAACCCGAAGCACCTGATCGTCACCATCTCCCAGTCCGGCGAAACGCTGGATACGATGGAGGCGCTGAAGTACGCCAAGTCGCTGGGCCACAAGCACACGCTGTCGATCTGCAACGTGCCGGAAAGCGCGATTCCGCGCGCCAGCGAGCTTGTCTGCTACACCCGCGCCGGCGCCGAGATCGGCGTGGCGTCGACCAAGGCCTTCACCACCCAGCTGGCCGCACTGTTCCAGTTGACCGTGGTGCTGGGCAAGCTGCATGGCCGCATCGACGCGGCGCAGGAAGCGGACTACCTGGAGCAGCTGCGCTTCCTGCCGGGCAGCGTGCAGCACGCGCTGAACATGGAGCCGCAGATCGCTGCCTGGGCCGAGCGTTTCGCCCGCAAGAGCAGCGCGCTGTTCCTGGGGCGTGGCCTGCATTACCCGATCGCGTTGGAAGGCGCGCTCAAGCTCAAGGAAATCTCCTACATCCACGCCGAGGCCTATCCGGCCGGCGAGCTGAAGCATGGCCCGCTGGCGCTGGTGGACGAGGACATGCCGGTGGTGGTGATCGCGCCCAACGACAGCCTGCTGGAGAAGGTGAAGTCGAACATGCAGGAAGTGCGTGCGCGTGGCGGCGAACTGTTCGTGTTTGCCGACCAGGACAGCAATTTCAACGAGTCCGAAGGCGTGCACGTGATCCGCACGCCGCGCCATGCCGGCGTGCTCAGCCCGATCGTGCACACCATCCCGGTGCAGCTGCTGGCCTACCACACCGCACTGGCGCGCGGCACCGACGTGGACAAGCCGCGCAACCTGGCCAAGAGCGTGACGGTGGAGTAACTGCGCCGGAACCGCTGGAAGCTGCATGCGAAAGGGGCCCACGTGGCCCCTTTCGTTTGCGTCGCTGGCAATGCCAAGTGGGACAGCCGCCGGGTGTTCTGTCCGCTGTCGGCAGCCGGCAATCAATCTTTAATGCGCGACATGGCCAGTATTCAGCGGCGGTTTCAGCCGCGGTGCCATTCTCTGGATCGTCAGTTGGTTCCCACGACGAACTGTCCTATCGATGCCGGTAGTGACCGATGGTCGCAGTCGTAGAATCGATTTGTCCGAGGTCCGGGTTGAGCGGTTGAGCCCACCTCGTTCGCGTTGCAGCACGTCGCCTGCCGATCCATTTCCACCGGCAGCCGGGTGCGCCAGACGTGCGCTGAAAGGTCTGTTCCCGGGGAGGGGGCGTATCGGAAGAGCACACTTTTTGACTTCAGTGACCTGCACCAGGAAACAAGAATGAACGTCCGCGAACTCCTGCAATCCAAGAAAGAAGCTGTCATCACCATCGACGCCGAAGACACCATCGGTGCCGCCGCCCACAAGATGAGCGCGAACAAGATCGCTGCGCTGGTGGTGATGAAGGACGATGCTCCGGTCGGCATCATTTCCGAGAAGGACATCGTGCGTACCCTGGCCGACGACGGCCCGCAGGCCGGCCGCCGGGTGATCTCCAGCGTGCCGTCCACCGGCCTGGAAGGCATTGCGCCGGAAGCGACCCTGAAGCAGGCGATGTCGTTGATGACGTACTCGCGGCGCCGTCATCTGATGGTTACCGAAGGCACCCGCCTGGTCGGCATCCTCAGCCTGGGCGACATCGTGAAGAACCTGCTGGGCGAGCTGGAACTGGAAAAGGCCGTGTTGCAGGACATCTACATGGCCGCCCACTGAGGGCTGGACCCTTGGACGCAGAGAAGCCGGGCATTGCCCGGCTTCTTCGTTCACGGCTTCGGTGATATCAGAAAGTGACCTTCACCGAATCGGCGCTGTAGTTCGCCGGGCCGTGGTAGACCACTTCGATGTTGTTGCCATCCGGATCGAGCACGAAGGCGCCGTAGTAACCGGGATGGTAGGGGCGCTCGCCGGGTGCGCCGTTGTCCTTGCCTCCGGCGGCGATGGCCGCAGTGTGGAAGGCATCGACGGTGGCGCTGTCACGGGCCTGGAACGCCAGGTGGTGGCGGCCGGTCAGCTGGCCGGCGGCGGCCTCGCTGCTGGCACTGGAAATGAACAGCTCATCGGCCCAGAAGTAATCCTCGCCTTCGCCGGCGATCGGGATGCCGATCGTGTCGAACACCGCCTGGTAGAAGCGCCGGCTGGCGGCCAGGTCGCGCACCACCAGCTGGATGTGGTCGATCAGGCGGCCACGGTGCAGTTCCATCGTTTCCATACGAACCTCGCAAAAAAGGGGACGGAGGGGATTAAGTCACTTCCAGCCAATAATGCCAGAAACGACTTAATCCCCTCCGTCCCCTTTTTGGGTCAGACGTTGGCGATGATCTCGACCCAGTAGCCGTCCGGGTCCTTGATGAAGGCCAGATTCTTCATGCGGCCGTCGGTCAGGCGCTTCTGGAAGGTCACGCCCAGATCCTCGAAGCGCTGGCAGGCGGCTTCGATGTCCGGCACGGACACGCAGATGTGGCCGAAGCCGCGCGGGTCGCTGTTGCCATCGTGGTAGACCGCGCCGTCCTGGGTTTCGGTGCCGTGGTTATGGGTCAGTTCCAGCACGCCGGGCAGACCGGCCATCCACACGCGGCGCTGGCTGTCGTCTTCCGGAACCGCCACGCCGGACGGCACGTAGGCCAGGAAGTACAGGCTGAACTGGGCTTCGGCGAAGTCGCGCTTGTCGATCAGCTGGTAGCCGAGCACGCGGGTGTAGAAGTCCAGCGAGGCGGTGATGTCCTTCACCCGCAGCATGGTGTGGTTGAACACGAAGCCGGTGGTTTCGGCCGGGGCCTGGGCGGCGACGCCGGGGACATCGCGCAGGGCGGGAATGGTCATGGGGGAGGTCCTTCAGACAGGGCCGTTGCTGGCCGGATCGGGCCATTCTACCGGCCGTCACCTGACGGCACCGCGACGTACAATGGACGGATCGCACCGTTCCGTTCTGAGCATTGCCCGCCATGTCGCAGCGTGAATGGGTGGCTGCCGCCATCCGCAAGATCGAAGCCGATTTCAACCGTTCTGCCGATACCCATCTGATCCCGCTGGCGCTGCCCGGGTTCGCGGGCATCGATGTGTACCTGAAGGATGAATCGAGCCATCCCACCGGCAGCCTGAAACACCGGCTGGCGCGCTCGCTGTTCCTGTATGCGTTGACCAACGGCTGGCTGCGCGAAGGGCGGCCGGTGATCGAGGCCTCCAGTGGCTCGACTGCCGTCTCCGAAGCCTATTTCGCGCGCCTGCTGGGGGTACCGTTCATCGCGGTGATTCCGGCCACGACCTCGCCGGAGAAGGTTGCGGCCATCGAGTTCCACGGGGGCCGCTGCCACCTGGTCGAGCGCGCCTGCGAACTCAACGGTGAATCGGAGAAGCTGGCCCGCGAAACCGGTGGCCACTTCATGGACCAGTTCACCTATGCCGAGCGGGCGACCGACTGGCGCGCCAACAACAACATCGCCGAATCCATCTTCAAGCAGATGGCCGAGGAGCCCAGCCCGGTTCCGGAATGGATCGTGTGCAGCCCCGGTACCGGCGGTACCGCAGCGACGCTGGGCCGCTATGTCAGCTACCGCCGGCACGACACCCGCATCCTTTGCGCGGACCCGGAAGTGTCGGTGTTCTTCGATGGCTATCAGGCTGCCGTGGCCGGTGAGCAGGACTGGCGCGGCCTGACCTGCAGCGGTGGCTCGCGCGTGGAAGGCATCGGCCGGCCGCGGGTGGAGCCGAGTTTCATCCCGACCAGCGTCGATGCGATGGTGAAGGTGCCCGACGCGCTGAGCCTGGCCGCGATGCGCCATGTCAGCCGCCAGCTCGGTCGACGCGTGGGTGGCTCCACCGGCACCAACTTCATCGGTGTGCTGCAGGCGGCGCAGTGGATGCGAGACGCGGGCCACCAGGGCAGCATTGTCAGCATCCTGTGCGACAGCGGCGAGCGTTATGCGCAGAGCTATTACGACCCGGCGTGGTACGTGCGCCAGGGCATCGATGTCGACGGCGCCGATGCACAGCTGGCCGCGGCGGTGGCCGGGCAGGGGTTGCCTGAACTGCCGTGGTGCAGCCTGGAAGCGCTGTAGCGGCCTTGTAGAGTCGAGCCATGCTCGACTCCGGGAAAGAGCCGTCGAGCATGGCTCGACGCTACAGATTCAATACCCCGCCGCGGTGAACGCATCCAATACCGCATCTCGCAGCGCATCGGGCAAGGCCTCGATGTCCATCGCGCGATCATCCAGATGCAGGCTCGGGTCCAGGATGCTGGCGCGCCCCTGGGCCAACGCCTGCAGCCACAGCAGCACGCAGATCACGAACTCGCGCTCATGGCCCAGCCGCAGCTGGCTGGCGCCACGTTCGATCACCTCGAACGGGTACCACTCCTGGGCATCGTTGAACGTGCCGCCCTGCTGCAGCACTGCCTGCAGTTGATGCAGGTGACGCGGGGCGTCGTCGCCGGCATCGCACAATGCGGCGATCCAGGTCAGTTCGGCCGGGCTGGCGGACAATGCCAGTGACCGGGCCGGTGAGGCGGATGCAACTGCAGCCAGACCTTCCATGTAGGGCCTCGTTCGGTGCGTACCGCTGCGGACTCCCCCGCAGCCAGAGCTTCAGCGCGGGACCGTAAGGCCGACGTGAATGCCAGGCGTCACCCCCTTGTCAGCCACGCCCGCCAGCGCCATATGTACCAGGCTGCCCGCCTGCCGGGCCCGTACCCTGGAGATCTGCCGTGACCGCTGCCAACCCCCTGCTCGATTTTTCCGGCCTGCCGCGCTTCGAGGCGATCCGCCCCGAGCACGTGGCGCCGGCGCTGGATGTGCTGCTGGCCGAGGCCGAAGCGGCCGTCAGCGCCGCCGAGCAGGTGCAGCCGGTGCGCTGGGAGAGCTTCGTCGCCCCGCTGGACGACGCCACCGAGCGCCTGTGGCGCGCCTGGGGCCTGGTCGGCCACCTGCAGGGCGTGGTCAACACCCCGGAACTGCGTGAGGCCTACAACAGCAACCTGCCGCGGGTGACCCGCTTCGCCAGCGCGCTGGGCCAGAACCTGGCGCTGTACCGCCAGTACCAGGCACTGGCCGCCAGCGCGGAGGCCGCGGGCTTCGACGAGGCCCAGCGCAAGGTGCTGGACAACACGCTGCGCGATTTCCGCCTGGGCGGTGCCGAGCTGGCGCCGGAGGCGCAGCAGCGCTTCGCGGTGATCAAGGAGGAACTGTCGGCGCTGTCGGCGAAGTTCTCGCAGAACGTGCTTGACGCTACCGATGCCTGGTCGCTGATCATCGAGGACGAAGCGCGATTGAAGGGCCTGCCGGAAGACGTGAAGGCCGCCGCGCATGCCGCAGCACAGAAGGACGGCAAGTCTGGCTGGAAACTGACCCTGCAGATGCCATGCTACCTGCCGGTGCAGACCTGGGCCGAAGACCGCGACCTGCGCGAGATCCTGTACCGCGCCAGCGCACAGCGTGCGTCCGAATTCGGCGATGACACGCTGGACAACAGCGGCAACATCGACCGCATCCTCGCCCTGCGCGCGGAGCTCGCCGCACTGCTCGGCTTCGGTTCGTATGGTGATTATTCGGTGGCGACCAAGATGGCGCAGGACCCGGCCGAGGTGCTCGGTTTCCTGCGTGACCTGGCCTCGCGCGCCAAGCCGTTCGCGGCCAAGGACCGCGCCGAGCTGGAGCAGTTTGCACGCGAACAGCTCGGTATCGACAGCCTGCAGGCCTGGGACCTGGCGTTCGCCGCCGACCGTCTGAAGCAGGCGCGTTACAGCTATTCCGAACAGGAAGTGAAGCAGTACTTCACCGAACCGAAGGTGCTCGGCGGCCTGTTTTCGGTGATCGAGCAGCTTTACGGCCTGCGCGTGCAGGAGGACAGCGCGCCGGTCTGGCACGAGGACGTGCGCTTCTTCCGCCTGGTCGATGCGCAGGGCGTGCTGGTCGGCCAGTTCTACCTGGATCTGTACGCGCGCGAAGGCAAGCGCGGTGGCGCGTGGATGGATGATTGCCGTAACCGCCGCGAGCGTGCCGACGGCAGCGTGCAGACGCCGCTGGTCTACTTGGTGTGCAACTTCGGCCGTGGTGCCAATGGCAAGCCGGCCACCTTCAGCCACAATGAAGTGACCACCCTCTTCCATGAAATGGGCCACGGCCTGCATCAGCTGCTGACCCGCATCGGCGAACTGGGCGTGGCCGGCATCAACGGCGTGGAATGGGACGCGGTGGAGCTGCCCAGCCAGTTCATGGAGAACTTCTGCTGGGAATGGGAGCACCTGCAGGGCATGACCGCGCATGTGGAAACGGGTGAGCCGCTGCCGCGCGCGCTGTACGAGCGCATGCTGGCCGCGCGCAATTTCCACAGCGGCATGGCCACCGTGCGCCAGCTGGAGTTCGGCCTGTTCGACATGCTGCTGCACAGCCAGTTCGAACCGGCGCAGGACAGCGTGCTGGCACTGCTGGACCGCGTGCGCGCGGAAGTGGCCGTGAACCATCCGCCGGTCTGGAACCGCTTCCCGCACCAGTTCAGCCATATCTTCGCAGGTGGTTACGCGGCCGGTTACTACAGCTACAAGTGGGCTGAAGTTCTCAGTGCGGATGCCTACGCTGCGTTCGAGGAAGCACCGCACGCACTGGCTGAAACCGGCGCGCGCTTCCGTGATGAGATCCTGTCGCGTGGTGGCAGCCGCCCGGCTGCGGAGAACTTCAAGGCCTTCCGTGGCCGCGCACCGCAGATCGACGCGCTGCTGCGCCACTCGGGCATGGCGTAAACCGCTGTGGTGGGTGCCAACCTTGGTTGGCACTTCTGGGCAATGGCGCGGACCAAGGTCCGCACCCACCGAAGAGCGGTGCTCTATTCGGCGTAGATCATCTTCCGGGTCATGCCGCCGTCCACGATGAAGTCCTGGCCGGTGCTGAAACCGGACAGCGACGACAGCAGGTACACCGCCAGTGCACCGATGTCTTCGGGGTGGCCGACCCGGCCGACCGGGTGTTGCGCATGGTCGATGGCTGAGTATTCCGGCGCGTGGCGCCGTGAGGGTGCCTGCCACGCAGTGGTGCCGATCCAGCCGGGGCTGATGCTGTTCACACGTACCGCCGGGCCGGCGCTGATCGCAAGTGCATGGGTGAAGGCCACCAGCCCACCCTTGGCTGCCGCATAGGCTTCGCTGTGTGCTTCGGATTGCCAGGCGCGGGTGGAGGCGATGTTGATGATCGAACCGGCGGCACTGGCGGTCAGTGCTGGCAACGCGTGCTTGCTGCACAGGAAGGCACCGTGCAGTGACGACAGCCGGCGCTGCCACTCGTCCCAGTCCATATCCTGCAACTGTGTGCCGTGTGGACCGGCGATGCCCGCGTTGTTCACCAGTCCGTCGATACGGCCGAAACGCTGCAGGGCCACGGCGATGAAGTCGCGCACGCTGGCTTCGTCGGTGATGTCCAGGCGCTGGAACGCGGCATCCTCGCCGCGCTGCCATTCCGCCAGACACGCTTCTCCGGCCTCCACGTCCAGGTCGCCGATCAGCAGGCGTCCACCGGCACCAAGTACGGCCTGGGCAATACCGCGGCCGATGCCGTTGGCACCGCCGGTGACCAGCACAACCTTGCCCGATAGCGGCGCGGCCGGCCATGCGGCGATCGGCGGCACCGTGCTCACGTCAGGTCTTCGCCGCGCAGGCGGCGATGCCAGCCGTCCACACCGATGCGGTCCAGGGTCTGGATGTTGCGCTCGACGATCACGTCCGGGTCCGGATAGACATCCACCGCGCGCGCCACGCTGTCTTCGCGCAGCAGGTGCAGGGTGGGGAAGGGCGCGCGGTTGGTGTAGTTGCTGGCGTCGTCCGCGGCCACGCCATCGAACTGGTAGTCCGGATGGAAGCTGGCCACCTGCAGGATGCCCTGCAGGTCCAGCGCCTCGATCGCCGCATCGGCGTTGTCGAGGAAATCGTTGTAGTCGAGGAAATCGGTCAGCACCTGCGGATGCACGATCAACGTCGTGTCGATCTGCTCGGCCGGCGTATCGCGCAGCAGCACCAGTTCCTCGGCCAGCTGTTCAACCAGCGCTTCTGGCGTGGTCGCATCACTGAGCACGATGCGGACCTGGTCCTTCACGTACACCGCCTTGGCGAAAGGGCACAGGTTCAGGCCGATGACGATGCGCTCCAGCCACAGGCGGGTGGCGGCGATCGGGTCATCGGTGGGCAGGTGGGAATCGGTCATGGCGGGCACGTCGGCTGGCGGGGCCGCCATTGTAGGCAGTGTGCCGGTGCTGCGCTGTCCACTGTGCAGGAACTGGACAGTGGCGAAGCTGGAAATCCCCGAAGATTCAAACCGTTGCGCGCTACCGATGGATGGCTGATTGCCAGCCCGGGGCGACGGGCGTGGAATGGATGCACGACACAGGAGGACACCCATGACTGCATCTTCCCCGTGGCTGCCGGACGCCCTCTGGGCCGGCGCCTTCTTTGATGGCCACTGGCAGGCTGCCCCGCAACGGCACCCATTGATTGAACCGGCCACCGGCCAGCAGCTGGGCGAGATCGGCCTGGCCGACCCGGCGCAGGTCGCGCGTTCGGCGGCCGCCGCGGCACAGGCGCAGCAGGCGTGGGCGGCGGCGCCCTACGAACAGCGTGCCGACGTGCTGCGCAAGGCCGCGCGTCTGGCCGAAGAAAACATCGACACCCTGGTCGAGTGGCTGGTGCGCGAAAGCGGCTCGACCCGCCTGAAGGCCGGCTTCGAGGCCAAGGTGACGATCAAGGCGCTGCACGAGGCCGCCGCACTGCCGTCGCGCAGCACGGGTGAGATCCTGCCCTCCGAGCCGGGCAAGCTGAACCTGGCGCGGCGCCGCCCGCTGGGTGTGGTCGGGGTCATCTCGCCGTTCAACTTCCCGCTCTACCTGGCGATGCGCGCGGTGGCCCCGGCGATCGCGCTGGGCAACGCCGTGGTCCTCAAGCCGGATCCGCGTACGGCAGTGTGTGGTGGCGCGGTGATCGCGCGCCTGTTCGAGCAGGCCGGCCTGCCGGCGGGTGTGCTGCACATGCTGCCCGGTGATGGCGCGGCCGGTGCCGCGCTGACCAGCGATCCGCACGTGGCGATGATCCAGTTCACTGGTTCCACCGCCGCCGGGCGCAAGGTCGGCGAAGCGGCGGGCAAGCACCTGAAAAAGGTGTCGCTGGAGCTGGGGGGCAAGAATTCGCTGATCATCCTGGATGATGCCGACCTCGACCTGGCGGTGGCCAACACTGCATGGGGCGTCTACCTGCATCAGGGACAGATCTGCATGGCGACCGGCCGCGTGCTGGTGCATCGGAAGATCCATGATGCATTCCTGCAGAAGCTGGTGGCCAAGGCCAATTCGCTGAAGGTGGGAGATCCAGCACGCGAAGAGGTGGCCATCGGCCCGCTGATCAATGCTGGCCAGCGTGACCACGCCGCGCGCGTGGTCGAGCAGGCGGTGCAGGCCGGAGCCACGCTGGAAGCGGGCGGCACGCACCGGGAGCTGTTCTTCGCACCCACCGTGCTCGGCAACGTTGCGGCCGACAATCCGGCATTCAGCGAGGAGATCTTTGCGCCGGTGGCGGTGGTGGTGCCGTTCGACGATGACGACGAAGCCGTGCGCCTGGCCAATGACAGCGAGTACGGGCTGTCGATGGCGATCGTGTCCAGCAACGTCGGCCGTGCGCTGCAGATCGGCGAGCGCCTGCGTACCGGTCTGCTGCACATCAACGACCAGACCGTGAATGACGAGGTGATCAACCCATTCGGCGGCGTCGGCGCGTCCGGCAACGGCACCAGCATCGGTGGCCCGGCCAACGGCGAGGAGTTCACCCAGTGGCAGTGGTTGACCGTCAAGGGCGAAGCGCCCGCTTACCCGATCTGATCGAAGGAGCCATCACGATGAACGACAACAACGCAACGCGTGAGATCACCGCCGCCGTGGTACGCGGCAAGGAGCAGCCCTTCGTCATCGAGCAGGCGACGCTGCGCGGTCCGCAGGACGACGAGGTGCTGGTGAAGGTGGTGGCCACCGGCCTGTGCCACACCGACCTGATCGTGCGCGATCAGTACTATCCGGTGCCGCTGCCGGCGGTGCTGGGCCATGAGGGAGCGGGAATCGTCGAAGCGGTTGGCCCGAACGTGCGCGACCTCAAGGCGGGGGATCACGTGGTGCTGACCTACGGCGCCTGTGGTCACTGCAATCCCTGCCGGGGTGGACACGGTGCTTACTGCAGGGATTTCTTCGCCCTGAACTTCGGTGGCGATGATGGCCACGGCCATACCGCGATCACCGATGCGCAGGGCCAGCCGCTGCACGATCATTTCTTCGCCCAGTCCTCGTTTGCCACCTACGCGCTGGCCCGTGAGATCAATGCGATCAAGGTGCCTGATGACGCACCACTGGAACTGCTGGGCCCGCTGGGGTGCGGCATCCAGACCGGTGCCGGTGCGGTGCTCAACTCGCTGCAGGTGCGGTCGGGCAGCAGCTTTGCAAGCTATGGTGCCGGTGCGGTGGGCCTGAGCGCGGTGATGGCGGCCAAGGTGGCCGGGGCCACCACCATCATTGCCATCGACGTGGTGCCTTCGCGCCTGGAGCTTGCTCTGGAGCTGGGGGCCACCCACGTGGTCAACAGCCGGGAGACCGATGTGGTCGAGGCGGTGCGTGCGATCACGGGTGGGGGTGCTGACTTCGCGCTGGAATCGACCGGTCGTCCGGACGTGCTGTCCGCTGGCGTCGAGGCGCTGGGTGGGCTGGGCATGATGGGCGTGGTGGGCGCGCCGAAACTGGGCACGACGGCCAGCTTCGATGTGAACAACCTGCTGCTCGGCGGTCGCAGCATCCGCGGCATCGTCGAGGGCGACAGCGTGCCGCAGGTGTTCATTCCGCAGCTGGTGACCCTGTTCCAGCAGGGACGCTTCCCGTTCGACAAGCTGGTGAAGTTCTATCCGCTGGAACAGATCAACCAGGCCGCAGAAGACAGTACCCGTGGCATTACCCTGAAGCCGGTGCTGCGCATCGCGGCGTAGTTTCCCCTGTTGGTAGTGCCGGCCGCTGGCCGGCATGGGGCAGATCCGTTTTCCAGGAGATAACGGCTCTGCCCCTTTGTTTGAACGCGTCTTGAAACGGAAACGCTCCGTTGCCGAGACGTAACATGGCGTTGCCGCTGGCGGGTGTACGCTGCGTCCATGATGGCCACGACAGTCGGGCAGCAACAACTGGTGGCGGCACGTGCCGCTTTCGCCGACGGCGATGCGCGCTCATTGGGCGTGTTGCCGCTGCCGCTGCAGCAGTCATGGCTGCGTTCGCGCGCGGCGGGCCTGCAGCCGGGGCAGGAGCCGGACTATCGGCCGTTGCTGGGCGATGGCCGCCATCTGTCCCATCCCGATGACCGGCGCCTGGCGCGATGCGTGCAGCCGGAGCTGGAACAGCTCTGGGCGGCCTTCGGTGGGCGTGGCTGGACGATGTTCTGCGCCAACCGCGATGGCATGGTGATCGCGCAGCAGGCCCACGGGATGGAAGATGCTCCCTTGCTGCGGCCGATCCAGGTCGGGCGACAGCTGGGCGAGACCGAGATCGGCACCACCGCGCCAGCGGTCAGCCTGGCCGACGATGTGCCGGCACTGGTGCGCGGCAACGAACACTACCTGCAGCGGTTCGCGCCGGTGTTCTGCCTGAGCGAGCCACTGCACGATCTCGACGGTCGGGTCTGCGGAGTGATCGACATCACCGGTCTTGGCGAGCGCGATCCCGCCCTGCTGCAGGGCTATTTCCGGCAGGCTGCGCTGGCCAGCGAAAATCGCATGTTCCACAGCCTTACCGACGTGCACCTGCTGGCCGTGCAACATGATCCGCGCTGGCTGGCGTCACCGCTGCAGGGGCTGCTGGCGGTGCAGGAGGATGGCCAGCTGCGTGCAGCCAACCGCGTTGCACGGCGCCTGCTGGGCCTGCCACGGCGCGGGCCGTTGCCGCTGCTGGGTCTGGAAGCGCTGTTTGCCGGTGCCAGTGCGGCGCAACGACGCCGGCTGCTGCAACCGGGCGCAGCGCATCGGGTCCGGCTGGGCGAGGGCAGTGCGGTCTATCTGCAGCGTCTGCAGGGGCCGCGGGGCGCGGCGCACCGGTCTACTGTGCGGAGCACCCCGGCAGATCCAGGCGCGCCGCTGCTGCGTGACCAGCAGCGTGAGGCCGCGCGCCGCGCGGCCCAGGCCGCTGACGGCAACCTCAGCCTGGCCGCACGCCAGTTGGGAATCTCGCGCACCACGCTGTACAAGCTGCTGCGCGATTGACCACGTAGTCCACCGGGCATGGCCCGGCGGGGGCATCAGTCGCGGAAGTTGTTGAACTGCAGCGGCAGTTCGAACTTGCCGGCCTTGAGCACGGCGATGGCGTCCTGCAGGTCATCGCGCTTCTTGCCCTGCACGCGCAGCTTGTCGCCGTTGATCTGGCTTTCCACCTTCAGCTTGGCATCCTTCAGTGCCGCCGCGATCTTCTTGGCGATCTTCTGCTCGATGCCCTGCTTGACGGTGATCTTCTGCCGGGCCTGGGCCAGGTTGGTTTCGATGTCGCCGAACTCCAGGCTGAGCACGTCGATGCCGCGCGCGGCCAGGCGTGCGCGCAGGATGTCGTTCATCTGCTTGAGCTGGAACTCGCTCGGCGCAGTCTGGTTGATGACATCGCCATCGCGTTCGAACTTGGCGTCCACGCCCTTGAAGTCGAAGCGGGTGGCCAGTTCGCGGTTGGCCTGGTCGATGGCGTTGGTCAGCTCGTGGGTGTCGACTTCGGACACGACGTCGAAGGAAGGCATGGGCGGTGCTCCGCAGAATTCAGTGGCGATCATTCTATCGTGCTGGCTGCATACCCGTTTTGTAGAGTCGAGCCATGCTCGACTGGCTCCCTCCCTTGTAGCGCCGAGCCATGCTCGGTGGCTTTGTGAAGAGCAGTCGAGCAAGCTCGACTCTACAAAACGGCCAGTCGAGCATGGCTCGACTCTACAATCCGGTGCTGTCGGCGATAATGGGCCATGAACGTGCAACGCTCCCCTTCGCGTGCGGTGGCCTGGATGGTCGCTGCGGTCGCCTGTTTCTCGCTGATGGATGCGGGCATGAAGCAGCTGTCGGCCAGCTATCCGACCCTGGAAGTGACCTTCCTGCGTGGTGCGGCCTCGTTGCCGTTCGTGCTGGTCTGGGTGCTGGTCAGCGCCGGCCCGCGCTCGCTGATCCCCCGCCGCTGGGGCCTGCACCTGCTGCGTGGTGGGCTGGGCATGGCGATGATCGGCTGCTTCGTGTTCGCCCTGCGTGACCTGCCGCTGTCCACCGCCTACACCATCTATTTCGTTGCCCCGCTGCTGATCGCCGCGCTGTCGGTGCCGTTGCTGGGTGAGCGGGTTGGCCCGCGGCGCTGGGTGGCCATCGGCATCGGCCTGGTCGGCGTGCTGGTGGTGCTGCGGCCGGGCGTGGACGGCTTCATTTCGGTGCCGGGGCTGATGGTGCTGGCCGCGGCCACCGCATATGCCGTGGCGGCGATCACGGTCAGCCTGCTGACCCGCACCGATACCTCGCAGTCGATGGTGGTCTGGTTCCTGGTGATCATGGCCATCGGTGCCGGCCTACTGGCCCTTCCCGGCTGGGTGCCACTGCAGCTTGCGCATGCGCCGCTGATCGCCGGCATGGGTCTGGCCGGAGCGCTCGGTCAGATCGCCCTGACCAAGGCCTTCCAGCTGGGCGAGGCGTCGATGATCGCGCCGTTGGAGTACAGCGGCCTGGTGTGGGTGATCGGCTGGGACCTGGCCTTCTGGGGCCAGCTGCCGGACAGCTATACCTGGGTGGGCGCGGCGATCATCGTCGCCTCGGGGCTGTACCTGCTGCACCGTGAGCGGGTGAACCGGCAGGAACCGCCGAAGCCGCTGGATCATCCGTAGAGTCGGGGGGGGGGGGGGGGGGGGGGGGGGGGGGGCCCGCCCCCCGCCCCCCCGCCGCGGGCGCCCCGGCCCCCCCCACCCCCCCCG
>NZ_JAWIRS010000005.1:185275-190667 GCF_036320005.1 Stenotrophomonas sp. SMYL11
CGGCTGACCCTGTTCCCCCCCCCCCGGGGGGGGGGGGGGGCGCCCCCCCCCCCCCCCCCCCCCCCCCCCCCCTCGACTCTACCGACCCCCACCGTCATCCCCGGTACACGCGGCTTAGAACCAAAAGGAATAACATTCTGGCCCATGGCGCGGGCGCGCGACCGTCTGCGCTGGTAGGCTGCACGCCCCCTTCCGTCACCCAGCCGGTGAGCCACGCCCGTGATCGAGTTCCAGCGCCTGCACAAATCCTATGCCGTTGCCGGCCGCGCAGTCAGCGCGCTGCAGCCGCTGGACCTGACCATCGAGGCCGGTGAGGTATTCGGCATCATCGGCCATTCCGGCGCCGGCAAGTCGACCCTGATCCGCATGATCAACCGCCTGGAAGAGCCCAGCGGTGGTCGCCTGCTGATCGGTGGCGAGGATGTCACCGCACTGGATGCGGACGGCCTGCGCGCACTGCGCCGGCGCATCGGCATGATCTTCCAGCACTTCAACCTGCTGTCGTCGCGCACGGTGGCCGGCAACGTCGCCTTCCCGCTGGAGCTGGCGGGCACGCCGAAGGCGGAGATCGATGCACGCGTGGCCGAGCTGCTGCAGACCGTAGGCCTGGAGGCGCACGCGCAGAAGTACCCGGCACAGCTGTCCGGTGGGCAGAAGCAGCGCGTCGGCATCGCCCGTGCGCTGGCGACCCGCCCGCAGATCCTGCTGTGCGACGAGGCCACCAGTGCGCTGGATCCGCAGACCACGGCCTCGGTGCTGTCGCTGCTGTCGAAGATCAACCGCGAGCTGGGCCTGACCATCGTGCTGATCACCCACGAGATGGATGTGATCCGCCGCGTCTGTGACCGCGTCGCCGTGCTCGACGCCGGCCAGATGGTCGAGACCGGGCCGGTCACCCGGGTGTTCCTGCATCCGCAGCACCCGACCACGCGCCGTTTCGTCAGCGAATCGGAGCACGTGGATGAAGGCGCGCTGCATCGTGATTTCGATGCCGTCGGTGGCCGCATCGTGCGGCTGACTTTCCTCGGCGGAGACACCTACGAACCCCTGCTCGGCAGTGTCGCGCGGGAGACCGGGGTCGACTACAACATCCTGTCCGGCCGTATCGACCGGATCAAGGACACCCCGTATGGACAGCTGGTGGTCGCCCTGGTGGGCGGTGACCAGTCCGCCGCGCAGGCCGCGTTCGTGGCTGCCGGCGTGCATGTTGAGGAGCTGCGTCGATGATCATCGCCACTGCCGGCGGATTCTTCCGCCACCTGGATGCGGGCAAGTGGGCCGACATCGGCCAGGCCACCATCGACACCCTGCTGATGCTGCTCGGTTCGCTGCCGCTGACCCTGGCCATCGGCCTGCCCCTGGGCGTGCTGCTGTACCTGTTCGGCGCGCCGCAGATGAAGCGCCGTCCGTTCGCCTACGGCGTGCTGGCGCTGGTGGTGAACCTGCTGCGCTCGGTGCCTTTCATCATCCTGATGATCGTGCTGATCCCGGTCACCCTGTTCCTGATGGGGACGTCGCTGGGGGTACGCGGTGCGATCGTGCCGCTGGTGATCGGTGCCGCGCCGTTCTACGCGCGCCTGGTCGAAACCGCACTGCGCGAAGTGGACCGTGGCGTGATCGAAGCGACCCAGTCGATGGGTGCCACCACCTGGCAGCTGGTCACCCGCGTGCTGCTGCCGGAAGCGCGTCCGGGCCTGATCGCCGGTGCGACGGTTACCACGGTGGCGCTGATTGGTTTCACCGCAATGGGCGGCGCGATCGGCTCCGGCGGCCTCGGCGACTTGGCGTTCCGCGACGGCTACCAGCGCTCGCACACCGACGTGGCCCTGGTCACCGTGGTCCTGCTGCTGATCCTGGTGCAGCTGCTGCAGATGCTCGGCGACCGCCTGGTCGCGCATTACAGCCGCAGATGACGAGGCGCCGGGGCGCTGCCCCGGCGTCGCCCGGCGCATCGCGGCAGCCGGCCAGCGGCCGGCTCTACCCCATTGCCTGGAAATGGTAGTGCCGGCCGCTGGCCGGCAATCCCACCTGCAATCAACGCACGTTCGGTACTTCGTAGCCCAGCTTGCCGACCTGCTCCGGGTGCTGCGGCACGCGCTTGAGCTTGTCGGTGTTCACGCCGTACTCGTCACGCAGCCGCTCGGCCAGCTCCTTGTACAGGGCTTTGTCCATGTCCGGCGTACGCGAGAAGATCCAGGCCATTTCGCGGCCCGGGTAGCCGATCAGCGCCCACGAGTAATCCGGCGCTACTTCCAGCACCCTCGAATGCGTAGGCACGACACGGTAGAACCAGGTGCGCCAGCCGTGGTTGCCGCTGTCCGGGTCGACGCTGGCGCGGGCACGCACTTCCTGCAGTGGTTCGCCGAAGCCATCACGGTAGCGGTAGGTGATGCCGACCTTGTGCGCGTCGCGCAACTCGTACTCGTTGACGCTGGCGACATGGCCCCGTTCGATGAAGTTCGGCACGCGGCCGATCACATACCAGGTGCCCATGAAACGCTTCAGGTCGATCGGCGCATCCGGGTCGGCGGCGCGCGGAGCGCTGGCACGGGGCGACGGCGGCTCACTGGCGGCCACGGCGGGGCCGGCCAGGGACAGGGCCAGCAGCGCGGCGCAGAGCGGGCGGATCGAAGTCATGCGGGAGCGGGCTCCAGTGGGCTTGCACGCGCATGGTCGACTGTGTGCACGCGATCCGTCAATGGTGTCGCAACCTGTGAGAAGGGGGTTGCCCATGCTGTGTTGCATTGTCCACCGGAGATGCCCCATGAACGTACGTTCCGTCCGCCGCTCTGCAACTGAACGCGTCATTCTCGAGCGTGCCGACCCGCGCCTGCTGCGCGGCGTGCAGCAGCTGGCCCTGGCCGGTATGGCGCTGGTACTGGTCTGGCCGGCCGCGCGCGGCAGCAGTGCCTGGCTTGGCTGGCTACCCATGTGGCTGGTCGGCATGCCGTTGGTGGCCTGGTGGGCGTTGCTGCGCTTTCCGTTGCCGCGCCTGTCGTGGCTGCGGCTGGCGCGTCGTACCGGTGGACAGGCGCGTCGCCGTAGCGGCGGGGCGGTGCGAGGCCGTCGCGGCTCCACCGCCGCGGCCTGACCTTCGACACGGGGGCGGCCGCGGCGATCCATGCTAGCGTTCCACGGCTTATGACTGCCTGGAGCTGCAATGTCTCGACTCGCTTCCGCCTGCCTGCTGGCCGGCATGATGACCGCTGCCTCGGTGGGGACCGCCGTGGCCGCTGAAGACACCGATCGCTACGCCTGGCTCGAAGACGTCACCGGCGACAAGCCGCTGGCCTGGGTCAAGGAACAGAACGCCAAGTCCGAGGCGCGCCTGGCGCAGACCCCGGCCTTCAAGCAGATGGAGACCAGCATCCGCGAGGTGCTCGACTCCGATGCCAAGATCCCCGGCGTGCAGAAGATCGGCGACTACTACTACAACTTCTGGAAGGACCAGCAGCACGAGCGCGGCCTGTGGCGGCGCACCACCCTGGCCGAGTACCGCAAGGCCTCGCCGCAGTGGGAAACCGTGCTCGACCTGGATGCGCTGAACAAGGCCGAGGGTGAGAACTGGGTCTGGCACGGCGCCGATTGCCTGCGCCCGGATTACAGCCGCTGCCTGATCGCGCTGTCGCGCGGCGGCGCCGACGCCGACGTCACCCGTGAGTTCGACCTGGCCAACAAGACCTGGATCAAGGACGGCTTCTTCCGCCCCGAGTCCAAGGGCGGCCTCAACTGGGTCGACCGCGACACCGTGTTCGTCTACACCGACTTCGGTGCGGGCTCGATGACCACCTCCGGCTACCCGCGCGTGGCCAAGTTGTGGAAGCGCGGCACGCCGATGGCCTCGGCCACCGTGGTGTACGAAGGCAAGCCGGAAGACATGTACATCGCGGCGATGCACGATGACACCCCGGGCTTCGAGCGCAACCTGGTCAGCCGCACGCTGGCGTTCTACAACAACGAGCTCTACCTGCGTAGCGACGACGGCACACTGACCAAGATCGACGCGCCGAACTCGGCCGAGAAGAGCCTGCACAAGCAGTGGCTGACCCTGGAACTGCGCGATCCGTGGACCGTGGGCGGCAAGACCTACGCGTCCGGTTCGCTGCTGGCCACCAAGCTGGATGACTACCTGGCCGGCAAGCGCGACTTCGAGGTGCTGTTCACCCCGACCGCGACCACCTCGCTGGCCGGCGCCACCTGGACCAAGAGCCATCTGGTGCTGAACGTGCTGGATGACGTCAAGAACCGCCTGTCGGTGCTGACCCCGGGCGCCGATGGCTGGCAGACCAGCCGCTTCGTCGGCGCGCCGGCCTTTGGCACGCTGGCCGTGGGCGCAGTGGACAGCAACGACAGCGATGCGGTGTGGCTGACCGCCACCGACTACCTGACCCCGACCACGCTGGCTCTGGCCGAGATCGGCCAGGCGCCGGAAACGTTGAAGACCATGCCGGCCTTCTTCGATGCCAAGGGCAAGGTGATCGAGCAGCACTTCGCCACCAGCAAGGACGGCACCCGCGTGCCGTACTTCGTGGTGCACGACAAGGCAATGAAGCTGGACGGCTCCAACCCGACCCTGCTGTACGGCTATGGTGGCTTCGAGATCTCGCTGACCCCGAACTATTCCGGTGGCATGGGGCGCGCCTGGCTGGAGAAGGGCGGCGTGTACGTGGTCGCCAACATCCGTGGCGGCGGCGAGTACGGTCCGCGCTGGCATCAGGCCGCGCTGAAGCAGAACCGTCACAAGGCCTATGAAGACATGGCTGCGGTGGCGCGCGATCTGGTCAAGCGCAAGATCACCAGCGCCAAGCACCTGGGCGTGCAGGGTGGCAGCAACGGCGGCCTGTTGACCGGCAACATGCTGACCCAGTACCCGCAGCTGTTCGGTGCAGTGGTGGTGCAGGTGCCGCTGCTGGACATGAAGCGCTACAGCCACCTGTTGGCCGGCGCTTCGTGGATGGCCGAGTACGGCAACCCGGATACCAGCGACTGGGACTTCATCAAGACCTTCTCGCCGTACCATCTGTTCAACGAGAAGAAGAACTACCCGCCGGTGCTGTTCACCACCTCCACCCGCGATGATCGCGTGCACCCGGGCCATGCCCGCAAGATGGCGGCGAAGATGATCGACGCCGGCAAGGACGTGACCTACTACGAGAACATCGAAGGTGGCCACGGCGGTGCAGCCAACAACGCGCAGGCCGCGCACATGTCGGCGCTGGCCTACAGCTTCCTGTGGGAGCGGTTGGGCGGTAAATAAGCAGAACGGAAAACGCCGCCCCAGGGCGGCGTTTTTCATTACCGGCAGTGCCGGCCGCTGGCCGGCAACTGCATCATTCACGCATTCCCGGGTAGCCGGCCAGCGGGCGGCACGACCGTCAACGGGATCCTTGCC
>NZ_JAWIRS010000005.1:190677-209928 GCF_036320005.1 Stenotrophomonas sp. SMYL11
TGTCCCGCCGCGCCCCGCCGCCCCCGCCCCCCCCCCCCCCCCCCCCCCGCGCCCCCGCCCCCCCCCCCCGCCCCCCCCACGACCGTCAACGTGATCCTTGCCAACGCTTCAACCCGCGTGCAATCCGCGCCACCGCCTCCTGCAGCCGCGGCACTTCCTGGATATAGGCCAGGCGCACATGCTGGTTGGCGCGATGGAAACCGAAATCCAGCCCCGGGGTGAACGCCACGTGCTCGGTTTCCAGGAAGTGCGCGCAGAACGCCTGCGCGTCGTCAGTGAACGCGCTGACATCGGCGTACAGGTAGAACGCGCCCTGCGGCTCGACCTCGATGCGGAAACCCAGCTCGCGCAACGCGGGCAGCAGGAAATCACGGCGCTGGCGGAACGCATCGCGGCGCTGTTCGAAGATCGCCATCGATTCCTCGCTGAAGCAGGCCAGTGCGGCGTGCTGGGCGATGCTTGAGGCGCTGATGTACAGGTTCTGCGCCAGCTTCTCCAGGTCCGGTACCGCGGCCGGTGGGGCCACCAGCCAACCCAGCCGCCAGCCGGTCATGCCGAAATATTTGGAGAAGCTGTTCAGCACGAACGCGCTGTCATCCACCTGCAGCACGCTCGCTGCATCCAGGCCGTAGGTCAGACCGTGGTAGATCTCGTCCACCACCAGGTGGCCACCGCGCGCGTGCAGGGCCTGCGACAGTGCAGCCAGTTCGTCGGCGGACAGCACGGTGCCGGTCGGATTGGCGGGGGAGGCGACCAGTGCGCCGACGCTGTCGGCATTCCAGTGCTGTTCCACCAGCGACGGTGTGAGCTGGTAGGCGGTGTCCGGGCCGACCGGCACCAGCTGTGCACCGCCTTCCACCAGGCGCAGGAAATGACGGTTGCAGGGGTAGCCGGGGTCGGCCAGCAGCCAGTGGCGGCCGGGGTCGACCAGCAGGCTGCTGGCCAGCAGTAGCGCACCGGAGCCGCCTGGGGTGACCAGGATGCGTTCGGGATCGATATCCAGCCCGTAGTGGCTGCGATAGAAACCACTGATGGCTTGGCGTAGGGCCGGCAGGCCACGTGCGGCGGTGTAGCGGGTATGGCCGGCGGCCAATGCGGCCTGGCCGGCACGCACGACCGGTTCGGCCGTGGTGAAGTCCGGTTCGCCGATTTCCAGGTGGATCACATCGTGGCCCGCCTGTTCCAGCGCCTGCGCGCGGGCCAGCAGGGACATTACGTGGAACGGAGCGATTTCATGGCTGCGCCGGCTGTAGCCCGGCGTGTGGGGCAGGGTACTCATGTGCCCATGGTACGCCGCGCGTCCTGGTAGTGCCGGCCGCTGGCCGGCAACCACCCGCCTCTGTTTATCCCGAGGTTGCCGGCCAGCGGCCAGCACTACCCATGACGATCCGCAGGGTTGCCCGCAACCCTCCTGCAACCCAGACTCGAGCACAAGGACGCCATTGCATTGCGGCTCAAGGAGCCTTATCTCATGAAATCCACCCTCTGCCTGTTGCTTGCGAGCCTGATGACCACGATCGCCACCGCCGCCACGCCGCCCGTTCCGCCGGATGCCGCCAAGCACCCGCATGTGGTCAAGGCGCCGTTCGGCGCCACCCGCAACGACGACTATTACTGGCTGCGCGACGACAAGCGCGAGAACAAGGACATGCTGGCCTATCTGCAGGCCGAGAATGCCTATGCCGACCAGTTGCTGGCGCCGCTGAAGCCGCTGGAAGACACCCTGTACAAGGAGATCGTCGGCCGCATCAAGCAGGACGATTCCAGCGTGCCGGCGCGCGAGCGCGGCTACTGGTACTACAGCCGCTTCGAGACCGGCCAGGACTACCCGATCCACGCGCGCCGCAAGGGCAGCATGGACGCGGCCGAAGAGATCCTGCTGGACGTCAACGCGATGGCCGCCGGCAAGGGCTACTTCAGCGTCGGCTCGATGGAAGTCAGCCAGGACAACCAGCTGCTGGCCTGGGCCGATGATGATGTCGGTCGCCGCCAGTACACCATCCGCTTCAAGGACCTGGCCACCGGCAAGGTGCTGCCCGATGTGATCACCGGCAGCTCCGGCGACCTGGTCTGGGCCGACGACAACCGCACCGTGCTGTATGTCGAGAACGATCCGGAAACGCTGCTGACCGTACGCGTGAAGAAGCACGTGCTGGGCACCCCGGCCAGCGCCGACACCGTCGTCTACGAAGAGAAGGACGACAGCTTCTACATGGGCATCGGCCGTACCCGCGACGACCGCTTCATCACCATCGGCGTGCACAGCACCGTGTCCTCCGAAGAGCGCTACGCCCCGGCCAGCGACCCGACCACGTTCACCGTGCTGGCGCCGCGCCAGCGCGATGTGGAGTACGACGCCGACCATTACGACGGCCGCTGGGTGATCCGCACCAACGAGGGTGCGAAGAACTTCAAGCTGGTCACCGCACCGACCGATGCGACCTCGCGCGCGCAGTGGAAGGACTGGATCGCGCATGACGACGCGGTGTTCATCGAAGGCTTCGAACTGTTCGATGCGTACACCGCCATCGCCGAACGTTCCGAGGGCCTGGAGCGCATCCGCCTGCTGTTCAAGGACGGCCGCAGCGATTACGTGAAGGCCGACGAGCCGGCGTATTCGATGGGCCTGGGCGACAACACCGAGGCTGATACGCCGTGGCTGCGCTACGTCTACACCTCGATGACCACTCCGACCACCGTGTTCGAACTGAACACCGCTACCGGCGAGCGCCGCCAGCTGAAGGTGCAGCCGGTCATCGGCTATGACGCCTCGAAGTACGAAACCGACCGCGTCTGGATCACCGCGCGCGACGGGGTGAAGGTGCCGGTGTCGCTGGTCTACCGCAAGGGTTACCAGAAGGATGGCAAGGGCGCGCTGTTCCAGTACGCCTACGGCAGCTACGGCATGTCGATGGACCCGTACTTCAACCAGACCGCGGTGAGCCTGCTCGACCGTGGCGTGGTGTATGCCATCGCCCACATCCGCGGCGGCCAGGAAATGGGCCGCGACTGGTACGAGAACGGCAAGCTGCTGCACAAGCAGAACACCTTCAACGACTTCATCGACGTCACCCGTGGCCTGGTCGCACAGGGCTGGGCGGCGAAGGATCGCGTGGCGGCCTCCGGTGGCAGTGCCGGTGGCCTGCTGATGGGCGCGGTGGCCAACCAGGCGCCGCAGGATTACCGGGTAATGGTGGCGCAGGTGCCGTTCGTCGACGTGGTCACCACCATGCTCGACCCGACCATTCCGCTGACCACCAACGAGTACGACGAGTGGGGCAATCCGGAGCAGAAGCCGTACTACGACTACATGCTGTCCTACTCGCCCTACGACAACGTGAAGCAGCAGGCGTACCCGGCGCTGTTCGTGGGCACCGGCCTGTGGGATTCGCAGGTGCAGTACTGGGAGCCGGCCAAGTGGGTGGCCAAGCTGCGTGACGACAACACCGGCCATTACCCGATCCTGTTCCGCACCAACATGGAAGCCGGCCACGGTGGCAAGTCGGGGCGCTTCCAGCGCTACCGCGAGCTGTCCGAGTCGTACGCGTTCGTGCTGCAGCAGCTGGGCATCGCCCAGCCGTAATGGTGCAGGGGTGCCGGGCGTTGCCTGGCACCCCGAACCGGTATCCTTGCGGCCATGAGCCAGCCCGACCCCTCCGCACCCCGCGATGCTGCCATGCCACCGCGCGTGGTGCGTTTCCGCTGGGCGTGGTGGCTGCTGGCCTACGTCAGCCTGGGCACCGGTATCGTCGGCATCTTCGTGCCGGGTCTTCCCACCACCGTATTCATCCTGATCTCGGCCTGGGCTGCCTCGCGTGGTTCCGAGCGCCTGCACACCTGGCTGCTGCAGCACCCGCGCTTCGGCCCGGCCATTGCCAACTGGCAGGCACACGGGGCGGTGAGCCGCTACGGCAAGTGGATGGCCACGATCACCATGGCAGTGTGCGCCGGCATCATGCTGTGGTGCGTGCCGATTGCCTGGGTGAAGTGGTTCTCGATCGGCAGCATGACCGTGGTGGCGATCTGGCTGTGGACTCGGCCGCTGCCGCCGCCGGAGGGCTGAACATGGCCCGCCAGCGGCGCCCGTGGGGGGGGCGGTAAGGGGTAGAGTCGACTGTTAGTCGACTGCTCTTCCAACGGCCGCGAAACCCGCGCTGCGCGCGATAGTCGACTAACAGTCGACTCTACCATCCGCTCAGCCGCCAATGGCTATACTCGGGGCATGAAGATCCCCCATCGAAACGCCATCCTGATTCCGCTGGCAGCGGCCTCGCTGCTGCTCCTCGCCGCCTGCGGCAACAAGGGCCCGCTGGTACTGCCGCAGAAGCCGGTGCCGGTGGAAGAAACCGTCGAACCGGTTGCCGAGCCCGCTACCGAGGCGCCCCCGGCGGAGACCCAGGGCAGCGCCACGCCGGCCACGACCGTGGACCCGGCTGCACCGACCACGCAACTGGCGCCTGCGCCTGCGAAGAAGGTGGGCGGCGGGAATGAGTAAGGCCGGTTCCAAGGCCCTGCGCTTCAGCAAGATGCACGGCGCGGGCAATGATTTCGTAGTGATCGACCTGCGTGACGGCACGGCACCGCCCACGCCTGAACTGGCCGCGCGCCTGGCCGACCGCCACACCGGCGTCGGCTGCGATCAGATCCTGACCATCGAAGCGCCGCGCGCGGAAGGCTCGGTGGCGTCGTACCGCATCTGGAATGCCGACGGTTCCAATTCCGAGCAGTGCGGCAACGGCGCGCGCTGCATCGCGGCCTGGCTGGTGCGTGAAGGCAGTGCGCAGGGTGATCAGTTCGTCATCGACAGCCCGCTGGCCAGTCATGAGGTGAAGGCCCTGGGCGATGGCCAGTTCGCGGTGACCATGGGCGTGCCTGCGTTCGAGCCGGTCAACGTGCCGCTGGTGGGCTTCGCCCATGCACGCGAGGAGTACCTGCTGCCGTTGCAGGGCGAGAGCATACGCTTCGCCGCGGTGTCGATGGGCAATCCGCATGCGGTGATCGAAGTGGGCCTGATCGATGCAGCACCGGTCGAGCGCGTCGGTTCGCTGCTGCAGCAGCATGCCTCGTTTCCGCGCTCGGTGAACGTGGGTTTTGCCCAGGTGATGGGCCCGGCGCATGCACGTCTGCGTGTGAATGAACGTGGCGTCGGCGAAACCCTGGCCTGCGGCAGCGGCGCCTGCGCCGCTGCGGTGACCCTGATGCAGCGTGGCCGCCTGCAGCGCGATGCCTGCATCAGCCTGCCCGGGGGTGACCTGCGCATCCAGTGGCCGGGCGATGGCCAGCCGGTGGTGATGGCCGGCCCGACCGCATTCGTCTTCGAAGGGGAGTGGATCGCATGACCGAAACCGCCGACAAGCTCGGGGCCCATGAGGTCGCTGCCTGGTTGCGGCGACATCCCGGCTTCCTCAAGCAGTTCCCCGACCTGGCCCTGACCCTGGTGGTGCCGCGCGACGACGGCCCGACCGCGTCGCTGGCCAGCTACCAGCTGGAAGTGCTGCGCGAGAAGAACCGCGAGCTGGCGCGACGGTTGGCTGACCTGGGCGCCACCGCCCAGGTCAACGAACGCTTGGCGGTGCGCACGCACCAGCTGACCCTGGCATTGATGAAGCAGGACAACGCCGCCGACACCCTGCGCGCGATGGCCGCTTCGCTGCAGGAAGACTTTGCCGGCGACCTGGTGCGGTTGGTGGTGCATGCGCCGGTGGCCGGGCTGGAACAGGCCGACTGGCTGCAGGTGATCGCCGCCGATGATGCGCAGCTGGGCCCGTTCCGCGACTGCCTGAAGGACGGCGAGCCGATCTGCGGGCGCCTGCAGCCGGAAAAGAATGCCGTGCTGTACGGCGTGCGCAGCGAAGAAGTGCAGACCACCGCGCTGCTGCCGTTGCCGGGCGTGGGCCTGATTGCTGTGGGCAGCCACGACCCGAACCGCTTCTACCCGGGCATGGGCACGCTGTTCCTGCGCATGATGGGCGATGCGTTGGCCACCGGCCTGAAGCGCTTCCCGGGCTGAGCAGGACACGACGATGAGTGCGGTACAGGCCTTCCTGCAGCATCTGCAGGTAGAGCGGCGGATGTCGGCGCATACGCTCGATGCCTACCGCCGTGACCTGGACGCGTTGTCGGTATGGGCCGAGCCGCGCGGTGTTGCGGTGGACGCACTCGATGCCGAGGCGCTGCGCCAGTTCGTTGCCGACGAGCACCGCAGAGGCCTGTCAGCCAAAAGCCTGCAGCGCCGCTTGTCGGCCTGCCGCAGCTTCTACGCCTGGCTGCTCAAGCACGGGCGCATCGAGGCCAGTCCGGCGGCGACGCTGAAGGCGCCGCGTGCGCCGCGCCGGTTGCCGCAGGTGCTTGACGCCGACGAAGCCGTGCAGCTGGTCGAGCTGGAACCGGAAGGTGAGCTCGGCCGCCGTGACCGCGCGCTGCTGGAACTGTTCTATTCCTCTGGCCTGCGCCTGAGCGAAGTCTGCGCGCTGACCTGGCGCGACCTGGATTTCGACAGCGGCCTGGTCAACGTGCTGGGCAAGGGCAACCGCCAGCGTCGCGTGCCGTTTGGCAGGCCAGCGCGCGAAGCACTGCAGGCGTGGCGCACGGAAAGTGGCGGCGGCCCGGCCTCGCCGGTGTTTCCCGGTCGCAACGGGCCGATCAGCCAGCGTGCGGTGCAGATCCGCATCCGCCAACTGGCGCAGCGCCAAGGCCTGTTCAAGCACGTGCACCCGCACATGCTGCGGCACAGTTTTGCCAGCCATATCCTGGAATCGTCCGGCGACCTGCGCGGTGTGCAGGAACTGCTTGGCCATGCCGACATCGCAACCACCCAGATCTATACCCACCTTGATTTCCAGCACCTGGCCAAGGTCTACGACGCCGCGCATCCACGTGCGAAGCGCCGCAGCAAGGACGACAAGGCTGAATAGAACGCCCTTGATCTGGATCAGGGCAGGGCGGGCGCTACCGGCGCATCGTGGCCGCAGGCCACGAGGAACCCGCCACCATGGCGAAGCCCATTCCGCTGCATCCCAAACACCCCGAGCGCATCTGCTGGGGCTGCGACCGCTACTGCGCGGCTGACGCACTGGCCTGCGGCAATGGCTCCGGTCGCACCCAGCATCCGATCGAGACGCAGGGTGAAGACTGGTACCTCGCTTGGGGCATCGAGCCCAATCCGGACCGGCCGTCACAGGCAAAACGTTGAACGGCAGGCGTTCCACGTTCGGGCGGCGGGGTCCGCGCGCATTGCGATGCGCTCGTTGGAACGGCGCCCTCTGTCCATGGGGCGCAGCCAAGCGCTGAACGGCAGCCATCCGCACAGGCTTGATCGCACCCGGCGCTGTCCCCATGTCCCGGGAACAGCTATCGGAGGCCGCATGGACCCCAGTCAGAATCCCAACGTTTTCCACGCCACCACCATCGTCTGCGTCCGTCGCGGCGAGCACGTGGCCATTGCCGGCGACGGCCAGGTCACGCTGGGCCACACCGTGATGAAGGGCAATGCGCGCAAGGTGCGCCGCCTTGGCCGTGATGGCCAAGTGCTGGCCGGCTTCGCCGGTGCCGCCGCCGATGCCTTCACTCTGTTCGAACTGTTCGAGGCCAAGCTGGAAAAGCACGGCCAACTGCAGCGCGCTGCGGTCGAACTGGCCAAGGATTGGCGCACCGAGCGCCGCCTCGGCAAGCTCGAAGCCCTGCTGGCAGTGGCCGACAAGGAAACCTCGCTGATCATCAGCGGCACCGGCGATGTGATCGAGCCGGAGGACGGCATCATCGCCATCGGATCCGGTGGTTCCTACGCACTCTCGGCCGCGCGCGCGCTGATGGCGCACACCGAACTGGATGCGCGCACCATTGCCAGCGAAGCGATCGGCATTGCCGGCGACATCTGCATCTACACCAACCGCAACGTGGTGGTCGAGGAGCTGTGAGGGTCGTGCCGGCCGCTGGCCGGCAACCTCTGATCCCCCGCACGCGTGCCTGGTTGCCGGCCAGTGGCCGGCACTACCGACAATGAATCCGTGAGCACATCCATGTCGAAGATCGAAGTTTCCTCCGCCACCATGACCCCGCGCGAGATCGTGCAGGAACTGGACAGGCATATCGTGGGCCAGCACGACGCCAAGCGCGCCGTGGCCATTGCCCTGCGCAACCGCTGGCGCCGCATGCAGCTGGTGCCCGAGCTGCGCAATGAAGTGATGCCGAAGAACATCCTGATGATCGGCCCGACCGGCGTTGGCAAGACCGAGATCGCGCGCCGCCTGGCCACGCTGGCCAACGCACCGTTCGTGAAGGTCGAAGCCACCCGCTTCACCGAAGTCGGCTACGTCGGCAAGGACGTTGAGCAGATCATCCGCGACCTGGCCGATACCGCGGTCAAGCTGTACCGCGAACAGGCCAAGGTGCGCGTGCGTACCCAGGCTGAAGAACGCGCCGAAGATCGCATCCTCGATGCGCTGCTGCCGCGCCGCAGCGGTGGCATCGGTTTCGATCCGGAAGTCGCCCGCAACGAGCCGTCGGCGCAGGACAACGAGACCCGCATCAAGTTCCGCAAGATGCTGCGCAACGGTGAGCTGGACGAGCGCGAGATCGAGCTCGACCTGGCTGCCAACGTCAGCATGGACATCATGACCCCGCCGGGCATGGAGGAAATGGGCCAGCAACTGAAGTCGATGTTTGCCAACCTTGGCGGCGGCGCCAAAGCGCACAAGCGCACGCTGACCATCAAGGCCGCGCGTCCGCTGCTGATCGAGGAAGAGGCCGGCAAGCTGGTCAACGAGGAGGACATCCGCACCGCTGCGATCGAAGCCTGCGAGCAGCACGGCATCGTCTTCATCGACGAGATCGACAAGGTTGCCAAGCGTGGTGACAACGTGGGTGGTGGCGACGTGTCGCGCGAAGGCGTGCAGCGCGACCTGCTGCCGCTGGTGGAAGGCTCCAACGTGTCCACCAAGTACGGCACGATCAAGACCGACCACATCCTGTTCATTGCTTCGGGCGCGTTCCACCTGGCCAAGCCCAGCGACCTGATTCCGGAGCTGCAGGGCCGCTTCCCGATCCGCGTGGAGCTGGGTGCGCTGAGCAAGGGTGATTTCGTGCGCATCCTGACCGAGCCGAAGGCCGCGCTGACCAAGCAGTACGAAGCGCTGCTGGCCACCGAAGGCGTCAAGGTCAGCTTCACTGCCGATGCCATTGATCGTCTGGCCGAGATCGCTTTCCAGGTGAACGAACGCCAGGAAAACATCGGTGCGCGCCGCCTTCATACGGTGCTGGAGCGGCTGCTGGATTCGCTCAGCTACGAGGCGCCGGACCGCGACGGCGAGACCCTGGCTATCGACAGTGCTTATGTCGATGCGCATCTGGGTGAGCTGGTGCAGGATCCGGACCTGAGCCGCTACATCCTGTAACGCCCGACGCTGCAAAGCATGAGGCCGCCGAAAGGCGGCCTTTTTTGTTGTTGGTCAGTGCGGATGTCTGGCGCGGTAGGCCTGCAGCACCTGGTCGATCACCGCGCTGGTGCGGGCGGCGCTGACGCCGTTCGACGGCGAGTGGCCCCTGCCACCCAACTCATCCACTACGGTAGCGATCAACGGCTGCTGGATCGACGGCGGGTTCGGGATGTCGAACGCCTGCACGCCGGCCTCGGTCTCCAGAACCACCGGAACATCCTCGAAGGTGGCAAAGCGCAGCTGCCCGCGGTCGCCGGTGATTTCGATTTCATCCTGGCGGCGAAAGGCACAGAAGCTCCACTGCGCGATGCCATGCGCGCCAATTCCGGTGCGGAAGCACATCGAGACGCTGTCCTCGGCGGCGTAGGCGGCGGTCAACGAGCTGGCCAGGCCACGCACATCGCTCAGCGGCCCCAATAGATGGTCGAGCAGGTCCAGGGTATGCGAGCCCAGATCGACGAACAGCCCGCCGCCGGCGATCGCCGGATTGGTCCGCCAGAAGTCCGGCGATGCGGCATTCGCCGAATGCGGCCGGTGCAGGGTCGCGCGCACGCTGCGCGGCGTGCCGATCGCGCCGCTGTCCAGCAGCTGCTTCACCTGCGCGAAGCGGGGCAGGGCGCGGCGGTAATAGGCCACGAACACCGGCACGCCGCGGCGTGCGCTGGCCTCCAGCACGCGCTCGCATTCCGCGTGATCCATGGCCATCGGCTTTTCGATGTAGACCGGCTTGCCCGCGGCAATCGCCTGCAATGCGTATTGCATGTGCGTCGAGGGCGGCGTCGCAACGTAGATCGCGTTCACTTCCGGATCGGCGATGAGCGCATCGGCGTCCGCGTACCAGCGTGGAATGGCATGGCGCCGCGCGTAATCTTCAGCCAACGCCGCATTGCGGCGCATGACCGCTGCTACCCGTGAGCCGGGTGTGCTGGCCAGGGCGGGGCCGCTCTTCTTCTCGGTGACGCTGCCGCAGCCGATGAAGCCCCACACCACGTTGTCCAGGATCATCACGATGCGTCCAGAGAAGGGGGAAGGTCCGCCCGGTTCAACCCAGTAGTGAGCGTAATCGATCACCGGCGGAGGCGGAGATATCGGCATCGGTGGGCAGGAAGCAACGCAGCTGCCACTGCCGGGTCCGGATCGCGTCCTTTGCGGTCGGCGTGCTCCACGGCGGATAGACACGGAGAGCACGCTTTCCGCCCTTGCCATCGCGCGACATCACGCCGCGCTCGATCAGCAGGGTGCGGTGGAAGATGAACTGCCCGCGCTGTGTTCCGTCGAAGACCGCGATCACCACGCACTGCACAGCATCGGCTGAATCCAGCGGAGCGATATCAGCACCGGGGGCGGGGCGTTTCCACAGGGTTACGAACTGGCCGGTCTTGGTGGGGGTGATCTTCGCGACGCGGAACACGATGCTGTGGCCCTCAAGGGCAAAGCGGCAGGCGCCGTACTCAGCGCTTTCCGCTTCCGCCACGATCGGTCCGGTCAACTGCAGCCCTGCGGGCAGGTAGAGATCGTGCAATGCCGCGGTGGCGGCAGCAATGCCGCTCATGCTTCCGGCAACGGCTCGGGCACCGTTCCGGGGACGAACACGCCGTCCTTCACGTAGGCGGCCAGGGTCATGTCCAGCGCGAGCATGCCGTCGCGCTTGAGGTCCATCAGCTCCGGTTCGACCATCGCGCCGTGCAGCACGCCCAGCACGGTGGCGTGCAGCATGCGCGCGGCGATCTTCGGGTCGGCGCCTTCGCGCAGCTGGCCCAGATCGCGGGCGCGGCGCAGGGCGCGCTCCATCCGGTCCAGCGCATCGCGGAAACCGGCCTGCTGCATTTCGGTCAGCACCTTGGTGTCGGCCGACGCATCGCTGCGCAGCATGATCTCCATGGTCTTGCGCAGGCGCTCGTCCTCGGACAGCTCGATGAACGAGTGGATCATCACCGCGCGCAGGTCGTGCACCGGGGTGTCGCGCTGGTCGGTGGAGGTGCGCTCCAGTTCCTGCATGAAGGGCAGGTGCACCCGTTCGACGATCGCGGCCAGCACCTCGCTCTTGTTCTTGAAGTGCCAGTACACCGCGCCACGGGTGTAGCCGGCGCGGGCGCCGATCATCTCCAGCGTGGTACGGGCCACGCCGTGTTCATGGAAGCAGGCTTCGGCGGCGTCAAGGATGCCTTCCCGGGTTGCCTGGGTGTCCTCTTTGGTCTTGCGGGCCATGGGTGTGGGTACGAGTGCGGGTGAAACGTGGCTGAATTGTACCGGTTTACAAACAAACAAGCATGTATGTATATTTCGCACCCATCATTCCCGTCGTGTGCGTGGCAGGCCGGTCCGGCTCCCACTCCACCCGGGTGGGCGCGATCTGCAGGGCTTTCGCCGGAACACGGGGGAGAGCTGTCGTATCAGCGTCTTCTGAGATTCCTTCCTCCAAGAGCCTTTCTGTCATGTTGCTGAGCCGAATCCGACCCTTTGCACTGTCGCTGGCAATCGCCGCGACCGTGGCTGCCTGCGGCGGCCAACCCCAGGCCCCCGAACAGGGCCCGGGTGACGTCACTGTGGTCACGCTGAAGTCCGAGACCGTGGGCCTGACCCGCGAACTGCCGGGCCGAACCAATGCCTTCCTGGTTGCCGAAGTGCGCCCGCAGGTCAATGGCATCGTCGCCAAGCGCCTGTTCACCGAAGGCGGCGTGGTCAAGGCCGGCGAGCCGCTGTACCAGATCGAGGACGCCAGCTACCGTGCCCAGGCCAACAGTGCCCGTGCCCAGCTGGCTCGTGCCGAGGCCACCGCCAACGCCGCCCGCCTGAGCGCCAAGCGCATCACCGAGCTGGCCAAGGTTGATGCGGTCAGCCAGCAGGACCTGGAAAACGCGGTGGCCGCGCAGAAGCAGGCCGAGGCTGATGTTGGTGCCGCCAAGGCCTCGCTGGACGCGGCCAACGTCACCCTGGGCTATGCCCGCATCACCGCGCCGATCAGTGGCCGCATCGGCAAGTCCAGCGTCACCCAGGGCGCGCTGGTCAGCGCCGGTCAGGCAACCGCGCTGGCCACCGTGCAGCAGCTGGACCCGATCTACGTCGACCTCACCCAGTCCTCGGCCGAGCTGCTGCAGCTGCGCCGTGAACTGGCCGCCGGCCGCCTGCAGGACAACCAGCAGACCCCGGTCAGCATCCTGATGGAAGACGGCAGCACCTTCGAGCACAAGGGCACGCTGGAGTTCTCCGAAGTCAGCGTCGACCCGGCCACCGGCAGCTTCGGCCTGCGCGTGAAGGTGGACAATCCGGACGGCCTGCTGATGCCGGGCACGTACGTGCGTGCGGTGATCGGCGGCGGTGTGCGCAGCGATGCAGTGCTGGTGCCGATGGCCGGCATCGCCCGCGATCCGAAGGGTGACACCTCCGCGATGGTGGTCGACAAGGACAACAAGGTCGAAGTGCGCCCGGTCAAGGTCAGCCGCACGGTCGGCGACAAGTGGCTGGTCGAGGACGGTCTGAAGGCCGGTGACAAGGTCATCGTCGAAGGCCTGCAGAAGATCGGCCCCGGCATGCCGGTCAAGGCCACCGAGAAGGGCGCTGCTCCGGCCAAGCCGACAGCGGCCGCCCAGCCTGCCGCTCCGGCCGGCGACGCGAAGTAAGCGGAGAACCCCATGGCACGCTTTTTCATCGATCGACCCATCTTTGCATGGGTGATCGCCATCATCATCATGCTCGCCGGCGGCCTGGCCCTGTTCAAGCTGCCGGTCTCGATGTACCCCAACGTCGCACCGCCGGCGGTGGAAATCAGCGCCACCTACCCGGGTGCATCGGCCAAGGTGGTCGAGGACTCGGTGACGCAGATCATCGAGCAGAACATGAAGGGCCTTGATGGCCTGATCTATTTCTCCTCCAACAGCTCGTCCAACGGCCAGGCCACCATCACCCTGACCTTCGAGAGCGGCACCAACCCGGACATCGCCCAGGTGCAGGTGCAGAACAAGCTGCAGCTGGCCATGCCGCTGCTGCCGCAGGAAGTGCAGCGGCAGGGCATCAACGTGGCCAAGTCCAGCTCGGGCTTCCTGAACGTCATTGCGTTCGTGTCCGAAAACGGCAGCATGGACGCCAACGACATCGCCGACTACGTCGGTTCCAATGTCGTCGACCGTCTGAGCCGCGTGCCGGGCGTGGGCAACATCCAGGTGTTCGGTGGCAAGTACGCCATGCGTATCTGGCTGGACCCGAACAAGCTGCATACCTATGGCCTGTCGGTCGCGGAAGTGACCGCAGCGGTCAAGGCACAGAACGCCCAGGTGGCCATCGGCCAGCTCGGCGGTGCGCCGTCGATCAAGGGCCAGCAGCTCAACGCCACCATCAATGCGCAGTCGCGCCTGCAGACCCCGGAACAGTTCCGCAACATCATCGTGCGCGGTGCGCAGGACGGTGCCGAGCTGCGCCTGGGCGATGTCGCCCGCGTCGAACTGGGTGCAGAGTCCTACGACTTCGTCACCCGCTACAACGGCCAGCCGGCCAGCGGCCTGGCGGTCACCCTGGCCACCGGCGCCAACGCGCTGGATACCGCGGCCGGCGTGGATGCCGCGCTGCAGGACATGAAGAGCTTCTTCCCGGCCGGCCTGAAGGCCGAGATCCCGTACGACACGACCCCGTTCGTGCGCGTGTCGATCAAGGGCGTGGTGCAGACCCTGATCGAAGCGATCGTGCTGGTGTTCGTGGTGATGTACCTGTTCCTGCAGAACTTCCGCGCCACTCTGATCCCGACCATCGCCGTGCCGGTGGTGCTGCTGGGTACCTTCGGCGTGCTGGCGATGCTGGGCTTCTCGGTGAACATGCTGACCATGTTCGCGATGGTGCTGGCGATCGGCCTGCTGGTGGATGATGCCATCGTGGTGGTGGAGAACGTCGAGCGCATCATGTCCGAGGAAGGACTGTCGCCGCTCGAGGCCACCCGCAAGTCGATGGGCCAGATCACCGGCGCGCTGGTAGGCATCGGCCTGGTGCTGTCGGCGGTGTTCGTGCCGATGGCCTTCATGAGCGGTTCCACCGGCGTGATCTATCGCCAGTTCTCGGCCACGATCGTTTCGGCGATGGCACTGTCGGTGCTGGTCGCGATCGTGCTGACCCCGGCGCTGTGCGCGACCATGCTCAAGCCGCTGAAGAAGGGTGAGCACCACGTGGCCCACCGCGGCCTGGCCGGTCGGTTCTTCAACGGCTTCAACCGCGGCTTCGATCGCACCAGCGAAAGCTACCAGCGCGGCGTGCGCGGCATCATCCACCGTCCGTGGCGCTTCATGGGCATCGTGGCGGCATTGTTCGTGCTGATGGGCGTGCTGTTCGTGCGCCTGCCCAGCTCGTTCCTGCCCAACGAAGACCAGGGTGTGCTGATGGCGCTGGTGCAGGCGCCGGTCGGTGCCACCCAGGAACGTACGCTGGAATCGATCGCGGCACTGGAAAACCACTTCCTGCAGAACGAGAAGGATGCGGTGGACTCGGTGTTCTCGGTGCAGGGCTTCAGCTTCGCCGGCATGGGCCAGAACGCCGGCATGGCATTCGTCAAGCTGAAGGACTGGAGCGAGCGTGACGCCGACAATGGCGTGATGCCGATCACCGGTCGCGCGATGGCAGCACTGGGCCAGATCAAGGATGCCTTCATCTTCGCCTTCCCGCCGCCGGCCATTCCGGAACTGGGTACCGCGTCGGGCTACACCTTCTTCCTGAAGGACAACAGCGGCCAGGGCCACGAGGCACTGGTGGCCGCGCGCAACCAGCTGCTGGGCCTCGCCGCCGGCAGCAAGAAGCTGGCCAACGTGCGCCCGAACGGCCAGGAAGACACGCCGCAGTTCCGCATCGACATCGATGCGGCCAAGGCGACCTCGCTGGGGCTGTCGATCGACCAGATCAACGGTACCTTGGCCGCCGCATGGGGCAGCTCGTACATCGACGACTTCGTCGATCGTGGCCGCGTCAAGCGTGTGTTCGTGCAGGCCGACCAGCCGTTCCGCATGGTGCCGGAGGACTTCGACCTCTGGTCCGTGAAGAACGACAAGGGCGAGATGGTGCCGTTCAGCGCGTTCGCCACCAAGCACTGGGACTACGGTTCGCCGCGTCTTGAGCGCTACAACGGTGTGTCGGCGATGGAAATCCAGGGCGAACCGGCCCCGGGTGTCGCCTCCGGTGATGCCATGGCCGAGATCGAACAGCTGGCCAAGCAGCTGCCGGCGGGCTTCGGCATCGAGTGGACGGCGATGTCCTACCAGGAACGCCAGGCCGGCTCGCAGACGCCGCTGTTGTACACGCTGTCGCTGATGATCGTGTTCCTGTGCCTGGCCGCGATGTATGAAAGCTGGAGCGTGCCGACCGCGGTGCTGCTGGCGGCCCCGCTGGGTATCCTCGGCGCGGTGCTTGCCAACACCTTCAAGGGCCTGGAACGCGACATCTACTTCCAGGTGGCGATGCTGACCACGGTGGGCCTGACCAGCAAGAACGCGATCCTGATCGTCGAGTTCGCCAAGGAAAACCTGGAGAAGGGGGCCAGCCTGATCGAGTCGATCATGCACGCCGTGCGCGACCGCTTGCGCCCGATCGTGATGACCTCGCTGGCCTTCGGCATGGGCGTGGTACCGCTGGCGATCTCCACCGGTGCCGGCTCCGGCGCCAAGCAGGCGATCGGCACCGGCGTGCTCGGCGGCATGATCGTCGGCACCGTGCTCGGCGTGTTCTTCGTGCCGCTGTTCTTCGTGGTGGTGCAGCGCGTGTTCAAGCGCAAGTCCACGACGTGACCTGAAACGGTAGTGCCGGCCGCTGGCCGGCCCCTACTGCTCGCGTGATGTGAATCCAACGAGGTTGCTGGCCAGCGGCCGGCACTACCTCCTGCCATCCGGCAGTACCGATGGAAGTCATTCCCATGAAAAGTGCATCCCTGTTTCTTTCCATTGCCGCCGCGCTCGCGCTCGCCGGCTGCTCCACCCTGGTGCCGAAGAACACCGCCGTTGCTCCGGCCATCCCGGCGCAGTGGCCGGCCGAGGCCGCGCAGGGCGAGGTGGCCGATGTCGCCGCCGTCGGCTGGCGCGACTTCTTCACCGATGCGCGCCTGCAGCAGGTGATCGACCAGTCGCTGCAGAACAACCGCGACCTGCGCGTGGCCGTACTCAACGTTGAACGCGCGCGCGGCCAGTACCGCGTACAGCGCGCCGACCGTGTGCCCGGCGTGGCTGTCACCGGCCAGATGGACCGCCGTGGTACCGACGCCGGTGTCACCGAGCAGTTCACCGCCGGTGTCGGCGTAGCCGAGTTCGAGCTGGATCTGTTCGGCCGCGTGCGCAATCTCAGTGAAGCTGCGCTGCAGCAGTACTTCGCCGTGGCCGCCAACCGCCGCAACGCGCAGCTGAGCCTGGTGGCCGAGACCGCCACGGCGTGGCTGACCTACGGGGCTGATGCGCAGCGGCTGAAGATCGCCGATGCCACGCTGAAGACCTACGAGGATTCGCTGCGCCTGGCCGAGGCCCGCCACGAGCGTGGTGGCAGTTCGGCGCTGGAGCTGACCCAGACCCGTACCCTGGTCGAGACCGCACGTACGGATGCTGCACGCCTGCGTGGCCAGCTGGCCCAGGACCGCAATGCGCTGGCGCTGCTGGCCGGTGGCCCGTTGGATCCGGCACTGCTGCCGGACAGCATCGAACCGCAGCTGCTTGCACTGGCACCGCCGCCAGCCGGCCTGCCCAGCGACGTGTTGCTGCAGCGCCCGGACATCATGGCCGCCGAACACCAGCTGCTGGCGGCCAACGCCAACATCGGTGCGGCACGCGCGGCGTTCTTCCCGAGCATCTCGCTGACCGGCAGCATCGGTAGTGGTTCGAGCGAACTGTCCAACCTGTTCGACAGTGGCACCCGCGTGTGGAGCTTCCTGCCGAAGATCACGCTGCCGATCTTCCAGGGCGGCAAGCTGCGCGCCAATCTGGCCATCGCCAATGCGGATCGCGATATCGCGCTGGCGCAGTACGAGAAGTCGATCCAGGTGGGTTTCCGCGAAACCGCGGACGCACTCGCGCTGAATGTCAGCCTGGACGAGCAGGTGAGCGCGCAGCAGCGCCTGGTGGAAGCCGCCGAACAGGCCAATCGCCTGTCGCAGGCTCGCTACGACGCCGGCCTGGACAGCTTCGTCACCCTGCTCGATGCACGGCGCACCGCCTATACCGCGCAGCAGACCCGCCTGCAGGCCGAACTGGCCCAGCAGTCCAACCGCATCACCCTGTACAAGGTACTGGGCGGCGGCTGGCACGAGCGCAGCTGAGGGAGAGCCGGCCAACGGCCGGCTCTACCTGGGTGATCGACGGCAATGCCGGCCACTGGCCGGCATTGTCCGTTTCGAGGGGATCTCATCCCCTATCGATCACGTTCCAGCAGGAAAGCTTTCCTGCGGCTGAAGGCCTGGCTTGCTTTCAGGGCTAGATACAACTTTCCTCATACCTATTGCAGCTGTCTCGCCGTCTCATCGCGTGGCGGAACGCTGCATCGATCGCCACGGGAGGCGACGGGGGCCCCGCACCTGACGCGTGGAGCGATGTGCTTGTCCCATTCCCTGTTGTGCAGTTCCCGCCGCTGGCTGATTCTCGTCGGCAGCATCCTGCTGGTTGCCTGCCAGCCTTCCGCGATGGGCCACGATCCCGGACCGATGGCAGTGCAGATGGTCACGCTGAAGTCCGAGACCGTGGGCCTGACCCGCGAACTGCCGGGCCGCACCAATGCCTTCCTGGTTGCCGAAGTGCGCCCGCAGGTCAATGGCATCGTCGCCAAGCGCCTGTTCACCGAAGGCGGCGTGGTCAAGGCCGGCGAGCCGCTGTACCAGATCGAGGACGCCAGCTACCGTGCCCAGGCCAACAGTGCCCGTGCCCAGCTGGCTCGTGCCGAGGCCACCGCCAACGCCGCCCGCCTGAGCGCCAAGCGCATCACCGAGCTGGCCAAGGTTGATGCGGTCAGCCAGCAGGACCTGGAAAACGCGGTGGCCGCGCAGAAGCAGGCCGAGGCTGATGTTGGTGCCGCCAAGGCCTCGCTGGACGCGGCCAACGTCACCCTGGGCTATGCCCGCATCACCGCGCCGATCAGTGGCCGCATCGGCAAGTCCAGCGTCACCCAGGGCGCGCTGGTCAGCGCCGGTCAGGCAACCGCGCTGGCCACCGTGCAGCAGCTGGACCCGATCTACGTCGACCTCACCCAGTCCTCGGCCGAGCTGCTGCAGCTGCGCCGTGAACTGGCCGCCGGCCGCCTGCAGGACAACCAGCAGACCCCGGTCAGCATCCTGATGGAAGACGGCAGCACCTTCGAGCACAAGGGCACGCTGGAGTTCTCCGAAGTCAGCGTCGACCCGGCCACCGGCAGCTTCGGCCTGCGCGTGAAGGTGGACAATCCGGACGGCCTGCTGATGCCGGGCACGTACGTGCGTGCGGTGATCGGCGGCGGTGTGCGCAGCGATGCAGTGCTGGTGCCGATGGCCGGCATCGCCCGCGATCCGAAGGGTGACACCTCCGCGATGGTGGTCGACAAGGACAACAAGGTCGAAGTGCGCCCGGTCAAGGTCAGCCGCACGGTCGGCGACAAGTGGCTGGTCGAGGACGGTCTGAAGGCCGGTGACAAGGTCATCGTCGAAGGCCTGCAGAAGATCGGCCCCGGCATGCCGGTCAAGGCCACCGAGAAGGGCGCTGCTCCGGCCAAGCCGACAGCGGCCGCCCAGCCTGCCGCTCCGGCCGGCGACGCGAAGTAAGCGGAGAACCCCATGGCACGCTTTTTCATCGATCGACCCATCTTTGCATGGGTGATCGCCATCATCATCATGCTCGCCGGCGGC